>NZ_JBBDHD010000070.1:0-37308 GCF_044129415.1 Streptomyces racemochromogenes
GCCAGAGGCCGCACAGGACGGCGGCGAGCAGGTGGGCGGCCAGCATGCCCGTCGGGGACATGCCGGCCATGTCGTGGGCGGGGGGGGGGCGGGCGCCCCCCCCCCCGGGGGGGGGGCGGGGGGCGGCGGCCGGCGTCTCGGGGGCCACGGCGGGCGCGGGGGTACCGCGACTGTCCGCGACGTACATGGTCAGGAAGCCCAGATCCCCGTGATGTCCTTGGCGGTGGCGGCGTTCCCGGCGTGGGTGGTCAGCCCGGCCAGGCCCTCCAGGGTCCGCAGCATGTCGTAGTGGTTGTAGGTGGTGGCCGAGCTGGATCCCGGGGTCACGGGCTGGCCGTAGAGCACGGTCGGGATCTGGTTGCCGGCGAGCCGGTTGTCCTCGTCGAAGGTGACGACGAGCAGGCTGTTGTGGGTCTTGGCCCAGTCCGCGTAGGCCTTGAGGTTGTTCTTCAGCCAGGTGTCGCCGGTGCCGACGGAGCAGTCGTGCATGTCGCTGCAGAGGTTCGGGACGACGAAGGACACCCGGGGCAGGGTGGTGAAGTCCGTCGGGAACTGGGTCATCGTCTTCGCGGTGCCGGTGGGCACGTTGGAGAAGGCGAACCAGGGGTTGTGCTTGCGGGCGTACTTGCCGCTGGAGCAGGTGGTGGAGCCCTGGCTGGGGAGGGTCTCGTTGTAGCTGCCCCAGCTCTTGCCGGCGGCTATCAGCTCGGAGGCCAGGTTGGGGGCGGAGCTGAAGCCGGGGGTGTAACAGCTGTCGTCCGTGACGCCCTGGTTGGAGCCCGAGAAGAGCTGCATGTAGTTGGGCTGGCTGGGGTGGGTGATGCCGTAGGACTGGGTGAGGTTGGCGCCCCCGGCCTTCAGGGAGTTGATGTAGGGAGCGCTGGAGCTGCCGATCACCTGGTTGTAGGCGTGGTTCTCGAAGACCACGACGACGGTGTGGTCGGGGGCGGGCAGGCCGGCGGCGTGCGCGGGCTGGGCGGTCCCGAGGCCCGCCCAGAGGGCGGCGCCGGCGGCGGTGACGCCGAAGGCGGTGGTGAGGGCGGTCTTGCGGCGAAGCCGTGAAATGGTCATGCCAAACACGGAACGTACCTCCGGGCACATGGGGTATGGGGGGCGGCGGCGCGGACGCACCATACCCAGGGGCATGTGCATGGGCCAGGGACAGTCGGGTAACAGCAGGGGAACTCCGCGCGCCTTCCGGGGGCCGGGCAATGCCCTACCCCTTGGACCGTCAAGAAAAGGAAAAATAGGGAACCCCGAGGCACTATCGTTCATCATTCGAACGGAAGCAGTCCTCCCCGCGACGGGGCCAGCAACAGCCGGAGAGCCACCGCACATGTCGTACTCACCCGACGGCCAGTACCAGCCGCCGTACAGGCCGGAAGGTCAGAACCCGCCGCCGCGCCCGCCCTACGGCCAGCAGCAGGGCCGGCCGCCGTACGCGCCCCAGGGCGGCGGCCGCCCGCAGCCGCCCTACGCCGGGCCCCCGCAGGGCGGACAGCCGCAGGGCCACCCCGGATACGGCGGCCCGCAGCAGGGCGGCCGGCCCCCGTACGGCCAGGACCGGTACGGGTACGAGGCGCCGACCCAGCAGCAGCCCCGGTTCGAGCAGCAGCAGTACGAGCAGCAGCGCTACGACCAGCAGCAGTACGACCGTTACGAGCCTCCCTACGAGGAGGAGCCGCCGCGCCGCAAGTCCAAGGCGAAGAAGTGGATCATCGCGGGCGTCACGGTGCTGGCCCTCGCCGGCATCGGCGCCGGCGTGATGGCGTACTTCGAGATACCGCCGTTCACCGACAAGGGCGAGGCCGTCTCCTTCGGCAAGCCCCAGGGCGGCGGGGCGGACGGGGCGAAGCAGGCGCCGAACTCCAAGGCGCTGATGCCGACGAACCCGACGGCCCAGTTCAAGAACGCCTCGACCCTGTCGGACGGCACCAAGGTGGCGGTCACCGAGCTGGACGGCAAGAAGTCCGGCTTCAAGGGCAAGGTGTGGGTCTGGGCTCCGAAGGAGTACAACGACCCCAAGTTCGCCAAGAGCGGCTTCCCGGTCCTGATCGCCCTGCCCGGCGGCGCCGGCTACCCCGTCAACTACTGGATGGGCACGGACCTCAAGCTCCAGTCCAGCATCAGCAAGTGGTACGAGGAGGGCAAGAGCAAGCCCTTCATCCTCGCCATGCCGGTGCTCAACCCGCAGCCGGACGAGCCCAAGGCCATCTACTGGGACGGTTCCGACATCCCCGACCAGCCGAAGATGGGCACCTGGCTGACCGAGGACGTCCCGAACCTGATGAAGGAGAACTTCCGCACCGTCAAGTCGCGTGACGGATGGGCCTACATGGGCTCCTCCACCGGCGGCTTCGCAAGCCTCAAGGCCGTGCTGAAGTACCCCGAGAAGTTCAAGGCCGCGATCTGCTCCGGACCGGACATCGTCCCGGACTCCCCCCTGTGGGCAGGCCACGACAAGGAGAAGGCCGAGAACAACCCGGAGCTGCTCGCCAAGCAGCTCATCGACAAGAAGGGCCCGGACGTCTACCTGGCCTTCCAGGTCGGCGACAACGAGAGCAACAAGAAGACGCTCCCGGACGTGCAGAAGTTCGTCGCCACCTATACCAAGGGCCCCATCCACACCAGCCTCCGGGTGATCCCGGGCGGCCAGCACAACGCCAAGACCTACGTGCCGAACATGGGTGAAGGACCGATCCAGTTCATCAGCAAGGTCATGGAAGGACCAGTGGAGTAACAGCCTCCGCGCGCACTGCCTCCGGCTCCGGCCCGTCGAACACCTTCGGCGGGCCGTTGCCGTCCCAGGGCGCCCAGCCGGGGTCTCCGGTGGTGGCGAAGCCGACCCAGGCCGCGTGCATCTCGTCGGCGAGGGCCTGCGGGGCGTCCGGGCCGGCCAGCCAGGCGGACTCGGGCAGGCCGAGGGTGTCGAAGACGAAGCCCAGCTCCAGCGCGTGGCAGGCGCCGAGCCCCGGTACGCCGCTGGGCCAGCGGAACTCGTAGAGGTGGCTCGGGGCCGCCCGCCGGGCCCGGGCGATCCGGCGCAGGGGGTCGCGCAGCAGCCGGTCGGTGACCAGGTGCCCGGCGAGATCGGCCGGGGAGAGCTCCGGCAGCGCGGCGCGCAGCGCCCGGACGGCGGCCCGGTCCTTGGCGCCGCGCAGCCGGCCGTACGCGACCGCCACCGGGCCGAGCCGGTCCAGCAGCCGCGCCCCGCCGGTCGGTGCGAGCCACAGCCGGTGCTCCTGGGCGGTCCAGCCCATCAGCAGCGGCAGGTCCGAGGCCTCGGCGGCCTCCAGGGGGTCGACGGGGAGCGTGTCCGGATCGGTGACCAGCCCGAAGGCCGGGCCTCCGAGCACCGGGGAGGAGCGGCGCATCGCGGCCTCCTGGGCGCGGAGCAGCGCGGGCAGGTCCACCTCCGCGAAGGCCCTCGCGGTGGCGGGCACCCTCAGCCGGGCGGCCATCCGCCGGACCATGGTGCGGACCTGGTCGCGCGGCAGCGCCTCGGGGGCCCCGCTCTGCAGGACGGCCCGGGCGAAGAGGCCGGCGGCGCGGGGGGCGGCGAGCAGGGCGCCGATGCTGATGGCGCCGGCCGACTCGCCGAAGACGGTGACGCGGCCGGGGTCGCCGCCAAAGGCCGCGACGTTGTCCCGGACCCATTCCAGGGCGGCGATCTGGTCGAGGAGGCCCCGGTTGGCGGGGGCGTCGGGGAAGAGCCCGTAGCCGAGCACACCGAGCCGGAAGTTGGCCGAGACGAGCACGACCCCGTCGCGGGCGAAGGCGGAGCCGTCGTAGACGGGGACGGCGGACGACCCCCGGGTGTGGGCGCCGCCGTGGATCCAGACCATCACCGGCAGCCGGGCCCCGGGGGACGGATCCGGGGTCCAGACGTTGAGGGTGAGGCAGTCCTCGCCGGGGATCTCCGGGTCGGGCAGGAGAGCGGCGAAGGCGGGCGGGTAGGGCACCTTGGGGGCGGTCGGCCCGAACGTCCCGGCGTCACGCACCCCGTCCCAGGCCTCCGGGGGCCTCGGGGCGGCGAAGCGCAGGGCGCCGGTGGGCGGGGCGGCGTACGGGACGCCCCGGAAGACGGCGGTGCCGCCGGCCTCCCAGCGACCCTCCACGACACCCTGCCCGGTGGCCGCCCGGGGCCGGTGGACGCCGCCCGCTGTGCTCATGCGCGCTCTCCTCGGCCGGCCCGGTCCGCGCCCCGGGCCTCGCTCCGGCCCGGTTCCGCTTCCGGGCGTTGCGAGAACGGTCGCACACCCGCCCGAAGGGTGACAAGGAGTGACCGGGTCCCCGGCGCGCCGGGTTGGACCGGCATGCGAGCGAACCTCATCACCCCCGCCGCGGCCGTCCTGGCGCTGAGCGCCCTGCTGTCCGCGGCGGCCGTCCCGGCACAGGCCGCCGGCCCCGGATTCCAGTACGTCGGCCCGGACGACCGCGTCCACGGCGTGGCCGCCCCGAAGGGCTGTGTGGAGGCGGAGGGCGGCGGCGGCCGCGCGGTCACGAACCACACGGGGCTGACCGCCTCCCTGTACCGCGAAGCGCACTGCCGGGGACCGGTGGTGGCGGTCATGCGGCCCGACGCGGTCGCCCAGGTCCGGCCCTCCTTCGCCTCCGTCCGTTTTTCCGTCCCCGGGTAGGCGTAGGGGCCGTGACCACTCGGGCCCCACCGCGTTGTATGCCATGTCAAATGCCGCAGAGGATGCGGCGCCCACATCTCACGAGGAGATCTTGATGTCGCGTATCGCGAAGGCATTCGCCATCACCGCTGTCGCCGGTAGCACCATGGCCGCCGGCGCCGGTCTGGCCGTCGCCGATGCCGGAGCGCACGGTGCGGCGGTCGGCTCCCCCGGTGTCCTGTCGGGCAACGTGGTCCAGGTTCCGGTTCACATCCCGGTCAACGTGTGCGGCAACACCGTCAACGTGATCGCCCTGCTGAACCCGGCCTTCGGCAACACCTGCGTCAACGCCTCCGGCGGCGGCGGCCACCACACCGAGGGCGGCAGCTACGGCGGCTGACCGCTGTCGGCTCCCGACCGGCTGAAGGGCCCCCGCCGTACGGCGGGGGCCCTTCCCGTGCGCGGGCCCGCCCCCGGAGGGGCGGCGCGGTCACTCGTAGCGGTAGATCCCGGCATGGCCGAGCATGTCCCGGGGGGTGAGGTCCCACGGGGGCATCGGCTCGTCCAGGGAGATCACCCGGCCGCGCTGGAGGTCGCCGAGCTCCAGGGGGGCGGCCGGCAGGTAGCCGGAGCCGGGGTGGCGCTGCTGCCAGCGGTCCCAGACCAGGTCCACGAAGGCGTGGTGCAGCCAGAACGCGGGGTCGTTGGGCGAGGTGGCGCCCGTCATGTGGCCGCCGATCCACTGGTGGACCTTGTTGTGGTTGCGCCAGCGCTCGCTCTTGGGCGCCGCCCAGCCCTCCAGCTTGTTGCGGAAACCGCCGCCCTCGGTGGTGGAGTTCCAGGGCGCGGAGTCGTAGACGGGGTCGTCGATCGCCCACTGGAGTTCGGCGGCGGTCGGCAGGGAGATCGGATTGCCCGGCCGCCCCAGGTTGCGCGTGAGGAACGGGGCCTCGCTGACGCCGACCGTGATCGTCCAGTTCCCCCGCTCGTAGGCGAAGGGGCCCGTCGTCACCTGGAGGTCGCCCGCCCGGCCGGTGCCGCCGAGGAAGTCCTCGGCCCAGAGGGAGGAGACGGGGCTGGAGTCGGCGGTCCAGTCCCAGTAGGGGATGGAGAGCGTGGGATCGAGCTCCCGCAGCCGCTTCTCGAACTCCAGCAGGTAGCCGCGGTGCCAGGGGAAGAACGACGGGGACATGTGTCCCACCCGCAGCTTCCTGTCCCGGTCGGGCACGAAGTACGTGCCGTGGGTGCGCACGAACTCGTCGTAGGTGCCGTTGCGCTTGAGTTCCAGCAGCGCGGACGTGAACCTCTTCTTCTGCGCGCTGGTGAGGTTCTTCTGGTTGTGCCGGGTGTACACCGTGGGGGTCCTCCTGGTTCCCGGCCGTCAGCCGTGGTGCGGGGTGGCCAAGGCCAGCTGGGTCGTGCCGAGTTCGTCGACGGCCGCGCGGGCGAGTTCCAGCGGGGTCCCGTAGGACTGGAAGTGGTTGACCGCGCTGAGGTAGCTGCCGTCGGCGCGGCGCATGACGTGGAGGGGCCGGCCGTCGATGTGCACCACCGCCGCGACCGGGTCGACGCTGATGTGCCGGCCGCGGTAGGTCTCCTCGGTCAGCGGGGCCGGGCCGAGGGTCTGCCGGGGGCGGCGGGCGCGCAGGACGGGAGCCAGCGCGGCGGCCGTACCGGCGAGGGCGGCGCCGCCGAACACCGTACGGAGGAACGCGCGGCGGGTGCGGGTGGCGCTGGCGCTGGCGCTGGCGTGCATGGGTCTCCCTCGCTTCGTGGTCCGCGTACGGGGTCTAACGCGGCGTGGCGGGGGAGGTCACCTGGCTGGGGCGGAGTGGGCGGGACCGCTGCGCCGCAGCGGTCCCGGAGGGAGACCTACGGGGCCGGGAGTTCCGCGAAATCGGCGACCAGGCCGCGGTGGTGGCCCGTGGTGCCGAGCGCGAGCGAATCGGCCTTGGCGCGCTTGAGGTAGAGGTGGGCGGGGTGTTCCCAGGTCATGCCGATGCCTCCGTGGAGCTGGACGCATTCCTCGGCCGCGCGGACCGCGACCCCGGAGCAGTGGGCCTGGGCGACGGCCACCGTCAGGGGAGCGTCGGGGGCGCCCGTCGCGAGGGCGTCGGCGGCGGCGCGGGCGGCCGCCCGGGCGGAGGCCACGTCGAGCCACAGCTGGGCCAGGCGGTGCTTGAGTGCCTGGAAGGAGCCGACGGGGCGGTTGAACTGATGGCGCCCGCGCAGGTATCCGACGGTCTCGGTGAGGCACCACTCGGTCAGCCCGAGCTGCTCCGAGGCCAGCAGGCCCGCCCCGGACAGCAGGGCCCCGGCGACGGCCGCCCGCGCGGTGGCGGGGTCCGCCAGGCGGGTTCCGGCGGCCGCGTCGAAGGTGACGGTCGCCGGCGGACGGGTCAGGTCCAGGGGCACCACCGGGTGCAGGACGGCGCGGTCGGCGGGCACCGCGTGGAGCCCGGTGTCGGCGAGGACGAGCAGGACGTCGGCGGCCACCGCGTCGGCGACGGAGGTCACCGTGCCGCTGAGCACCCCGCCCCCGGCGTCGTGGAGCAGCGCCGGCAGGGGCGCGCCGGGGGCCTGGGTGAGGGGGAGGGCGGGGACGCAGACCAGCCGGCCAGCCGCGAGCTCCCGTACCAGGTCCGCCGCTTCGGGGCCGTCGCAGGCGCAGGCGAGCAGGATCTCCGTGGCCAGGACGGAGCTGGTCAGGTACGGGACGGGGGCCACGGCCCGGCCCAGCTCCTCCAGGACCACGGCGGCCTCGCGGTGTCCGGCGCCCGCCCCGCCCAGCTTCTCGGGGACGAGCAGTCCCGCGGCGCCGATCCCGGCGGCCAGGACGCGCCACAGCTCGGGGTCGTGGGGGCGGCCGGTCTCCGCCCGGGCGAGGACCGACGCGGGACCGCAGCGGTCGGCGAGCAGGGACCGTACGGCCGCGCGCAGTTCCTCCTCGGTGTCGGAGTAGAGCAGGTCGATGGGGGCGCGGGGGGCCGGGTGGCCCGGCCGCGGCGGGAGTGCGCTCATCGGGCGAGGTCCTTCCAGGGGGTGTCCTTGTCGTCGCGCGGTTCGGCGGGCAGTCCGAGGACGCGTTCGGCGACGATGTTGAGGAGGATCTCGCTGGTGCCGCCCTCGATGCTGTTGCCCTTGGCGCGCAGGTAGCGGTATCCGGCGTCGCGGCCCGTGAAGTCGACGATGTCGGGGCGGCGCATGGTCCAGTCCTCGTACAGGAGCCCCTCCTCGCCGAGGAGTTCCACCTCCAGGCCGCTGATCTCCTGGTTGAGGCGGGCGAAGGTCAGCTTCATCCCGCTGCCCTCGGGGCCCGGCTGGCCGGCGGCGAGCTGCTGGCGCAGCCGCTCGCCGGTGAGGCGGGCGACCTCGGCCTCGACCCACAGGCCGAGCAGCCGCTGGTGCAGGGCGTGGGTGCGCAGCTCGGGGCGTTCGCGCCAGGTGGCGGCGACGGGGGCGATCATGCCGCCCTCGCGCGGCAGGCGCATGCCGCCGATGGAGACGCGTTCGTTCATGAGGGTGGTGCGGGCGACGGCCCAGCCCTCGCCGACGGCGCCGATGCGGTGGGCGTCGGGGATGCGGACCCCGGTGAGGAAGACCTCGTTGAACTCGGCCTCGCCGGTGATCTGGCGCAGCGGGCGGACCTCGACGCCGGGGGCGTGCATGTCGCACAGGAAGTAGGTGATGCCCCGGTGTTTGGGGAGGGCGGGGTCGGTGCGGGCGATGAGGATGGCCCAGCGTGCGGTGTGCGCGCTGGAGGTCCACACCTTCTGCCCGTCGACCACCCATTCCCCGGCCGCTTCGTCGAGGACGGCGCGGGTGGCGAGGGCGGCGAGGTCGGAGCCGGCTCCGGGCTCGCTGAAGAGCTGGCACCAGACCTCCTCCCCCAGCCACAGGGGGCGCAGGAAGCGGCGCTTCTGCTCCTCGGTGCCGTAGGCGAGGATCGTGGGCGCCGCCATGCCCAGGCCGATGCCGATCCGGCGCGGGTCGTTGTCGGGGGCCCCGGCGGCCTCCAGTTCGGCGTCGACGACGGCCTGGAGGGTGCGGGGCGCGCCGAGCCCGCCGAGGCCCTCGGGGTAGTGGACCCAGGCCAGTCCGGCGTCGAAGCGGGCGCGCAGGAAGTCGGCGGGGGCGGTGGAGGCGGGCGGGTGGGCGGCGAGGAGGTCCCGGGTGCGGGCGACGAGGTCGGCGGCGGTGGCGGTCATCGGGCGCCGCCGTCCGGCAGGGACGGTACGACGACCAGCCGGCCGGTGGTGGTGCCGTCGGCGACCCGCTGGACGGCGTCGGCGGCCCCGGCGAGCGGGACCCGTTCACTGACCAGGGGTCTGACCGCGCCCTCGGCGGCCAGGCGGGTGAGTTCGGTGTGGCAGGCGAGGACGGCGGCGGGGTCCTTGGCGGCGTAGAGCCCCCAGTGCAGGCCGAGGATCGAGTAGTTCTTCACCAGGGCGTGGTTGAGGGCGGGGGCGGGTACGGTGCCGCCGGCGAAGCCGACGACCACGATGCGGCCCTCGAAGGCCACGCACTTGGCTGAGGCGGTGTAGGCGTCGCCGCCGACGGGGTCGTAGACGACGTCGGCGCCGCGTCCGCCGGTGAACTCCTTGACACGGGCGACGAGGTCCTCGGCGGTGCGGTCGACCACGAGGTCGCAGCCGAGCTGCTCCGCGGTGCGGGCCTTGGCCTTGCCGCCGACGACCCCGATGACGGTGGCCCCGGCGGCCTTGCCGAGCTGGACGGCGGCGCTGCCGACCCCGCCGGCGGCGGCGTGCACGAGGAGGGTCTCCCCGCTCCGGATGCGGGCCCGGCGGTGCAGGCCGAACCAGCCGGTCTGGTAGCCGATGTGCAGGGCGGCGGCCTCGGCGTCGTCGAGGGCGTCGGGGGCGGGGAGGAGGGCGTGCGCGGGGGCGGTCACGTACTCGGCGAATCCGCCGTGGGGCAGGCTCGGGTTGGCGATGACGCGTCGGCCGTCCGCGGTCTCGCCGCAGACCTCGACGCCGGGGGTGAAGGGCAGCGGGGGCCGGATCTGGTACTGGCCCCGGGTGAGGAGCGCGTCGGGGAAGTTGACGTTCGCGGCGAGCACCCTGAGTCTGACCTCGCCCTCGCCGGGTACCGGTTCGGGGACCTCTTCGAGGCGCATGGCCTCGCGGGGCTCTCCGGTCGTGTGTACTCGCCAAGCCTGCATCCGGGGCCTCCAGCCGCCGTCGAGGAACCACGCTCCGCGGCATACTAAGCGGTCGCTTGACGCCTTGGGAAGCCTTCTCGGAACGGGCCGTACCGCGGGTGCGGGCGCTCCCGGGCGGGGGCCGCCCTCCCCTCCGCCCTTCACGCGCACGAACCTGGGGTGAACAGGAGTACGAGTGGATACCATCGACTCGCGCCCTTCCCAGGGCATATGACGCTCCGTGGGCGCCATGCGAGCGGAGCCGACCGCTCCGCCCCCGCCCGCCCCACGGGTACACACCACGGGGGGAACACCGTCATGAACAGCACGCACACCCGCACCCGCGCGCGCAGCCGCACGCGCCGCGCCACCGCGGCGGCGTCCGCCGCCCTCGTCCTGGCGGGCATCGTCACCGCGGCCGGGCCGGCCACGGCGGCCACCGCCTGCACGCCCCGCATCCAGGTGCTCGGCTCGACCGGGACCGGCGGCTACCAGGTGGGCGGCCCCCAGGCCGAGGGGGTCCTCGGCCTGGGCAGCGGCAACCTGTCGGTGGGCCTGTCCGGCGGCAGGCCGGTCTACTGGACCGGCACCCGGCTCCACAAGGTCCCGCTGCCCGAATCGGCCGCCGCCGGGGCGGTGCTCGCCGTGAACAAGGGCGGGCTGATGGTGGGCGCCGTCCTGGGCGCCGACGGCTACCTCTTCACCTACCGGCAGGGCGACGCCGCGGTCACCCGGCTGCCCGGGAGCGACTTCCTGTCCACCGACGCCGACGTCAACGACGCCGGGTACGTCGTCTCGGGCACCGGGACGGGCCGGGGCGCCGTCTGGAAGGACGGCCTGAAGGTCCGCGACCTGCCCGTTCCGGCGGGCGCCGCCCCGGGCACCAGGATCGACACGGTCACCGGCATCAACAACAGGGGCGACGTCCTCGGCATGGCCCGCGAGGACTACGAGGTCCCCGAGACCGGCGGGCACCTGGAGGGCACCTTCCCGGTGCTGTGGCCCGCCGACGGTGGGCCCGCGCAGGCCCTGGGCCGCACCTCGAACGAGAGCCGCGTACAGGACCTCGACGAGAGCGGCCGCGTCGTGGGCTACGACTGGAACGGCATGGGGTACCGGTACCTGCCGGTCACCTGGGCCCCGCCCCACCCCGGGTCCGCGTCCTACCCCGGGGTGCTGAAGACCCACCCCTACGGCACCCTGGAGGCGATCAGCCCGACCACGAACGTGTCCGTCGGCACCGCCAGGTTCCACCCGGACGAGCAGACCCTGCCCGACCAGGCGCAGCTGTGGCCGGGTACCGGCCCGGTGCTCGCGCTGCCCCGGCTGGCCGCGCACCGGGCCAGCGCCGCCTCGTCGGTCGCCGACGACGGGCGGGTCGGCGGCGCGGCCGTCAACGCGGCCGGCACGCTGAAGCCGGTGATCTGGACCTGCGCCGCGAAGCAGGCGTACCTGCCCGCGTAGCCGCCGGTCCGCGCGGGCCCGGCCCTCGCGGGGTCCCCCGCTGTCGACCGCTGCGGGCCCCGTGAGCCGGGACCGCGGATCCGGCCCCGTGCGGGCCGCTGTCGGTGGGGTGCGGCACCATCGGGGGCATGAAGATCCACGAATGGGAACCCTTCCTGCGCACCTGGAGCGCCGAGCGCGACGCCGCCCGACGGGCCGAGGAGCCCTCGGAGCCGGCGCTCGGCTGGCTGGGCTTCGATCCGGCCCCGCCGGAGCGGATCGCCGCGCTCGAAGCCCGGCTCGGGGCCCCGCTGCCGCCCTCCTACCGCTCGTTCCTGGAGGTCACCGACGGATGGCGGTGGGCCGGGGAGTTCGTGGAGCTGCTCGCGCCCGCGGAGCGGGTGGGGCCGGTCCGCGAACTGACGCCCTCCGTCCACGAGGACCTCACGATGTGGGAGCGGGAGGACCTGGACGCGGACCTCGACGAGGACGAGGAGGACGAGGACGAGGAGGACGAGAGCGGGGGCGACGAGAGCGGGGGCGACGAGGAGGCGTACGAGAGCGCCCGGTGGAACCGCGCGGTGCAGATATCCCTGACGGGCGACCAGACCTGGCTGCTCCTCGACCCCGGTGACGTGAACGGCGACGGCGAATGGGCGGCGTACCGGTACTCCACCTGGAGCGGCTACGGACCGCAGCGCCACGACTCCTTCGCCGAGCTGATGCGGGCCGAGTACCGCGGCTTCCACGACCTGCGCCGGACGGAGGCTCCCTAGGGTGTGACCGGAACGTTCGCCGCCCTGGACGGCGAGCGGCGCGGTCTCCGCCGCCGGCGCCCGGCCCGCGCCCGCCTCCCTGGCGATGCGCGGGTCGCCGCCCGCGTCCGCCACCACCCCGGCGCCGCCCTCGGGCGGGGCGCGGACGGAGGCCTCGGTGGCGGAGCCGCCCGTGACGGCTCCGCCGCCGGATTGACGTACCGTCAGACCGGCGAGGTGGGATCAGCGGGGGAAGACCTCGAACGCGACCGCCGGGACGCCGCCGAAGCGGGCCGCCGCCTGCTGGACGCTGCCGGTCAGGAAGGCGCGGGCGTACTCCTGCGGGTCCTGGTCGGTCAGCGCCGCGATGTACGCCTTGTGCTCCAGCAAGGAGCGCACGGCACGCTCCAGACCGGGCCCGGCCTCGACGGCGTGCGTGGGGGTGGTGGTGCCCGACACGGCGACCCAGCGCACCCCGTCCCACGGCTCCAGCCCCTGCTCGGAGATGAGTTCGGGGAAGATCCAACGGTTGCCGGCGTCGCCGGCGGCGTCCAGGACGGCCCGGCCGACGGCCTTGTGGTCGGGGCTGTTCCAGTTGCCCCCGCCGTCCGCCCCGCCCCAGGTGTCCCGGTGGTTGAGCGTGACCACCAGCTCGGGACGGTGGCGCCGGATGGCCGCCGCGATGTCCCGGCGCAGGGCCGGTCCGTACTCGATGACGCCGTCGCGGTGGTCGAGGAACTCCACCGTGGAGACCCCGACGACGGCCGCACTGGCTCGCTGCTCGGCCTCGCGCAGCGGGGCGCACGCGTCCGGGGCGACCCCGTCGATGCCGGCCTCGCCGCGGGTGGCCAGCACGTAGGCGACCTCACGGCCGCCGTCGGTCCAGTGGGCGATGGCCGCCGCACAGCCGTACTCCAGGTCGTCGGGGTGGGCGACCACCGCGAGCGCGCGCCGCCAGTCCGCCGGCATCGGCTGCAAGGGCGCCTGCTGATCAGCTTGTTCGGTCATGCGTCGCACAATAGGCGAATGGACCGCCACGGGCAGGTGGTGGCGCTACTCGACGCCACCGGCACGTTCTTCGAACCCGCGCGCACCGCCTTCCCCGGCGCCGCCGCGGCCGACTGGGCGCGCGCGGCCGCCCTCGATCCGGGTGCGGCGGGGCCGGACGGGGCCTGGCTGCTGGACTTCCGGTGCTTCGCCGTGGCCCGCCCGCGCGGCCGCTGGGTGCTGGTGGACGCGGGGGTCGGCCCGTCGCACGGGCCGGCCGCCGGCTGGGCCCCGGTGCCGGGACGGCTGCCGCGGGCGCTCGCGGGGGCGGGGATCGCCCCGGAGGACGTGGAGGCGGTGGTGCTGACGCACCTCCACGAGGACCACGCCGGGTGGTCCCTGGGGGACTCCGGGCGGCCGTTCTTCCCGCAGGCGCGCTACGTCGTCCAGCGTTCCGAGGCCGACGCGCTGGACCCGGCCGACCCGGTCCGGGCGTGGGCGGTGACCCCGCTGCGGTCTGCCGGACAGCTCCAGCTCGTCGACGGCCGCCACCGACTCGCCCCGGGGCTGACCCTGCTGCCGACGCCCGGCCACACCCCGGGGCACCAGTCGCTGCTGGTGGAGCAGGCCCGCGGCGCCCGGGACGTGCTGGTCACCGGCGATGTGCTCGTGCACGCCGTCCAGTTGGCCGATCCGGCGGTCCCGTACTCCCACGAACGCGACCGCGCCGCGGCCCGGGCCTCCCGCGAGTCCCTCCTGGCTCTCGCGACCGCCCGCGACGCCCTCCTGGCCACCTCCCACCTGAGGCGCCCCTTCATGGAGCCGCCCGCACCTGCCGGGCCGGCCCCGACCAGTCGTCGAGGAGGGTGAGGAGGCGGTCGAGGACGTGGGGGCCGCCCGCGCGGACGCCGTCGTGTTCGTACTCGTCCGTCACCCACGTGCGCAGGCCGCGGATCGCGCGGGCGGTGCGCAGGGAGTGGCCGGTGTCCACGTACATGTCGTCGTGGTAGATCGCGGCCGCGACCGGGACCTCGTTGGCGGCCAGCCGCGCGGGGTCGTAGAGGGGCTGCCAGCCGGTGCGGGCCGCGAGGAGTTCGGCGGTCTCGCGCAGCGGGGCCAGGGCGGGGTCGGCGGTGAAGTGCCAGGGGTGGATGGTCTCGCCGGTGAACAGGAGGGGCTCGCCTCCGCCGAGGGTCTTCGCGGCGTCGAAGCGCGGGTGGGCGGCGCGGACCCGTTCGGCGGCCCAGCCGGTGGGAGCGGCCGGGTCCTGGGCGTAGATGGCCTCGTGGAGGAGGGCGTAGAGGGGGTGGCCGGCGAAGGAGAGGTGGGAGCGGACCGTTTCGAGGAAGGCGTCCGAGAGGGCGGGGCCGGCCGGGGTGGTGACGAAGGCGTCTTCGAGGAGGTAGTGGAGCTGGTGGCTGCCGTCGCCCGTGCCGAGGAGCAGGCCGAGGGACTGGAAGGCCTCGGCGGTGAGCCGGTAGCCGCCCGGCAGTTCGGCGGGCCGCTCGGCGAGGTGGGCGGCGATGCGGCGGGCGCGTTCCACGTCCATGGGGTAGCGGGCGTAGTGGGCGAGGTTCTTGCGTTCGACGCGCGGGTACGCGGCCTCGTAGACCTGGGTGGCGGTGGCGTCGAGCGAGGGCAGGCCGCCGGTGATCAGGGCGGCGGTGAGGCCCTCGGGGGCGGTGGAGAGGTAGTGGGTGGCGCAGAACCCGCCGAAGCTCTGGCCGAGGACGGTCCAGGGTGCGCCGCCGGTCAGGGTGCGGCGGATGCTCTCGGCGTCGCGGACGATGGAGTCGGCCCGGAAGTGGGCGAGGTACTCGGCCTGCTGGGCGGGGGTGCCGCGCAGGGGCAGGGTCTGGCGGTTGGCCGGGGTGGAGCGGCCGGTGCCGCGCTGGTCGAGGAGGAGGACGCGGTGGTCGGCGAGGGCCCGTTCCAGCCAGGCCTGCCGTCCGGTGAAGCGCCGCGCACCGAAGCCGGGGCCGCCCTCCAGGTAGAGCAGCCAGGGCAGCCGTTCGGGGTCCTTGCCGCTCGCCACGACCTCCCGCGCGTAGAGCTCGATGTGCTCACCGTCGGGGCGGGCGTGGTCGAGCGGCACGGTGAAGTGGTGGTCGGTGAGGACGACACCGGGCTGGCGGTAGCTGTGGCTGCGCTGGCGGGTCACGGACGGTCCCTGGGGTGCGGGTGCGGGCCCCCGCCGGGGCCCCGGCCGGATCGCGGCCGGGGCGGGCGGGGGTGTGGTCCGGGCGAGTCTACGGAACCGGCCCCGCCGTCACCGGGTCAGAACTCGACCACCGACCGCAGGACCTCGCCGCGCTCCATGCGGGCGAAGGCCTCCTCGACCCCGTCGAGCGGGATGGTCTCGGAGACGAAGGCGTCGAGGTCGAGGCGGCCCTGGAGGTAGAGGTCGATCAGCAGGGGGAAGTCGCGCTCGGGCAGGCAGTCGCCGTACCAGGAGGACTTGAGGGCGCCGCCGCGGCCGAACACGTCGAGGAGCGGGAGGTCGAGCGTCATCTCCGGCGTCGGTACGCCGACCAGTACGACGGTGCCGGCCAGGTCGCGGGCGTAGAAGGCCTGCCGGTAGGTCTCGGGGCGGCCGACGGCCTCGATGACGACGTCCGCGCCGTTGCCTGCGGTCAGTTCCCGGATCGCCTCGACCACGTCCTGGCTGCGGCCGTTGACGGTGTGGGTGGCGCCGAGTCCGCGGGCCCACTCCAGTTTCCGGTCGTCCAGGTCCACGGCGATGATCTTCGAGGCGCCCGCCAGCCGGGCACCGGCGACGGCGGCGTTGCCCACTCCCCCGCAGCCGATGACGGCGACCGAGTCGCCGCGCCCGACGTTGCCGGTGTTCAGGGCGGCGCCGAGGCCGGCCATCACCCCGCAGCCGAGGAGCCCCGCGGCTGCGGGCGAGGCGGCCGGGTCGACCTTGGTGCACTGGCCGGCGGCGACGAGGGTCTTCTCCGCGAAGGCGCCGATGCCCAGGGCCGGGGAGAGCGGGGTGCCGTCCTCCAGGGTCATCGGCTGGGTGGCGTTGTGCGTGGCGAAGCAGTACCAGGGGCGGCCGCGCTTGCAGGCCCGGCAGGTGCCGCACACCGCACGCCAGTTGAGGACGACGAAGTCGCCGGGGGCGACGGACGTGACGTCCGGGCCGACGGACTCGACGACGCCGGCCGCCTCGTGGCCGAGGAGGAAGGGGAACTCGTCGTTGATGCCGCCCTCGCGGTAGTGCAGGTCGGTGTGACAGACCCCGCAGGCCTGGACCTTGACCAGGGCCTCGCCCGGGCCCGGGTCGGGCACGAGGATCGTGGTCGTCTCCACCGGTGCGCCCTTGCTCCGCGCGATGACTCCTCGTACGCGATGTGTCACGTCGTACCCCGTTCTGATCGGATCGGTCTGGATCACCGAACGTACACGGGCGGCGCACAGTACGGGAGTTGTGTCACGCCTCGGCGCGCGGTACGGCCAGATCCGGCGGTACGCAGGCGCGGAGCGAGGCGGCGAAGGCGGCCACGGCGGGGTGGGCGCCGGCCCCGCTGCGGAACGCGATGCCGGTGCGGCGTTCCATGGGCAGGCGGGTCAGGGTGACCGCGGGGTCCGGAGGGCCGGCCACCCCGAGCTGGGGGACGACGGCCACCCCCTGGCCGGCCGCGACCAGCGCGAGGACGGTGGCGAACTCGTCGATGCGGTGCCGCACGCGCGGGGTGAACCCGGCGGCCTGGCAGGCCCGCAGGGTCATGGTGTGGCAGAGGGTGCCGGGTGTGGCGGTGATCCAGGGCGCGTCCCGGTGGGCCCGCAGGGCCGAGCCCTCCCAGGGGCCGGCGGAGCCCGCGGCCGGGGCGGGCTCCGGCGCGCGCTCCGGCCGCGTCCCCGTCGCCGGGGCGGCCAGGTACACCGCCTCCCCGTACAGCGGGCGGACGGCCAGTCCCGGCTCGGCGGGAGCGGGGACGAAGTCGTACTCGTGGACCAGG
Source organism: Streptomyces racemochromogenes (assembly GCF_044129415.1). Lineage (GTDB taxonomy): Bacteria > Actinomycetota > Actinomycetes > Streptomycetales > Streptomycetaceae > Streptomyces > Streptomyces racemochromogenes_A. The sequence goes on from NZ_JBBDHD010000070.1 coordinate 16,931, forward strand.
GCCACGTCCAGGTCACCGGCCCGCAGCGCGTGCGCGACCGCCGCCGGGTCGGTCTCGTGGACCATCGGCTCCAGTGCCGGGTGGCGCCGGGCCAGGTGGACCAGGGCGGCGGGGACCAGGGAGCGGGTCGCCGTGGGGAACGCTCCGACGCGCAGCACCCCGGCGAGGCCGCTGCGGGCGTCGGCGAGGTCGGCGTCGGCCTGTTCGAGCCGCTCCAGGACCGCCTCGGCGTGCCCGACCAGGTTCTGGGCGGCGGGGGTGAGACGGACTCGGCGGCCGGTGCGCTCCAGCAGCGGCAGTCCGGCTTCGCGCTCCAGGACGGCCAGTTGCTGGGACACGGCGGAGGGGCTGTAGGCGAGGGCCTCGGCCACGGCGGCGATGGTGCCGCGGCGGGCGAGTTCGCGCAGGAGCCGCAGGCGGCGTACGTCGAGCATCGGCTCAGCTTACGGATCACGTAAGGAACGTGAACTGGATTCGGCGCTCGGGGCGGGCGAGGCTCTTGGGCATGCGACAGGACATCGGGCAGTACACGGAGCAGTCGGACGCACGCACGGCCGGCCGGGAGGCGGGGCCGCTCCTCGACGGGATCCACGTCCCGCTCGTCACCCCCTTCACCCGCGGCGGGGACGTCGCCGCCGGCGCGCTGGAGGCCCTCGCGCACGAGGTGCTCGACGCGGGCGCCTCCGGGCTCGTCGCCCTGGGGACCACCGCCGAGGCGGCCGCCCTGGAGGAGGACGAACGCGAACTGGTCACCGAGGTCTGCGCCCGGGTCTGCCGGGAGCGGGGAGCGCCGCTCACGGTGGGGGCCGGGGCGGGCGGGGCCCGGGCTGCGGAGGCCTCGCTGGCCCGGCTGGCGCGCCGGCCGGAGGCGGTGGCGGCGCTGGTGACCGTGCCCCCGTTCGTGCGGCCGGGTGCGGCGGGGGTGCTGGCCCACTTCGCCCGGCTGGCCTCGGTGAGCCCGGTGCCGCTGATCGTCTATCACATCCCCTACCGGACGGGGCAGGCGTTGGACGCGGCCGCGCTGCGGGAGCTGGCGTCGCTGCCCGGGGTGGCCGGGGTGAAGTACGCGGCCGGCGGGATCGACCAGGAGACGGTGGCGCTGCTGGGCGACCTGCCGGACGGGTTCGCGGTGCTGGCCGGGGACGACGTGTACGTGTCCCCGCTGCTGGCGCTCGGCGCCGCCGGCGGGATCCTCGCCTCGGCGCACCTGGCGACGGAGCGGTTCGCAGAGCTGGCCGGGGCCTGGCGGGAGGGTGGGGCGGTACGGGCCCGGGAGCTGGGCCACGGGCTGGCGCGGTTGTCGGCGTCCCTGTTCGCCGAGCCGAATCCGGGGGTGGTCAAGGGCGTGCTGCACGCGCAGGGGCGGATCCCGACGCCGGACGTACGGCTTCCGATGCTTCCGGCGTCCGGAGCGGCGGTGGCGGCCGCCCTGGAGGAACTGGCCGCACTCTGACCCCATCAGAGTGTGCCCGATTCATCCATCTTCGAGACGATTTAAAACTCTCGCGCAGGTCGCCCCAATCGGCAGCATCGGCCCGCGAATTGCCCGTATTGCGAACGAGGGCGGAGAGCCCGGCGGGGCCGTGATGTGAGCCACACCCGCCGGGCCAACATCAATTTCCCCGGAAGGGTCGATTCCCTTTTCCCGGAAAGGGAAACCCGGATTTCCCGAGAATCTTTTCAAGGTCGTTTGGCGCGCGGTCCGCCGGAAGTCGATCTCCGGGTGGAATTCGCGTCTTGTCCGCCCCCCGCGCGCTCGCCTACGGTCACCCTCATTCCCGGTGGCCGACTGCCGAATCCGGCCGCCGCCGGGGACTTCCCCGCACCCGCACGTGAGGAAATGCGCCATGCCCGCATCGGGTAAGCACCGCCGGCCGAAGCAGCACAAGATCGCCCGCAAGCTGGCCTTCGCCGGCACCGGCGGAGCGGCCCTCGCCCTCCCCCTGATCAGCGCGACCACGGCCGGGGCGGCCGTCGCACAGCCGGCCGCGGCGCCCGCCGCGAGCACCCTGGCCCTCCCCGCCGCCAAACCGGCCGCGGAACCGGCGGCGGCCCCCATGGTCTATTCGGTGGTCGGCGGCGACACCCTGACGAAGATCGCGGCGGAGCATTCCGTGAGCGGCGGCTGGAAGGCCCTCTACGAGGCCAACCGCACGGTCATCGGCAGCGACCCCTCCGTCATCCGCCCGGGCCTCAAGCTGACCCTGGGCGGGGCGGCGAAGGCCGCCGCCGCCCGGGCCACCGCGCTCGCCGCCAAGCCCGCCGCCGCGCCCGCGGCCGTCAAGACGTACGCGAACAACCTGGACGGCTGGATCCGGCAGTCGCTGGACATCATGGCCAAGCACGGGATTCCCGGCACCTACAACGGAATCCACCGCAACGTGATGCGGGAGTCCTCCGGCAATCCCCTCGCCATCAACAACTGGGACTCCAACGCCGCGGCCGGCATTCCCTCCAAGGGGCTGCTCCAGGTCATCGACCCGACCTTCCGGGCCTACCACGTGCCCGGCACGGCGATGGACTCCTACGACCCCGTCGCGAACATCACGGCCGCCTGCAACTACGCGGCCGCCCGCTACGGCTCGATCGACAACGTCAACGGCGCCTACTGAGCCGGGAGGTGGCCCGGGGTGATCGGCAGCCGGCGCTTGTGGTCGGTGAGCCGGTAGCGGCGGACGATCGTGTCGAAGGCCCGCGCGTCGACCGGCTTGCCCTCCAGGAAGTCGTCGATGTCGTCGTAGGTGACCCCGAGGGCGTCCTCGTCGGCCTTGCCCGGGTCGAGGGTCTCCAGGTCGGCGGTCGGGACCTTCCAGACCAGCTCGGCGGGCGCGCCCAGGGCGTCCGCGACCGCGCGCACCCGGCGCTTGGTCAGGCCGGTCAGCGGCACCAGGTCGGCCGCCCCGTCACCGAACTTGGTGAAGAAGCCGGATACCGCCTCGGCGGCGTGGTCGGTGCCGACCACCAGACCGTCGTGGGCGCCGGCCACCGCGTACTGGGCGATCATCCGCTGCCGGGCCTTGATGTTGCCGTGGACGAAGTCCTGGTGGTGGTCGTCGCGGAACTCCACGCCGGCGGCCCGCGCGGCCTCCAGGGCGGCGTCGCTCGCCGGCTTGACGTCCACGGTCAGGACCTGGTCGGCGCGGATGAAGGAGAGGGCGAGCTGGGCGTCGTGCTCGTCGGCCTGGACCCCGTAGGGCAGCCGCATCGCGTAGAACCGCGCCTCGTGCCCGGCCGCGCGGGCCCGCTCGACGGCGAGCTGGCAGAGCCGGCCGGCGGTGGTGGAGTCCACCCCGCCGCTGATGCCCAGGACGAGGGAGCGCAGGCCGGTGGAGGTGAGCCGCTCGGCGAGGAAGGCCACCCGGCGCTCGATCTCCCGCTCGGCGTCGAAGGTCTCGGCGACCTCCAGTTCCCGGGCGATCTCCTGCTGCAGGGCGATGGACGCCGGCTCGCTCACGTCTGCTCCTCGTTCTCGGCGGTCTCCGCGCCGCCCGCGCCGTCGGCGGGCGTCGCGTTGCGTTCGACGGTGTGCTGTCGCCCCCACCCTACCCAGCGGCCGCGCAGCCTCCGCGGCCCCGCCGTCCCTCAGAGCCAGCCCTGGCGGCGGGCCGCGCGGACGGCCTCCATGCGGTTGCGGGTGCCGGTCTTGCCGATGGCCGCCGAGAGGTAGTTCCGCACGGTCGACTCCGACAGGTGCACCCGGGCCGCGATGTCGGCGACCGTGGCCCCGTCGGCCGCCGCGTTCAGCACGTCGGCCTCGCGCGGGGTCAACGGGTTCGGCCCGGCGCTGAGCGCTGCCGCGGCGAGCGAGGGGTCGATCACGGTCTCCCCCGCCAGGACCCGGCGGACGGCAACGGCCAGCTCCTCCACCGGCCCGTCCTTGACGAGGAAGCCCGCGGCGCCCGCCTCCATGGCCCGGCGCAGGTAGCCGGGGCGGCCGAAGGTGGTGAGGATCAGCACCCGGCAGCCGGGGAGGGCCGTGCGCAGCTCGGCGGCGGCGTCGAGGCCGCTGCGGCCCGGGAGTTCGATGTCGAGGAGGGCCACGTCGGGCCGGGCGGCGAGGGCGGCGGGCACGATCTCGTCCCCGGCGGCCACCTGCGCCACGACCTCGATGTCCTCCTCCAGCCCGAGCAGCAGGGCCAGGGCTCCGCGCATCATGCCCTGGTCCTCGGCGAGGAGGACCCGTACGGAACTCACGGGGCGCCCCGTGTCAGGCTCGGTCATGCGGCCAGCCTAGGCGGTGGGCGCGGGCCCGCACCCGGGAGGTGGCGGATGGTCCGCCCCTGGTGAGCGGCGCCTGCGGCGGCGTAGCCTCGCGGATCACGGACCGGCGCGCCCGGAAGGCGAGGGGGGAGAAGGACGACATGGGTTCCACGGCCGATACCGGCCTGTTCGGTCTCGGTGTCAGGGGCACGGTCGGCCTGGGCCTGTTCGGCCTCGGCACCCTCGGCATCCTGGTCGGCAGCCGCTGCGAGCGGGGCTGGGAGCACTGGAACCGGACCCAGCGGATCATCTGCTCCGTGTCCGGAGCGGTCGCGTTCGCCGGACTGATCGTCATGGGGTAGCCCCCTCCTCGACGCCCACGGCCGTCTCCACCGGGAGCTCCGCGCTGACCCGGAAGCCCCCGCCCGGCACCGGCCCGCCGGTCAGCGTGCCGCCGGCGGCCGCGAGGCGTTCCGCGAGGCCGGTCAGTCCGCTGCCCGGCGGGGTCGTGCCGGTGCCTCGGCCGTCGTCGGTGATCACCAGCCGGACCCGTTCCGCCCCGCCGCGCACCTCGATCTCACAGGTGGTGGCCTCGCTGTGGCGGACCGCGTTGGTGGCTGCCTCGCGGACCACCCAGCCCAGCAGGGCGGCGGCCTGCGGAGGCAGCGGGGGCCCGGACTGGCGGACCAGGGGCTCGATGCCGGCGGCGGTCAACGCGCCCCGGGCCCGGTCGAGTTCGGAGGCCAGGCTGGCTTCGCGATAGCCGGTGACGGCCTCCCGGATCTCGGTGAGGGCCTGGCGGCCGACGGTCTCGATGTCGCGGACCTGTCCGAGGGCGGCCTCCATGTCGCGGGGGGCGATGCGCCGGGCCGCCTCCGACTTCACCACGATCACCGACAGGGTGTGGCCGAGCAGGTCGTGCAGGTCGCGGGAGAAGCGCAGCCGCTCCTGGTCCACCGCGGCGCGCGCCAGTTCCTGGCGGGTGTCGCGCAGTTCGCGCACCGTCTCGGCCAGGGCGAGGATCGCGGCGGTGACCATGCCGGACAGGAAGGTCCCGTAGACGATGCCGAGGGCGTCCCAGCCCTCCCGCAGCCCGCCGATCACCCCGGCGAGGGCGCTGATGCCGAGCATCACCTGGCCGAGCCTGCGGCCCCGGACGACCGCGCCGGTGGCCAGGCCCAGCAGCGGGAAGAACAGCATCCAGCTGCCGCCGTACACGGCGGCCATGGCGCAGGTGACGGCGCCGAGCGCGACCAGGCACCAGCGCGTGGCGGCCGCCTGCCGGGCCCGCTGGTCGAAGGCCCGGAACACCAGCGTCACGTAGAGGGAGTTGAAGAGCAGCAGGCCCAGGGCCCCGATCCAGGGGTTCGGGGTCTCGCCGTGGACGATGTTGGAGAGGGCGCCCATGCCCAGGAGCAGCCAGGGCAGCAGGGTGAAGGCGTTCGGCGGTCCCATGGGGCCGCTGCCGTAGTCGGGGGCGTCACCGCGCGCCTTGCGGGCCTTCTCCGCCGCCCGCCACTCGGCCTTGCGGGCTTCCCACTCCGCCTTGCGGGCCCGTCGCCCGGCCTTCGCCCCGTCCGCGCACCGTCGCTCGTCCCGCATGCCCGTTCCCGCTTCCCCGTTGGCTCCCGCGCCATCCCGCCGGAGCGTGGGTGCGGGGGTCGGCTGTGCTGTCATGCCCCCCACGATAGGGACCGGGCCGGAGGCACCGGCAGATCCGCCCGTACGGTCCCGGCCAGTACGAATGTCATATCCGGCGGCGGCTGCGTGGGGGTGGCTGTGCCGGCCCGGGTGCGGGTGAGCCTGTCCGATACCTGAAGACGTGTCCCCGTACCGGACGGGCTGGTAGGGGACACGATGTCAGGAGCGGTAGACCTTCTTCACGTTGCCCTGGGTGTCGGCGTACAGGTAGCCGCCGCGGCCGTACTCGTCGCTGAGGTAGGGCCGCATCGAGGCGGTGGCGCCGTCGAACAGCCAGGGTTCGACGATGACGTAGCGCGAGGTCGGCTTGGTCACGCCGAGTTCCTGCCGGGCCTTGTCGAGGAGTCCGGGCAGGGCGTCCCATTTCACGCCCGCCATGTCGATGAGGGGCGCGGCCTCGTCGATCGTGCCGCCCGGGCCGTCGCGCTTGACCTGGCCGTCGCGGTACTCGTAGCGGTCGTAGGTGCCGGCGCCGGCGGCGGTGGGGATCGAGGCGAGCACGTAGCCCTCGTAGACGGTCATCTCGACGAAGGAGGTGGTGCCGGTCCGCTGCTTGAACGCCTCGATCGCGGTCCGGACGTTGTCGGGGGTGAGCAGGCTGCCCCTGGCCGCGGCGGCGGGGCTGCCCTGCGGTCCGGACGAGCCGGTGCCGGGGCCGGCCGTGCGGCCGGCGGCGCCGGGTGTGGCGCCGGCCGTGGCGGCGCCCTTGGCGTTCGTGCCGGTGGAGCCGGAGCCCGTGCCGGGCAGCGCCTGGACCAGGCCGACGCCCCCGCCGGTCAGGGCCACCGCGACCAGGGCGCCGATCAGGACGGGCCGGCGGCGGCGCGGGCCCGCCGCGGGAACGGGTGCGGTGCGGTCGTACGGGCTGCCGCCGCCCGGGACGAACGGCCGGGTGTCCGACGCCGGGGGCGTCGCGGACACCGGGACCGGCGGCGGTCCGTACGCCGGCGGGACCGCGGGGGCGGCTCCGCCGGAAGCGGCGCTCGCGGCGCGGAGCAGCGCTTCCAGTTCGGCGCCGTCGGGGCGTACGGCCGGGTCCCGTACGAGCAGCCGTTGCAGTACGGGGCCCAGCGGGCCGGAGCGCACCGGGGCCGGGATGGGGTCGTCGAGGACGGCGACCACGGTGGCGAGGCTGGTGGCCCGGCGCAGCGGGTGGGTGCCCTCGGCGGCGACGTACAGCATCATGCCGAGCGACCACAGGTCTGAGGCGGCGAGCCCTTCCTCGCCGCGCGCCCGCTCGGGGGCGATGTACTCGGGCGAGCCGATCAGCACCCCGGTGGAGGTGAGGGCCGTGGCCCCGCCCACGGCGGCGATGCCGAAGTCGGTCAGGACGGCGGCGCCGTCGGGCCGCAGCAGCACGTTGGCCGGTTTCACGTCCCGGTGCAGGACGCCCTCGGCGTGGGCGGCGCGCAGCGCCGACAGGATGTCGAGCCCGAGCCGCAGGACGTCGGCGACGGGCATGGGGCCTTCGGCCAGCCGGTCGTGCAGGGAGCCGCCCTTGACCAGTTCCATCACGATCCACGGGTGGCCGTCGGTGCCGGGTGCGGGCTCCACGATGTGGTGGATCGTCACCACGCCGGGGTGCGCGAGGCGGGCCAGAGCCCGGGCCTCGCGCACGGCGCGCTCGCGCATCTGCTCGGAGAGCCCAGGGTTGGCGGCCTCGGAGGCCGGGTCCGGCGGGCGCACCTCCTTGAGGGCGACCTCGCGGTGCAGGGCGATGTCGCGGGCGCGCCACACCGTTCCCATGCCTCCGGCGCCCAGGGGTGCGATCAGTTCGAAACGGCCGTCGACCAGCCGTCTGCCGGCCTCACTCGTGTCCATGGCCGGTCATCGTAGAGGGCGCCACCGTCAGCAGCGGCGGCGGTCCTCCGTCAGTGCGCCCTGGGCGGTGGACACCGTGCGGTCGTAACATCCGCCGCCGATTTCGGACCCGTACAGCTGGTGGCGGGCGGTGGTGGTGCCGACCGCGTGCCGCTGGTCGCGCGGGACGTTCACCGTGTACGAGGCGTCGCCCGTGTACCGGTCGTCGAGGAGGGTCCGTCCGGTCCGGTGGCCCCCGCGCAGGGTGACGGTGTCGGCGCGGTCGCCCAGGGAGAGGACGGTGCGCAGCCGGCCGTCGGCGCCGAGGGTGGTCTCGCCGTCCATGGTGTAGGCCCGGGCGGTGCGGGTGGTGGTGGCGCCCCGGGTGACGCTCTCCTCGTCGTTCCAGGCGGCGGTGAGGGCGTCGCGGTTCTCGCCGTCGGTCCAGCGGTGGGCGGAGGTGTGGTCCACCGCCCGGGTGACGGTGGTGTTCACGCGGCCGTGGGAGGTGTCGAGGTATCCGGCGACGGTGAGGCGGTGGGCGCCGTCGGTGTCGAGGCGGTGTTCGCCGCCGGGGGCGGCGGGCGTCCAGCGGGAGGAACCGGTGGGGGACGTCTCCTCGTGGCGGGTCAGCGCCCCGGTGACGACCTCGCGGCCCCGGTCCTGCCACAGCAGCAGGTTGGCGGGGGTGCTCCAGCCGCTCTGGCCGGCCGGTACCCCGGCGACGGCCACCTCGATCCGGTGCGGGCGCCCGTCGTTCAGGAGGGCGGCGAAGGGGGTGAGGTCGTAGACCACGGGCTGGACGTCGAAGGCGCGCGGGCCGGGGGTGACGTACCAGAGGAACGGATTGGACCAGCCGCCGGTCCAGACGGTCGGGAAGGGCGCGGCGAGCCCGGCGAGCCGTCCGTCGACGGAGACGCGGACCTCGCGGTAGGGGCCGCCGGCGGCCTTGCACGAGTAGGGTGCGGCGTCGGGGACGGTCATGTACCAGTACTCCTCGCAGCCGCCGCCGGAGCCGGTGGCGTAGACCTCGGCGAGGATCCGCTCGGTGTTGCGCGGGGTGGTGACGCCCGGGGTGGCGAGCGGGAGGACCCGGTCGGGGGCGGGGGCGGGGCGGGTGCGGCCCTCGGCGGCGTAGAAGGTGAGGGTCACCCTGACGTCGATGACCCCGGTGTAGGTGTCGTCGACGACGTTGCCGATCAGCATCTCCACGGGCTGCGGGCGGCTGAGGGTGTCCCGGTAGCGGGTGACGTCCTTCTCCACGGACCACTCGACTCCCTCGGGCGAGGGTTCGGGAGTGGACGTGCCCAGGATCTCCACACCGCCGACGGCGAGGTGGCCGAGCCGGTCGTACTGGCGGCCCTTGACCTTGCCGTCGAGGCGGAGCACCACCGTGGCCCAGTCGGACCGGCCGCAGCCCGCGGGCGGGGTGTAGTCGCCGCGGTAGGGGGTGAAGTCGCGGAACTGCGCCTCGGCGAGGGTCACCCGGCAGGAGCGGGTGTCGGGGTGCGCGACGGGCGGGGCGGGCGTGAGGGGGTCGTGCCAGTCGGTGCCGAACTCGGCGGGCGGGGTGTCCGCGGCCGTGCGGGCGGGGACCGGCGCCGGGGCGGCCGCCGCGGGTCCCCCGGCGCCCGCCAGGGTGGCCGCGGCGAGGGTGAGCGCGCCGAGCAGGCCCATGATCCTGTGTCGTCTCATGGGCTCGCAGTGAAGCGGCTCCCCGTCCCCGGCCGCCAGGGGCCGGGGACGGGTCTGGCGCGATCTCGCCCCCGGGCCGGGTCCGGCTCAGCGGCCGGCGGGCAGCACCACGACGCCGTCGTCGTCCACGTACACGGTGTCGCCGGGGCGGAAGGTGACCCCGCCGATGGTGACGGGCTCGTCGACGGCGCCCGCGCCGGTCTTGCCGCTCTTGCGGGGGCAGGTGCCGAGCGCCTGGACGCCGAGGTCGAGCCCGCCGAGGGCGACGCTGTCGCGGACCGCGCCGTTGACGATCAGCCCGGCCCAGCCGGAGCGCGCGGCCGCCCCGGCGATGAGGTCGCCGACGAGGGCGGTGCGCAGCGAGCCGCCGCCGTCGATGACGAGGACGGCGCCTTCGCCGGGGGTGTGGAGGAGTTCGCGCAGCAGGGCGTTGTCCTCGTGACAGCGGACGGTGCGCACCGGCCCGGCGAAGAGGCGGCGGCCGCCGATGGGGCGGAAGGCGGTGGTGCAGATGCCGAGGTCCTCGCCGTGCTCGTCGTAGAGGTCGGCGGTGGGGACCGGGGGTGTCCCCCGCGGTGGCTGGGGCAGGGTGACGCTCATGTGGCTGTGGGCTCCTCGCCTCTCGTACGTCGCGCCGTGCGGAGCCAGCGTATGCCGCGGCCGGCCGGTGCCGTGGCCGGAGGGGTCTGCCGGTTCGCGGCGAGGTGCCGTGCCGGGCGCCGCGGGGCGGTGGACTAGTCGCGGGAGTTGCCGAAGAGGATGCGGTAGCCGATGAGCAGGACGAGGGAGCCGGCGATGGCGGAGCCCCAGGTGGCGAGGTCGAAGAACTGGTTCTGGATGGGGCGGTCCAGGAACCTGGCGGAGAGCCAGCCGCCGATGAAGGCGCCCGCGACGCCTATGAGGGTCGTTCCGATGAGGCCGCCGGGGTCCCGGCCGGGCAGGAGGATCTTGGCGATGCCTCCGGCCAGCAGGCCCAGGACGATCCAGCCGATGATGCCCATGCTCGTTCACTCCGCTCGTTGGTCCACGTCTCTACGGTGGGGAGGACGCGGGCGGCGGCCCGGCGGTTCTCAGCCGCGGCGGGTTCTCAGCAGTGCGGCGGCCAGGGCGGCGGCCGTCACGGCGCCGACGCCGGCCGCCGCGAGGCCGCCGCGGGAGCGGTAGGAGAGGAGGGAGCAGGCGGAGCGGGCCGAGAAGGCGGAGCCGACGCTCAGCCAGGAGGCCGCGGAGCCTGCCGAGAGCGCGGAGCCGAGCGAGCCGACGGACAGCACACTGCCCACCGAACCGACGGAGAGCACGGAGCCCACGGAGCCGATGGACAGCACGGAGTTCCTGGACCACAGGGAGAGGTACGAGCGGTCGGCCATGGCGATCATGCTGTCACATGGCCGGCCGGGAGGGGGTGGCTTTCGCCGGTCCGGACGGAGCCGGGCGCGGTCCGGGTCAGCAGGAGCACCCCCCGGGTGGCGGCGAGCGCCCCGGCGACGGCGAGGACGATGCCGAGGGCCCCTCCCTGGAGGCGTTCACCGAGCAGGACCATGCCGATGACGGCGGCGGCGAGCGGGTTGGCGAGGTTGACCACGGCGAGCGGGGCCCCCAGGCCGCCCCGGTAGGCGCGCTGCGAGAGCAGCATCCCGCCGACCGCGAAGACCACGACGAGCAGCGCGACGGTGACCACCCGGGCGCTGAGCAGGGAGCCGCCCCGGCCTCCGGCCACGGCGACGGTCTGGGTCAGGGCGGAGGCGACGGCGGAGGCCAGGCCGGAGGCGGTGGCGTGGCGCAGGCCGGGGCCGGGGTCCTTGCGGGCGGTGAGCAGGGCGATCACGGCCAGGGTGGCTCCGGAGACGGTGAGGGCCTCGGCCACGCTGAGGGTGTCGTCGGGGGCCGGGCCGGAGGCGGGGAGCAGCAGCAGGCCGAGCCCGGCGACGGTGGCCAGGGTGCCCCGCCACTCGGTGGCGGCGACGCGCCGCCCGGCGCCGCGCGCGCCCAGCGGGACGGCGGCGACGAGGGTGAGCGCGCCGAGGGGCTGGACCAGGGTCAGCGGGCCGTAGCGCAGGGCGGCGGCGTGCAGCAGCGCCGCGGCGGCGTTCAGCCCGGCCGACCACCACCAGGCGCCGTTGCCGAGCAGGTCCCGGGCGGTGCGGGCGACGGCGCGGCGGGCGAGCCGCTCCTGGGCGACGGCGGCGGCCGCGTAGGTCACGGCGGAGGCGAGGCAGAGCGCGACGGCGAGCAGGGTGGCGTTCACCGTTCGCCTCCGGCGGGTACGGGGACCGCCCCGGCGTGCCCCGGCTCCCCGGCAGCCCCGGCGGAGGGGACCCCGGCGGAGGCGGCGGAGGCGGCCCCGGCGGAGGCCGGGCCGGGCTTCGGGCGGGGGCGCGGGAGGGCCCGTACCGCGCCGGCCGGCGCGTCCGCACGGGCCCGGGGGCGGGGGACGACCAGGAGGGCGGCGCCCAGGAGCAGGGTCGCCACGATCGCGTCGACCCAGTAGTGGTTCGCGGTGCCCACGACGACCAGCAGCGTGGCGAGGGGGTGCAGCAGCCACAGGGCGCGCCACCGCGAGCGGGTCGCGGCGATCATCCCGAGGGCCAGCATCAGCGCCCAGCCGAAGTGCAGGGAGGGCATCGCGGCGAACTGGTTGGCCATCGTGTCGGCGGCCGGGGCGGCCCGGTAGACGGTCGGCCCGTAGACCTGGCCGGTGTCCACCAGGTGCGCGGCCTCCAGCATCCGGGGCGGCGCGAGGGGGAAGGACAAGTGCAGGGCGAGCGCGGCGCCGGTGAGCACGGCGAGCACCCGGCGGGTCCACAGGTAGTGCCCGGGGCGGCGCAGGTAGAGCCAGACCAGGAACAGCACGGTGGCCGGGAAGTGCACGGCCGCGTAGTACGTGTTCGCGGCGTGGACGGCGGCGTCCGAGTGGAGCAGCAGCCGCTGCACGGCCCCTTCGCCGGGCAGGTGCAGGGCGCGTTCGGCGTCCCACACCCGGGCGGCGTTGTGGTGGGCCTCTTCGGTGCGGCCCGTCGAGAGCAGCCGGCCCGCCTTGTACACGGCGAACAGGCCCGCGACGAGCAGCAGCTCGCGTATGAGCCGGCGCCGGGCCGCGCCCGCGGGGGCGGGTGGCCGGCCGGGTGTGGTGTGGGACGTCATCCCCCGGTCTCACTTCTTTCGGGTGGAGCGGCTTTCGGTCGCTTCGGTCGCTTCGGTCGGACCGTTTCCGATCGACACGCCAGTGTATCGATACATTCGCGTATCGATACGATGGTGTAGCGATAAGCCCCCGGGGCCGTACACTCGGAAGCACGACCCACCGCCCGTGAGCTCACGAGGAGAGCCGCACCCCATGACGTCCACGCCGCAGACCGCCGCGCGCCGCTCCAAGATCAGCCCGGAGCGCGAGCAGGAGTTCTACGACGCCGTCCTGGACCAGCTGCGCGAGCACGGGTACGAGGCCCTCACCATGGAGGGCGTGGCCGCCCGGGCCTGCTGCGGGAAGTCGACGCTCTACCGGCAGTGGAAGACCAAGCCCCAGCTGGTCGCCGCGGCCCTGCGCGCGAGCCGTGCGCGGCGCGGCGAGCGGACGCTGGCCGACGTGGACACCGGGAACCTGGCGGAGGACCTGCGCGAGGCGGCCCGGATCGCGGCCGGCACCTCCGGGCGCGACACGCGGCTCACCCAGGCCCTCGGGAACGCCGTGCTCAGCGACGAGGAGCTCCAGCGCGCGCTGCGCGAGGCACTGGTCGAGCCCGAACTGGCGGCCTTCGGCGCGATCGTGGCGCGGGCCGTGGCCCGGGGTGAGATCGCGGCGGACCACCCGGCCGTGGAGTTCCTGCCGGCGCAGCTGATGGGCGTCCTGCGGATCCGGCCGGTGCTGGAGGGCCGCTACGCGGACGCCGACTACCTGGTCAGGTTCGTCGACGCGGCCCTGCTGCCCGCCCTGGGCATCGGGCCGGGAGACCGACCGGCCACCTGAACCGGTGGGCCGCCGTTCACGATGACCGGACGGCGACCCGCTCGCGCTGCCTCGTGGGGACGGCGGCAGCGCGCCACCCGGACGGGTCGGCGGCCCTCCCGAGCAGGGGGACCGCCGGCCCGTCCGGTCCGGACCACCACCCCGCCGCCGGCCCCGGCCCCCCGGCCGGCCGGGCCGCCTCAGTCCCGGGCCGCCCCCATCAGCCGGGTGTACTCCTGCGGGTCCGCGTCGAAGCCGTGGGCGCAGGCGTCCAGGGACCAGCCGCCCGCCCCGTCCCGGACGAACGCGGCGACGGTGGCGGCCGTGGCACCGGCGAGCCCGGCGAAGTCGTGGGTGGCGAGGTCGGTGTGGCCCTCGCGGATGCGCAGGCCGGTCCCCGCGACCGCGGAGAAGACCGTGCGTCCGGGCGCTCCCGCCGGGCCCGGGTCCTGGATCACCACGCCGACCACGACCCGGCCCAGCGCGGGTGCCAGCCGGTCCAGTTCGAGGGTCATCACCTCGTCCCACCCGAAGCCCTGCCCGTTGCGGCTGTCCCGGTCGAGGGTGATGGTGCCGTCGGGGGCGCGGCTGCCGAAGTGCACGAGGTACACGGGCTCGCCGTACGGGTCCTCGGTCCCGAAGACACCGGCGACGAGGTCCAGATCGTGCGGAGGCGTCCCGGCGGGACTCGGGTCCCAGCGCAGGGATATCTCCACCTTGGCCAGGCTCTTGCGTACTCCGGTCACCGGACCGCCCCCTCGCTCGGCCGCCGTGGGCCGTGTCTTCCGCGTCCAGCCGGCCATGCTGCCACGCGTTCGTGACCACCGGGCGAACCACCGTACACAACCGGCCAGTTCGCCGTTCAGCCCACCGGGGGCACCCGTACGGTCTCCACCCAGGCCGGCGGCTGCGGCGCGTCCGCTCCGATCAGCGCGGCGATCACCCGGCAGGGCAGTGCGCCCTCCGGCCAGGGGGTGTACCCGTCGGTGAGGACCACCACGATGCCCGGGCGGTCCGCCGCGGCCAGCGCCGCCGCGATGCCCACCCGCATGTCGGTGCCGCCGCCGCCGGCCAGGGTCACCTGCTGGGCGCTGGTCACCCGGTTCACGGCCTGTACGTCGGCGTCGCAGGCCAGGACCGCGACGCGGTTGCCGCCCACGCCGACCTCGCGCAGCACACCGGTCACCTCTCCGAGCGCGGCGGCGAGCTCCTCGTCCCCCATCGACCCGGAGGTGTCGACGACGATCGCGACCCGCGGCAGCGGCCGGCGCAGGCTCGGCAGCACCACCCGGCCGCCCAGGGCGGGCATGCGCCGCGAGGGGCGGCGGTAGGTGTAGTCCACCGCGCCGGCGGCCCAGGCCGCGGCCTCCCGTACCGCCCCGGTCAGGGCGCGCCGCCAGTCCACGACGGGCTCCAGGACCTGCTCCGCCCAGCGTTCCCAGCCGGCCGGGACGCTGCCCCTGCCCCGGGTGCGCCGGTGGGAGCGCACGGCCTGGGCGGTGGTCCGGCGCAGGGCCTCCGCCTCGACCGGTCCGATCCGGGCGGTGCCGTCGGAGCCGCCGAGTTCCCAGGGCGCGGGCACGCCGTGCGCGCCGGAGCCGCAGTCCACGTGCGCGTGCGGGGGCGTGGGCGGGATGCCGGGCAGGTAGCCCTCGAAGAGGCCGCCCGCGGGGAGGCCGAAACGGCCCGGCTCCATCCGGCCGTCGGGCAGCCGCAGCCCGTCGGCGAGGAGGTCGTCGTTGATCTCGCAGTCCTGGGCGATGTTGATCCGCAGCGGATCGCGCTGGTCGGCGGCCGGGAGCCGGTCGGCCCGGCCGTGGTGGTCGCGCAGCAGGTGGGCCACCTCGTGGATCCACACGCCGGCCAGTTCGGGGACGGCGGTCGCGTCGACGAACCCGGGCGCGACGTAGCAGCGCCAGTGCCGGTCGACGCCCATCGTGCGCACCCCCGTCGGCCCCGGGGAGGGGACGACGGTCAGCGCGTACAGGGCGGAGGCCAGGTAGGGCCGGGCCTCGGCGGCCGCGTAGCGCGCGGCGAGGAGCTTGGCCCGGTCCAGGGGGCGGTCCACCGGCGCGGCCCGCCCGGTCAGCGGGCGCCGGGGAGCGCCCCGGCCAGCTGGAGCAGTTCCACGAAGGCGTCGATCCCGGCCGGTACGGGCCAGGCCAGGTCGCGCATCGCGGCGAGGTCGGCGGCGGCCCGGGCGGCGACGTCGGGCACGCCCGCGTCGACGGCCTTGGCGAGCACCGCCCAGCCGGCCTCCCAGCGGGGCCGGGTGGGCTCGGCCTGGACGGCGGCCACCACCGCGATGAGGAAGGCCAGCTGGCGGTCTCCTCGCTGGGGGAGGGCGAAGGCGTCGGGGTCGGCCAGCACCTTCTCCGGGTCGGGCAGGTCGAGGTTCTCCAGGTAGGCCAGCAGTTCCAGGCCCGCGCCGTCGCCGACGGCTCCGGTGAGCGCGGCGGACAGCGCCTCCCGGCCCGCGCCGGCCGCGTATCCGGTGGCCAGCAGGCGCAGGGCCATCTCCCAGGTGCGCGGGGAGGGCCACGCCCGGCCGCGGCCCTCGGCGTCGTTCGGCATGTGGTGGACGAGGCCGGGGCGGGCGGTGAGGAAGCCGGAGATCACGCCGCGCGCGCGGGCGGCCGCCCCGGCGGCCCGGGCGGGGTCGACGGCGGGCAGGGCCGTCTCCGGCCAGGTCCCGGCCATGCCGCGGGCGACCGTGCGGGCGTC
Organism: Streptomyces racemochromogenes; assembly: GCF_044129415.1. Lineage (GTDB taxonomy): Bacteria > Actinomycetota > Actinomycetes > Streptomycetales > Streptomycetaceae > Streptomyces > Streptomyces racemochromogenes_A. The sequence continues at coordinate 32,994 of NZ_JBBDHD010000070.1, forward strand.
GTGCGTCCAGTCGAGGTGGACGAAGCGGTTGGCGAGCGGCGGGCTGAGGTGCCAGCCGTCGGCCGCGCTGGAGGGCGGGTTGGCCGCCGCGACGATCCGTACGGAGGGGGGCAGTTCGAGGCTTCCCACGCGGCGTTCGAGGACCACGCGCAGCAGCGCGGCCTGGACGGCGGGCGGGGCGGAGGACAGCTCGTCGAAGAACAGCAGTCCGTGCCCGGTGCGGGCCAGGCGCACCGCCCAGTCGGGCGGGGCCATGGGTACGCCGGTGGTGGCGGGGTCGTCGCCGACGACGGGCAGGCCCGCGAAGTCGGAGGGTTCGTGGACGCTGGCGATGACGGTCTCCAGCCGGACCCCGAGGGCGGCCGCGAGCCGTTCCATGCCGGCGGACTTGCCGATACCGGGCTCGCCCCACAGCAGAACGGGCTGATTGGCCGTCACCGCCAGGGCCAGGGCTTCCAGTTGGGGGCTGGCCCCGGGCTCGGTGCGGGTGGCGCCCAGGCGGGCGTTGAGGGCGTCGGCGGCCGCCAGGGCGGGCGCGGGCCCGGTCGGTGCGGTGGTCATGCTCTCCCTGCCCGTTCGTCCGCGGGATCCGTGGGATCGCCGGGGGCCGCGTAGCCGTCGTGGTCGTCGTACTCCTGCTCTTCCTCCCACTCCTCCCGCTCGTCCATGAACTCGTCGTACTCGCCGGAGCCCAGGTCGGGGTGGCGTTCCTCCACCAGCTCCCTGAGGAAGGCGAGGTCGTTCCGCTTGTAGCGGCGCACCACCTGGCCCAGCGCCAGGTCCATGTTGTCCACCACGTCGGTGCGCGCGCCGGCCGCCAGGAGCGCGCGGACCAGGGCGGCGGTACCGCCGTTCTGGACGGCGCACTGGAGCGGCGTGCGCTCGGCGTCGTCCCTCTGCTCCAGGTCGAGTCCGGCCTCCAGCAGCCGGGGCAGCAGCTCCTCGTGGCGGACGAAGGGCAGCAGGTGCAGCAGGCCCTGGCCGCGGCCGTTGCGCACCCGCGGGTCGAGGCCCGCGTCGAGCAGCGTGAGCACGCCGGGGGTGTCGCCGTGCTGGACGCGTTCGAACAGCTCGCGCCGCTCGGCGCGCAGGGCGCGCGGGAGCCGTCCCCCGCCGCCGGTCCAGGCCTCCCGTACCGCGAAGCAGCCGGCGACGGCGCCGCCGAACGCCCGCATGGCGCGCTCGCGCTGCTGCTCCTCGGCGGTGTGCGGGAGTTCGAGTACGCCGTTCCGCGAGCCCACCTCGTGCCATTCGCCGACGCAGCGCACCCGGACGGGCCGCGGCGCGGCGGGCCCGGGCGGCCCCTCGGCCGGGCCGGCGCCGGGGAACAGGGCGTCGGCGACGAGCGGGTGCAGCGCCTGCGGGGCGGTGCGGCCGGAGCGTACGAGGTACGGGTCCGGCAGCGGCTGCCAGGCGTACGCGGGCAGGCAGGGGACGTCGCCCACCTTCTGGGGGTCGACGATCCGCAGCCGCAGGCCGCTTCCCGCGGTGGGCTCCAGCAGCAGGTGGGCGCGCCAGTGCGGGGCGAAGCGGAACCGCTCCCCCGCGCCGGCCGCGGTCAGGCGGCGGAACCCGTCGGCGAGCCGGACCGGCTCCAAGGGGACCGACTCCAGCGCCTCCCGGGCGTCGTGGGTGGGGTAGAGGCGGCCGCGCCGCTCGAAGGGCGAGAGGTCCAGCTCGATCCCGGCCGTGGCGAAGGCCTCCGGCAGGTCGCCGCGCCGGTAGAGCTCGGCGGCCCACTCGGTGCGGGCGGCGCGGTCGTCCGCGGGGGGTTCGGCGGAGGGCAGGGCGCCGGCGCCGAGGGGGGTGCCGTCGGCGTGGAAGAAGGGGAGCCGGCCGGCGCGTCCGGCGCAGGAGCGCAGGCCCGCGGTGTGCCGGGAGTCCCACAGCCAGGGCGCGAGGGTCCAGTCATCGGTGACCCAGCGCGCGTAGGCGTGGCGCTTGCGCGCCGGGTCGACCGGCGCGCAGTGCAGCCGCAGCCGCTGCGGGCCGTCCACCATGGCACGGGTGGTCGCGTACAGCAGGGGCGCGGTCTCGTCGCGTCCGTAGCGGGCCAGGAGGACGCGCCGGTTGGGGGCCAGCACGGTGCGGCCGCCCAGGACTCGGGGGAGGTGCCAGCGCAGCAGTTCGGGAACGAGGTGCAGCAGGTCGGCCTCCGCCCGCCCGGCGACGGCGGTGCCGTGGGCGGAGGCGAGCGCGGGCAGGTCGAAGGCGACCTCGACGCCCGCGGCGGCGCAGGCGGCGCGCCAGTCCCCGGCCAGGCGGTGCGCGGTGGCCCGCTCGATCATCCAGCGGGGCACGGCGTAGCGGCGGACGCGCTGCCAGGCGGCGGCGTCGTCGTCCGGCAGGGCGCCGGGCGGCAGGTCGGCGAGCCGGTTCTCGTTGCGCGCGCTCACCGGTACACGCTGCCGATGGCGCGCAGGTCGGGGTGGCCGGGGCGGGCGGGGCGCAGCCGCTCGGCGAAGGAGCGCTTGAGGCGGCGGGGGGTGCCGGGGCCGAGGCCGACGTGCTCCAGGGGGCTGCCGTCGGGCAGTGCGGCCAGCAGGCGCTTGGCACCGCGGCCGGTGATCCCGGTGTGGCGCAGTTCCAGCCGGCGCAGCGGGCTGCCGGGCAACGCGTCGGCCAGGGCGTACGCGCCCTCGTCTCCGGTGGCGTTGCCGGTGGCGAGGCTGCGCTCGGACATGACGCGGCCGAGGTCCAGGGACTCGATCCCGCCGAGGGCCGCGGCCAGGGCGCGGGCGCCGGGCACGCCGATGCCGTTGCCGCCGAGGCCCAGGCGCACCGGCCGGTCGGGTCCGGCTTCGGCGGCGGCGGCCGCGAGGACCGCGGCGCCCTCGTCGCCGAGGTGGTTGGCGGGGACGTACAGCTCGCGGACGCCGGCCTCGCGGATCAGGGCGGCGAGCAGCGGGGCTGCTTCGCCGGTGAGGCCGTTGCCGCCGAGGTAGATGCGTTCGAGGGGGGTCTCGCGGGTGCGCAGGGCGTCCAGGAGGAGGCGTACGCCGTCGGCGGTGATGCCGGTGTTGACCAGGTCGAGGGTGCGCAGCGCGGTGTTGCGGCGCAGCAGGGCGGCGAGGGTGCGGACGCCGTCCTCGTGGAGCGGGTTCCGCTTGAGCCAGAGGGCGCGGACGCCCGTGTCCTCGGCGAGGGCTCCGGCGAGGGCGAGGACGCCGTCGGGGCCGATGCGGTTGCAGCCGAGGTAGAGGGTGTGCAGGCCGTGCCCGGGGCCGGCCGCCGTGAGGGCGGCGGCGAGCGCGCGGGCGCCCTCGTCGGCGATGGAGTTGGTGCCGAGGAGCAGGTGCGCGGCGTGCGGGGAGGCGATGGCGGCGGGCAGCAGGCGCGCCGCGCCGGCGGGGCCGAGGCCCTGCTTGCACAGGTCGACGCGGCCGTCGGCGCGCAGGGTGCCGAGGGGGAAGGTCTCGTCGGTCCCGACGGGGTGGTCCTGCGCGAGGCGGGCGAGCAGCGGGTCCAGGGCCGCCGGGTCGGCCAGCGGCAGGTCCGGGTGCTCGATCGCGGGGCACCGTACGGGCGTCGGCCGTGTCATCACCACTCCACCGGTTCCTTCGCCGGCTTCCGGCGACCGAGCAACATCGGGTACGACCGCCGTGACGGCACGACGGTGCGCCGCGCCGTCACGGCGGGAAGAAGACGCAAGACCGGTCGGATTCGAACCGACGTCCTCCAGCTCGATGCTTGGGCGCGACGACCTCTGCGCTACGGCCTTGCTGCGGTGATCATAGCGGCCGGTTGGCCGAAAATCGATCACCAGTTTGAATTTTCGGGGCGGCCCGCCGGCCGCTACCAGTCACCGTCCTGCACGGGGTCGCCCGGGCGCGGGCCCGTGCCGACGTGCTTGACCTGACCCGGGGCCGGGGGCGTCCAGGGCGCGTGGTCGTCGCCCAGCCAGTCGCCGACGGGCTTGACCCGCGCGAGCGGCTCCGCGGCCGGCAGATCGGTTCCGCTTTCGTCGTAGTAGTCGTACCAGGGCAGTCCGGCCCGGGTGTAGGCGGCCCGGTCGACGGGCGAGGGCGGGGCGTCCTCGCCGGTGATGCGGCGCCACTCGGGCGGGGTCACCAGGTGGACGAAGACCCGCGCGGCCGGGGCGTCCGCCCAGGCCGACAGCGGGCGGTCGTCCCGGTAGACCTCCTGGCGCATCGAGCCGCCGACCCCGAGCCCCATCGCGGGGGCCGGGGGCCGCCGCGCGGCGGGGGGGGCGGGCCCCCCCCCCCCGGCGGGGGGCCCCCCCCCCCCCCCCCCCACGCCGCCGGCCTTCCCGGCCGCGTCGCTGTCCAGCAGGAGCACCGCCCCGTGTGCCGCC
>NZ_JBBDHD010000071.1:0-36564 GCF_044129415.1 Streptomyces racemochromogenes
TTTTTTAAAAGAGACCGCCCGCGCGGGCGGCCCGCGGGGCGCTCCCGTTTCGTATACGGCGGGTCAGCGCGGACGCTGGCCGCGCATGCCGCGCCCGGGGACGGGGCCCTTCGGGATGGGCATGTTGCTCATGAGGTCGCCCATGGCCCGGAGCTTGTCGTTGGCCTGGGTGATCTGCGGGCCCGACAGGACGCGCGGCAGCTTCAGCAGCGTCGTGCGGACCTTCTTGAGCGGCACCTCGCCCTCGCCGGTGCCCACGATGAAGTCGTGGACCGGGACGTCGGGCATGATCCGGGCCAGCTTCTTCTTCTCGGCCGCGAGCAGGGACTTCACCCGGTTCGGGTTGCCCTCGGCGATCAGGACCACGCCCGCCTTGCCGACGGCCCGGTGGACGATGTCCTGGTTCCGGTTCATCGCGACGGCCGGGGTGGTCGTCCAGCCCCGTCCCACGTTGTCCAGTACGGCCGCGGCAGCGCCCGGCTGCCCCTCCATCTGCCCGAAGGCAGCCCGCTCGGCCCGCCGCCCGAAGACGATCGCCATCGCGAGGAACGCCACCAGGAAGCCCAGGATGCCCAGGTAGACCGGGTGGCCGATCAGGAAGCCGATCGCAAGAAAGACACCGAAGGTGACGATTCCCACGCCCGCGACGATCAGACCGACCTTGGGGTCGGCCTTGCGCGTCATCTTGTACGTCAGGGCGATCTGCTTCAGTCGCCCGGGGTTCGCAGCAGTCTCTGCGTTTGACTTCCTCGCCATAAGGCGAAGTTTACGTGGCCTGCGGGGTACGGGTGGCCGCGGCTTCCAGTACGTGTTCGGTTTCCACCCGGTCCTTGGCCCTGCGGCGGTCCTCCAGGACGGCCGTCCAGGCGTTGCGCCGGGCACCGCTCATGAGCAGCGATTCGATGCCGCGGAAGGCCTCACTGAAGGACGGGATGGCGATGGCGCGGACGGGCGCGGCCTGCATGATGTCGGTCCCTACTCTCGGTACTCGCATCGGTGGCGTGTGCGGTGCGTGGATCCAGCGTCACTCACTGGTGTTACCAGGGCATGACCGGTGGGTCAAACGTGATGAAACCTTGACGCGGCCCGCCGGGCTCTCCCATATGAAAGAGCCTAGGGGCCGCGTCATCGCGCATTACCGCTCGGTAGGTTTTTGTGCCCGACTTCACACGGAGTGTGACGAAGTGGATCAGGCGCCCGCGCGCTTCTCCATCGCCTGCGCGTACAGGCGGCCGGCCCGGTAGGACGACCGGACCAGCGGGCCGGACATCACGCCGGAGAAACCGATCTCCTCGGCCTCCTGCGCCAGCTCGACGAACTCGGCCGGCTTGACCCAGCGCTCCACGGGGTGGTGGCGCGGCGAGGGCCGCAGGTACTGGGTGATGGTGATGAGCTCGCAGCCGGCCTCGTGCAGCTCCCTGAGCGCCTCCGAGACCTCCTCGCGCTCCTCGCCCATGCCCAGGATCAGGTTGGACTTGGTGACGAGGCCGTAGGCGCGGGCCTGCCGGATCACGTCGAGCGAGCGCTCGTAGCGGAAGCCGGGGCGGATCCGCTTGAAGATCCGGGGGACGGTCTCGACGTTGTGCGCGAAGACCTCGGGGCGGGAGGCGAAGACCTCCTCCAGCAGCTCCGGGACCGCGTTGAAGTCGGGGGCCAGCAGCTCGACCTTGGTGTGGCCGCCCTCGCGGGCCGCCGTCTGCTGGTGGATCTGGCGCACGGTCTCGGCGTACAGCCAGGCGCCGCCGTCGGCCAGGTCGTCGCGGGCGACGCCGGTGATGGTGGCGTAGTTCAGGTCCATCGTGACCACGGACTCACCGACGCGGCGGGGCTCGTCCCGGTCCAGGGCCTCGGGCTTGCCGGTGTCGATCTGGCAGAAGTCACAGCGCCGGGTGCACTGGTCGCCGCCGATGAGGAACGTGGCCTCGCGGTCTTCCCAGCACTCGTAGATGTTCGGACAGCCGGCTTCCTGGCACACCGTGTGCAGCCCCTCGCCCTTCACGAGGTTCTGCATCTTCGTGTACTCGGGACCCATCTTCGCCCGGGTCTTGATCCACTCGGGCTTGCGCTCGATGGGGGTCTGGCTGTTGCGGACCTCCAGGCGCAGCATCTTGCGTCCGTCGGGTGCGACTGCGGACACGACCGGCTCCCTGTGACTTCGATTCTTCGGCGCCCACCAGGGTACGCCCGTAATTCGTACGCTCTTACGTCCGGCCAACCCGGGGATGCCCGGACGCATTCCCCCGGCCGTCAGCCGGCGGCCGCCGCCGGCTCGGGCCGGGCCCCGCACTCGATCTCCCGAGGCTTCGGCTCGGCGTTCTCCAGCACGTCCTTCAGGTGCCGCTCGACGACCGGCAGCACCTCGGCGATGGTGATCTCGCGGCCCAGCTCGTACGAGAGCGAGGTCACACCGGCGTCCCGGATCCCGCAGGGGATGATCCGGTCGAACCAGGTGCTGTCCGGGTTCACGTTGAAGGAGAAGCCGTGCATCGTGACGCCCTTGGCGACGCGGATGCCGATGGCGGCGAGCTTGCGGTCCTCGCGGCGCTGGCCGGCGTTGGACGGGGCGTACTCGGGGCCGTTGAGCCGGGCGTCGAACTCGTCGTCGCCTATCCGGGGGTCGAAGTCCAGGGAGAGGCCGCCGATCTTCGGGCGCTCCTCCACGGGGTCGCCGAGGACCCAGACGCCGGAGCGGCCCTCGACGCGGGTGGTCTCCACGCCGAACTCGGCGGCGGTGCGGATGAGGGCCTCCTCCAGGCGGCGCACGTGGGCGACCACGTCGACCGGGCGGGGCAGCTTCAGGATCGGGTAGCCGACCAGCTGGCCCGGGCCGTGCCAGGTGATCTTGCCGCCCCGGTCCACGTCGATGACGGGGGTGCCGTCGAGCGGGCGCTCGCTGGGGTCGGTGCGCCGGCCGGCGGTGTAGACCGGCTCGTGCTCCACCATCAGACAGGTGTCGCCGGTCTCGTCGGCGAAGCGGGCCGCGTGGACGCGCCGCTGCTCCTCCCAGGCCTCGGTGTACTCGACGGATTCCGGCCCGAAGCCCAGATGGACAAACCGAAGCTCAGTCACCGCAGCGCCTCCTCGTTGAACCTGCTGTGTGCACGTACCCGCACCGGTCCAGGGTACGGCGGGCCGTGCGCGACCCCTCAGGCGGCCGGTCGGGGCCCGGGCTCGGGGCCGGCCGGGGGCGGTGGGGCGGGCAGCGGGCGGGGGCGTCTGCGCCCGGCCGGCGGGCGGTCCGGGTCCTCGTCGGCGCGCGGCAGCCGGCGGTGGCCCTCGGAGTGGTCGTTGACCCAGCCGCACACCCCGCAGGCGTAGCGGCCGTCCAGTCCCGCGATGTGGGTGCCGCAGCGGCGGCACTGTCCCTCGGTGAGCTCGGGGGCGGGCAGCGGGGCGCCGGGCTGCGCGTTCGCCTGCGGGTCGGACGGACGCGGCCCGGGAGGTCGGCGGCTCATGGGGGCGCAGCTTACGCGGAGGTCGTCGACCCGTCCGTAAAGAGCCCTACCCATTCTGCACACGATCGGATGAATGTAGGGCAGAGAGGGCGGCACAGCCGGAGTTGGCCGCTACATTCACGCCGTTCACAGGGCCGGGACTCCGGTCCGTCACGTACGGGAACCGTGGAGCCGATGACGGAACGACCTGCCCAGCGCGTCCCCAACCGGCAGCTCGCGGCGCTGATCGCGGAAGCCGGTTTCTCCAACGCAGGGCTCGCCCGCCGCGTCGACCAGCTGGGGCTGGAGCACGGGCTGGATCTGCGGTACGACAAGACCTCCGTGACCCGGTGGCTGCGCGGCCAGCAGCCACGCGGCACCACGCCGGCGCTGATCGCGGAGGTCTTCACCCGGCGGCTCGGGCGGCGGCTGTCGGCCCAGGACCTGGGCCTGGACGCGTGCGCCCCCGTGTACGCCGGGCTGGAGTTCGCGGCCACCCCGGAGGAGGCCGTGGACATCGCGAGCGGGCTGTGGCGCAAGGACTCCGGCTCGCACGCCGAGCTGCGCAAGATCGCCTTCACCCCGGCCGGGCTGGTGGTGCCCAGCCGGGACTGGCTGATCGGGCGGCCCGACGAACGGGTGGGGCGCGGCGCGGACCCCGCCGCGCACCGGGTCCCCCCGCAGGGCCGCACCACGGTGCCCCGGCAGCGGCAGATCGACCGGGGCCCCGGCCAGCGGGTCACGGGCGGTGACATCGCGGCGCTGCGGTCGGTGAGCGAGCTGTTCCGCACCCTGGACCACGCCTACGGCGGGGGGCACGCCCGCCAGGCCCTGGTGCGCTACCTGGAGCACGAGGCCGAGCCGATGCTGCGCGGCACGTACGGGGAGACCACCGGGCGCCGGCTGTTCTCGGCCGCCGCCGACCTGACCAGGCTCGCGGGCTGGACCTCGTACGACATCGCCGCGCACGGGCTGGCCCAGCGCTACTTCGTCCAGGCGCTGCGGCTGGCCCAGGCCGCCGGGGACCGGCCGTACGGGTCGTACGTGCTGGTCACGATGAGCCGCCAGGCGGTCTACCTCGGGCACGGCCGGGAGGCGGTGCAGCTGGCCCGGGTCGCCCAGCAGGGCGTGGGTTCGGGCCCGCCACCGGTCGTGCAGTCGCTGCTGCACGCGGCCGAGGCGCGGGGGCACGCGGTGCTGGGTGAGGTCCGGGCGGCGACGGCCTCGCTGGTGCGGGCCGAGCGGGCCCTGGGCGCGGCCCGGCCGGGGGACGACGTACCGCACTGGGCACGGGCCTTCGACGAGGCGCAGCTGGCGGACGAGTTCGGGCACTGCCACCGCGACCTGCAGCAGTACCGGGCCTCGGCCCAGCACGCGGAACGCTCGCTCCAGCTGCGCTCGCCCGGGTACGCGCGCTCGCGGCTGTTCTGCCGGGTGGTGCTGGCGACGGCCCGGCTGGGGCTGGGCGAGCTGGACCAGGCGTGCGCGCTGGGGGCGGAGGCGGCGCAGCAGGCGAGCGAGATGCGGTCGGTGCGGGCGGTGGAGTACGTACGCGACTTCGAGCGCCGGCTGGAGCCGTACCGGGACGCCTCGGCCGTCCGGACGTACCGGGACCGGGTGGCGGCCCTGTCCTGACCCGGGCGGGGGGGGGGGGGGGGGGCCCCGCCCCGGGGGGCGCCCGCGCGGGGGCGGGGGGCGCGGCCGGGGGGGGCGGGGGCGGGGGGGGGGCGGGCGGGCGCCGGCCGCGGGGCGCGGCCCGCCGGCCCCGGGGCGCGCGCCCCGCCCCCCCCCCCCCCCCCCCCCCCCCCCCCCCCCCCCCCCCCCCCGCCCGGTGCTCTCAGGCGGCTGCCGGGAGGACCGGCTCCGGCTGGACCGGCTCCGGGTGGCTCTGGAAGGGGATGCCGAAGTCGCGCAGCAGGGCCGTGGCGGCGCGGCGGGCGGAGTGCAGGGCGCCCTGGACGGTGTTGGAGTCGCGGTGGTCGCCGCAGACGTAGAGCCCGGCCAGGACCCGGACGGGCCGCTGCCGGTCGTGCGGCGGGGGCATGGCCGGGACGGCCTCCGGGGTGTGGTGGACGGCCAGCAGCTCCCAGTCCCGGGTCGCGGTGTCGTAGAGCCGGGCGAGCCGGGCGGCGACGGTGCGGGCGGGCGGCGGGGGGCCGTGGACGGTGGTGGTGACCAGGCTGCGGCCGGCCGGGGCGCGGACGGGGTCGACCGCGCTCATCACGGCGGTGTGTGCGACGGGCCAGTGGGGGTCCGCGTCCAGCAGCAGCGATCCGTCCCAGGGCAGGGGCTCGGCGGTCGCGTGGTGGATGACGGTGACCTCGTGGAAGGCGGGCACCCGCAGTCCGGGGAGCAGTTCGGCGGCGGCGCGGGCGCCGGTGGCCAGGAGGACGGAGCGACAGCCGAAGTCCCCGTGCCCCTCGGTCGTGACGAGGTTGGTCGCCACCGACCGCACCCGGATCCCGGTGCGTACGGTGCCCGGCGGCAGGCCGGCGGCGAGCAGGCCGGGCAGGGTCGCCGCGCCGCCTTCGGGTACGGCGAGGCGGCCGCGGGCGAAGGTGCGCAGGGCGAGGTCCGCGACGCGGCTGGAGGTGGTGAGGTCCGGGTCGCGCAGCAGGGCGGAGAGCAGGGGCCGCAGGATCCCGTTGACGGTGCGCGGCGGCAGGCCGCGGGAGCGGAGGGCGGCCAGGGCGGTGCGTTCGGGCCTGGCGAGGACGCGGTCCGCGGGCAGCGCGGCGAGGCGGGCGAGGGCGGCGCTGACCCTGGCCTGGTCGAGGGAGCCGCTGGCCAGGGCGCGGGCGGGGGTGAGGGCCCCGGCCCGCTGCCGCCTGCCGTCGGCTCCGTGCACCAGCACCCCGGGGGCGAAGGGCCGCAGGGTCAGGCCCTCCAGCCCGGGGGTGCGGGCGGGTTCGGTGTACGCGGTGCTGAGGAGCTGGCCGACCCGGTCGAGGCGGAAGCCGTCGGCCGATGTGGTGGCCATGCGGCCGCCGGGGTCGTCGGCCGTCTCCAGGACGCTGACGCTGACCCCGGCGGCGATCAGGTGGTGCGCTGCCGCGAGTCCTGAGACTCCGGCTCCTACGATGACGACGTCGCTGCTGAGCACGTGCCCCTCCCCGAGGTCGGCGCGGCGGCTGTGTGGGGTTCGTTCTTCCCCCAACGGACTCCGGGAGAACCCGAGCGGGGCGCGGTATTGCGCACAACTCCGGTCGCACAGCGGTCGCATGCGGGTCACAACCGGTCGCACGTGGACGGCGAGTGCGCCGGACCAGCGCCTGGACCACGGGCCTACGCCAGGGCGGCCCTGATGGCCTCCTCGATCCCGGGGTGGGCGAAGGAGAACCCGGCCTCCGACAGCCGGGCGGGCCTGACCCGCTGACTTCCCAGCACGTCCTGCGCGAACTCCCCGAGCGCGACGCGCAGTACGGGCGCGGGGACGGCGAACACCGTCGGGCGGTGCAGGACGCGGCCCATCGCGGCGGTGACCTCACGGTTGGTCAGCGGCTCGGGGGCGGTGAGGTTGAACGGCCCGGACAGGCCCGGGGTCTCGATCAGGAACCGCAGGGCGGCGATCTCGTCCCGCATGGAGATGTACGACCAGTACTGGCGCCCGTCACCGAGGCGGCCGCCGATGCCGGCCCGGAAGAGGGGGAACAGCCGCCCCCAGGCCCCGCCTTCGGCCGAGACCACGAGCCCGGTGCGGGCGGACACGGTGCGGATCCCGGCGTCCCGCGCCGGGGCGGCGGCGGCCTCCCACTCGACGCAGACGGAGGGCAGGAACCCGGTTCCGGCGGGGGCGGACTCGTCGACGGCCCTGCTGCCCGTGTCCCCGTAGTAGCCGATGGCGGACCCGCACACGAGGACGGCCGGCGGCTCGTCCATCCCGGCCAGCGCCCTCGCGACGGCGGCGGTCCCCCGCACCCGGCTGTCGCGGATCTCCTTCTTGTACGCGGCCGTCCAGCGGTGGTCCCCGACCCCGGCGCCGGCCAGGTGCACGACGGCGTCACAGCCGCGCAGCCCGACGGGGTCCACGTATCCGCTCGCGGGATCCCAACGCGCCTCGCCGGGGCCGGCGGGGGTGCGGCGAACGAAGCGGACGGTGTCGTGGCCGTCGGCGTGGAGGGAACGGACGAGGGCCCTGCCGATGAGTCCGGAGGCTCCGGTGATGGCGATGCGCATGGCCTCAGTCTCCCCAACCCCACGCGCCGTTCGCGCGAAGCGGCGCGGGACGGCGCGGGGCGGCGGCTCGGGCCCGGACGCCCGCGCGGGCCGTCCACCGGTCCGCTCGGCGGGACCGGGAGGTCAGCCGCTGCCGAGCCAGGTGCCCGCCGCGTAGGTGACCGCCATCGCCAGGCCCCCGCCCAGCACGTTCCGCAGGACGGCCCTCGCCACCGGCGCGCCGCCCAGCCGCGCGCTGACCACCCCGCACAGCGTCAGCGCCCCCAGCACCGCCGCCACCGTCACCGGCACCCGGCCCGACGCCCCCGGCAGGACGATCGCCAGCAGCGGCAGCAGCGCCCCCACCGTGAAGGCGACCAGGCTGGCGAGCGCCGCGTGCCACGGGTTCGCCAGCTCGTCCGGTTCGATCCCCAGCTCCACCCGCGCGTGCGCCCTCAGCGCGTCCCGCTCCGTCAGCTGCTCGGCCGCCTCCCGGGCCACGTCCCGGGTCAGGCCCCGCGCGGCCAGCAGGTCCGTCAGCTCGGCCAGCTCCGCCTCGTGGTCGTCCGCCAGCTCGCGCCGCTCCAGGTCCAGCGCCGCCCGCTCCGAGTCCCGCTGGGAGCTGACCGACACGTACTCCCCCACCGCCATCGACAGCGAGCCCGCGAGCAGGCCGGCCACCCCGGCCGTCAGGATCTCCGCGCGCGAGGTGGTGGCACCGGCCACGCCCACCACCAGGCCCGCCGTGGAGATGATCCCGTCGTTGGCGCCGAGCACCCCGGCCCGCAGCCAGTTCAGCCGGGTGCTGATGGCCGCGCTCTGCGTCTGCGTCACGGCACCACTGTCGCGGCCCCCGCCCGCCCCGGCCAGCCCGCCGGGGCCACCCGGCGTGCGCGGGCCCCCGGCCCGTACCAGGGTGGAGGGGTGAGACCAGGGGTGAGACGAAGGGCCGGCCGCCAGGAGCGGGACGAGCCCGGCTGGCTGCACGGGGCACCGCCGCCCCGCTGGGCCCGGATCGCCCCCGTGCTGGCGCTGGTCGCGCTCTGCGCCGCGCAGTGGTCCACCCCGACGGCGGAGCTGGGCTACTTCCTGGCGGCCCTGCCCGCCGTGGCCGCCTTCTCGTACGGGGCCGTCGGCACGGCCTTCTTCGCCGGGCTGGTGCTGGTCCTCCTCGGCGTCCCCCAGCTGGGCGTCGGGCACGCCCGGGGCACCGACCTGGCCACCGTGGCCACCGTCGGCCTGCTCAGCGTGGTCATCGCCTGGGTGCGGCGGCGCCGGGACGCGCAGCTGGTCAGCGTCCGGACCGTCGCCGAGGCCGCCCAGCTGGCGGTGCTGCCGCCGGTGCCGGAGCAGGTCGGCGGGGTGCGCTGTTCGGGCCTGTACCGGGCGGCGCAGCGGGGCACGCTGGTCGGCGGCGACCTGTACGACGTACGGGCCGGGCCGTACGGGGTGCGGGCGGTGGTCGGCGACGTCCAGGGGCACGGGCTGGCCGCCGTCGGTACGGTCGCCTCGCTGCTCGGCGCCTTCCGGGAGGCGGTGCTGGACGACCCGGGGCTGGCGGCGGTCGCGGCCCGGCTGGACCGGCGGCTGGCCGCCGACGCGGCGGCGGACTCGGTGGCGCACCCGGAGCTGTTCGCGACGGCGGTCCTGCTGGAGTTCCCGCCCGGGCTGGACCTCGTACGGATCGTGTCGTGCGGGCATCCGCCGGTGCTGCTGCTGCGGGACCTCGCGGTCACGGAGGTGGCCGCCGAGCCGGGGCCGCCGCTGGGCCTGGGCCTGGCCGGGCCGGCCGTTCCCGAGGTCGCCGAGCTGCCGCTGTTGCCGGGCGACCGGCTGCTCGCGCACACCGACGGGGTGACGGAGGCCCGCGACGCGGCGGGCTGCTTCTACCCCCTGGCCGTCCGGGTCCCGGTCCTGGCCGGCGCCCCGGAGGGCCTCGTCCCGGCGCTGTGGCAGGACCTCGCGGCCTTCAGCGGGGGCGGGCCGCGCGACGACGTGGCGCTGCTCGTGCTGTCCCCCGATCAGCGGTTGTCCGGCCGCTCGGGGCGTCCCTAGATTCAGGGGGCATGCACTGCGCGTCCTCGTGCCGAGCCCGACACCTGTAGGAGCCGCCATGTCCATGCCGATGCTGCTGATCACCGGAACCTTCCGGGCGAAGGGCCTCAAGCCGGACGGGGACACCGTCAGCTTCACCCCCGACCACGTGGACGACTGGAAGCTCGTGCCCGGGGTGAGACCGGTCGTACCGAAGTGGGACGGCAGCGCATCCATCCGGCTGGAGGGCATCGACGCGCTGGAGACCCACTACGGCGACAAGGACTCACCGCTGGGCATCCAGCACCAGCCCCTGGGCCTGGCCCACGAAGCCGCCGACGCGCTGCTGGGGCTGATCGGCTTCACCGACTTCCACCGGCCCGTGATCCCGCCCGGCCAGGAGCACCGCCCCGAGGACGAGAAGATCACCAGCACCATCCCCGAGGTCACGCACGGCTACATCCTCACCCGCGGCGCCGACGTGTTCGGCCGCTGCGTCGCCCTGGTCGGCACGGACTTCCAGCCGGCCCCCAACGGCTACCGGGTCGAGGTCGACGAGCAGATGCTGCGGAACACCGCCAACTACAAGCTGATGGAGGCGGGCCTGGTCTACCCGACCTACTACAGCGAGTTCCCCGAACTCCTGCGGGCCTCCCTCACCGCGGCCGCCCCGGCGGCCGCGACCCACGACCCGAAGAAGGGCGTGTGGGCGAGGGACGCGACCACGGCCCCCTCCGGAGTGAAGATCGCCGACCTGTCCTCGCTGACGGACGACGCCACCGGGGCCGTGATCCTCCCCAAGCTCTTCCGCAGGCTGAAGGACTACCTGGACCTGAACCCGTCGAACGCCTCGCTCGCCTGCTTCCGCGCCTATCTGGCGGGGGCCTCGGACGACCAGTACTACCTCCAGGGAAAGCCGAAGGTGTACCGGGGCATGCACCACATCGTCGAGGTCGACGGCGACACCGTTCGGATGACCCACGGTCCGGAGGAGATCGTCTTCGTGGAGAAGTGAGCGGACGGCCGGCCGGTGAACGGGGCGGCGGCCGGCCGTCCGGCGGACGTGGTGCCTCAGCCGGCGTTCGCGACGATGAAGGCGCGGACCATCCGGCAGGTGAGGTTGGACGGCCGGTGGATCCCCACCCGGACGGCCATCGTCCGTATCTTGCGGTTGGTGGCGCGCTTGGCGTCGTACGTCCCCGTGTCGAGCAGGGAGATCGCCAGCCGCATGGCCTTCAGACGGCGGTTGTGGTTCTCGTACCACTCGCGGGGCAGGCCCGCCGGCAGCGGCTTCTTCTTGGGCATCACAATGATCGCGGCAGCGGCCATCTACAGCCTCCCAAACGGTAGTTGGCTTCCTGTCGTGCTCCTTCGATTTTACCGGGGGGCACTGACAAAAGCCCTGGCCGGACGGGACGCGGACGGGGCGCGGACGGGGCTCTGACTAGGCTTGCGGGCATGGAGATCTGGATCAATCCCGCCTGTTCGAAGTGCCGCAGCGCGCTGACCCTGCTGGACGCGGAGGGCGCCGAGTACACCGTCCGCCGCTACCTGGAGGACGTGCCGTCCGAGGCCGAGATCCGCGAGGTCCTCGGCCGCCTCGGCCTGGAGCCCTGGGACATCACGCGCACGTCCGACCCCCTGGCGAAGGAGACCGGCGTACGGGACCTCCCGCGCGAGGCCACGGACGGGGCCCGCGCCCGCTGGATCGCGCACCTGGCCGCCCACCCGAAGCTGATCCAGCGCCCGATCATCACCGCCGAGGACGGCACGGCGGTCGTGGCCCGCTCGGAGGAGGCGGTCCGCGAGGCCCTGTCCCGAAAGGGGTAGCGGGCCGGCACCGGTCAGGGGGCCAGCAGCCGGGCGACCTCGTCGGCCGCTGTGAGCGGCAGCCCGTGGTGCGAGGCCCCGCGCAGCAGCCGGACCCGCGCCCCCGGCAGCGCGCGCGTGGCGGCGGCCAGCGCCCGGAGGGGGTCGTGGCAGCGGGCCCGGCCGGCGAAGAGGACGTCGACGCCGAAGGGGGCGAGCCCCGTCAGGTCCGGGCGGGGCCCGGTGACGGGCCGGGCGGTGGGGAAGCCGGCCGTCTCCTCCTGGAGCCGCAGCCAGGCCGGGTCGAGCGGGACCCCGCCGGTCTCCCAGGAGAGGAAGGAACGGATCCGTCCCGGGGTGGGCCGCGCCAGCACGGGCAGCGCCCGCAGGACGTAGCGGGGGCTCAGCCCGGTGAAGACCTGGGTGGGGTCCAGCAGGACGAGGCGGTCGAGCCGTGGGCGCGGGGCGTGGCGGCCCGCACGGCGGGCGGCGTACTGGGCGGCGATCCAGGCCCCGTAGGAGTGGCCGGCGAGGGTGACCCGCCCCTCGGGCACGAGCCCGTCCAGGACCGCGTCCAGCCATCCGGCCAGGTCCTCGGGTGTCCGCATCCCCCGGCCGGGCTCCGGGACGCTCAACCCCGGCTCCCCGACCAGGTCCACGGCGTACACCCGTCTCTCGCGGGCAGGCCCGGCCGCGACGCAGGCGCCCCAGACGGTCGAGGTGGCCCCGCCGCCCGGCAGCAGCACCAACGGGGGCGCGCCGAGGGGACCGCAGCGGTTGACGCGGGTGACCCCGTAGGGCGTGGGAACCTCGACGGCCTCGACGGGCACGGCCCACCGGGCGAGGACCTCGTCGTAGGCGGCCCGGAAGGATTCCCCGATTGCTTTCCCCACGCCCCTACCCGCCCTCCCGACATCCCTCGCTGAGCAATAATCTCGCTCAGCGAGAGATGTTAGGCGGAGGCGACGTGGACGACAACAACCACCCGGAACCCCTGGAACTGGTGCACCTGCTGCGGGCGGCGGCCGTCGAATTCGGCCTGCGGCAGGCGGAGTTCGCCGCCGCCAACGGCATGCACCCGACCGATGTGCGGGCCCTGATCTGCCTGCTGGACGCCGCCCGCGCCGCCGAACCGGCCACGGCCGGCCTCCTGGGCACCCGCCTGGGCCTCAACTCGGCGGGCACGACGGCGGTGATCGACCGCCTGGAGCAACTGGGCCACGTCACCCGCACCCGCGATGCGGGCGACCGCCGCCGCGTCCTGCTGTCCGTCACCCCGGAGGCGGTCCGCCTGGGGCAGGCGTTCTTCGGGCCGGCGCTCGCGAAGCTGGCGGAGGTGTCCGATTCCCTCACCCCGCCGGAACGCGGCGCCGTGCGGCGCTTCCTGACGACGGCCCGGACGGCGTTCGGCGGAGGGTGAGGACGCACACACCGCGCAGGGCGGTCCACCCCACCCCCGGACCTTCACACCGCCCCCACCCCGGACCTCGTAGGGTGAACCCGAGACCAAAGGGACAAAAGCACCAAACCAAACGCGACCCCACCATACGCGCCAGCGCAAGGATCCATCGTGACCGACCACCTCCCCCAGCAGGCCGCCGCCCCCGCCGTGACCCTCCCGCCGCCCCGGCGGGGGGCCGACTGGATGTTCGGCGGGGTGTACGGGACCGTGCTGGCCAGCGGGCTGCTGGCGGCGCTCGATCAGAAGGGCGGCGACTACACCCCCTTCTACGACGCCAGCTGGGTCCTCGTCACCGCCGCCACCGCCGGGCTCGCGCACGGGTACTCGCACCACATGAGCACCCACCAGGCCGGCTCGGCCGCGCACCGGTGGCGGCTGCTGGTGCGGGCGCTGTGGAACGAGTGGCCGATGATCGCGGCCACCCTGCCCACCGTGCTCCTGCTGGTCCTCGCCGGGGTCGCGCACTGGGAGTCGTACGGGGTGACGGCCGTCGGGCTCGGCCTGAACACCGCGCTGCTCTTCGCCTGGGGTTCCTTCGTGGCGGTCAGGGTCGGCTACCGGCTCGCCTCGGCGCTGCTCATCGGCCTGGCCGACGCCACGATCGGCCTGGCCATCATCGTCGCCAACGCCCTGATCAAGTGAGGACGGCGCCGGCCAGCTGGGCCTCCGCCTCCGCCAGGACCTCCGTCAGCCGGGCCCCGAACTCCGCCCCGCGGGGGTCCGGCACGCCCGTACGGGCGGCGGTGAGGACCGCGTCCAGCGCGCGCCCGTAGGCGCCGGGCACGTCGCTCCAGTCGGGCAGCCGGAAGACACCCTCGGCCCCGCGCAGCTCCAGCCCCACCCCGGCCGCCGCGCGCGGCGCGCCCAGGCTGAGGACGGCCGTGCTGGCCGCCCCCGAGGCGTGCCGCAGGGCGAGCTGGACCAGGTCGGACGGCCCCCGGCCGGCGGTGACGGCGGTGACCTCGCCCAGGACCGGGATCAGGACGGACAGGGCGTGCGGGCCGACGTCCCACAGGCCGCCCTTGGCCTTGCGCCAGGGCGAGTCGGCGTAGGCGCTGGGCTCGCCGGCGGGCGGGAAGACCGCGCCGAGCCAGTGGGCGGAGGCGGTGAACCAGCCGCTGCGCCCGGCCTGTTCGAGGACCCATCCCGCGGTGGGTTCGGCGAAGCGGAGGGTCAGGAAGACGACGGAGGCGACGCCGTGCGCGGCGGCGGCGTCGGCGACGGCGCGGGCGTCCTCCACGGTCGTGGCGACGGGCTTGTCGAGCAGCAGGTGGCAGCCGGCGGCGGCCGCGCGCACGGCGAGCGGGGCCTGGACGTCCGGAGGCAGGGCGAAGGCCACCACGTCGCAGTCGTCGAACAGCGCGTCGGGGTCTTCGTACACCTTCACCCCGTGCACGGCCGCCAGCTCGGCCGCCGCTTCGGGCCGGCGGCCCCACACGCCGGCGAAGTCGGAGCCGGTGTGGGCGGCGAGGGCGGGGGCGTGGGTGCGGCGGGCCCAGGGTCCGGTGCCCAGCAGGCCGACGCGGGGGCGGGGCCGGCCGGGGGCCGACTCGGAGCCCTCGCCGGCGGAGTTCAAATCGTACGAAATGCTCACCCGCTCAGTCTGCCCCACTCGGACGGGTGCGCGGCGGTCAACCCGCACGAGCCGCCCGACCTGCGGCGTAAACCCCGGTAACAAGGGGTTCACAAACGGGCAACGGACGAGAAATCGCCAAGGGGGACGCTTCCAGCCAAGACGCAGCACCCGCAGAGTCAGGATGGATGGGCCCGTGAGCTACAAGGCTGAGTACATCTGGATCGACGGCACCGAGCCGACGGCGAAGCTCCGCTCCAAGACGAAGATCCTGAAGGACGGCGCGGAGCTGCCGGTCTGGGGCTTCGACGGCTCCAGCACGAACCAGGCGGAGGGCCACGCCTCCGACCGCGTGCTCCAGCCGGTCTTCTCCTGCCCGGACCCGATCCGCGGCGGGGAGAACATCCTGGTGCTGTGCGAGGTCCTGAACATCGACATGACCCCGCACGAGTCGAACACCCGCGCGCTGCTGCGTCCCGTCGCCGAGAAGTTCGCCGCGCAGGAGCCGGTCTTCGGCATCGAGCAGGAGTACACGTTCTTCGACGGCGCCCGCCCGCTCGGCTTCCCGGTCGGCGGGTTCCCGGCTGCGCAGGGCGGCTACTACTGCGGGGTCGGCGCGGACGAGATCTTCGGCCGCGAGATCGTCGAGAAGCACCTGGACCACTGCCTCGCCGCCGGCCTGGAGATCTCCGGCATCAACGCCGAGGTCATGCCCGGCCAGTGGGAGTTCCAGGTCGGTCCGGTCGGCCCGCTGGAGGTCTCCGACCAGCTGTGGATCGCGCGCTGGCTGCTGTACCGCACGGCGGAGGAGTTCAACGTGTCGGCGACGCTGAACCCGAAGCCGGTCAAGGGCGACTGGAACGGGGCGGGCGCGCACACCAACTTCTCCACGAAGGCGATGCGCCAGGACTACCGCGCGATCATCTCGGCCTGCGAGGCACTGGGCGAGGGCAGCAAGCCGCTGGACCACGTCAAGAACTACGGCGCGGGCATCGACGAGCGCCTGACGGGCCTGCACGAGACGGCGCCCTGGAACGAGTTCAGCTACGGGGTCTCTGACCGCGGCGCGTCGGTCCGCATCCCGTGGCAGGTGGAGCAGGACGGCAAGGGCTACATCGAGGACCGCCGACCGAACGCGAACGTGGACCCGTACGTGGTGACCCGCCTGATCGTGGACACCTGCTGCACCGGTCTGGAGCGCGACGGCCTCGTCTGACCGGACCACCCGGAGCACCCGCGGCGCGTTGTCAGTGGCCCCTGCCACCCTGTGGTCATGCACCCCGACATCACGCTCACGCAGCCGGCGCCGGTCCGGCCGACGGTCCGAGTCCGCACCGAGCCCGGCGGCTCCCACGACCTCCACGGCCCCGAGGCGCACGGGCCGCTGTCCGCGCTCGTGGCGCGCCTGGGCGAGCCCGGGGGCCGCTTCCTCGTCGTGGACCGGATCCCGGACGAGCCCGACGTCTACGTCCAGGTGTGGCACGAGAGCGGCGGCGACTACGAGCTGGAGCACCGGGCGGGTGCCCCGGACCGGCACTTCCACACCCGTCTGGCCACGGCGGCCGAGGTGGCGGAGGTGATGTTCCGCTGGGCCGCCCGGGAGGAGGGGTGGGACCGCGGGCCGGTCTGGGAACGGATGGAGTTCCCCGGGGAGGAGGTGGCGCCGCTGGATCCCGAGGTGGAGGCGGAGCTGGCCGAGGCCGTGCGGGGGTGGCTGCGCTGCGGGTACGAGGGCCGGGCGCGGCTGACCGAGAGCGCCGAGGAGTACCTGGTGGACGGTGACGTCCGGCCGGTGTCCCGGGCCCAGGCCGGGGAACTGGTCGACCGGCTGTGGCGGGAGCGGGTCGCGGAGCAGGCCGGCTGGGTGGGCGAGACCGATCCGGAGCGGCTGGGACGGGCGTTCGCCGCGCTGGACGCGGGCGGGATCACCGCCCGCGAGCACTTCACCTGCTGCCGCGGCTGCGGGCTGGCGGAGATCCACGCCGCGGGCGCGGAGGACGCGCGGGGGTTCGTCTTCTTCCACTCCCAGTCCACGGAGGGCGCGGCCGCGGGCGGGGACCTCTTCCTGCACTACGGGGGCTTCGAGTGCGAAGCGGAGGTGACCGTCTCGGTGGGGCGGGAGGTGGTCGCCGCGCTGGACGGCGTGGGGCTGGCATGGGTGTGGGACGGATCAGCCCAGGATGCGATACGGGTGACGGGACTGGACTGGCGGAAGCGGCTTTCCTGTTGATGGTTTGTCGGGATTGTGACGGCCTGACGAAGACTTGACGACGGAATATGAGATTCCGATCCACCAAGTGAGACGCGGCCTGCCCGGCGCCCGTGGTTTCTGCTTCAATGACGCCCATGGCCAGCTATTCGTACTCCCCGACAGGTCGCAGCGACCTGGAGCCGTTCTGGCCGTCCCGTCAGGACCACGATTTCGACCGGGTGTGTTGCCGCGCCGAGAACGCGCCGGCCCTCTAAAGCCTTCCGGGACCTCTCACCAGACCCGCCCGGGGCCTTCGGTCTGCGCGGTACGCAACGACTACGTGCATTCGCACACGTGCCCATGCACACGTACGTCTTCTGCCGACCACTCCGCGTGAAAGAGCTGACCACTCATGGCGAACACCCGCTCCATCGCTTCTGCCGTCTCCGCTGCGACCTCCACCCCCCTTCCCTTCCCGCCCTTCCCGAACGGTGCGCGCCACCGGCTGCGGGCCGTGGAGCGGGACGAGGTGGCCCGGGTCGTGGACCTGCTCCCGCCGGGCGCCACCTGGCTGCCCGCGCCCCAGCACGCCGTTCCCACCCTGCCGGGCCAGCCGCCGATGGTCGGCTACCTGGTCCTCGTACCGGCCGACCAGCAGCCGATCGCCTTCGCCCCTCAGTCCGTTCCCGTGCCGGGACCGGTCGCGCCCGTCCAGCCTGCGGCGCAGGCCTCGACGACGACCGGAGACGCGCTCGTGCGGATCGACACCGCGCAGCGCACCGCGGAGGTGGACGGCGAGCTGCTGGACCTCACCTACCTGGAGTTCGAGCTCCTCGCCCACCTGGTGGCCCACCCGCACCGGGTGCACAGCCGGGACCAGCTGGTCACCACGGTGTGGGGGTACGGCCACGTCGGCGACGGCCGCACGGTCGACGTCCACATCGCCCGCCTGCGGCGCAAGCTGGGCGCGGCGCACCGCGGCGCGATCCAGACGGTCCGCCGCGTGGGGTACAAGTACACGCCGTGACGGCGGACCACGGCGGGCCCGTACGCGGCTGAGCGCGTGCGGGCCCGCCGTCGCCGTTACGCGGCCCGGGCCGCCGTCGCCCGCCTGCGGGCGACGAAGCCGAGGGCCACGTCCAGTACGAGGAAGGCCAGCAGGCTGATCCCCAGCAGCGGGACGAACCATCCCACCGCCGCGGTCACACCGGCGAACGGCAGCAGCACGGTCACCGGCAGCCTGCGCCAGGCCCCGCGCGGCTGGGCGCGTCCGACGGAGAGGGCGCGCCCCCCGGTGGGCCTGCGCAGCCACCACATCCGGTAGCCCCAGACGATCAGGTACATCACCGCGACGGCGAGCGCGGCCAGCGCGATCTGGTTGGCGATCCCGAAGGTCAGGCCCATGTGCAGGTCGATCCCGAAGCGGGTCAGCTGCGCGAGCAGCGGGTAGTCCGCGAACCGCAGCTCGTCCATGATCCGCCCGTCGGCGGGGTCGACGGCGACCGAGTCAAGGTGCACGGGGAGGGTCTTGTCGGCCTCCTTGACCACGTAGCCCTTGCCCTGGGCGGGCAGGGTGACGCGCAGGCTCTCGGTGACCCCTGCGGCACGGGCGGCGGCGACGGCCTTGTCGATGCCGATGTCGGTGGCCGGCATCGGCATGGACATCTCCGTGCCGTCGGGCATGACGTGCCCGGCGTGCTCGCCGCCGCCGTCGGCGGCCCCGGCGCCCGGGGTGAGCTTGGCGGCGACGGAGGGGGTGGCACCGCCGAGGCGGTCCTGGAGCTGTCCGATGTTCTCGCCGGCGTACTTCGACCAGGTCAGACCGGTCGCGGAGAGGCCGACGAGGCCCACGGCGGCCCAGAGGCCGACGCTGCCGTGCCAGGAGAGGGTCTTGCGGCGGCCGGTGGCCGTGCGGTCGGGGACGACGAGCAGGGCCTTGCGGGTGCGGCGGCGGCCGATCCACAGGGCGAGGCCGCCGAGGGTGACCACCCAGAGCCAGCTGGCGGCGAGTTCGCTGTAGTTCCGGCCGAACTCGCCGAGCTGGAGGCTGGCGTGGAACTCGCTCAGCCAGGCCCGCAGCGGAAGCGCGTCACCGCTGGTGGTGAGCTGTCCGCGGACCTCGGCGGTGTAGGGGTCGACGAAGACGGTGAGGGTCTTCCCTTCCTCCAGCCGCGGGTCCTCCATGATCACCCGGGTGGTGGCGTCGGGCTCAGGGGCCGGCCACACGCCGACGACCTTGCCCTGGGGCTCGGCGGTCCTGGCCGCCTTCACCTGGGTGCCGAGGGGGACGGGGGCCTCGCCGACGGTGTCCACGGTCAGCTCGTGGGAGTACAGGATCCGCTCGGCCTGCCAGGACCCGGCGTACAGCAGGCCGGTGGCGGCGGCGAGGAAGAGCGCCGGGGCTATGAGCAGCCCGGCGTAGAAGTGCATGCGCAGCAGCAGCGGCCGCAGGGCGGCCCACCCTCCGGCTGCGCCGGTCCGGGGGGCTGCGGTGGATCCGGGTGCGGATCGCGCCGTGGCGCCGGGGTCGGCGTCCTGCCGGGGGGCGTCCGTGAGGTCGTCAAGGGACATGTCGGTCCTGAGGTTCGGCGAAACAGGGGAATCGGCCCCCGGTCTCGCCGCGTGCGCCGGTCAGTGGGCGCGGGCGGGGAGCGGCCGGAGGGCCGTGGTGCGGGTGTCTCGCCGACCGGGCGGGCCCCGGCGTACGGCCGTGTGGGCGTGGACGGCTCCGCGCAGGCGGCGCGGCGGGCGGTACGCGGGGCGTTGCGCGGGCGGGCCGGGTACCGGGGCGGGCCGGGTGCGGAGCAGTACGAGGACGCGGGCGAGCGGGCGGGCGGCCAGCAGGGCGACGGCGCCGAGGGCCCCGGCCAGCCCGAACACGGCCGCCTCGCCCCAGGCGAGCCAGAGGGCGCAGAAGACCCCGGCGATCAGGTGCGCGGCGACCATCCCGAAACCGCCGTGCCCGGCCATCCCGAACACTTCGACGACCCACCCGATGGCGGAATCCACCCCGTCCGCCATACCGGTGGCGGAGGCCATCCCGTTGGCATGGGCCATGCCGGAGTGGGCCATGCCGGTGGCGTCGGCCAGTCCCGCGGTGTCGATCAGGCCGGTCGAGTGCGCCAGGGCGGCCGGGTCGTGCAGCCCGACGGAGCGGGCCGCCCCGGCGACGTCGGCGACCCCGGACGCATGCGCCGAAGCGGCATCGGCCAGCCCGGACGCATGCGCGGAGGCGGCATCGGCCAACCCGGGGACGTGGGCCGACCCGGCATCGGCCGGCCCAGGCCCGGGGGGCGCCCCGGCGGCATCGGCCGGCCCCGGCAGGTGAACCGCCCCACCGTCGGCCGGCCCGGACACGTGGGCCGACCCGGCATCGGCCAGGCCGGACGCATGCGCCGACCCGGCGTCGGGGAGCCCTGGGCCGGGGGCGGCCGATCCGGCCGGGTGCCGCGACGCGCGGTGGTGGCCGGCCATCGGGGCGGAGCCGTGGGCGTGGCCCTGGCCGGCGGAGAAGGCGACGTGCAGGGCGCCCTGCACCGCCAGCAGCGCCGCCGTGATGCCGAGCGGGCCGCAGCGGCGTCCGGCGGCCGCCCAGGCGAGGGCGGCGGTCCCGGCGAAGGCGCCCAGGAGCGCGGGCAGCGGGATGTCCGTGCCCGACATGCGGGCGTGCCCCACGGCGGCCAGCGCCACGCACACCGCCGCGAACATCGCGGCGCGCGGGGCGCGCATCGGCACGCGGGGGCGGGGTTCAGACATGTCCCGGTCATGCTCTCACGGGGCCCGGCGCCCCACGCGCCGGACCCGTATCCGATCATGGACGGGTGAATCCACAGCCATGGTCATGGTCGAAGCCGCGCCTCGGGCCGCTCGGCGCGCTCTACGCCGGCGGGGTCCAGCTCGGGGCCCACGCCCTGGAGCGGCTGGCCCCGGCCGAGCGGGAGCGGATGCTGCGCGACTGCTCGACGAACGTCGACAACCTCGACGGCGGCCGCTGGGAGACCCTGCTGAGCAGCGCGCTCGTCGTCGAGGAGCCGATGCCGCTGCCGTACGCCCTGCTGCTGGTCGCGGTGCTGGGGTACGCGGAGTACGCGTACGGGGCCTGGTGGACGGCCGCGGTCTTCCTCTTCGGGCACGCCTCGGCGACGCTCCTCGTCTACGGGGCGCTGCGCCGCACGGCCGACCGGGAGACCCGTCGGGCCGTGGACGTCGGCACCAGCTACGGGTTCAACGCGGTGCTCGGGGCGCTGACCTCGGCCCTGCCCCGCGGAGCGGTGCGCACGACGGCCCGGGCCGGGCTGCTGGCCCTCGCCGTGCGGCCGGTGCTGCGGCGGGAGCGGACCTTCACCGACGCCGGCCACCTCGTGGCGCTGGGCCTCGGCATCGGGGTCTCGTTCGCCGTCGATTATCTTTCCGGATCAAACCATCGGAAAATCACTCATATCTGAGCAAGGGCGTGCCCGCGGCCGCCACCGCGTCGCGCCCGGCAGGACCCGCAGGACCCGTACGACCCGCATGACACGGGTCGCCTCACCCCGCGCGGCCGGGCCCTCCCGCGCCGCGCGCAGAACGCTGGAGCCGCCACGATGACCGCCACCGCCACGCCCTCCACCACCGTCGCCAACCTCCGCGACCTCGGTGGCACCCCGCTCGCCGGCGGCCGTACCGTCCGCTCCGGACTGCTGCTGCGCTCCGGCGCCCTCGACCGGCTCGACCTCGACGCCGACCCGGCCGTGGCCGCGCTGGGCCTGCGCACGGTCATCGACTTCCGCAGCGACGCCGAGCGCGCCGACCACCCGGACCGGATACCGGACGGCGTCCGCCTGCTGGTGCGCGACGTCCTGGCGGACAAGATCAGCGAGGCCCGGATGCCGGCCGCCGCGCAGCTCAAGGACCTCCTCGTCGACCCGGTGGTGGCCGAGGAGCACCTGGGTGACGGCAAGGCCCAGGCGCTGTTCGGCTCGGTCTACCGCTCCTTCGTCACCACCGCCTCCGCGCACGCCGCGTACCGGACGCTGCTGACCGAGGCCGCCGACCCGCAGGCGGGCCCGCTGCTGTTCCACTGCACGGCCGGCAAGGACCGTACGGGCTGGGGCGCGACGGTGCTGCTGTCGCTGCTCGGCGCCGACGAGGACACACTGATGGCCGAGTACCTGTCGGTGAACCCGGCGGTGAAGGCGGCGTTCGCCCCGATGATCGAGGGCTTCACCGCCGCCGGCGGGGACCCGGACATCGCGCTGGCGCTGATCGGCGTGTTCCCCGCGTACCTGGAGGCCGGGCTCGACGAGCTCTACCTGCGCTTCGGTTCGATGGAGAAGTACGTCCGCGAGGGCCTGAAGGTCCCGGACGAGACGGTCGAGGCGCTGCGCGCCCGGCTCGTCGCCTGACCGGACGAGCGGGCCCGGCGTCACGCCCTGCGCGCACGGTTCATCCGAACGTGTGCGCTGGTGCTGGTGACCATCCCACGATTCGCTCGTTCTGCTGAACGTGACTGCGCCGGATACCGCCACCCGCCCCCTGCCCCCCGATGTCGAGCAGGCCGAGGCCGCCATCGTCGAGCACTACCCCCGGCTGGTGCGGCTCGCCTACCTGGTGCTGCCGCCCTCCCTCGGCCGCACCCGGCGGGTGCTCACCGCCCATTCGCTGACCCAGCGCGCGCTGCCGCGCGGGCGGCGGGCCGCCGACACCTCGGCGGCGCAGGGCGGGGTGCCGGCGCAGCGGGGCGGGCTGGGCGGGCCCGAGTCCGGATACGCGTACGTGCGGCTGCGGGTGCTGCGGTCCGCGCTGGAGGCGGGGATCCCGCTGACCTTCAGGAAGCTCCCCCTGCGCGGGCAGCTGCCGGCGCTGCTCCCGCAGGTGTGGGGGCTGCGGCTGTTCCCCCGGGCGGGCGGGGCCGAGGAGCTGGCCCTGGACCAGTGGCTGGCCACCCTGAACGGCCCGGGCCGGGCGGCGTGCGTGCTGCGGGCGCTGGAAGGGCTGGCGGAGCCGGACGTGCTGCGGGTGCTGGCGGAGGCCGGGGTGGCCGACCCGGCCGCGGCTGTCGCGGAGTCCGGGGACCCCGCGCACGACGCCCTGTTCGCCTCTCCCGAGTTCGACCCGTGCGTGCTCCAGGCCCGGCCCACCGACCTGCTGCGCCGCCGCCGCTTCGCCCGCGCGGCGATGGCCGGGGCGGCCGCCCTCGCGGTGTGCGGGGCGCTGCTGGCCCTGCCGGGCGGCGGCTGGGGCGCGGACGGGCCCGCCGCGCCGCCGTACGCGCGCAACGCCGCGGCGGAGCAGGCCCTGGACCCGGGGCAGCTGGTACGGGTCGCGCCCGCCGCGTGGCGCACGTCCTCCCGTACCGACTACTCCGCCTGGCCGGCACGCGGAGACCGGGCCGGGGACACCGGCCTGCTGCGGCGGGCGCTGGCCGTGTGGGCCCGCCCGGGCAAGGCGGTGGTGGTCTCGGCCACCCCCGGGACCCCGTCGGGGCCGCCGATGGGCCCGGCACAGCTGCTGTTCGCCGGGAACGTGGACCAGGCGGTGGTGGTGCTGCTGTACGACGGGCTGCGGGTGGTGCGCTACGCCGAGCCGCGCAACGGGACGGCCGGCGCGGCCCTGGACTTCGCGCGGACCGACGGGGCGACGGCGGACACCGCGACGGCCCTGGTGCTCAGCCGGGTCGACGGCAACGTCCGCTACCTGACGGCGCCCTGGGTCACCGGCGCCGCCGTGCGCGACCTGCTGAAGCCCGGTGCGGAGCCGGCCGCGCTGAAGCTCACCCCGGACGGGCTCACCCCGCCGGTGCAGGGGCCGGCGGCGAACGGCGAGTGCACCGGCTGGAACGCGCTGGCCCTGACCGGTGACGGGGCCACCCGGCTGGTCACCGACCTGGGCGAGCTGACCCCGGCCCGGCTGACCTCGGGAGCGCCGGGGGCCGCCCGGGACGTGACGGAGGCGGCGGAGCTCGGCGAGTGGTCGAAGACGGCGTGCCTGCTGGCATCGGTGCGCTCGCACGGGGTGCGGTCCGTCAACGCGTGGACGTACGCGAAGCAGCCCCTGCCGGAGGGCGACGGGGCGGCGACCTGGCTGTGCAGCCGGGCGGAGACCTGGCAGGGGACGGCGGACCGGGTCCAGGTGCAGTTCCTGGCGCCGGGGGCGGCGCTGGCCGCGCAGGCGGCCAAGGCGGAGGGATCGGCGGCCTGCGGGCCGCGGGAACCGCGGGTGCTGGCCGGGGTGCTGTGGAAGTCCCGGGCGGGGCAGTGGTACGTCCTGGCCGCGGGCAGCGCGCAGTTCGCCTCCCTGACGGCGACGGGCGGCGGGGTGAACGGCAGCGCGAACGGCAACCGGCTGGCGGTGAAGGCGCCGGAGGGTGCGCAGGTGGACCTGTCAGGGAAGCTGACGGACGGGACCCGGGCCGGGGCGCTCCGCTAGGTTCCGGGGGCTCGGGTGGTCGGTCGACTGCGGGCTGGTCGTGGCCGGTCGCGTGGCTCCCCGCGCCCCTGGAGGGGCTGCCCCCGGGGGATTCCGTGGCGTCGGAGGGGTTTTCCTCGGGCGTACCCCTCAGTACATTGACGCCATGTCTAATACGCCGCTCGCCCCCGCCCCCGTGGCGTCGGAACACATGGACCTCCAGGCGCGGAACGTCTCCTTCTCCTGGGAGGACACCCCCCTGCACTGGCTGCCCGGCGAGCCGTTCGCCGGACACACCATCAACGTGCTGCACCTGCTGCTGCCCGCGGGTGAGCGCTGGTTCGTGCACGTCTACAAGCAGGTGCTCCCGTACATCACGGACGAGCGGCTGCGGGCGGACGTCGTCGGGTTCATCGGGCAGGAGGCCATGCACGCCGCCGCGCACGACGACGTGCTCCCCCACCTGGGGCGTCTCGGACTGGACCCCACCCCCTACACCGCCCAGGTCGACTGGCTCTTCGAGAAGCTCCTCGGCGACCGCACCCTGCCGCCCGGCCGGGCCCGCACCTGGTGGCTGATGGAACGCGTCGCGATGATCGCCGCGATCGAGCACTACACGGCCTTCCTCGGCGACTGGGTGCTCAACGCGCAGGAGCTGGACCGGCGCGGCGCCGACCCGATGATGCTGGACCTGCTGCGCTGGCACGGTGCGGAGGAGGTCGAGCACCGCTCCGTCGCCTTCGACCTGTTCATGCACGTGGACGGCAACTACCGCCGCCGGGCCCGGACCTGGGCCACCGCTTTCGCCGCCCT
This sequence comes from Streptomyces racemochromogenes, assembly GCF_044129415.1. Taxonomy (GTDB): domain Bacteria; phylum Actinomycetota; class Actinomycetes; order Streptomycetales; family Streptomycetaceae; genus Streptomyces; species Streptomyces racemochromogenes_A. Next base: position 24,858 of record NZ_JBBDHD010000071.1, read on the forward strand.
GGTGTTCCTGTGGCAGCGCGGCACCCGCTTCTTCGTGGAGAACGACCCCCTGCGGCCCGGCGCCAAGGCGTCCCTCGGCCAGTTCGTCCGGGCGGGACGGCGAGGGGTCCTGCCCTCCACGGGGGCCATGCTGCGGTCGATCCCGACGTACCTCTCGCGGACCTACCACCCCTCCCAGGAAGGATCCACCGCCCAGGCCGCGGCCTACCTGGCCTCCTCCCCCGGCGCCAACGGCGGGGTACGGCCGTGAGGCGGGCCCTGGCCGTCACGGCGGTGGCGGGGGCCGCCGTCCTCACCCGGCGCGCGCTGCGCAGGCGCATCGGCCGCTCCCCCCTGTGGCCCCTCCCCGCACTGGAGACCCCGATATCGGGCCGCTCCCCGCGCCGCTGGCTGCGCACGCTGATCGTCTCGCGCACCGAGCCCGCCGCGGGGGTGCTGCGGCTGGTGCTGGAGTCCGGCGAGCTGCCGGCCTGGACCCCGGGGGCGCACGTGGACGTACGGCTGCCGTCGGGGCTGGTGCGCCAGTACTCGCTGTGCGGAGACCCGGCCGACGCCGGCCGCTACACGATCGCCGTCCGGCTGGTCGAGGACGGGCGCGGGGGCTCCCGCGAGGCGCACGCCCAGCTGGTGGAGGGCTCCGAGCTGGAGGTGCGGGCGCCGCGCAACCGGTTCGAGCTGCTGCCCGCCCCCGCGTACGCCTTCGTCGCGGGCGGCATCGGCATCACCCCGGTCCTGCCCATGCTCCGCGCCGCCACGCAGGCGGGCGCCGGCTGGACCCTGCTGTACGCGGGCCGCTCACGGGCGTCGATGCCCTTCCTGCCCGAACTCGCCGCGTACGGGGACCGGGTCACGGTCGTCGCGCAGGACGAGGCGGGCCTGCCCGACCTGGCCCCGCTGGCCGGACTCCGGCCGGGCACGCTGGTGTACTGCTGCGGCCCGGAGCCGCTGATGGATGCGGTCCGGGCGGCGGCGCCCGACCCGTCGGCGGTGCGCCTGGAGCGGTTCGGCGCGGCGGTGACCGGACCGGCGCGGGCCTTCACCGTCGAACTCGCCCGCACGGGCGGCGCGGTGGAGGTCGGGGCGGGCGAGTCGGCGCTGAGCGCGGTGCGCCGGGTCCTGCCCGACACCCCGTACTCCTGTGAGCAGGGCTTCTGCGGGACCTGCCGGCACCGGGTCCTGGCGGGCGCGGTCGACCACCGCGACGAGCTCCTGACGGACGAGGAGCGCGTGGACTCGATGCTGCTGTGCGTTTCGCGCGCCGCCTCGGACCGGCTGACGCTGGACCTCTGAACAAGTGGCCCGCCCGCCCTCGAAGTAGGGTGTCGGCATGACGACCGGGGTGCGGCGCAGGATGGGTGTCGAGGAGCGGCGGCAGCAGCTGATCGGGGTTGCCCTGGAGCTGTTCAGCCACCGCTCCCCCGACGACGTGTCGATCGACGAGATCGCGGCGGCGGCGGGGATATCCCGGCCGCTCGTCTACCACTACTTCCCGGGCAAGCTGAGCCTGTACGAGGCCGCGCTGCGGCGGGCCGCCGACGAGCTGGCCGAGCGGTTCGTCGAACCGCACGAGGGTCCGCTCGGCGCCCGGCTGCTGCGGGTGATGGGCCGGTACTTCGCGTTCGTCGACGAACACGGGCCCGGCTTCTCGGCGTTGCTGCGCGGCGGTCCGGCCGCGGGCAGCAGCCGGGCCAACGCGATGATCGACGAGGTGCGGCAGGCCGCCTACGAGCAGATCCTGCTGCACATCGGCGTCCGGCAGCCCCCCGCCCGGCTGGAGCTGGTGGTGCGGTCCTGGGTGTCGCTGGCCGAGTCGACGGCGCTGCTGTGGCTGGACGGGCGGCGGATCCCGCGGGCCGAGCTGGAACTCCAGCTGGTGCACGACTTCGCGGCGCTGGCCGCCGTGAGCGCCGCGTACGACGAGGAGATGGCGGGGATCCTGGTGGACATCCTGGCCGGCGAGCCGGCGGACGGGCCCTTCGGCGAGCTGGTCGGACGGCTGGCTGCGCTGGTGCCGGGGCCGCGGGAGGGCGGACAGGACAGGTGACGGTCCGTCCGGGGCCGGGTGGGCCCGGACGGCGCGGCTGGCGATAATGCCCGCGTGATCATTGACGACGGGATCGTGTTCCGGGCGGCCGAGGAGAAGGACGCCGGAATCCTGGTGAAGCTGTACGACCAGGCCGCCCGGTGGATGCGCAAGCAGGGCATCGACCAGTGGAAGCCGGGCGAGAAGGACGCCGCGCACTTCCGCGGGAAGATGCGCGACGGGGAAGTGTGGCTCGCCGCGGACCCCGACGGGCAGGTCGTCGGGGCGTACGAGCTGTGGTGGTCCGACGAGGAGGCCTGGGGGGTCCAGCCGCCGGTCGCCGGGTACGTGCACCGGCTGATGGTGGACCGCGAGACGGCCGCTCCGGGGACCGGGCTGCGGATCCTCGAACACGCCGAGCAGCGGATCGCGCGGACCGGGCGGGAGCGGGCGCGACTGGACTGCGTGTCGACGAACCCGCGGCTGCTGGCCTACTACCAGGGCGCCGGCTACCGGGTCGTGGGTGAGTTCCCGTCGAAGCAGGCCGCCGACGGCCGGGTGTACGGGGTGATCCTGCTGGAGCGGCGCCTCGACGTCTGAGCCGCGACGGCGGCGGCACGGGGCGGGGCGGGGCGCAAGCCCGCCGTGCGCGCCATGCCGGGGCGGCTCTCGGCCGTCCGCCCCGGGACCGGTTGCCCGTGTTCCCGGCCCGCCGGTACTGATGGTCGCGACCAGTCGGTACCAGGAGGGGAACACCATGAGGATTTCCATGAGCAGGCCCGCGGGCGCCGTCGTGGGGCTGGCGCTGGCGGGCGTGCTGGGGGCCGCGGGGGTGGCGGGGGCGCAGCCGCGGCCGTCGGCGCCGGTGCGGGACGGGGCGGTGGCCGAGGCTCCGGCCTCGGTGGTCGCGGACGTCCAGGCGGCGGCCGCCCGGCAGCACGCGCTCGCGCCGGCCGCGCGGACGGTCTGTTACGCCGCCCACGTACAGGACGTCGGCTGGCAGCCGGCGGTGTGCGACGGCGCCGTGGCCGGTACCACGGGGCAGAGCCGCCGGATGGAGGCCGTGACCATCGCGACCGGCGGGACCGGCGGGATCTGCGCCGACGCGCATCTGGCCGACATCGGCTGGCAGGGGTGGCGGTGCGCGGCCGACGGCAAGGCGGTGACGGTCGGCACCACCGGGCAGTCCCGGCGGATGGAGGCACTGGGCCTCCAGGTCGGCAACGGCAGTGTGGCCGCGCAGGCGCACGTGGCGGACTACGGCTGGCTGAACGCTCTCAACGGGAACCCGGTGTACGTGGGCACGACCGGGCAGTCCCGACGGATGGAAGCCGTCCGCGTCTGGGTCTGAGCCGGACGGCGTGACGGGGTGGTGCCGGACCGCGGCCGGCACCACCCCGTCTGCGTGCGGGTGCGTCAGGAGCGCTTGAACACCGCGACCGTGCGCGCCGGGGTGGTGAACTCCCCCGCCGCCCGGTCGTACGCCGACGCCTTGACCACCGGGTCGGCGCCGGCCGCCTGGAGCGGGTGCAGGGCGTAGCCGGTACCGGCGAGGGCGGGGACGCGCTGGGCCTGGGCGGTGGGGGTGGCGTTGAAGACCACGACCAGGTCGCCGAGGGCCATGGTGAGGACGCCCGGGGTCTCGCCGGGGCCCGACAGCGGGAAGGACAGCCGGTCCTGGACCGCCTGGGCCGTGGTGAGCGCGAAGGCGGGTTCGGTCGTACGAATCCTCAGCAGGTCGCGGTAGGCGGCCGAGGTTCCGCCGATCTCCGGGCAGCCGGGGACCGGTCCGGTCAGCAGGGGTTTGGCGTAGGGCCACTTGGCGCGGTTGTCGGCGGCGGGCGGCAGGCCGCGGCCGAAGCCGTTGCCGTCGCGGCAGTCCCAGTGCAGGGCGTTGAACCAGTCGCCGCTGTCGAAGGAGTTGCGGTCCAGGGACTTCGAGCGGAGCAGGTCGCTGCCCGCCTGGGAGAGGGCCGGGCCCTGGGAGAGCGCGGCCGTCGCCAGGGCGAGGACCTGCATGCGGGCGCGGTCGGCGGTGGAGGTGCCGGCGGGGAGCTTGTAGGCCAGGGCGTCGTACAGGGACTCGTTGTCGTGGGCGTCGGCGTAGGCGAGGGCGTCGCCGGGGGCGGCCGCGTAGCCGGCCGGGGCGCCGTTGTAGTCCAGCTCGGAGCCCTTGGTGCGGCGGCCGGTGGAGTCGGTGAACGCGTACGGGGCCAGGTTGCCGGTCAGGCCGACCTTGAGCAGGTCCTGGTCGTGGAGGAGGCGGGCGCGCTGCTGGTCCGGGCTGCCGTTGGCCGGGGAGCCGTTGGGGTCGGTGAACAGGCCGGTGGCGAAGCCCTGGACGCGGGGGTCCTCGTCGAAGGGTCCGCCGCCGCGCACGGCGTCGCGGGCGCGGTCGGAGAAGGTGGCGATGCCGGTGCCGGCCATGTTCTTCTGGGTGGCCTGGACGAAGCGGGCGTCGTCGGCGACCTCGCCGAAGTTCCAGCCCTCGCCGTAGAGGACGATCTTCTTCCCGTCGACCCCGTCCTTGGCGACGGTCAGCTCGTCGAGGGCCTTGCGGACGGCCAGGATGTTGGCCTTCGGGTGGTGGCCCATGAGGTCGAAGCGGAAGCCGTCGACCTTGTACTGCCTGGCCCAGGTGACGACGGAGTCCACGACGAGGCGGCCCATCATGGCGTTCTCGGGGGCGGTGTTGGAGCAGCAGGTGGAGGTGGCGACGCTGCCGTCGGCGAGGAGGCGCTGGTAGTAGCCGGGGACGATGCGGTCGAGGACGGACTGGTCGGCCTGCCCGGAGGCCACGGTGTGGTTGTAGACCACGTCCATCACGGTGCGCAGCCCGGCCCCGTTCAGCGACTGGACCATCCTGCGGAACTCGACGGTGCGGGCGGTGCCGTTGGGGTCGCTCGCGTACGAGCCCTCGGGGACGGTGTAGTGCAGCGGGTCGTAGCCCCAGTTGAAGCCGTCCTTGGCTGCGGCGGCCGCCACGCAGGCCTGCTGGGCCTCGGAGTCGGGGGCGTAGGCCTTGAGGTCGCAGGCGGGTGCGGTGCGGGCCTTGGGGTCCTCCGGGACGCTGCCGAAGTCGAAGGCCGGCAGGAGGTGGACGTAGGACGTGCCGGCGGCGGCGAGGTCGCGCAGGTGGCGCATGCCGGCGGAGTCGGTGTCGGTGAAGGCCAGGTACTGGCCCGGGTGCTTGCTGGTGGGGTCCGCGACGGAGAAGTCGCGGATGTGGAGTTCCTGGATCTGGGCGCTGGTGAAGGGGACGGGGGCGGGCTTGCGCAGGTCGCGCCAGCCGGGCGGGGCGAGCTTGGGGTCGGCGAGGTCGACGGCGAGGCTGTGGGTGGAGTCGGTGGTCAGGGCGGTGGAGTAGGGGTCGGTGACGAGGTTGCGGACGATCCGGCGGGTGCTGGGCGCCCAGACGGTGACGGCGTAGCGGTAGGGCTTGCCGGTCCAGGAGCGTTCGCCGCGCACGGACCAGACGCCCGTGGTGTCGTCGCGGCGCATGGGGACGGTGCGGCCGTCGAGTTCGAGGGCGACCTGCTGGGCGGTGGGGGCCCAGACGGAGAGGGTGGGGCGGCCGTCCGCGAAGACGGGGCCGAGGGGGGTGCGGGCGGCGTTCGCGGCGTAGAGGTCGTCCAGGACGCCGGCGAGCTGGACGCCGGTGGCGGCGAGGACGGCGCCGTTGGCGGCGCGGGCGCTCGCGACGAGCTGGCCGCGCAGGGCCTCGCGGACCCGGTCGCGGTCGCGGGGGTCGACGGTGAAGGCGGAGTACGAGGAGAGGTGCGGGAACTTCTGCTTCTGGGCCGGGGTGAGGGCGGAGCGGGTCAGGCGCAGCCACCGGGCCCCGGCTTCGTGCAGGACGCCGCCCTCGGCGGTGATGCCACCGTCGCGGGAGGCGAGGAGCTGGGCGGAGGCGGCGGTCGCGGGGGCGTTCCAGGCGAGGGTGTCGCGGTCGATCCAGACGGCCTCGGCCTTGGTGAGGTCGAGGGCGGCGCCGGATCCGGCGGGCTGCGGCAGGAGGTACTTCTCGCGGCCGCCGAGCATCCACACCTCGTGGCCGGTGGCCCTGAGGTCGAGGGACTGGTCGGCGGGGAGGTCCTTCTCGTCGCCCTTGTGGAGGATGTAGCTCAGGCTGGTCGCGCCGGCGGCGAGGGGGACCTCGTAGACCGCGCCGTAGGAGTCGGTGCGGGCGGGGAGCAGGGGCTTGGACCAGTCGGTGGGGGTGGCGGCGCCGGTCCACACGTGCAGGCCCCAGCCGTCGTAGGCGCCGTCGGGGCGCTGGTAGTGGAGGACGGCCTTGGCCTGGTCCTGGGGCGGGTAGGCGGGGCGGTCGGTGCGGGCGGTCTCCTTGCCCTGTTCCAGCCAGACCTCGCCGCTGCGGCTGAGGTCGAGGGTGCGGTCGGCGGCGACGTCCTTGGTGCCGTCCTTGTCGATGACGAGGTAGCCGAGGGTGGTGGCGCCGGGCTTCAGGCGGACGTGGGCGAAGGCGCCGTAGGCGTCACGGCCGGTGAAGGGATGCCCCTCGGGCCAGGGCGTGGCCTCCCCGTCGGCGAGGTCGCCCCAGGCGTACAGGCGCCAGTCGGTGTAGTTGCCGTCGGGGCGGTTGTAGTGGACGACGGCGTAGTCGCGCTGGGTGGCGGTGGGGGGTGTGGGCGGCGGGGTCTGCCCGGCGGTGGTCGCGGCGAGGGCGGAGGCGGTGCGGCCGGCGGGGTCGACGGCCACGGCCTTGTAGCGCAGGGGGGTGCCGGCGGGGGTGGTGGCGTCGAGGGACTGGGTGACCTTGTAGGGGGCGTGGTCCGCGGAGCCGAGGACCTTCCAGGGGCCGTTGCCGGTCTGCGCGGCGAAGACGACCCGGTCGAGCGAGCCGCCCGGGGCGTCGGCGGACAGCTCCACGGTGCCGGTGGCGCCGGGGGCGGGCGGCGTGAGGGTGAGGGTGGGTCCGGTGGCGGGGACGGGGAGGGGGGCGGTGGCCTTCAGGACGGTGGTGGCGAGGGCGGGAACGGTGATGGTGAGCTTCCCGGCGGGGGAGGCGGTGGTCAGGCCGGTGGAGTAGAGGGCGTTGGGGGTGGTGGCCGCGGAGCGCCCGTAGAGGGTGCGGTAGACGGCGCCGGCGGGGGCGTCGATCCGGACGGTCCTCGGCTCGGCGGCGTTGTTGGCGGCGACCAGGTACTCGGTGCGGGTCGCGGGGTCGGTGCGGGCGAAGGCGTAGACGGCGCCGTCGGAGAGGCGTTCGCCCTGGATGCCGTCGCGCAGCGCCGGGTGGTCCTTCACCAGCTTCGAGAGGGCACTGATCTGCTGGTAGAGCGGGTGCTCCGGGTCGTAGGCGTCGCTCGCGGCGGTGCGGGTGGTGCCCAGTTCGTCGTCGTCGAGGTAGTCGGCGATCCGGGTGGCGAAGAGCGGCTGGCGGGCGTCCTTGTCTCCGCCGGAGCCGGTGAAGCCCTGTTCGTCACCGGAGTACACGACCGGGTTGCCGCGGGAGAGGAACATCAGCTCGTTGGCGAGCCGGTAGCGGTCCAGCAGCTCGGCCTCGCCTGCGCCGGGCCGGTCCTGCTTCAGGAAGCTGCCGAAGCGGCCCATGTCGTGGTTGCCGAGGAAGGTCACCTGTTCGTAGGCGTTGGCCTTGTCGGTCGTGTACCGGTAGTCGTCCGCGAGGACGGAGGCGAGGCGTCCGGCGGGCGCGCCCTGGGAGGCGTAGGCGCGGACCGCGTCCTGGAACGGGAAGTCGAGGGTGGCGTCGAGCCGGCCGCGGGTCACGTACGGGGAGGTGACGGCGGTGTCGGCGGAGTAGACCTCGCCGAACATGAAGAAGTTCTTGCGGCCGCGCTTGGCCGCGTACTGGTCGAGGGCGGTGGCCCACTGGGTCCAGAAGTCCATGTCGACGTGCTTGACGGTGTCGATGCGGAAGCCGTCGACGGCGAAGTCGCGGACCCACTTCTCGTAGATCTTCTCCATGCCGCTGACGACCTCGGGGCGCTCGGTCCACAGGTCGTCGAGCCCGGCGAAGTCCCCCTGCTCCGCCGATTCCCCGGCGAAGGTGGAGTCGCCCCGGTTGTGGTACATCGACGGGTCGTTGAGCCAGCCCGGGGACTTGAGGTCCTTCTTCGCGGCCGGGACGGTGGGGGTGCGGGGGAAGGTGCGGGCGGCGTCGACGGCGGGGAACTTCTTCTTCCCGTCGGAGTGGCCGGCGTCGTCGAAGGGGACGCCGTCCTTGGTGAGGTAGGGGAATGCTCCCTCGGAGAGGTAGTCGTGGGACCCCTCCTTGTAGTCGACGACGTCCGCGGTGTGGTTGGTGATGACGTCGAAGAAGACCTTCATCCCCTTGCCGTGCGCCTTGTCGATGAGGCGGGCCAGGTCGGCGTTGGTGCCGAAGTGCGGGTCGACCTGGGTGAAGTCGGTGATCCAGTAGCCGTGGTACCCGGCGGAGGCGTTGGTGCCCTCGCCCTGCACGGGCTGGTTCTTGAAGATCGGCGCCAGCCAGATGGCGGTGGTGCCGAGCCCCTTGATGTAGTCGAGGCGGTCGGTGATCCCCTTGAGGTCGCCGCCCTGGTAGAAGCCCTTGTCGGTGGGGTCCAGGCCGGTCTGCAGCCGGGTCCCGGTCAGTCCGCCGGTGTCGTTGCGGGGGTCGCCGTTGGCGAAGCGGTCCGGGAGCACGAAGTAGAACTGTTCGCGGGTCAGGTCGTGCCGGGAGGGCTCGGCGGCGAGCTTCGCGTCCGAGGGCGGGGCGGGGGGCGTGGCGGCGGCCGCGCCGTGGGGCAGGGCCGGCAGGACGGTCACGGCCAGGGCGGCGGCGACGATCCCCGCTGCGGGGCGTATCAAGGGGTCTCTCCTCGGGGAGGTGAGGGCCGCCCGGCGTGGCAGGGTCAGGGGTGCCGGGCGGCCCTGGTCGGGGGCGCCGGGTCAGTTGCGCCAGGTGTCGGTCAGGGTGACCTTGCCGTTGGCCGGGACGGTGGCGGAGCGGTTGGCCCCGCTCTCCCAGGTGACGTTCCCGGAGGCGTCCTTGCGGACGTACTTGTAGGAGAACGCGGTACCGGCGGGGAGGGTGACGTCGAGCTTCCACACGGGATAGGAGGCCGGGTCGAGCTTGAGGGTGGTGCTGCCCGGGCTCCAGTTGCCGAGTTCGGGGCGGTCGCCGGTGACGTAGACGTCCTGGCCGGGGACGGTGGTGGCGGTGACGGCGAAGGAGGCGCCGGCGGCGGTGGAGGGCGTCCCCGTTCCGGTGCCGGATCCGGAGCTGGTGCCGGTGCAGGTGCGGGCGCCGGTGTGCAGGGCGAGGGCGGTCTGGGGGGCGAGCGTGGCGGTGAAGCGGCCGCTGGTGTCGACGGTCACGGCGCGACCGCTCTGGACGTCGCAGTAGGTCCCGCCGGGGAGGGAGGTCTGGAAGGTCCGGGTCAGGGTGCCGCTCTCGTGGTTGAGGGCCACGTACGCCTTGGTCCCGCGTCCGAAGGCGATCTGGTTGCCCCCGTTGTCCCACCAGTCGGTGACGCCCTGGCCGCGGGCTGTGGCGCGGAAGGCCACCATCGAGGAGATCTCCGGCCAGGCGTGCTGGCACTTCCACCCGTCGGTGTAGCAGGCGTTGACGGTGCCCCCGTTGGGCGGGCCCGCGTCCTTGTCGGTCCACTCGTAGCCGGAGTGGACGTCCGGGGAGCCGTACGGCCAGGCCAGCATGAAGACGGAGGCGAGGGTGTAGTTCGCGCCGTCCTTGTAGTTGAGGGTGTCGCCGACCCGCTCGGTGTCGTGGTTGTCGACGAAGACCGCTGACTGCGCGGAGGGCATGTAGCCCCAGCCCTCACCGAAGTTCTTCAGATAGGCGAGCTTCTCCCCCTGGAAGACCCGCTTCAGGTCGCGGGCGTACCGGAACTCCTGCACGTCCCCGTTGCCGAGGTACTCGTCGGGCTGCACGGCCTCGCCGGCCCCGTAGATCGCCTCCTGCTTCCAGTAGGCGGAGGGGTTGGTGAGGCGGGACTTGATGTTGGCCAGGTCGGCGGCGGGCATGTGCTTGGCGGCGTCGATCCGGAAGCCGTCGACGCCCAGTGACAGCAGGTCGTTGAGGTAGCCGGCGATCCGGCCGCGTACGTACGCCTCGCCGGTGTCGAGGTCGGCGAGCTGGACGAGCTCGCAGTTCTGGACGTTGGCGCGGTCCTGGTAGTTGGAGATGGTCGCCCGGCAGTCGTCCATGTCGGCGCCGGAGTAGACGCCGGGGTAGTCGTACTTCGTGTACGAGGAGCCGCCGGTCCCGACCCCGTCCCCGGCGGCCATGTGGTTGATGACGGAGTCGGCGACGACCTTGACCCCGGCGGCGTGGCAGGTGTCGATCATCCGCTTGAAGGAGGCCCGGTCCCCGAGCCGTCCGGCGATCTTGTAGCTGACGGGCTGGTACGAGGTCCACCACTGGGAGCCCTGTATGTGCTCCTGCGGCGGCGAGACCTGGACGTACCCGTACCCGGCGGGACCGAGGGTGTCGGTGCAGGCCTTGGCGACGGAGTCGAACCGCCACTCGAAGAGCACGGCGGTGACGTCCTTGTCCCCGGGCGGGGCGGCCTGCGCCTGCGGCGCCTGCGCGGTGAGGGAGGCGGCGGCGAGCGCGGCCACCGCGAGGCCGGCTCTGCCGGTGCGCGCGGATACGGATCTGGCCATGGGGGGGACCTCCTGGCGGGAAGGCGTGGGGGGTTGCACGCGACCGTAGGGGGCTCCCAGGAGTGTTGCAAGACCTTGCGCAAGAGATTGCAGAATTGTTTCCGACGTAGCCGGGCAAGCTGTGGCATCCGGCCCCACGCAGTGCCGTTTTTGCAGGTGAACCCGTCGGTCCAGGCGGCCTAGCCGACGGCCCCGCCCCGCCGCCGGCCCCGGCCCCGGCGACTACACCCCGTGATGTGATCAAGCACCTGACGGCGCGCGGCCTGTCCGCCCTCGCCCTGACCGCCCTGCCGGTCCTCGCCCCCACCCCGGCCCACGGCGCCGCCCCGGCCGCGCCCGCCCCGGCCCTCCACCGCAGGGTCTTCCCCGAACCCCCGCCGGCCGACGTCGTCCGCGCCGAACTGGACCGGCTCACCGTCGAGCCCCCGCACTCCATGGCCGGCTACAGCCGGGCGATGTTCCCGCACTGGGCGCGGCAGTACGGGGAGTGCGACACCCGCGAGGTCGTCCTCTCCCGTGACGGCCACGAGGTGACCCAGGACTCGGCCTGCCGCGCCATCACGGGCACCTGGTACAGCGAGTACGACGACAAGACCGTCGACTCGGCCTCCAAGATCGACATCGACCACATGGTCCCGCTGGCCAACGGCTGGCGCTCCGGCGCCGACACCTGGGACACGGCCAAGCGCAAGAGGTTCGCGAACGACCTGGACAACTCCCAGCTCATCGCGGTCTCCGCCGCCTCCAACCGCTCCAAGGGCGACCAGGCCCCCGACCAGTGGACCCCGCCCAACACCTTCTACTGGTGCACCTACTCCAGGGCGTGGACGCACATCAAGAGCCTGTATGGCCTGAGCGTCACGGCGGCGGAGAGGACCAAGCTCATCGAGATGCTCAACACCTGCGACTGACGCGAGCCCGTCAGCGGCCGAAAAAACAGGGGTGGGGGTGGGGGATCCCCCCCCCCCCCCCCCGGGCGGGGCCGCGTGTTTTGTAGGTTTACGGCGGGCCCGCGGCGGCCCCCCCCCGGTTCTCCACCCGCGGCGCCCCGGG
>NZ_JBBDHD010000324.1:0-518 GCF_044129415.1 Streptomyces racemochromogenes
GGATCGAACAGCGACTCGACATCCCACCCCCGGTCCCCCGGGAACGCCGACACCGCGTCCACCCCCGAGGACACCAGATCCCACAACCCCTCCGGAGACGACACCCCACCCGGAAAACGGCACGCCATCCCCACGATCGCGATCGGCTCGCTGCCCCGCTCCTCGACCTCGCGCAGACGCGCCTGGGTCTCGTGGAGCTCGGTCATGGCGCGGCGGAGGTACTCGCGGAGCCTGGTTTCGTTGCCCGTGGCGTCCTGGTTGGTGTCGTGAGCGGACACGGCTCTCCCCTGGGGATGTCGGTGCGGGGCTTCAGACGGAGCGGAAGCCGCTGTCGAGCAGCTGGAACAGTTCGTCGTCGGAGGCGGAGTTGAGCAGTTCGGTGACCTTGCCCCGGTCCTCGGCGGGCCGGGCCGGTCCTTCGCCGGCCGTCCCCGCCCCCCGGGGGGCGGCCGGGGGGGGGGGCGGGGGGGGGGGGCCCCGGGCGCCGGCACCCCCCCCCGAGCCAGGCGGGGGGTGGG
>NZ_JBBDHD010000072.1:0-36386 GCF_044129415.1 Streptomyces racemochromogenes
AGGTCCAGCGGCAGGTAGGCGGCGCCCGCCTTGGCGATGCCGAGGAGGGTGGCGACCAGGTCGGTGGAGCGGTCGAGGGCGACGGCCACGTAGGTCTCGGGGCCGGCGCCGAGGGAGATGAGGCGGCGGGCGATCCGGTTGGCGCGCTCGCCCAGCTCGCGGTAGGTCAGGCCGACACCGGCGTGTTCGACGGCGGGGGCGCCCGGGGTGCGCAGCGCCTGCCGCTCGAACAGTTCGGGGAGGGTGGCCTCGGCGAGCGGGCGGGCGGTGTCGTTCCACTCGACGAGGATCCGCTCGCGCTCGGCCTCGTCCATGACCTCCAGGTCGCCGATGGACAGCTCGGGTTCGGCCGCCGCGGCGGTGAGGAGGCGTACCAGCCGGGCCGCGAGGAGTTCGGCGCTGGCGTGGTCGAACAGGTCGGCGGCGTACTCCAGGGTTCCGGTGAGGCCGCGCGCGCCCTCGGCGCCGGAGGGCGCCTCCTCGAAGAGGAAGGACAGGTCGACCTTGGCCGCGCGGCGGTCGACGGTGTCGAGGGTGACGTCGAGGCCGGGCAGCGAGAAGGAGGTCAGCTCGGCGCCCTGGAAGGTGAGCATGGTCTGGAACAGCGGGTGGTACGCGAGCGAGCGGACGGGGTTGAGGTGTTCCACCAGCCGGTCGAGCGGCAGGTCCTGGTGGGCGAAGTCGGCGAGGTCGCCCTCGCGGACCCGGCCCAGCAGCTCCAGGAACGTGGGGGCGCCCGAGGTGTCGGTGCGCAGGCACACCGTGTTGTTGAAGCAGCCGATCAGGCCGTCGAGGAGCTCGTCGGAACGGCCCGAGGTGGCGGTGCCGATGGGGATGTCGGTGCCGGCTCCCAGGCGGGTGAGCAGCGCGGCAATGCCCGCCTGGACCGTCATGAACAGGGTGGTGCCGGTGCGCCGGGCGAGGACGGTGAGCCGCTCGTGCAGGTCGGCCGGGACGGTGAACCTGACCCGGCCGCCGCGGCCGGACGCCACGGGGGGCCGGGGCCGGTCGGTGGGCAGCTCCAGGACGTCGGGCAGGCCCGCGAGGCGCTCCTCCCAGTGCGCGAGGTCGTCCTCGGGGCGCTCGACGCGCTGCCGCCACAGGGTGAAGTCGGCGTACTGGACGGGAAGTCCCTCGCCGCCGGGCGCGCGGCCCGCGAGCCGGGCGGTGTAGGCGGTGGACAGGTCCTGGGCGAGCGGGCCGAAGGAGGCGCCGTCGGCCGCGATGTGGTGGAGCAGGACGAGCAGGGTGTGCCGCTCGGGGGCGGTGGCCAGCAGGACGGTCCGCAGTGGTGGCTCGGCCGCGAGGTCGAAGCGGTGGCGTGCCTGGCGGGTGAGCTCGTCGGCCAGGCCGTCCGGGGTGGCGTCCACGGTGTGGAGCTCGGGGTGCGCGCGGTCGAGGACCAGCTGGAAGGGCTCGCCCGCCTGCTGGCGGTAGACGGTGCGCAGCACCTCGTGCCGGTCGGTGAGGTCGCCGAGCGCGGCGGCGAGCGCCTGCCGGTCGAGCGGGCCGGTCAGCTCCAGCGTGAGGGCGATGTTGTACGAGGTGTCGTCCGCGTCGAGCTGCTGGACGAACCAGAGCCTGCGCTGGGCGCTGGACAGCGGCAGCCGCTCGGGGCGGACGGCGGGGGCGAGCTCCGCCCGGCCGCCGCCGGCGGTCTCCAGCCTGCGGTCGAGGCGGGCGGGGGTGGGGGCGTCGAAGACGGCGTTGACCGGGATGGAGACGCCGAGGATCCGGCGGATGCGGTTGACGAGGCGGTTGGCCTTCAGCGAGTGGCCGCCGAGGACGAAGAAGTCGTCGTCCGGGCCGATCTGCGGGACGCCGAGCACCTCCGCGAACAGGCCGCAGAGGATCTCCTGGCGGGCGGTGCGCGGGGTCCGGCGTTCGGCTGCGGCACGCGGTGCGGCCAGCGCGGCCCGGTCGATCTTGCCGTTGGGGGTGAGCGGCAGGGCATCGTGGACGGCGACGTGGGCGGGAGCCGCGTACTCGGGCAGGCGGGCGGCCGCGAACAGGCGGACCTCGTCCGGGTGGACGCGGTGGCCCGGCGCGGCGACGACGTGCGCGATCAGCGCGTCGCCCTGCACCGTGACGACGGCCCGGGCGACACCGGGGGCGGCGAGCAGCGCGGCCTCGGTCTCGGCGGGCTCCACGCGGTGGCCGCGGATCTTGAGCTGGTCGTCGCGGCGGCCGGTGAACTCCAGGGTGCCGTCGGGCAGGACGCGCACCTGGTCCCCGGTGGCGTAGCTGCCGGCGAAGCCCTCGGGGGCGGTGTCGTCGGCGTAGCGGGCCAGGTAGGGGGTGCGGACGACGAGCCCGCCCGCTTCCACGGCCAGTTCGACCCCGTCGATGCCCGGTCCGAGGGGGACCCTGGCGCCGTACCGGCGGGGGGCGGGGCGGCCGGGTTCGGCGGCGGCGTACACGGAGACCGCCTGGGGGGTCTCGGTGGTGCCGTAGAGGTTGAGGACGCGGGCGTGGGGGGCGTGTGCGGTCCAGGCGTCGACGGTGTGCCAGGCCAGCGCCTCGCCGCCGAAGCCGACCAGGCGGAGCGCGGGCCAGCCGCCTTCGGGGGCGCTGTCGGCGAGCGCGTCGCCGAGTCCCGGGGTCAGGTGGGCGAGGGTGATCCGCTCGTCGGCGAGCCACTGGCCGATCGCGTGGGCCTCGCGCACGTCGGCTTCGGGGAAGACCACCGTGCCGCCGCTCCACAGCGGGACGAACACGTCGCGCAGCAGCGGGTCGTGGCCGAGTCCGGAGAGCACGGCGCCGCGCACCGTGGCGTCGATGCCGTACGCGGCGACGTACCACTCGATGAAGTGCTCGACCGGCTCCCAGCCGCCGACGATGCCCCGCGGGCGGCCGGTGGTGCCGGAGGTGAAGGCGACGTAGGCGGTCCCGCCGCCGGCGTCGGCCGGCGTGGGCTCCGTGCCGCCGGTGCCGGGGGCGGCGCCGAGCACGTCGATCACCGGCAGGCCGTCCGCGAGCCCGTCGGGGACGCCCCCGGGGTCGCAGGCGAGCCATGCCTTCACCTGCGCCTGCCCGGCCTGGAGCCGCAGGCGGCCGGCCGGGTGCGCGGAGTCGCACACCAGGAAGGCCGCGCCGCTGCGGGCGACGGCCACGAGTGCGAGGGCCAGTGCCGGCGTGCGCCGTGCGTGGACGGCGACCGTGTCGCCCGCCCCGATTCCCGACTCCCGCAGCCGGGCGGCGAGCCCGGCGGTCATGCGGTCGAACTCCCGGTAGCTCAACCGCGTCCGCGCACCGGACACCGCGATGCCGTCCGGGGTGGCGGCCGCGTGCTCCGCGAGCCGTCGCAGCAGACCCGTCCGTACCGGGGACTGCCCGGCCGGCCGCAGGTCCCGTATCGCCTCACCTGACATCGTTCCGACTCCTCAATTCGCGTTCCACATGCCTCGGACATTAAGGAGCCGGTTTTTCATGGCGTTATCGAGAGCGTTTCGGCCGCCCGGCCGCCGCCTCGAACCATTTCGATAAGTCATCGATAAAAGGGCGTCCTAGCCTCTGCGTCGCCGCTGTTCCTGCGGACACCGAGAGGATCGATCCGATGACGATCACGACCCCTGCGATACGCGTAGAAGACCTGGCTAAGACATTCGGGGAGACCCGCGCCGTGCGGGGTGTCTCCTTCGACGTGCCCGAGGGCACCGTGCTCGGCCTGCTCGGCCCCAACGGGGCGGGCAAGACGACGACCGTGCGCATGCTGTCCACCCTGGTCAGGCCCGATTCCGGGCGGGCGCTCATCCACGGCTACGACGTGGCGCGCCAGGCCCGCGAGGTGCGCTGCCTGATCGGGATGACCGGGCAGTACGCCGCCGTCGACGAGGACATATCCGGCTGGGAGAACCTCTACCTGATCTGCCGGCTGCTGAGCATGGGCCGCGCCCAGGCACGTGCGAGCGCCGACGCGATGCTGGAGCGGTTCCACCTCACCGAGGCCGGCGGACGTCCGGCGAAGGGCTATTCCGGAGGAATGCGGCGCCGTCTCGACCTGGCCGCCAGCCTCCTCGGGGAGCCGAAAGTCCTCTTCCTCGACGAGCCCACCACGGGCCTCGACCCGCAGAGCCGCAACGCCCTGTGGAACGAGGTGCGCGGCCTCGCCGCGAACGGGACGACCGTGCTGCTCACCACCCAGTACATGGAGGAGGCCGAGGCGCTCGCCGACGCGATCACGGTCATCGACCGGGGCGAGGTCATCGCCTCCGGCACCGCACTGGAGCTGCGCGAGCGCATCGGCGGCCCGGTGCTCCACGTGACCCCCCAGCTCAGCGGGGACCTGCCCGCGGTGCGCCGCGCCCTGGAACGGGCGGGCCTGGGGCCGGTCGGGGTGGACGAGCGGGACGGGCTGGTCCGGCTGCCGCTGGACCACGAGGGCCGGCTGATCACGGAGGCGGTGCGGGTGCTCGGCGCCTGCGGCCTCCCGATCGCCCGGCTCGACACCCGGGTGCCCAGCCTCGACGACGTCTTCCTCACGCTGACCGCCGCTCCGGCCGCACCGCAGGACGGGGCCGCGCCGGTCGCCCCCCTGACCACCGCCGGCCGCACCGGCGCCGAGACCACCAGGAGCGCGGCATGAGTTCCGCCGTCGCCACGGGCGGCATCCCCTCGGCGGCGGGCCGGGCCGTCACCCACACCCTGGCCATCACCCGGCGCAACCTGCGCAAGGTGCTCAGCAGCCCGGGGCAGATCCTCGACGCCACGCTGATGCCGGTCGTCTTCGCCCTGATCTTCGTCTACATCTTCGGCGGCGCGATCTCGGGCAGCGCCGCCGCCTACCGCCAGTACGTGATGCCCGGCATCATGGCGCTGACCACCACCATCGCCTCGCGCACCTCCGGCATCAGCCTCAACGTCGACTTCGGCAACGGTGTGATGGACCGGTTCCGCACCCTGCCGATGGCCCCGGCGGCGGTCCTCGCCGGCCGGATCCTCGCCGACGCCCTGCGGATGCTGGTCAGCCTGCTCGTGGTGTTCGCGTTCGCCCTGCTGATCGGGTTCCGGGTGCAGACCGGCCCGGTCCGGGCGGCCGCCGCCATCGCCCTGATCCTGCTGTACGGGATCGCGCTGGCCTGGCTGCACGCGCTGATCGGACTGACCGCCCGCACCATCGAGACGGTGCAGAGCGTGGGCATGCTGGCCATGGTGCCGCTGCAGTTCGGCAGCTCCATCTTCGTGGCACCCGGCACGATGCCCGGCTGGCTGGGGTTCCTCGTCGCGCACAATCCCATGAGTTCGGTGGTGGACGCCTCCCGCGCCCTGCTGACCGGCACCCCCGCGGGCCACCACGTGATCGCGGCGCTGGCCTGGAGCCTCGGCATGATCGCCGTGCTCGCCCCGCTGGCCGCCCGCCAGTTCCGCAGGAGGCGGTAGCACGATGACGACGATGACGACCCCCCTGACCACCGGTACCCCGGCCGCCACCTGGCTGCGCGCCCTGCACGCCCCGGCCCGGCCCCGCGTCCGCCTGGTCTGCTTCCCGCACGCGGGCGGAGCCGCCAGCTTCTTCCGCGCCTGGCCGGGGCGGCTGTCGCCGGACACCGAGGTGCTCGCGGTGCGCTACCCGGGCCGCGAGGACCGGATAGCCGACGCGCCGGTCACCTCCATGGCCGCGCTCGCCGACCCGGTCGCCGCCGCCCTCGGTGAACTGCCCGAGGTCCCCACGGCGTTCTTCGGCCACAGCATGGGCGCCTCGGTGGCGTACGAGGTCGCGCTGCGGCTGGGCGGCAGCGCCCGCGGCCCCCGGCTGCTCATGGTCTCCGGACGGGCCGCCCCGCACCGGCTGCCGGTGTTTCGCTTCGACGACGACGAGGCCCTGGTCGCCGACGTCCGCCGGCGCGGCGGGCCCATGGCGCCCGCGCTCGACCACCCGGACCTGCTCGACCTCGTCCTGCCCGCGCTCCGCGCCGACTACCGGCTCCTGGAGGCCTACGCCGGCGAGGCACGGCTCCGTCGACTGGGCGTCCCGGTCGCCGCGTTCTACGGCACGCAGGACTCCGACGTCCCCGTCGACTCGGTCCTCTCCTGGGCCGACACCAGCCCCGGAGCGTTCTCGGCCGTCCCGTTCCCGGGCGACCACTTCTACCTGGTGCCGCACGCCGACGCCCTGCTGGAGGAGGTCGGCGCACGGCTCACCGCACTGGCCGGCGCCCTCGCCTCCCCCCTGCCGGGGCGTCCCGGCGCCTGACCCCCACACCCCCCACGCCCCGCACGCCCCGCACGCCCCCCACAACCGCCCGTACCGGCTGTCCCCCGGCCGGTACGGGCCCGAGCGTGCGCGGTTCCGCCATCCCACCACCACACAGGGAGCTGCCGATGCAGCCCGTTTTACGCCTCCGCGCAGGCGCCGACGTCCTCGCCGTCACCGACGACGCGTGGACCCGTGAGCTGATCCCCCCCACCTGGAGCGGCCCCGCCTGGTCGCTGCCCGGTGCCGCCGCCTACGGCTCGGGCCCCGCCGGGGAACCCGCCGCCACCGTCACGGTGGTCGGCGCGCCCGCCGCGGCGGCCGCCCTCGGCGCGGCCGTCCTGGCCGACCTCCCCGAGGCGCCGTACGTGCTCACCGTGCCCCGCGGCGCCGTCCCCCTGCCCGAAGGGGAGGCGCAGGAGTGGGAGCTGATGACGACCCGGACGGCCCCGCCGCCCCAGCCGCGCGAGGAGGACGTCGTCCCCCTCGCGCCCGGCCCCGAGCTGGCGGACCTCCTCAACGCCGCGAGTCCCGGCCACTCGGTGCGCCCGGGAGCCCCCGAGGTCCACCTGTGGGCGGGCCTGCGGGCCGGCGACGGCGGCCTCGCGAGCGTCGGGGCGCTGCTGCTGCGCGAGGGAACCGGGGCCCCGCACATCGCCTCCGTCGCCACGGCGCCGGCCCACCGGGGCCAGGGCCTGGCCGCGGCCGTCACCGCGTGGCTGACCCGCCGCGCGCTGGAGGGCGGTGCGCCCTGGTGCAGCCTGGCCCACCTCTCGACGGAGCAGACCGCACACCGGGTGTACGAACGGCTCGGCTACCGCACCGTGCAGGAGTTCACCAGCGTCACCCTCGACGCCTGGTGAGCCCGACGGAGCCGGTACGCCGGAGGGGCGGCCTCCTCGGATGCCGCCCCTCCGGGGTTGCCGGTGCCCCTCACCGTCTCACTCGACCGCGTCCTCCAGGAGCCGCTGGACCGCAACGACCCGGCCGGAGACCTCGCTCAGGTCGTCGCGCAGCGCCCGCTGTTCCGCGGCGAGCCGCTCGACGGCGGAGTAGCGGCGACGGGTGTGGCCCGTGGAGAACCACAACAGTGCGCCGACGACCAGCATCGTGCAGCTGAGCATGACGGCCGCCGCGATGACGGCCCCTGCCGTGGCGTCCATGGTGCGCGCCCTTCTCCCCTGTGGTGCATGGCCGACGCAAGGAACGCTATCGGCGCCGGACGCCCGCGACCATGGGGGAAAACCCGAACGACGGGGCCGGGGCGGGGCGTCACGATCCCGCTCGGCCGCCGGGTGAACGGACGGCGAGGGCGGCCCGCTCCTGCCAGGGTCTGGCCCCGATGCGGTCGAAGATGGCCTGGGCCGCGGACAGGTACTCCTCGGCTCCGGACCGGCCCAGGGACCGCAGCGCCTCACCGATGGCCAGGTTGATCTGCCCCTCCACCAGCGGGCTGGAGATCCGGGAGGCGATGTCCAGGGCGTCGGTCAGCGTGTCGAGGGCCTGCTGTCCGGCCCCGGCGAGGAGCCGGGCCTCGCCCAGTCCCAGCAGCGCGTGCGAGAGCCCGACCATGTCGGACTTCTCCTTGACGATGTGCACCACGCGCAGGAACGCCTCCTGCGCCTGCTCCGCACGCCCCAGCGCCAGGTAGGCGCGGGCGAGCCGGTGGGTGCTCTGCGCCACGCCCCGCGCCCCGCCCCGGCCCGTGCTCTCCGAGAGCCGCACCGCCTCCAGACCGTGGCGGACGGCCGCCTCCGGCCGGCCCAGGTCCAGTTCGATCTGCGCCATGTTGTTCATCGTGTGCGCCTCGGAGGAACGGTCGCCCACCTCCTGGAAGATCTCCCGGGCCACCTCCAGCCGCCGCATCGCGGTGTCCAGGTCGCCCTGCATCCGGTCGTGGATCGCCAGGTTCCGCAGGGTCAGCGCCTCACCGTGGCGCTCGCCGACCTCGATGTGCAGGGCCAGCGCCTCCTCCAGCCGTACGGCGGTGAGCGGCAGGTTGCGCAGCCGCAGCTCGACGGCGCCGAGGTCCGTCAGCATGGTGGCCTGCCCGCGCAGGTTGCCCGAGGCGCGGGTGGCGGCCAGTGCGCGCTCGGCGCACAGCCGCCAGTCCTCGATGTAGTTGCGGGTCTCGAAGAGCACGGCCATCGACACCGTCAGGTCCCAGACCAGCTCGTCCATGCCGAGTTCGGCCCCCTGGTCGATCACCGTCCGCAGGGAGAGCCGTTCCGCCTCGAACCACTCCAGGGGTGCGACCAGCAGTGCGTCGGTCAGCGCCGGGGCCAGCGGCCGGCGCACCGTCGAGCCGTGCAGGACGCTGTAGTCCCCGCCGTACTCCCGGCGGTGGGCCTCCTCGGCGAGGGTCAGGTAGGTGCGGAAGAGCCGGTCGCGGGCGGACCACCGCTGCTCCTCGCTCTCCTCCCGCTCCGCGCACTCCCCCGCGTACAGCCGCAGCAGGTTCTGGAAGCGGTAGCGCATGTGGCCGGTCGCGTCGATGCCGACCACTTCGAGGAACTGGGCGTCGACGAGCTGCTCGATCAGCCCCTCGGCCGCCCTGACCTCGATGTCGAGCAGGGCGGCCGCGGCCCAGGCGGCGAAGTCCGGGGCCGTCAGCAGGCCCAGACTGCGGTACAGGTGGGCCGCGTTCGGGCACAGGTAGCGGTAGCTGAGTTCGAGGCTGGCCCGGACCTGGGACTCCCCCTGGCTGAGCTCGTCGAGCCGGTTGCGTTCGCAGCGGAGGCGGTCGACCATGTGCCGGACCGTCCAGTGCGGCTTGGAGGCCAGCCGGGCCGCCGCGATCCGCAGCGCCAGCGGCAGCCGGTCGCACAGCTGGGCCAGGGCGACCGCCTCGGAGGGCGTTCCGGCGAGCCGGGACTCGCCGACGATCGCGCCCAGCAGGTCGACCGCCTGCTTCTCGGAGAGCACGCCCAGGTGCACCCGGGCCTGCGGCGGCCAGGTGACCAGCTCCTCCAGCTGCTCCCGGCTGGTGATCACGACACAGCACTCGCCGACGCCCGGCAGCAGGTCCTTGACCTGCGTGTAGCTGCGGACGTTGTCGAGGACGATGAGCATCCGGCGGCCGGCCAGCAGCGACCGGTAGAGGGCCGTCCGCTCCTCCAGGCCGGGCGGGACCTGATCGCTGGGCACGCCGAGCGACCGCAGGAAGCGGCTGAGGACGTCGCCCGCCTCGGTGGGGGTGTGGTGGCCGTCGTAGCCGCGCATCTCGGCGTAGAGGCGGCCGTCGGGGAACCGGTCGTGGACGCGGTGTGCCCAGCGCACCGCGAGGCCGGTCTTGCCGACGCCGGCCACCCCGGTGATCAGCCCCACCCTGGGCCCGCTCGTGCCGCCGTCCTCGGACACCAGGGTGTCGAGGCCGCGCAGTTCGCCGGCGCGGCCGATGAACCCCGGGATGTCCGGGGGGAGTTCGGAAGGGACCACGCGCGGCTCGGCGGCCGTGGACCCGGCCCCGGCCGCCGGCGCGGGGGCGGCGGACTTGGGGGCGTCGAGAGAGGGGTCGTCCTGGAGGATCGCGTCGTGCAGGTTCTGCAGGTCGGGGCCGGGTTCGAGGCCCAGCTCGTCGATGAACTGCTTGCGCACCCGGCGGAAGGCCTCCATCGCCTCCGCCCGGCGGCCGGACCGATAGAGGGCCAGCATCAGGTGCCCGAGGGTGCGCTCGCGCAGCGGGTGCTCCCGTACGACGGCGGCCAGCTCCGGCGCGACCTCGTGGTGGTGGCCCAGCGCCAGCTGCACGGCGGTCGAGTCGTCGAACGCGTTGAGCCGGTACTCCTCCAGCCGGCCGGCCTCGTCCTCGACCGGGCGTCCCATCACCCCGGAGAGCGCCGGGCCCCGCCACAGGGCGAGTGCCCGGGCGTAACTCTGGGCGGCCTCGGCGAGCCGCCCGTCCCGGGCGTCCTGCTCGGCCTCGCCGACCAGGGTCGCGAAGTCGACCCAGTCGACGTCGTGCTCCTTGGTGTTGAGCAGGTAGCCCGGATGCACGGTGACGATGACGTCGTCGCCGGCGCCCTCCGCCTTGAAGGTCTTGCGCAGCGCGGCGACACAGATGGCCACCTGGGTACGGGCCGTCGCCGGCGGCTTGCCGTTCCACACGACGTCGACGAGCGTGTCGACCGGGACCACGCGCCCGGGACTGAGGATCAGCAGGGCGAGAATGGCCCGCTGCCGGGCCCCGCCCACCTGAACGCTGCGGTCCCCCGCGGTCACCGCCAAGGGCCCGAGCACCCTGAATCCAAGTCGTTCCCCCACCGGACCTCCCCCGTCCGCTTACAGATCTGCCACGTCGAGCAATGTCGCACGGTTCCCGCCACGGGCAGCCGGCGGGCCGGGTCGGTAACAGGCCATCGGGCTCCGGCCGGACGGCCGGTCAAGGCCCCGGGAACACCCGCGGACGGCCCCCTCCCACGGGACCGCTCCACCACCGGCCAACACCACCGATGCCCCAGGGCCCGCCATCCGGGCCACTTCCCCCGCAGGCCTCCCCGCCCCCGTACAGACAAAGCCTTGTAGATCATGCCGCATGGTTCCCGCCAGAAACCGCCGGGGGGAGGGTCGAGAACAGGCCGATTAGTTGCCCACACGGCTGGTTAGGAGCGGACCACTCGCCGCCACCCCCCGCACACCCGGCGAACCGTCACACGGATGTCACAAAGGCCAAGGAGCAATCCGCATCACACCAGGTCCGCCGGCAACTGCCCAAGGGCCGCCTCCTCCTCGACCCGGACGCCGCTCCCCGGGAACGCGGCGGACGATTCCGGATCCCGAGGCCCCGGGCCGTCCTCGACCGAGGCCTTCCGGCCCGGGGCCCGTCCAAGCCGCCCCGCTCCGCCCCTGCGCAGACGTCTCCGCACCGCCGGCCGGGCCGGTGAGGCAGCCGCCCAGCGCCACAGCGGGCACTCACAACCCGTGCTCGTCCATCAGCCGGATCAGGTTCCGCTTGCGCTTCTGCGAGGCACGCAGGCCGGTGACGTACGCGGTGAAGCCGTCCGGCGTACCGAGGCGGCGGTGGCAGTCCCGCATGCCGAGGAGCAGACTGACGAGCTGTTCGTAGGTGTGGTTGCCGGTCTCACGGGTGAGGCGGCCGGCCAGCCGGAGGTAGACGGCGAGGGCGTCGGCGGGGCGGGTCGCGCGGGAGCGGTCGGCGAGGGTGAGCCACTGGCCATCGTGGGCGCCGTGCTCGCCGGCCGCCGCCCAGGCGGCGTCGAGGTCCTCGTCGTCCAGGAGGACGTCGACGAGGACCCGGCCGCCGTGGGTGTGCCTCCGGCCGGCATCGGCCCGCAGGAGATCCAGGGCCTTCTCCCGCTCGGACGGCCAGCAGGCGGCGGCCTCGGCCGCGGCGCGCAGCTGCCGGTAGGTGATCAGGGTGCGGCGGGCGGCGAAGTGGTCGCGGCGCAGGGTGACGGCGTCGGCGAGCCTGCCGCCGCGCTGGTAGCGGTCGGCGAGGTGGTCGATCAGGGCGGTGTCGACGGTGGCCGCATCCTCCGCCTCGCGGATGCCGCGCTCGGCCCATGCCAGGGCTTCCGCGGCACGGCCGGCGGTGTCGAGCTCGCGGGCGATCAGCAGGTGGGTGTGGCCGTTCGGCGCGAGGTCGGCGGCGTGTACGGCGATCACCGTGTCGATGTCCCGTCCCGCCTTCGCGAGGCGTTCCATCAGGTACTTCTCCGCCCACCCCGAACGGTTGGCCTGCCAGGCGTCGACGGCGTGCCGGCGCAGGGCGGTCATCCCCCGCTCGCCCAGCAGGTCCTCGTAGTCGAGCGGGTCGATGTCCGTCAGCTCGGCCGCGTCGTCGAGCGCGTGGGCCACCAGCCACTGCGCGAGCTCCTCCGGGGCGGGGCGGGCCTCACGGCAAGCCTCGTAGTGGACCTCGGCGAGGTCGATGCCGATCCGGCCGAGCCGGCCGTCGGAGTCGTCGACGCACTCGGCCACGCCGTGCAGCAGGCCGATCGCCTCTCGCGCCAGGGCCACGGCGTCGGCCGCGCGGCCCGAGGCCGTCAGCGACCTGATCGCGGAAGCCGCCTGCCCCGCCTGGCCGGCGTATGCCCGGGCGTCGGCGTACTCGACGTGTCCGTACCGGGCGAACGGGCCGATGTCGAGGAGCTCCCGGACACGGGACCGGACGCCGGCCAGGTCTCCCCGGGCACCGGCCGCCCGCAGTTCGAGGCGGCGCCGGAGGTCGCGGTCCCCGGCGATCTCCTCCCGTACGAGAGCGAGCAGGTCGGCCTGTGACAGGCCGGCCAGCCAGGCGTCGAAGCCACGGGCCCGCGCGCGGGCCGCCTCCTGCTGCCGGGGCAGGTCGGCCTCCCGGGCGATCACGGCCAGACCGAGCGCGACCAGGTGCTTGCAGAAGTTCCCCTCTTGCCCGTACGGGCAGTCGCACGTCCCCGTCGGCCCGCTGCGCCGACTCAGGAGCAGCTCCACCTCATAGCGCTCCGTACCACTGACCGAGGCCCTGACCCAGCCGTCGCCGACCTCGATCCCGGCCACGGCGTCGACATAACCGAGTCCACGCGCGAACGAACGCTCCCCGGCCAGCGCCCTCAGCTCCACTTCCGTAAGCCCGCCCACGCCCCCACACCCTACCGACCGCAGAGCCCAACATGACCGTTTCCCCCAGGCGAACGGAAGACCCGGGGGTGGTGTCGCCGGGCCCGGGGGCCAACGGAGACGCGGATGCGCCCAAGCTCTCCACGCCGCAGGTCAGGCGTCCTCGCGGATCGGCTCCAGGATCGCGACGCACTCCACGTGGTGGGTCATCGGGAAGAGGTCGAAGACGCGGAGGGTGCGGGGCTTGTAGCCGGCTTCGCGGAAGTAGCCCAGGTCGCGGGCGAGGGCCGCCGGGTCGCAGGCGACGTAGGCGATGCGGCGGGCCGAGAGGCTCGCGATGTGGCGGACCGTCTGCTTGCCGGCGCCCGCGCGCGGGGGGTCCAGGACGATCAGGTCGCACTCCGTGATGCCGGTGCGCGGGAGGGCGGTGTCGACCTTGCCCTGTTCGATGCGGACCCGCGGGAAGTCCGCCAGGTTGTGGCGGGCGTCCTCCACCGCGCGCTTGCCCGACTCGATGCCGAGCACCGCCCCGGTCTCGCCCAGGCGCTCGGCGAGGGCGCCCGCGAAGATGCCGACGCCGCAGTAGAGGTCGAGGGCCATCTCGCCCTTGCGCGGCATCAGGCCCTGCATGACGGCCTTGATCAGGGTGTCGGCGGCCTGCGGATGGACCTGCCAGAAGCCGCCCATGCCGACGCGGTAGGTGCGGCCGTCGGCGCGCTCGCGGACGAAGGGGCGGCCGTGGACGCGGTGCACCCCGCCGTCCTTCTCCTCGACCCGGAGGACGGAGACGGGCTTGTCCAGCTCGACGAGCGGGAGGCGGCCGCCCGGGCGCGGGGTGAGGACGACCTGCCGGTCGTTCGAGCCGGAGGCGGCGATCGCCTCGACGGAGGCCATCGCCGGCCAGGTGCGCTTCTCGATGCCGAGTTCCGAGACCCCGGGCGCCGCGATCATGCAGTGGTCGACGGGCTCGATGTCGTGCGAGCGGTGCTTGCGCAGGCCGACGCGGCCGTCCTCGTCGATGGCGTACTGGACGCGGGTGCGCCACTGCGGGACCTCGCCGGCCGGGAGCTTGTCGCCCTCGGCGGGAGCCACGGTGCCGTCCCAGCCGGCCTCCTCGGGGGTGAGGCCGGCGAGCCGCTTGAGCTGCTCGGCGACGACCTCGCCCTTCAGCCGGCGCTGGGCGCCCGGCTTGGCGTGCTGCCAGTCGCAGCCGCCGCACTTGCCGGGGCCGGCGAAGGCGCAGGGGGCCTCGACGCGGTCCTTGGAGGCGGTGAGGACCGTGACCGCGTCGGCGCGCAGGAAGCGGGAGTCCGCCTCGCCCTCCGTCACGCGCGCGACGACCTTCTCGCCGGGGAGGGCGTGGCGGACGAACAGGACGCGGCCGTCGGCCGTGCGGGCGATGCAGTGGCCGCCGTGCGCGACGGGGCCGACCTCGACCTCGTACTCCTCCCCGACCAGTGACTGCTTCTCGTTCTGCTCGGTCATGGTGGGGAGGCTCCAGGGAGATCAAGGGGTGGAACAAGGGAACGGCCGGGCGGCCGACCCACCAGTCTACGTGGGTCCCGCCCGGCCGTTCGCCACCCGCCGCCTACTTCCCCGCCGGGTCCTTCGGACGCGGCCGCGGGGTGTCGACGGGGCCGCGGCGCACCGCGCCCGGGGCGTTCCACTCCTGGCGCTTGCGGGCCCGCCGGCGGGCGAGCTCGGAGGACTGCAGCTGGTAGGGCACCGAGGTGACCATGACGCCGGGGGTGAAGAGGAGCCGGCCCTTGAGCCGCAGCGCGCTCTGGTTGTGCAGCAGGTGCTCGTACCAGCGGCCGACGACGTACTCGGGGATGTAGACGCTGACCGCGTCGCGCGGGTTCTCGCTGCGCAGCCCCTTGACGTACTCGACCACCGGGCGGGTGATCTCGCGGTAGGGGGAGTCGAGGATCTTCAGCGGGACGTTGATGCCGCGCCGCTCCCACTCCTCCTTGAGCGCCTTGGTCTCGGCCGGGTCGACGCTGATGCTGAGCGCCTCCAGGGTGTCCGAGCGGGTCAGCTTGGCGAAGGCCAGGGCGCGCAGGGTGGGCTTGTGGACCTTGGAGACCAGGACGATGGAGTGGACCCGGGAGGGGCGCACGCTGTCGTCGGTGGGGCCCTCGTCCGCGGCGATCTCGGAGGAGACCCGGTCGTAGTGCTTCCGGATGGCGGTCATCGTGCCGTAGAAGATCAGCATGCCCAGCAGGGCGACCCAGGCGCCGTGCGTGAACTTGGTGGCCAGGACGACGACCAGCACCAGACCGGTGAAGATCGCACCGAAGGTGTTGATGGCCCGGGAGCGGTGCATCCGGCGGCGGGTGGCCTGGTCGCGCTCGGTCGCCAGGTGGCGGTTCCAGTGCCGGACCATGCCGATCTGGCTGAGCGTGAAGGACACGAACACGCCGACGATGTACAGCTGGATCAGCTTGGTGGAGTCGGCGTCGTAGATCCACACCAGCAGCATGGCGGCGCCCGCCAGCAGCACGATGCCGTTGGAGAAGGCGAGCCGGTCGCCGCGGGTGTGCAGCTGGCGCGGCAGGTAGCGGTCCTGGGCGAGGATCGAGCCGAGCAGCGGGAAACCGTTGTACGCGGTGTTGGCGGCCAGGAAGAGGACCAGGGCGGTGGCCGTCGCCAGGATGACGAACGGGAGGCTGCCGGCCCCGAAGACGGCCTCGGCGACCTGGGAGATCACCGGGTGCTGGACGAAGTCCTCACCGACGGGGACGCCGTTGTCCAGCAGGTTGGTGGCCGGGGACTCGGCCATGCGCACGTCGGTGGCCATGGCCAGGCCGATGATCCCGCAGAACATGGTGACGGCCAGGCCGCCCATGAGGGCGAGGGTGGTGGCGGCGTTCTTGCTCTTGGGCTTGCGGAAGGCCGGGACGCCGTTGCTGATGGCCTCGACGCCGGTCAGGGCGGCACAGCCGGAGGAGAAGGCGCGCAGCAGCAGGAAGACCAGCGCGAAGCCGGCCAGCCCCTGGTGTTCTGCCTTGATCTCCAGGTGGGCGGTGGGCGCCGTCATGGTGTCTCCCATGGCGAGGCCGCGCCAGGCACCCCAGCCGATCATGACGAAGACGGCGCCGACGAACACGTACGTCGGGATCGCGAAGAGTTTCCCGGATTCCTTCACTCCGCGCAGGTTCATCAGCGTGAGGAGCAGAATCATGATGATCGCCGAGAGCACCTTGTGCTCGATGACGAAATCGACGGCGGAGCCGAGATTCTCGACGCCGGAGGAAATGGACACGGCGACGGTCAGGACGTAGTCGACGAGCAGGGCGCTCGCCACCGTCAGCCCGGCCTTGGGGCCGAGGTTGGTGTTGGCGACCTCGTAGTCGCCGCCGCCGCTGGGGTACGCGTGGACGTTCTGCCGGTAGGAAGCCACGACGGTGAACATCAGCACGACGACCGCGACCGCGATCCAGGGGCTGAAGTGGTACGCCGACACACCCGCGATCGACAGGACCAGCAGGACCTCGCCGGGGGCGTACGCCACGGACGAGAGCGGGTCGGAGGCGAAGACGGGAAGGGCGATCCGCTTGGGGAGGAGCGTTTCCCCGAGGCGGTCGCTGCGCAGCGCCCGGCCGATCAGGATGCGTTTGGGCACGTCGGTCAGTTTGGACACGCAGAGGATCGTAAGCGTTCGATATCGGGCTGACGAACCCCCGGTCCCCGATCCTCACGAATGCGCCGCCAATGAGGCACCTCGCGGACCCCAAATGGTCACACCGGTGACCGCCCGTGTGTAGCTTGGGCCATGGTCTGAGACCCTGTTTAGCCAGAGCATGCAATGAGGCTGGAAACCAGCGAGCCGCTGTCAGCCGGAAGGACGGCCGTGCACATCGTCATTATGGGCTGCGGAAGAGTGGGCTCCGCCCTCGCGCAGACCTTGGAGCAGCAGGGGCATACGGTCGCCGTGGTCGACCAGGACCCCACCGCATTCCGCCGGCTCGGGGCTTCGTTCGGCGGCCGCCGCGTCACCGGGGTCGGCTTCGACCAGGACACCCTGCGCGAGGCCGGGATCGAGGAGGCCGGAGCCTTTGCCGCGGTCAGCAGTGGTGACAATTCCAACATCATCGCCGCCCGCGTGGCCCGCGAGATGTTCGGCGTCGAGAACGTCGCCGCCCGCATCTACGACCCCAAGCGCGCCGAGGTCTACCAGCGCCTGGGCATCCCCACCGTCGCGACCGTACGGTGGACCGCCGACCAGATGCTGCGCCGCCTGCTGCCGTCGGGCGCCGAGCCCCTGTGGCGCGACCCGAGCGGCGGCGTCCAGCTCGCGGAGGTGCACACCTCCCCCGCCTGGATCGGGCACAAGGTCAGCAGGCTCCAGGAGGAGACGGGCGTGCGTGTCGCGTTCCTCACCCGCCTGGGCGAGGCGATGCTGCCGACTTCGCAGACCGTGCTCCAGGAGGGTGACCTCGTCCACGTGATGATGCGCACGGACGAGATCGACAAGGTCGAGGCGGCCTTCGCCGAGGGCCCCGAGGAGGCACACGCATGAGGGTCGCGATCGCCGGAGCCGGGGCCGTGGGCCGCTCCATCGCGGGCGAGCTGCTGGAGAACGGCCACGAGGTGCTCCTCGTGGACAAGGCGCCGACCGCCATCTCGGTGGAGCGGGTGCCGCAGGCGGAGTGGCTGCTGGCCGACGCCTGCGAGATCACCTCGCTCGACGAGGCGGCGCTGCAGCGCTGCAACGTGGTCATCGCCGCCACCGGTGACGACAAGGTCAACCTGGTCGTCTCGCTGCTCGCCAAGACCGAGTACGGGGTTCCCCGGGTCGTGGCGCGGGTGAACAACCCGAAGAACGAGTGGCTCTTCAACGAGTCCTGGGGCGTTGACGTCGCGGTCTCCACGCCGCGCCTGATGTCGGCTCTGGTCGAGGAGGCCGTCAGCGTCGGTGACCTGGTGCGCCTGCTGCGCTTCAGCCACGGCGACGCCAACCTCGTCGAACTGACGCTGCCGGCGGACTCCTCCGTCGCGGGGACGCAGATCAGCGAGATCAACTGGCCCGAGGACACCTCGCTGGTGACGATCATCCGCGGCAACCGGGTGCTCACCCCGCACGGCGAGGAGACCCTGGAGCCCGGTGACGAGCTCCTGTTCGTGGCCGCCCAGGCCCGCGAGGAGCAGCTGGAGGACCTCCTCCAGGCCAAGCGCTGACCGAACGCGCGGGAGGGGCGGGGTGACCGGAGTCACCCCGCCCCTCCCGCGTTGCGCGCCTCAGCCCCGCTTCTCGCGGGCGGCCTCCTCGGCCTCGTACTCGGCGATCACGTCGATCGGCGGCGGCGCCTTCGCCAGGAAGACCCAGGTGAAGTACACGGCCAGCACCATCGGCGGAAGCTTGAGCGCGATCAGCACCCAGCCCAGCTGGGTCTCGTCGCCCCACCAGTACAGCGGGAAGAGGATCGCGTACTTCGCCAGGAAGACCAGGCCCCAGGCCAGGCTGGCCTTGGTGTACGCCTTCTTGCGGCCGGGGTTGCGGGTGCGCCAGGACAGGTTCTCCTTGAACACCGGCCCCAGGATCACGCCCAGCAGCGGGAACCCGACCAGCGCCGAGAGCGTGAACGCCACGCCCAGGCCCACGCCGTAGATCATGCCGGGCAGGTAGAAGCCCTTGGCGCTGCCCGTGAACAGGGCGAAGGCCACGCCCACGCCGACGCCGAAGACCCCGCTGAAGGCGTGCTTGACGGTGTCCTTGCGCAGCAGCCGCACGATCACCAGCAGGACCGCGACCACGCCCGCCGCGATGGCGGACATCGTCACGTCCTTGTTGATCGTGTAGATCATCACGAACAGCAGGCCGGGGAGCATCGTCTCCACCGTGCCCCGGATGCCGCCGAAGGCGTCGAACAGCGCCGCCTGCGTGACCTCCCTCTGGTCCGCGGTGGGAACGGAGGCATCGGCGGCGGCAGGAGGTGCGGAGGAGCCCGGGGAGGCGGGCTCGGGCGTGGTCGGTCGGTCGAGTGGCATCACCGGTCAGTGCTCCTGTCCGACGGGGCGGAGTTCGTACTTCGGGTTGAACAGGACCCGGCGCCCGTGGCTCATCGCGATCCGCCCGGAGGCGATCATGCGCCGCCCGGGCTCGATTCCCACGATCGAGCGACGCCCGAGCCACACCACGTCCAGCGCGGCCGAGCCGTCGAAGAGCTCCGCTTCCAGGGCGGGTACGCCCGCCCGCGGCCGCAGGGTGACGGTGCGCAGGGTTCCCGTCACCTTGACTATCTGGCGGTCGTGGGAGTCGCAGATCCGCGTGCACCCCGCGGCTTCCGCGTCCTCCTGCAGCTCCGCCGAATGCAGCTCCTCCTGGGAGGTGGACAGCCGCTCTATCATCCGGCGGAACCGGCCCGCCGGCCTGGCCGGTTTCGCGGGCTTCTCGGGACGCAGTTCAGCACTCATACAGGAAGCGTACCGGCGCCCCCGCCCCCGCTCGAAGCCCCACCGCTCCCGCCGGCTACTTCTCGAAGCGGTAGCCCATGCCGGGTTCCGTGATGAAGTGCCGGGGGTGCGAGGGGTCGGCCTCCAGCTTGCGGCGCAGCTGGGCCATGTAGACCCGCAGGTAGTTGGTCTCGGTGCCGTAGGAGGGTCCCCAGACCTCCTGGAGGAGCTGCTTCTGGCTGACCAGCTTCCCGCCGTTGCGCACGAGCACCTCCAGGAGGTGCCACTCGGTGGGGGTGAGCCGTACGTCGCGCCCCTCGCGGACCGCCTTCTTGGCCGCGAGGTCCACCGTGAACCCGTCGGTCTCCACGACCACCTCGTCCTCGCCCGCCCCCGCGGTCGGCTCGGCCCGGCGGACGGCGGCGCGCAGCCGGGCCAGCAGCTCGTCCATGCCGAAGGGCTTGGTGACGTAGTCGTCGGCGCCCGCGTCGAGGGCCTCGACCTTCTCGTCGGAGCTGTGCCGGGCGGAGAGGACGAGGATCGGGACGCGGGTCCAGCCGCGCAGCCCCCTGATCACCTCCACCCCGTCCATGTCGGGCAGGCCGAGGTCGAGGACGATCACGTCGGGGTGGCGGGCGGCCGCGAGTTCCAGGGCGCCCGCCCCGTCGGCCGCGGCGTCGACCTCGTACCTGCGCGCCTTGAGGTTGATCACGAGGGCTCGGACGATCTGCGGCTCGTCGTCCACTACGAGCACCCGGGTCATGGGGGTCCTGCTTTCTGTCGTTCGGGGAGGTTCACGCGGTCAACGCCGTCGGGGAGGGGTCCGGTTCCGGCGGGCGCGGCGGGCCGGCCGCCGCGCGGAGGGTGAGCACCATGGTCAGCCCGCCGCCGGGGGTGTCCTCGGCGGCGAGGGTGCCGTCCATGGCCTCGGCGAAGCCCCGCGCCACCGCCAGGCCGAGGCCCACGCCGGCCCCGCGCGGGGCGTCGCCGTGCCGCTGGAACGGGGCGAAGATGCGGTCCTTGGCCTCGTCGGGGACCCCGGGGCCGCGGTCGACGACCCGGACCTCGACGCGGTCGCCGAGGGCGCTGGCCGCGACCAGCACCGGCCGGCCCGGGGGGCTGTACTTGACGGCGTTCTCCACCACGTTGGCCACCGTCCGCTCCAGCAGCCCGGGGTCCACCCGCACCATCGGCAGCGTCTCCGGCACGTCCAGCTCCACGCTGTCCTCCGGTACGCCGCCCAGGGCCATCGGGACCACCTCGTCGAGGTCGATCTCCCGGATCAGCGGGGTCACGGTGCCGGTCTGGAGCCGTGACATGTCGAGCAGGTTGCCCACCAGGTGGTCGAGCCGGTCGGCGCCGTCCTCGATGCCCTCCAGCAGCTCGGCCCGGTCCTCCTCGGACCACTCCACGTCGGCGGAGCGCAGGGAGCTGACGGAGGCCTTGATGGAGGCCAGGGGCGTGCGCAGGTCGTGGCTGACGGCGGCCAGCAGGGCGGTGCGGATCCGGTTGCCCTCGGCCAGCCGGCGGGCCTCCTCGGCCTCCCCCACCAGCCGCTGGCGGTCGAGTACGACGGCGGCCTGGGCCGCGAAGGCGCCGAGCACCCGGCGGTCCTCGGCGGGCAGCACCCGCCCGGACAGGGCCAGCGCCATGTGGTCGCCGATCGGCATGTCCACATCGGCGTCCTCGGGCCGGGCCGCCGGGGCGGGGCCCACGCTTCCGGCCCGGGTCCAGGGCTCCCGCTCGTCGGCCCGCTCCAGCAGGGCCACCGACCGCATCGCGAAGGTCTCGCGGACCCGCTCCAGC
Source organism: Streptomyces racemochromogenes (assembly GCF_044129415.1). GTDB lineage: Bacteria > Actinomycetota > Actinomycetes > Streptomycetales > Streptomycetaceae > Streptomyces > Streptomyces racemochromogenes_A. The sequence goes on from NZ_JBBDHD010000072.1 coordinate 20,954, forward strand.
AGGGCGTCCAGGGCGGTCTCGCCGCGCAGGACGCTCCCGGCCAGCGTCGACAGGATCTCGGACTCCGCGCGCAGCCGGGCGGCCTGGTGCGTGCGCCGGGCGGCGAGGTCCACCACCGAGGCCACCGAGACGGCGACCCCGAAGAAGACCGAGATGGCCATGATGTTGCGGGGGTCGGAGACGGTGAACCGGTGCAGGGGCTCGACGAAGAAGTAGTTCAGCAGCAGTGAGCCGAAGGCGGCGGAGGCCAGGGCCGGCCAGAGCCCGCCCAGGAGGGCCGCCGCCACGGTCAGGCCCAGGAAGAGCAGCATGTCGTTGGCGAGGCCGGGGTCCGTGCTGATGTGGGTCAGCAGCAGGCACAGCAGGACCGGGAAGACCACCCCGACCAGCCAGCCGGCCACGATCCTGGGCCGTCCCAGCCGGGCGGCGGAGCGGGCCACGGGCAGTCCGCGCCCCCGGGCCACCTCCTCGTGCGTGACGATGTGCACGTCGAGGTCGGGCCCCGAGTCACGGGCCACCGTGGCGCCCACCCCGGGGCCCAGCACGTACTGCCAGGCCTTGCGGCGGCTGGAGCCCAGGACGATCTGGGTGGCGTTGACCCCGCGGGCGAAGGCGAGGAGCGCCTCGGGGACGTTGTCGCCGATCACATGGTGAAACGTTCCGCCTAGGTCCTCGACCAGGGTCCGCTGGACCGCGAGCTCCTTGGGGGAGGCCGCGGTCAGGCCGTCGCTGCGGGCGATGTAGACGGCGAGGATCTCGCTGCCGGAGCCCTTGGCTGCCATCCGGGAGGCCCGGCGGATCAGCGTGCGCCCCTCGGGGCCGCCGGTGAGGCCGACGACGATGCGTTCGCGGGCCTGCCAGGTGGAGCGGATGCCGTGCTCGCCCCGGTACTGCTGGAGGTACTCGTCGGCCCGGTCCGCCACCCACAGGAGCGCCAGCTCGCGCAGGGCGGTGAGGTTGCCGGGCCGGAAGTAGTTGGACAGGGCCGCGTCGACCTTGTCGGGCTGGTAGATGTTGCCGTGGGCCATCCGCCGGCGCAGCGCCTGGGGGGACATGTCGACCAGCTCGACCTGGTCGGCCCGCCGGACCACCTCGTCGGGGACGGTCTCGCGCTGGCGCACCCCGGTGATCGTCTCGACCACGTCGCCGAGGGACTCCAGGTGCTGGATGTTGACGGTGGTGACCACGTCGATCCCGGCGCCGAGCAGTTCCTCGACGTCCTGCCAGCGCTTGGCGTTGCGCGAGCCGGGGACGTTGGTGTGCGCGAGCTCGTCGACGAGTGCCACGGCGGGACGGCGGGCCAGGACCGCGTCCACGTCCATCTCCGTGAAGGAGGCCCCCCGGTGGGTCAGCTGCCGGCGGGGCACCTGGTCGAGGCCGTGCAGCATCACCTCGGTGCGCGGGCGCCCGTGGTGCTCGACGAAGCCGACGACGACGTCGCCGCCCCGCTCCACTCGCCGGTGGCCCTCGGCGAGCATCGCGTACGTCTTGCCCACACCGGGTGCCGCGCCCAGATAGATCCTCAGCCTGCCGCGTCCCATGCGCTCATTCTCGGGGACGTTCCCGCTGTTCACGCACCGGCGGGGGGCCGGACGGAGATCTCTGACGCATCCCTGACGCCGGGCGCGCCGGGGCGCGGGGCGGTGCCGGCCGGCCGTCTCCCGAAGGAGCCCGCCGGCCGTCACGGCCGCGTGGGGGGGCGGACCGGGGTCAGCGGACCTCGGTGATCTCCGGACCGCGCTCCAGCTGGCCCATCCCGCCGGAGAAGCGGGAGCTCTCCTGGTCCTCGGCCGTCTGCACGCCGTCCGGCACCATCTGGGCGTCGTTCGGCAGCTTCAGGACGATGGGGTCGCGCGGGGCCATCGGCCCGTCGCCGCGCACGACGACGGTGTCCCGGAAGATCTGCTCCAGCACACCGGCCGACTCGGGGCGCACCGCGCCCTGGCCGGAGATGACGCCGCGCAGGAACCAGCGCGGGCCGTCGACGCCGACGAACCGCACCAGCTGGGCGCCGGTCTGGCCGTCGGGCAGCGGTACGGGGACCTGCGCGCGCAGCTCCCAGCCCAGCGGGCCGTCGACCTCGTCGATGAGACCGCCCTGCTGGGTGATGCCCGAGGCGATCTCCTCGCGGACCTCGCCCCAGATGCCCTCCTTCTTGGGGGCGGCGAAGGCCTGGAGCTGGACGGCGCTGTCCCTCAGGACCACGGTGGCGGCGACGATCGCGTCACCGGCGACCTCGACGCGCAGTTCCATGCCCTCGACACCGGGTACGAGGATGCCGCCCAGGTCGACCCGGCCGTCGGCGGGGTTGCCGGGCACCTCGGAGACGTCCCAGGGGCCGTCGGGCCGCGGGGCCGGCGGCAGGTTCACCCGCCGGGGCTCCTCGGCTTCGGCCGCCTCGTCGGCGCGCACGCCGTCGACCTGCTCGGCCGCGCCGCCGTCGTCAGCGGAGTCGTTCTTCTTGCGACGTCCGAACACGTCACTGTCCTTCCCGGTCGGTTACGACCGAAGCGTAGCCATTCCCACCCTGCTGACCAGCGCCGGATCCGGCCACGGCCGCATGACCGCCGGTGGAGCCGAACCCCCCGTCGGCCCGGGCCGAGCCGGGAAGTTCCGCCACCTCGTGGAAGCGCACCTTCTCGACCCGCTGGACAACCAGCTGGGCAATGCGGTCGAAGCGCTCGAACCGGACGCTCTCGCGCGGGTCGAGATTGACCACGATCACCTTGATCTCTCCACGGTACCCGGCATCCACCGTCCCCGGGGCATTCACGAGCGCGAGCCCGCAGCGGGCGGCCAGGCCCGAGCGCGGGTGCACGAACGCGGCGTAGCCGTCGGGCAGCGCGATGGAGACGCCGGTGGGCAGGACGGCCCGCTCGCCCGGCTCCAGCTCGGCGGCCACGGTGGTCACCAGGTCGCAGCCGGCGTCGCCGGGGTGACCGTAGGAGGGGAGGGGCACCTCGGGGTCGACGCGGCGGATCAGCACGTCGACGGGCGCGGGGTTGTTCTGGGACATCAGGGGTTCACCTCGAAGGCGCGTGCGCGCCTGACCTGGTCCGGGTCGGACATCGCCGCCCGGATCTCCTCGGGACGGCCGTTGTCGATGAAGTGGTCGACCTTCACCTCGATGAAGAGCGCGTCGGCGCGGACGGCGACGGGACCTTCGGGGCCGCCTATCCGGCCCACGGCGGTGGAGTAGATCTTCCGGCCCGCGACGGCCGTGACCTCGGCCTCCAGGTGCAGCACGGTGTCCACGGGGACGGGCCGCACGAAGTCGGTCTCCAGCCGGCCGGTCACCGCGATGACGCGCAGCAGCCAGTTCAGGGAGCCCAGGGTCTCGTCGAGCGCGGTGGCCAGGACCCCGCCGTGGGCGAGGCCGGGCGCGCCCTGGTGGGCGGGCCGGACGGTGAACTCGGCGGTGACGCGCACGCCCTCGCCGGCGCGGGCCTCCAGGTGGAGCCCGTGGGGCTGACCCCCACCGCACCCGAAACAGTGTTCGTAGTGCGCACCGAGGAGTTCTCCGGGTGCCGGGGCATCGGGATGCCGGACCGGAGCGACGGCATCGGCCGGGGGCGTCAACGCTGTGTTTCGTCCACTCACAGCCGCAGACCTTACCCGCGCGGCTACCCACCGGTCGCCTCGTGGGACGCTTGAGGGCATGCAGCTCTCCCCCGCGCACCACGACGAACGCCTGTCCGCCCCCCGCTCCTGGTGGGGCATCGCCGCGCTGACCGGTGTCGCCGGCGCCCTGATCACGCTTCCGCTGGGCACCCTGCCGCTGCTGGCGGGGTTCGTCGCCGGCGGCGCGCTGGCCGGGATGCTGGTGAGTTCGATCGGTTCCGCGCGGGTGCGCGTGGTGAACGGGGTGCTGGCGGCGGGCGAGGCCCGGATCCCGGTGTCGGCGCTGGGCGAGCCCGAGGTGCTGGAGGGCGAGGATGCGCGGGCCTGGCGCACGTACAAGGCCGACATGCGGGCCTTCATGCTGATGCGCAGCTACATCCCGACGGCCGTCCGGATCGAGGTCACGGACCCGGATGACCCGACCCCGTACCTGTACGTGTCCACGCGCGAGCCGCAGGCCCTGGCGGCGGCGGTCCGTGCGGCGCGGGAGGCGTCCGCCCCCCAGGCGTGAGAGCCGGGGCGGTCAGCGTCCGAACCCGTCCCCCTCCGGCAGTGCCGGGGCGGCGCCGGAGGCCCCGGGAAGGGGCTGGGCGGGGTCCTGCGGGGGCGGGGCGGCAGGGAGGGCCTCCCAGGGCACGGCCCTGCGGCGCAGGTCCGTGCGCACCTTCTCGGCGACTCTCCGGGTGTCCCGGCGGTTCATGGCCGCGCCCACGAAGGCGCCCACCATGAAGGGCATCAGGTTCGGGAGGTTGCGGAACGTCCGCTTCATGACCTGCTGGCGCACTTCGCGCCTCATCTGGCCGCCGAGTGCCGCGTTGAGGGTGGTCGGCCTGGTCAGGTCGATCCCGCGCTCCTCGGTCCAGGCGAAGAGGTAGGCGAGGCTTCGGTCCTTCTTCGAGCCGGGCGGCCGCTGCCCGTAGACCTCGTGCAGTTCGGCGACGAGTTTGAGCTCGATGGCGGCGACGCCGGTGATCTCGGTGGCCAGCTCCGCCAGCAGGGCGGGCGGCACCGGCAGCATGGCCGCGGCGCCGACGCTCGCGCCGACGGCCGAGGTGGCGTTCGCCGCCCCGGCGATCAGTTTGTCGGCCAGCTGGTCGGGGCCGAGGCCGGGGAACTGCGCGCGCAGTGTCGCGAGGTCCCTGACCGGAACGCGCGGGGCGTTCTCGATGATGCGGTCGGTGATGTACAGGGCGGCGTTCTTCGCGTGCTCGCCGCCCTTGCGCACACCGTTCTTGACGGCTTGCATCCGACGCGCCCCGGGCCTGCCCCGGGACTCCTCGTCCGCCGCCGTGGCCCACGGCACCGCCGCGGCGGTGTCGGACGGCACGACGGCCGCCCCGGAGGCCGGGTCGCCGACGGCCCCGGGGCCCGTTTCCGGGCCCGTGGCTTCCGCCTGCGCTCCTGCCGCCGGATCGCCGGTCTTCCGAAAGCGGAGCTTCCGGAAAGGCGTCGAGCCGGTCACGGCCGAGACCTAGTCGCAGTCACGGCAGATGGGCTGGCCGTCCTTCTCGCGGGCCAGCTGGCTGCGGTGGTGCACCAGGAAGCAGCTCATGCAGGTGAACTCGTCGGCCTGCTTGGGCAGCACCCGGACGGCCAGCTCCTCGTTGGAGAGGTCCGCACCCGGGAGCTCCAGGCTCTCGGCGCCGTCGAAGTCCTCGATGTCGACGCTGGAGGTGACCTTGTCGCTGCGCCGCGCCTTCAGCTCTTCGATGCTGTCGTTGTCGACGTCGTCGTCGGTCTTGCGTGGGGTGTCGTAGTCCGTTGCCATGTTTTCGCTCTCCCCCTCTGGGATTTAGCGGTGTCTCAGCGCACGTAACGCGCGAGAGGCCGGACTTGTGCCCGACCTGAGGCGGAGATTTTGCCTCACATCAAGGTCTGTTACTCAATCGACACCCAGCCCCACGCCCGCAGGGGCCCGCAGCTGGGATGACGACCGGGACCGTACACGGTCCGGGGGTCGCCTTGCACGAACGCCACCCCGTGTATTTCCCGCCATTCGAGGGGCCGGAAACCCGGACTTCCCGGGCTTTCCGGCCTTCCAGGGGTCACGGAACGCGCATGCCCGGACACTCGACAATGTGATCGATCACACAGCCGAGGCCCGCCGCACTCCCGGGCTGTTCCGCTGACAGCGAACAGCCCGGGGGTGGATCAAAGGGGCAGCGTGACACGCATCACCAGGCCTCCGCCCTCCCGCGGGGTCGCCAGGATGCGGCCGCCGTGTGCGCGCGCCACAGAGCGCGCGATGGACAGGCCGAGCCCCACACCCTTGTCACTGCCCGTTCGCTCCGTACGCAGCCGTCTGAAGGGCTCGAAGAGGTTGTCCACCTCGTACGCGGGAACCACGGGACCCGTGTTCGAGACGATCAGCACCGCCTGGCCGTGCTGGACCTCGGTCGTCACCTCCACCCAGCCGTCCTCCGGCACGTTGTACCGGACGGCGTTCTGCACCAGGTTCAGGGCGATCCGCTCCAGGAGCACGCCGTTGCCCTGGACCACGGCCAGCGCACGCTCGCCGCGGATCTCCACGCCCTTCGCCAGCGCCTCCCCGCGCGCCTGGTCGATGGCGCGCGAGGCGACCTCCGCCAGGTCCACGGGCTTGCGCTCCACGATCTGGTTCTCGCTGCGGGCCAGCAGCAGCAGGCCCTCGACCAGCTGCTCGCTGCGCTCGTTGGTGGCCAGCAGGGTCTTGCCCAGCTGCTGGAGCTCCACCGGCGCACCGGGATCCGAGAGGTGCACCTCCAGCAGGGTCCGGTTGATGGCCAGCGGGGTCCGCAGCTCGTGCGAGGCGTTGGCCACGAACCGCTGCTGGGCGGTGAAGGCCCGTTCCAGGCGGTCGAGCATCTCGTCGAAGGTGTCGGCCAGCTCCTTGAGCTCGTCGTCCGGCCCGTCCAGCTCGATCCGCCGGGTCAGGTCGGAGCCGACCACCCGGCGGGCGGTCCGGGTGATCTTGCCCAGCGGCGAGAGCACCCGGCCGGCCATCGCGTAGCCGAAGGCGAAGGCGATCACGCTCAGCCCCATGAGGGCCATCAGCGAGCGGCTCAGCAGGTCGTCCAGGGCGTGCTTGCGCTGGTCGAGGATGCACTGCCCGATCGCGGCGTTGAACTGCTCGATCGACTGGTTGATGCCGACGCCCGGGCAGGTGCTGCTGGAGACCTCGACCTTCTGGCCGCCCACGATCTTGAACGGGAGCGCGTTGCCCTCCCGCAGGGCCTGCGCGGCCAGCAGGTAGATGATCGACAGCAGCAGGATCCCGGCGATCAGGAACATGCCGCCGTAGAGCAGCGTGAGCCGTATCCGGATGGTCGGCCGCAGCCAAGGGAAAGGACCCTCGGGCTGGCCGGGGTCCCAGGTCGGTTTCGGTGGCGCCGGTGGCGGCGAGGGGGTCGCGGCCATCGGGTCAGATCCGGTAGCCGGAACCGGGCACGGTCACGATGACGGGCGGCTCGCCGAGCTTGCGGCGCAGTGTCATCACCGTCACGCGGACCACGTTGGTGAACGGGTCGGTGTTCTCGTCCCAGGCCTTCTCCAGCAGCTGCTCGGCGGAGACCACGGTCCCCTCGCTGCGCATGAGCACCTCCAGCACCGCGAACTCCTTCGGCGCCAGCTGCACCTCCCGGCCCTCGCGGAAGACCTCGCGCCGGTTGGGGTCGAGCTTGATCCCGGCCCGCTCCAGCACCGGCGGCAGCGCCACGGTCGTCCGCCGCCCCAGGGCGCGGACCCGGGCGGTCAGCTCGCTGAAGGCGAAGGGCTTGGGCAGGTAGTCGTCGGCCCCCAGCTCCAGGCCCTCCACGCGGTCGCTGACGTCGCCGGAGGCGGTGAGCATGAGGACGCGGGTGGCCATGCCGAGCTCGATGATCTTCCGGCAGACGTCGTCGCCGTGCACCAGCGGAAGGTCCCGGTCGAGCACGACCACGTCGTAGTCGTTCACCCCGACGCGCTCCAGGGCCGCGGCGCCGTCGTACACGACGTCCACGGCCATGGCCTCCCGGCGCAGGCCGGTGGCCACCGCATCGGCGAGCAGCTGCTCGTCCTCGACGACGAGTACGCGCACGTCGTTTCCTTCCTTCGAGCCCCGAGGGCACACCTGAGGGCACACCTGTATTGCGCCTCCATCCTGCCGGTTTCGGCCGTAAACCGGCTGTAAGGCGCCCCTGAGCCCCTTCTCGGGCCCCCGCGGGGACGGAAGTGGGGATTCCCTCGCCTCAGGAGGTTTCTGGGCCCAGGGTGCCGGGGAGGACGTCTGCACACCCCATCCACTCCTGACGGCGGACTGCCTCGCGCAGGTACGCCGCGACCCACGAAGAGGGGGCGCACCCACCATGGACGCATTCACCGCGGGACTCCTGCAGCGCATCAGCGCCACGCAGTCGGACCTGAGCAAGGCCCGTGAGACGGGCGACGACTACCTCGCGGACGTGGAACAGGCCGCGTTGGAAGACCTCCAGCGGCTCGCCGCGGAGCACGGCGTGGCGGTCACGGCGGCCTGACCGGGGCACCGCCCCGGTCTGCCTCCGGCCGCCTCGGCCCGAGCGACGGCGCCCGCAGCGGAGCCCCCGCTCCGCTGCGGGCGCCGGGAACGGCGACGGACCCCCTGCCGCACCTGCGGCAGGGGGTCCGTTCGCGTCCGGGCCCGGGACTCAGTCGTGCCAGGCCCCGGCCTCGTCCAGCAGCGGCTGGAGCGAGGCGAACACCGCCGGGGTGGCCGCCACCGTCAGCTCACCCGACGCCGGCTCGGAGGGCCGGCCCCCGGTCAGCGCGCCCGCCTCGCGGGCGATCAGCTCGCCCGCCGCGTAGTCCCAGGGATTGAGCCCGCGCTCGTAGTAGCCGTCGAGCCGGCCGGCCGCGACGTCGCACAGGTCGAGCGCAGCCGAGCCGCCCCGCCGGATGTCCCGGACGCGGGGGATGATCCGCCGGGCCACCTCGGCCTGGTGCTCCCGCCGCGCCTGGAGGTACCCGAACCCGGTGGCGACCAGCGCCTGGTCCAGCGGGGCCGCGGCGCGGCAGGCCAGCCGGGCGGTACCCGACCAGGCCCCGCCGCCGAGCACGGCGTGGTACGTCTCCGCGCGCATCGGCGCCGCCACGACCCCGACCACGGTCTCGCCCCGGTACTCGGCGGCGATGGACACGCCCCAGCCGGGGAGCCCGTAGAGGTAGTTCACGGTGCCGTCGAGCGGGTCGACGACCCAGCGGATCCCGCTGCTGCCGGGGACGTCCGCGCCCTCCTCGCCGAGCAGCCCGTCCTCGGGCCGCCGCTCGGTGAGGATCCCGGTGATCAGCTTCTCCGCCGCGAGGTCCATCTCGGTCACGACGTCGATCGGGCTGGACTTGGTCGCGGCCACCGCCAGGTCGGCCGGACGGCCGTCGCGCAGCAGCTCCCCCGCCCGCCGGGCGGCCTCCAGGCCCACGGCCAGCAGTTCGGCCTTCAGCTCTTCGGAGATCACGCTCTCCCCCTACGCGTACGGGCTGTCCGCGCCGGCGGCCGCCGGGCGGGGCGCGCGCGCCGGGCAGCAGCCCACCGCGCACAGGTCGTGGCTCTGGCCGAGGGTGCCGACCCAGCACTCGGCGGGCCGCTCGCCGCGCTCGCGGGCGGCGCGCTCCAGCACCAGTTCCCGGACGGCGGCGGCGAAGCGCGGGTCGGCGCCGACGGTGGCGGAGCGCACGGCGGGCAGCCCCAGTTCGGCGGCCTTGGCCGTGGCCTCGGTGTCGAGGTCGTAGAGGACCTCCATGTGGTCGGAGACGAAGCCGATGGGCACCATGACGACCGCCGGCGCGCCCTCGCCGTGCAGGGCCTCCAGGTGGTCGCAGATGTCCGGCTCCAGCCACGGGATGTGCGGGGCGCCGCTGCGGGACTGGTAGACGAGCTTCCACGGGCGGTCGGTGCCGGTCTCGGCCGCGACCGCGTCGGCGATGACGCGGGCGACGTCGAGGTGCTGGCGGACGTACGCCCCGCCCTCGCCGCCGCCGGTGTGGTCCTCGACGGGGCCGGAGGCGTCGGCGGCGGCGGTCGGGATGGAGTGCGTGGTGAAGGCCAGGTGGGCGCCGCCGCGGACGTCCTCGGGGAGGGCGGCGAGGGAGGCGAGCACCCCGTCGATCATGGGCTGCACGAAGCCGGGGTGGTTGAAGTAGTGCCGCAGTTTGTCCACCCGGGGGAGCTCCAGGCCCTCCTCGGCCAGGGTGGCCAGGGCGTCGGCGAGGTTCTCGCGGTACTGGCGGCAGCCCGAGTACGAGGCGTACGCGCTGGTGGCGAGGACGGCGATGCGGCGCCGCCCGTCGCGGACCATCTCGCGCATCACGTCGGTGAGGTACGGGGCCCAGTTCCGGTTGCCCCAGTAGACGGGCAGGTCCAGCCCGGCGTCCGCGAGGTCCTTGCGCAGGGCGGCCAGCAGCTCGCGGTTCTGCTCGTTGATCGGGCTGACCCCGCCGAAGCCGAAGTAGTGCTGTCCGACCTCTCTGAGGCGCTCGCGCGGGATCCCCCGGCCGCGGGTGACGTTCTCCAGGAACGGCACGACGTCGTCGGGTCCCTCGGGGCCGCCGAAGGAAAGCAGCAGGAGGGCGTCGTAGGGGGCCGCGAGGCCTTCGGCCGCGGGCGCGTCGGGAGCACGGAGCTGGTCTGACATGCCCCGAATCCTGCCACCCGGGGCGCGCGCCGGAGAACCGGCCGGTCCGCATGACGGGACGCATCCCAGGTAAGGTGACCCTAACTTCCACCGCCTGACCTGTCGGTGTCGCCCTTTCCCCGTGCGGGTGCCCCCTGGGCGGTCGTAACCTGTATGGGCCGAAGACGTCCCTTACGGAGAGACCTTGCCCAGTCCCTACCGCGCGATATTCGCGGCTCCCGGCACCAAGGCCTTCAGCGCCGCCGGCCTCATAGGCCGCCTGCCCATCTCGATGGTCGGCGTCGGCATCCTCACGATGATCTCGGAGATCACCGGCCGCTACGCGATGGCGAGCGCCCTCACCGGCACCCTGGCCCTGGCGGCCGCGGTGATGGGCCCCCAGGTCTCCCGGCTGGTGGACCAGTACGGGCAGCGGCGGGTACTGCGGCCCGCGACCCTGGTCTCCGTCGCCTCCGTCACCGCCCTGGTGCTGGCCGCCGCCAACGGGCTGCCCGACTGGACCCTGTTCGTCTTCGCGGCGGTCGCGGGCTGTGTGCCCAGCGTCGGCTCGATGGTCCGCGCCCGCTGGACCGAGCTCTACCGCGAGGCCCCGCGCGAGCTGCACACGGCGTACTCCTTCGAGTCCGTGATCGACGAGGTCTGCTTCATCTTCGGCCCGATCCTGGCCATCGGCCTGTCCACCACCTGGTTCCCCGAGGCCGGACCCGTGATCGCCGCCGGCTGCCTGCTCGTCGGCGTCTGGCTGCTCACCGCGCAGCGCGCCACCGAGCCGCCGCCCCACCCGCGCAGTGCGGACGGCGACGGCTCGTCCGCCCTGCGCTCCCCCGGCCTCCAGGTGCTGACGGCCACCTTCGTGGCGACCGGCGCCATCTTCGGCTCCATCGACGTGTCCACCCTCGCCTTCGCCGAGGAGCAGGGCCACAAGGCGGCCGCCAGCTTCATCCTGGCCATCTGGGCGGCCGGATCCTGTCTGGCGGGCATCGTCTTCGGCCTGCTCCACCTCAAGGGGCGGATGGAACGCCGGTGGGTACTGGGCATCTGTGCGATGGCCGTGAGTATGATCCCCCTCCTACTGGCCGGGAACCTTCCGTTTCTGGCCGTGGCGCTCTTCGTCTCGGGCCTCGCCATCGCTCCCACGATGATCACCACGATGGCCCTGATCGAAGCGCACGTACCACGCGCGAAGCTCACCGAGGGCATGACGTGGATCAGCACCGGCCTGGCGGTCGGTGTCGCGATCGGTTCCTCCGTGACCGGTCTGGTCATCGACGCGGCCGGGGCCCAGCGCGGGTACGTCGTCTCGATCTCGTCGGGGGCCGCCGCGGCGGCGGTGGCGTTCGCGGGTTACCGCCGGCTGACGAGGCCGGCGCAAGGGGAGGAGCCCTCGCGTGACGGCGACATCGGGGAAAGCAGCGGAGAGCGGGCGGACCACGTGGCGTAACTGGGCGGGCAACGTCCGCGCCACGCCCGCACGGGTGGTTGCTCCGGGCTCGGTCGACGAGCTCCGGGAGGAGGTCCGCCGGGCCGCGTCGCAGGGCCTGCGGGTGAAGGCGGTCGGCACCGGCCACTCCTTCACCGCGGCCGCCGCCACCGACGGCGTGCTCATACGGCCCCAGCGGCTCTCCGGGATCCTGTCTGTCGACCGGACCGCGGGCACCGTCACGGTGGCGGCCGGCACGGCCCTGAAGGACCTCAACCGCGCCCTGGCCGCCCAGGGCCTCTCGCTCACCAACATGGGCGACATCATGGAGCAGACGGTCTCCGGCGCCACCAGCACCGGCACCCACGGCACCGGCCGCGACTCCGCCTCGATCGCCGCGCAGATCCGCGCGCTGGAGCTGGTCACGGCCGACGGCCGGCTGCTGGCCTGCTCCGAAAAGGAGAATCCGGAGGTGTTCGCGGCCGCCCGCCTGGGCATCGGCGCGCTGGGCATCGTCACGTCGCTCACCTTCGCCGTGGAGCCGCTGTTCCTCCTGACCGCCCGTGAGGAGCCGATGCGCTTCGACCGGGTGACGGCCGAGTTCGAGCAGCACGTCGCGGAGAACGAGCACTTCGAGTTCTACTGGTTCCCGCACACCGGCAACTGCAACACCAAGCGGAACAACCGCAGCCAGGGCCCCGCCGCCCCGCCCGGAGCGGTCAGCGGCTGGATCGAGGACGAGCTGCTGTCCAACGGCCTCTTCCAGGCCGTCAACTCGCTGGGCCGCGCGGTCCCGGCGGCCATCCCCTCCATCGCCCGGATCGCCAGCCGCGCCCTGTCGGCGCGCACCTACACGGACGTCCCGTACAAGGTGTTCACCAGCCCGCGCCGGGTGCGGTTCGTGGAGATGGAGTACGCCCTCCCGCGCGAGCGGGCCGTCGCGGCGCTGCGGGAGCTCAAGGCCGTGGTCGACCGTTCCGGCCTGCGGATCAGCTTCCCGGTGGAGGTGCGGACGGCTCCGGCCGACGACATCCCCCTGTCGACGGCCTCGGGGCGGGACACGGCCTACATCGCGGTGCACATGTACCGGGGCACCCCGTACCAGGCCTACTTCACGGCGGCCGAGCGCATCTTCACCGCCCACGGCGGACGCCCCCACTGGGGCAAGGTGCACACCCGGGACGCGGAGTACCTGGCCGCCGCATACCCGCGCTTCGGGGAGTTCACGGAGCTGCGCGACCGGCTGGACCCGGACCGGCTGTTCGGCAACGACTACCTGCGGCGGGTGCTGGGCGACTGACGCCCGCTCACTCCCCGGCGGAGGCGCCGCCCGTGTCCGGGGCGCCGGTGCCGCCGCCGGGGCCCGGGGTGGGGGTGTGCCGCGAGGGCGCCGGGGACGGGTCGGGGCGGGAGGAGCCGGAGGGGGTGGGGGTCGGGTCGGGGCCGTGCGGGGCGGAGGGGGTCGGGGAGCTCCCGGAGCCGGGGCCGGGGCTCCGCCCGCCCGTACCGTCCTTGCCGCCCGTACCGCCCTTGCCGTCCTCGCCCTTCCTCCCGCCCTGTTCGCCCCGCCGGTCGCGGCCCCCGGAGTCCGGCCCGGTCTCCCGCTCGGAGGAACGGTGGTCGGGGGCCGTGCGGAAGCCGCCCGACAGGAGGGTGCCGCCGCCGCTGCTGACGGACGTGCCCGCGAGGGCCTCGTACGTCCCCAGGCCGCCGACGGCGAGGGCGAAGGCCGCCCCGGAGGCCACCGCCGTGCGCTTCCAGCCCCGCACCCGGGTGCCGTGCACCGTGGCCTCGCCGAACTCCCCCGGCGGCGCGGCCCCGCTCCCCCGCTCCCCGGCGGGGGCGGGGACCTGACGGCCCCCGGGGCGGGCGCCCGCGCGCAGCCGGTCGCCGGTGCGGCGGAAGGCGTACTGGATGACCGGCCCGCCGGCGGTGGCCACCACGCTGACCACGCCCGCACCGAGGATGGTTCCGTAGACGCCGAGCCGGGAGGCGAGCAGGGCGGCCGCGACGGTGGCGAGCGAACTGCCCGCGACCTGGGCCACGCTCAGGTCGAGCTTCTTGCCCTCCGGGCCCCGCGCGTCGTCCTCACGGCCGCCCGGCCCGCCTTCCCTCGGTGTCTTCCGACCCATCGTCATCCCCTGTGCGTCCTGCCCCTTGCGCTTCTCCTCTTCCAGCAGTTACCGACACCTGAGCGAAACGAGAAGTTCCGTTTCTGCGGATTCTGTGAAGCACGACACCCCGAAACGGCCGCGCACGCAGGTGGACCGGCTTCCGGACCCGATTCCGGGCAGGCCAACTCCCGCCGCCCCGGACAACTTCGGCGGCGCGGCGGTCCACCCAGGTGGCCCGAATGGAGTACTGTGGCGAGCCCTGGGGCCGTCCTTCCTTTCGGATGTCCGGACCCGGGAGAGGGGGCCGGCTGACGGAGAAGCGGCACTCAAGACCGGTGATGCCGCGGTATCGCACGGGCTCCTGCTGCGCACAGTAACCACTCGGTCACTGTGCGTGCCCAACAGGTAACCGTGCCATAACGTCGATCAAGGGCGCATGCCCGACACGCCGGTTTAACTCGGCAAGGTTGTGGCAGGCTGCACCCGGGCAGGCCACACTCGACTAGCGGAAGCAGCGACGCACGTGACGTCGGCAGGCACCACCCGGGAGGTCCCCATGCCCGAACTGCGTGTCGTGGCCGTCTCGAATGACGGAACACGACTGGTGCTCAAGGCTGCGGACAGCACGGAGTACACGCTTCCGATCGACGAGCGGCTGCGGGCTGCCGTGCGCAATGACCGCGCGCGCCTGAACCAGATCGAGATCGAGGTGGAGAGCCACCTCCGTCCCCGTGACATCCAGGCCCGCATACGGGCCGGTGCCTCCGCTGAGGAGGTCGCACAGCTCGCCGGCATCCCGGTCGACCGGGTCCGCCGCTTCGAGGGTCCCGTCCTGGCCGAGCGCGCCTTCATGGCCGAGCGGGCTCGCAAGACCCCCGTGCGCCGCCCCGGGGAGAACACCGGACCGCAGCTCGGCGAGGCCGTGCAGGAGCGGCTCACGCTGCGCGGGGCCGACAAGGACTCCGTGCAGTGGGACTCCTGGCGCCGTGACGACGGCACGTGGGAGGTGCTGCTGGTCTACCGGGTGGTGGGCGAGCCGCACTCGGCGAGCTGGACGTACGACCCGCCGCGCCGACTGGTCGTCGCCGTGGACGACGAGGCCCGCTCCCTGATCGGCGAGTCGGACGACCTGCCCTCCACCCCGGAGCCGAGCTTCCCGTTCGTGCCGAGGATCGCCCGGCTGCCGCGCGACCGGCCGCTGGACCGCACCCTCGACCGGCCGATCGAACGCCCCGCCCCGCCGCCGCCCGCGCCGGAGCCCGAGGAGGAACGGGACACGCTGACCAGCCTGCTGGAGGCCGTTCCCAGCTTCCGGGGCGACCTGGTGGTCCCGGAGCGCACCGACGTGGCGGACGAGGAGGCCGTGACGGAGGAACCCCCGGCCGCGGCGGCTTCGGCCGGCGCCGGCGCGGCGTACGCGGACGTGCTGATGCCCCGCACGGTCGCGGGACACCGCGAGCGGCTGACGGGGACGACGGACCGGCAGGCCGAGGCGGACGGGGTCCGGCCCGGGCGCCGCGCGGCGGTGCCCAGCTGGGACGAGATCGTCTTCGGGACCCGGCGCAAGAAGCAGGAGTAGCCCGCGCGGGGGGGGGGGGGGGGGGGGGGGGGGGGGGGGGGGGGGGGGGGGGGGGGGGGGGGGGGGGGGGGGGGGGGGG
>NZ_JBBDHD010000073.1:0-36165 GCF_044129415.1 Streptomyces racemochromogenes
GGTACGGACACCCGCGCCGGCGCCCGCCCCGGCGGCGCAGGCCGCGCCCGCCGCAGCTCCCGGCGCGCCCTCCGCCGACATGGCGGCCGGCGCCGGCCAGGTGCAGGCGATGTGGCCCGGCGTGCTGGAGGCCGTCAAGAACCGCCGCCGTTTCACCTGGATCCTGCTCAGCCAGAACGCGCAGGTCACCGGCTTCGACGGGACCACCCTCCAGCTCGGCTTCCCCAACCCCGGAGCCCGCGACAACTTCGCGAGCAGCGGCAGCGAGGACGTCCTCAAGGCGGTGCTCGCCGAGCAGTTCCAGGTCCACTGGAAGATCGAAGCCGTCGTGGGCGGAGGGGGTCCCGCCCCCTCGGCGCTCTCGTACGGGGCCCCGGCCGCCCCGGCCTACAGCCCGCCGCCGGCGCCCGCCCAGAGCCCGCCGCCGTCCGCGCAGGCCCCCCAGGCCGCCGCTCCGCAGCAGCCGTCGCCGCAGCCGCCGCCCCCGCAGGACGCGGCCGCACCGCAGCCGCCCGTCCGGCAGGCGCCCCCGCCGGTCGCCCCCGAGGACGACGTCCCCGAGGCGGACGACCCCGACCTCGTCGACAGCGCCCTGACCGGACACGAACTGATCGTCCGCGAGCTCGGAGCGACGGTTGTGGAGGAATACACGAACGAGTAGGCCCGCGGTATTGGGGTGGCCGCACGAAACCGGCCACTCCGTCCGGGCTACCCTGGGCGGCGTGAAGGTCCTCGTCATCGGCGGCGGCGCCCGCGAACACGCCCTGTGCCGCTCTCTGTCCCTCGACCCCGACGTCTCCGCGCTGTACTGCGCCCCCGGCAACGCCGGCATCGCCGAGGTGGCGGAGCTGCGCCCGGTCGACGCCCTCGACGGCGCCGCGGTCACCGCGCTCGCCACGGAACTCGGCGCCGACCTGGTCGTCGTCGGCCCGGAGGCGCCCCTGGTCGCCGGGGTCGGCGACGCCGTCCGCGCGGCCGGCATCCCCGTTTTCGGCCCCTCCGGCGAGGCGGCGCGGCTGGAGGGCTCCAAGGCCTTCGCCAAGGACGTGATGGCCGCCGCCGGCGTCCCGACCGCCCGCAGCTACGTCTGCACCACCGCCGAGGAGGTCGACGCGGCCCTCGACGCCTTCGGCGCCCCGTACGTGGTCAAGGACGACGGCCTCGCCGCGGGCAAGGGCGTCGTGGTCACCGAGGACCGCGAGGCCGCCCGCGAGCACGCCGCCGCCTGCGAGCGCGTGGTCATCGAGGAGTACCTCGACGGTCCCGAGGTCTCCCTCTTCGCCATCACCGACGGCGTCACCGTGCTGCCGCTCCAGCCGGCACAGGACTTCAAGCGCGCGCTCGACGGCGACCAGGGCCCCAACACCGGCGGCATGGGCGCGTACTCCCCGCTCCCGTGGGCCGACCCGAAGCTGGTCGACGAGGTCCTGGAGACCGTCCTCCAGCCGACCGTGGACGAGCTCCGCCACCGCGGCACCCCCTTCTCCGGCCTGCTCTACGCCGGCCTCGCCCTGACCAGCCGCGGCACCCGGGTGATCGAGTTCAACGCCCGCTTCGGCGACCCCGAGACCCAGGTCGTCCTGGCCCGGCTGCGCACCCCGCTCGCGGGCGTGCTGCTCGCCGCGGCGAACGGCACCCTGGACACCCTGCCGCCGCTGACCTGGAGCGACGAGGCCGCCGTCACGGTGGTCATCGCCTCGCACAACTACCCCGGCACCCCGCGCACCGGCGACCCGATCGAGGGCCTCGCCGAGGTGGCCGCCGAGGACGGCCCCGAGGCGTACGTGCTGCACGCCGGGACCCGCCAGGAGGGCGACGCCGTCGTCAGCGCGGGCGGCCGCGTGCTGTCGGTGACGGCGACCGGGTCCGACCTGGCGCAGGCCCGCGAGAGGGCGTATAAGGCCGTCGCGCGGATCCGGCTCGACGGTTCCCAGCACCGTACGGACATCGCCGCCAAGGCGGCCGGGGGCCGCTGACCGGCGGGTCCGCGAGCACCGGGGGCCCGGGGCGCGACAGCGCGCACCGGGCCCTCGCGTGCGCCCGCGTGCGCCTGCCTCCGGAGGCGCCCCGGCGCACCCACCTTTACCCAAAGCCATTCCATCGGGTGATGGTCCCCTTGTCCGCCTGACGTCCGCGTGCGCCCCAACTAGGGTGCGGCGCAAGCATTCCGGCACATGGCCCACCGGCATTGCGATGTCAGTGGCGGGTGTCACAGTGGGGGAGTGAGCAAAGCCGCCGCAGGGCAGAGGGGGTGAGGTCCGGCCGTGTCCGGAACCGGTTCGATCGCAGAAGTGGGCGCGCCGTCCGCGCGCTCCCGGGCCCTCGCCGTGCTGCGGGTCCGCAGCAGGGCGCTGGCCGCCGTGCTGCTGCCCGCCGCCCTCGCGGTGGTGCTGGTCACCGCCCGGATGACGGGCAGGCTGGCCGGCGACCCGTGGCCCGCCGTGACCCTGGCGGTCTGCGCGGTGGCCGCGCTGGTGCTGCTGGCGGGCGGGATCTTCGGTGCCGTGGTGCTGCGGGCGAGCCCCGCCGTGACGCCCACCGTGCCGCTGCCCGAGGCCGCCGCACCCGACCTGTACCGGCTCGTACGGGACCTGGCCGACCGCATGGGCGTCCCCGCGCCCTCCGCGATAGCCCTGACCCCGGACTGCGACAGCTGGCTGGAGGACCGCAGCCACGCCGCGCACCGCCGGGGCGGCGGGTACGCGTCCGCCGGCATAGCCGGCGCGTCCGGCGGCCCCGAGTCGGCGCCGGGCGCGGCGCCGGTGCTGGTCATCGGCTCGCCGTTCCTGTGGTGGATGCGGGTCGCGGAGCTACGGGCCCTCCTCGCGCCCGTCGTCGCCGGTACGGGGCCCTCCGCGCATCCGGACATAGCCGACGCCCGCGGCTTCGTCCGGGGGCTGGACGCCGCGGTGGACGTCGGCACCAGGCGCGGTCTGGGGTGGCTCGTCGCCCGGCCCGCCCGGCTGCTGCTGCGGCTGTGCGGGGCGGACGCCGCGGAGATGGAGCGCGGGGTGGCCGCGGCCGCCTCGGAGCGCGCACAGGGTGTGGACCGGGCGCTGCGCACCGCCGCCCAGGAGCAGGTCGGCCTGGCCTACGCCGGCTGGGACCGGCTGCTGACCCGGGTCGCGCTCCCGGCCTGGCGGATGGGCCGCTGGCCCGCGCACCTCGACGCGGGCGTCGTCTCCGCCCTGACGGAGCTGTCCCGGCGCGACCGGCTGGCGGACGGTTTCGCCTCCCGGCTCGGCGAGCGCCCGGCGTGCGATCTGCTGGAGCAGCCCGGGCTGATCGACGAGGCCGCCTCGCTGCTCGCGGCCCGGCTGTTCCACGGCGGGCCCGCCGAGGCCGGGCCGGACTGGTCCCCGGTGGACTGGGCGGCCTACCCGGAGGAGGTCGTGGACCGCAAGTGGCGCACGGAGGCCGCCCGCCTCCACGCGGCCCTGGACGCCCTCTCCGTCCCCTCCGGCGGCCCCTTCCCGGCCGCCCCGGAGCACCCCGCCGCCCGGGACACCGCCCGCCCCGGGGCCTCCCCGTCCGCGCAGGCCCCCTCTTCCCCGGCGACGACGGCCCCCGGCCCGGCCGAGCCCGCCACCGCCCGGGGCCCCGCCCCCGGCGCCGGCCGCACGACACTCCGCCCCGCAGCGCCCCCCACGCCCCAGAGCCCCGCCTCCGGCGCCGCCCGGCCGGCGCTCCGTCCCGCGGCCCCCGCCAACGGCCGGGGAGCGCCCTCCGGGACGGCCCGGGCCGCCACCCGCGCGGGCGCCCCCGCCGACGCCCAGGGCGTCGCGACCGCCGACCCGCGGACCGACCACGACTCCTTCGGCGGGCCGACGCTGGAGCGGGTGCTCGGCTACCTCACGGACCCCGCCGGGGACGGCGCCGCAGGGGAGGCCCTGGCCGGCCGGCTCAGCGGGGACCTCGCGCGGGAGGAACGTACCGCCGGCCCCCACAGGGCGGCCGCCGGCAGGGGCGCCGACACCCTGCCGCTGTTCCCGCTCCAGCCCCCGCGCAGCGGCCGGGACCTGCTCGCCGACCACATCACCGCCCTGGTCTGCTGCGCGGCCGTGGACTCGGCGGGCGCCGACCCCGGCCTGGACTGGCTCGACGGCCCGGTCCTGCTGGTCGGCGGCGAGCGCCGGGCGGACCTGGCCCCCAGGGTCCTCTCCCTCGTCGAGGACGGGGACCCGGCCCCCCTCCGCGACTGGCTGGCGGAACTGGGCGTCCGCCCGGAGAAGCCCGTCCGCCTGGTCTGACCCCGACGACCCGCAGCCCCGCCCGCCCCGGTCCGGCCGGACCCCGGCCGGCTGCCCGGCCCGGCGTGTCGGGTTCCGTTCCCGTCAATTCGCGACGAACGGTGACGGAGTGAGTGCGTTATGTGATGTGCTGGGACCGGTCGCGACGCGGGTGTCCGAATCCCGCTCGGGCCACCGTGTCGAGAACGCGTTCGGGGGCGCGAGGGAGGGGAGCGCAATGGGTACGGAACAGATCCGGCGGTGGGAATCGGGCGCGCTCGCGCACGCCGTGAACGACCCCTTCGGCCAGGGCCCGCTGCCCTGGTTCAGGGGCAGCGAGGTGTACTTCGGCGACACGGGCCAGGTCGTCCCCTGGTACGTGGACCCCGTCCTGGCCCCCGGCCGGACCTCCCAGAACCGCGGCGGCGGCCCCCGCACCGCCGACGACGTCCACCGGCAGATCAAGGGCTTCACCTCCACCGGAGCCGTCGCCCCCGGCGAGGCCATCGACTTCCACATCACCGTCGACCCGCCCCAGCAGTTCCAGGTCGACGTCTACCGCATCGGCCACTACGGCGGCGACGGCGCCTCCAAGATCACCACCAGTCCCCGGCTGTCGGGCATCGTCCAGCCGCCCCCGCTCACCGCCGACCGCACGGTCTCCTGCCACCACTGGTGGCAATCCTGGCGGCTCCAGGTCCCCTCGTACTGGAGCATCGGCGCGTACGTCGCCGTCCTCACCACCGCCGACGGCTACCGCTCCCACATCCCCTTCACGGTCCGCGACGACCACCCCGCGGACCTCCTGCTCCTGCTCCCGGACATCACCTGGCAGGCCTACAACCTCTACCCCGAGGACGGCCGCACCGGTGCCAGCCTCTACCACGCCTGGGACGAGGAGGGCCGGCTCCTCGGCGAGCAGGACGCCGCCCTCACCGTCTCCTTCGACCGCCCCTACGCGGGCGCCGGCCTGCCCCTGCACGTGGGCCACGCCTACGACTTCATCCGCTGGGCCGAGCGCTACGGCTACGACCTCGCCTACGCCGACACCCGCGACCTGCACGCCGGCCGGGTCGACCCCACCCGCTACCGCGGCCTGGTCTTCCCCGGCCACGACGAGTACTGGTCCCTGCCCATGCGCCGCACCGTCGAGCGCGCCCGCGACCACGGCACCTCGCTCGTCTTCCTCTCCGCCAACACCATGTACTGGCAGGTCGAGCTGGCCCCCTCCCCCTCAGGAGTCCCCGACCGGCTCCTGACCTGCCGAAAACGCCGGGGCCCCGGCCGCCCCAGCCTGTGGCGCGAGGTGGACCGCCCGGAGCAGCAGCTGCTCGGCATCCAGTACGCGGGCCGCGTCCCGGAGCCCGCACCCCTGATCGTCCGCAACGCCACGCACTGGCTCTGGGACTCCACCGGCGCCGCCGAGAACGACGAGCTGGACGGACTGGTGGCCGGCGAGGCCGACCGCTACTTCCCCCGCACCCAGCTCCCCGAGCACCAGGACCGGATCCTGCTCGCCCACTCCCCCTACCTGGACGGCGAGGGAGCCAAGCGCCACCAGGAGACCTCCCTCTACCGCGCCCCCAGCGGGGCCCTCGTCTTCGCCTCCGGCACCTTCGCCTGGTCCCCCGCCCTGGACCGCCCCGGCCACGTGGACGAACGGATCCAGCGGGCGACCGCCAACCTCCTCGACCGGATCTGCAAGCGCGACTGAGGCGGCCGGCCCGCCCCGGCCGGAACCGGCGCACCCCCCTGCCCGGGGCACGGCACCCCGTGCGGGAGAATGGTCCCGCGCCCCGCGCTCGTACAGAACCACAGGGAGACCCCGTGCCCGGATTCGTCGAAAAGCCCGAGCCGGTGCAGGTGCCCGGCCTCGTCCACCTCCACACCGGCAAGGTCCGCGACCTCTACCGCGACGAGGACGGCAACCTCGTCATGGTCGCCAGTGACCGCATCTCCGCCGCCGACTGGGTGCTGCCCACCGAGATCCCGGAGAAGGGCCGCATCCTCACGCAGCTCTCCCTCTGGTGGTTCGAGCAGCTCGCGGACCTGGTCCCCAACCACGTCATCGGCACCGACCTGCCCGCCGGTGCCCCCGCCGACTGGCAGGGGCGCACGCTGGTCTGCAAGAGCCTCGACATGGTGCCCGTCGAGTGCGTGGCCCGCGGCTACCTCACCGGCTCCGGCCTCAAGGAGTACGTCCAGTCCCGCACGGTCTGCGGACTCGCCCTCCCCGAGGGCCTGGTGGACGGCTCCGAGCTGCCCGCCCCGATCTTCACCCCGGCCGCCAAGGCCGAGGTCGGCGACCACGACGAGAACGTCTCCTACGAGGAGGTGGCCCGCACCACCGGCGCCGAGACCGCCGCGCTGCTGCGCCAGACCACCCTCGCCGTGTACGGGCGGGCCCGCGACATCGCCCGCGAGCGCGGCATCATCCTCGCGGACACCAAGTTCGAGTTCGGTTTCGACAAGGACGGCACGCTCGTCGCCGCCGACGAGGTCCTCACCCCGGACTCCTCCCGCTTCTGGCCCGCCGACCAGTGGCAGCCGGGCCGCACGCAGCCCTCGTTCGACAAGCAGTACGTCCGCGACTGGCTGGCCTCCCCGGCCTCCGGCTGGGACTCCAAGGGAGAGCTGCCGCCGCCGGTCCTCCCGCAGGAGGTCGTGGCGCAGACCCGCGCCAAGTACGTCGAGGCCTACGAGCGCCTCACCGGCCAGACCTGGAGCTGATACGACGAAGGCCCCGATCAACCGATCGGGGCCTTCGTTCGCTGAGCGGACAACGCGACTCGAACGCGCGACATCCACCTTGGCAAGGTGGTGCTCTACCAACTGAGCTATGTCCGCCTGTGCGCCTTGGCGCGACACCTACTATACCCAACCCCTGGACCGGGCGAGACGCACTGCCGTGTGCCGGTTCTCGGCGCCCAGCTTCGTCGCCGCCGAGGAGAGGTAGTTCCGCACGGTCCCCTGCGACAGCGAGGCCCGCTCCGCGATCTCCGCGATGGGCGCCCCGTCCGCCGCGAGTTCCAGCACCTCGGCCTCGCGGGCGGTCAGCGGGGAGTCGCCCGCGCTGATCGCGTCGGCCGCCAACTCCGGGTCCACGTAACGGCCTCCTGCGTGCACGGTCCGGATCAGCTCGGCCAGCCGCTGGGCCGACACCGTCTTCGGGGCGAAGGCCCGCACCCCTGCCGCGAGGGCCCGCTTCAGGTGCCCCGGCCGGCCGTGGCTGGTCACGATCATGACCTTGCAGTCGGGGAGTTCGGACCGCAGCGATGTGGCGACGCTCACACCGTCCGCCCCCGGCATCTGGAGGTCCAGCACCGCCACGTCGGGCCGGTGCGCCCGCGCCATGGCCAGCGCCTCCGGCCCGGAGGCCGCCTCGGCGACGACCGCCAGATCGTCCTCCAGGCCGAGCAGGGCGGCCAGCGCGCCCCGGATCAGGTGTTCGTCGTCGGCCAGCAGTACCCGTACGGGGCTCACGCCCGCACCTCCACTCGTCGTGCTTCCAGGGGTATCTCGGCCCGCAGCCGGAACCGGCCGCCCCCGGCCGGTCCCGCGTGCAGGGTCCCGTCCACGGCCGCGAGCCGCTCCCGCAGCCCCGCCAGCCCGGATCCGGGCGGTCCGGCCGGGGTCGGGGGGACCCCGTCGTTCTCCACCAGCAGGGTCAGGGTGCCCGGGGCCTCCCGGTCCGTCAGGCGGATCAGGCAGCTGCGGGCGTCCCCGTGCCGCAGGACGTTCGTGGTCGCCTCCCGGACCACCCAGCCGAGCGCCGACTGCACCTCGGACGGCAGTTCCCGCGCCGCCGTCGCGAACTCGACCCGGCAGTCCATCCCGGCCGCGCTCAGCACCCCGCGGGCGCCCTCCAGCTCCACCGAGAGGTCGGCCTCCCGGTAGCCGCGCACCACGTCGCGCACCTCCCTCTGTGACTCGCGCGCGATCCGCTGCACCTCGATCATCTGGTCGACGGCCTCGGGCCGTTCGCGCCGTGCCAGCTGCACCGCCAGCTCGCTCTTGAGGGCGATGACCGCCAGGTTGCGGCCCATCACGTCGTGCAGGTCCCGCCCGAACCGCAGCCGCTCCTCGGCGACGGCCAGCCGGGCCTGGATCTCCCGGGCGTGGTCGAGCTCGTAGACGGTACGCAGCAGCCAGCCGGAGAACCCGCAGGTGAAGGCGAGGAACGCGCAGATCAGCAGGACCCCGAGGAAGTACCCGACGGCCTCGTTCAGCGGCAGGCCCAGCGCGGCGACGGCCGCCGCGGTGCCCGCCGCGGCGGCCAGGGGGACCAGCCTCATGTGCCGGACCTTCTCCAGGGTCAGCACGAGGGATCCACAGCCGAAGCAGCTCACCCCGATCACCAGTCCGGGCGCCGCGGCCTCGTGGAGCCAGCCGAGCCGGCGCAGGCCGAGGACGAGCAGGACGGTGGCGGCCGTGACGACCGCGGTGGCCACCGCGAGCCGCACGGGCCGCTCGCGCCGGCCGGTCACCCCGTCCAGGGCCCTGGAGGACAGGAACCCGACGAGCAGGGAGTGCGCGCACACCGCGAGGAAGGCCGCCACGGCGGGCGCCAGCGGTTTCGGGGAGGCGGGGTCGCGGACCGTGAAGGCCATCGACCCGAAGGACAGGATCTCCACGAGCACGAAGAAGTGGAACGACCAGCGCGTGTACAACTCGACCTTGCCCGCACTGCTGCGGTTCTTCCACCACCCGGTCAGCTTCGACACGGCCCCGTACCCCCGGCTCTTCCCTCGTCTAACGGCGCGGTTCCCAGCGGAACCACCGCTGGACAGCAAACACCGTGACCATGATCCAGGCCAGCGTGGTGACCACGGCCCCCAGCAGCTCGTAGCCCCCGGCCCCGCCGCTCCAGCCGGCCCGGACCAGTGCCATCACCCCGCTGAGCGGCAGCAGTTCGCACACCGAGGCCACCGTGCCGGGCAGCGCGTCCGGATCCGCGAAGAGCCCCGAGCCGAGCGCCGTCACCAGGAACAGCGGCAGCGCCGTCAGCCCGGCTGTCTCCACGCTGCGGGTGAAGGCGCTGGTCAGCGCGGCCATTCCGGCGAGCAGCGGCAGGGCGGCGAGGATGCCGGCCAGCAGCAGCGCCGGGTTCCGCGGCGCCGGCGCGCCCAGGGCCGCCGCACCGGCCGCCACGAGGGCGGCGATCTGGACGAGGGCGATCACCGCCGCGGGCAGCGCGGTCCCCGCCAGGATCTCCAGGTCACCCGCCTCGCCCGAGCGCAGCCGCTTCAGGACGAGCTCCTCGCGCCGGGCGACGTAGGCGGAGACCGGGTTCATGTAGACGACGAGGAGCAGCACCATCCCGATCCCCCCGGTGAGGGTGGCCCGGGCGGTTTCGGCCGCGCCGTCCCCGCCGACGACGGTGCGCAGGAAGAAGACCATGGAGGCGGGCATCAGCACGGCCACGCTCAGCGTGGCCCGGTTGCGCACCAGCAGGGTCAGTTCGGACCGGCCCAGCGCGGCGAGCCGGCCGGGGTTCAGGGTGGGCGCGTTCATCGGGTCCCCGCCATGGTGTCGTGGGTGCGGTGGGCGTCGCAGGCCGCGGCGCGGCGGCTGCGGGCGATCTCCAGGAAGGCCTCTTCCAGGGAGGCGTGGCGGGCGTCGAGCCCGGCCAGTTCGACCCCGGCGTCCCCGGCCCAGCGCAGCAGTGCGGTGAGGTCGGCCTGGAGCCGTCCGGTACGGATCTCCACGCGCGGGCCGTCGGCGGCGGCCCGCAGCGCCGGCGGCAGCCGCCCGGCGGGCACCCCGTCGGGCAGGGTGAAGCGGATCCTGGACGGCCGGGTGGCGGTGACCTCCGCCGGGGTGCCGGTCAGCACCAGCTCTCCCTCGTGCATGATCGCCAGCCGGTCGGCGAGCGTCTCGGCCTCCTCCAGGTAGTGCGTGGTCAGCAGCACCGTGGTGCCCTGCGCCCGCAGCTGCCGGACGAGGTCCCAGGTGTCCTGGCGGCCCTCGGGGTCCATCCCGGTGGTCGGCTCGTCCAGGAACAGCACCTCGGGCCGCCCGAGCAGGGCCAGCGCCAGGTCGAGGCGCCGCCGCTCGCCGCCGGACAGCTGCTTGACGCGTACGGAGGACCGCGCGGCCAGGCCGACCAGTTCCAGCACCTCCCCGGCCGGGCGGGCGCCGGTGGTGACCCCGCCCCACATGCGGAGGGTTTCCGTGACGGTGAGGTCGGCGGGGAAGCCGCCCTCCTGGAGCATGACCCCGGTGCGCGGGCGGACCTCGGCCCGGTCGGCGTGGGGGTCGAGCCCGAAGACGCGGACCTCGCCGGCGGTGGGGGCGGCAAGCCCCTCCAGCAGTTCGACGGTGGAGGTCTTGCCCGCGCCGTTGGTGCCGAGAAGGGCGAAGACCTCGCCGCGGGCCACGGAGAAGCTCACGCCGCGCACGGCCTCGAAGCCGCCCGCGTAGCCGCGGCGCAGTCCTTCGGCCCGGATCACTGTGTCGGTGGTCATGCTCCAAGGCTCCCGGCGGGCCGGGCGGGGGAGCAGTGCGCGCTGTCATGACCGCCGGTGACATTTGTCATCGGAATGTGAGACGGGCCACAACGGCGTCCGGCGCGACGACGCACGACGGAAACGACAAAGGCCCCGATCGAAGATCGGGGCCTTTGTCGTCTGAGCGGACGACGCGACTCGAACGCGCGACATCCACCTTGGCAAGGTGGTGCTCTACCAACTGAGCTACGTCCGCATGTCCAGCTATGACCCGAAGGCCGTTCGCTGTGTGCCTCACTCTACCTGATCCACGACCGTGGTCGGTAAAGCGCTGCAGAGCGGGTGACAGGGATTGCACACTGCGCCTCCCCCCTGGAAGGGGGGTGTTCTGCTACTGAACTACACCCGCACGACTTCGGTTCCGGGCCTTTCGGCCTGGCCCCTCGGCGTGATCCACACACTAGCCGATCGGAGGGGGTGGATGGCAAATCCGGGGTCAGTGGGCGTCGTTGTAGGCCGCGTAGACCGCCTTGGGGATGCGGCCGCGCGGGGGCACGTCGTGGCCGTTGGAGCGCGCCCAGGCCCGGACGACCGCCGGGTCCGGGGCGACGGCGGTGTGCCTGAAGGCCTTGCCCGAGCGGGACTGGCGGCGGCCGGCGGCCACGAAGGGCTCCAGGCTCTTCCGCAGTTTCTTTGCGTTCGCCACATTGAGGTCGATCTCGTAGGACTTACCGTCCAGGGCGAACGTGACCGTTTCCGCCGCTTCTCCGCCGTCGAGGTCGTCGGAGAGCGTGACTACTACGCGCTGCGCCACGGATATCGGTCCCTTCGTGCGCCTCGCCGCGCGCGCTGACGTGCGGTGATGTCGCCTGTGTGGATGTTTCGGTGGAATACGTCAAACCGTAGGAATCCCGGCTGATTCCTTTGTACCGCGATTCTCATTGAATTGCGAAGCCCAGTTAATTCCTCCCGCGTGTCCCGCCGCAATCCCGGGCGAGTGGTTTTCCGGTGGATTTTGCGAAGCGTTGGTGAAGCCGAAACCGCGCCCTGCTCACCCCCGGCCGATATCTACCCGCGTAGAAATTTCGGCCGGGTACGCTGAGGGAACCGCCTTGCACCAACCACCTCATCGGGAGTGCCAGTGGCACGCGTCGTAGTCGACGTCATGCTCAAGCCGGAGATCCTCGACCCCCAGGGCCAGGCGGTGCAGCGTGCACTGCCGCGCCTGGGCTTCGAGGGGATCGCCGACGTCCGCCAGGGGAAGCGCTTCGAACTGGAAGTGGAGGGACCGGTCGACCAGGCCGCCCTCGACCGCATCCACAAGATGGCCGAAACGTTCCTCGCCAACACCGTCATCGAAGACTTCACCGTGAAGGTCGAGGCCTGACGGTGACCACTCGCATCGGTGTCGTCACGTTCCCCGGAACGCTCGACGACCGTGACTCGCTGCGCGCCGTCCGCCTCGCGGGGGCCGAGCCGGTCTCGCTGTGGCACCGCGACAAGGACCTGCACCAGGTCGACGCGGTCGTCCTCGCGGGCGGCTTCTCCTACGGGGACTACCTGCGCGCCGGGGCCATCTCCCGCTTCTCGCCGGTGATGGAGACCATCATCGAGCAGGCCAAGGCCGGCATGCCGGTCCTCGGCATCTGCAACGGCTTCCAGGTCCTCACCGAGGCCCACCTGCTGCCGGGGGCGATGCTCCGCAACAACCACCTCCACTTCATCTGCCGCGACCAGAAGCTGCGGGTGGAGAACGCGGACACCGCGTGGACCGGCGACTACACCGCCGGCCAGGAGATCTCCGTCCCGCTCAAGAACATGGACGGCCGGTACGTCGCCGACGAGCGCACGCTCGACGAACTGGAGGCCGAAGGCCGCGTGGCCTTCCGGTACCTGGACGTGAACCCCAACGGCTCGCTGCGCGACATCGCCGGCATCACCAACGCCGCGGGCAACGTCGTCGGCCTCATGCCGCACCCCGAGCACGCGGTCGAGCCGCTGATCGGGACGGGCCGCACCGACGGCCTCCCGTTCTTCACCTCGGTCCTGAAGAAGCTGGTCAGCGCATGAGCCTCGACACCGTAAAGAACGCCACCGAGACCCCGGACGCCTCCCAGCCCTGGAAGGAGCTCGGCCTCAAGGAGGACGAGTACGCCCGGATCCGCGAGATCCTCGGCCGCCGCCCCACGGGCGCCGAGCTCGCCATGTACTCCGTCATGTGGTCGGAGCACTGCTCGTACAAGAGCAGCAAGGTCCACCTGCGCCAGTTCGGCGAGAAGGTCCCCGAGAACGACGCCATGCTCGTCGGCATCGGCGAGAACGCCGGCGTCGTCGACGTCGGCCAGGGCTACGCGGTCACCTTCAAGGTCGAGTCGCACAACCACCCGTCGTACATCGAGCCCTACCAGGGCGCGGCCACCGGCATCGGCGGCATCGTCCGCGACATCCTCGCCATGGGCGCCCGCCCGATCGCCGTCGTGGACCCGCTGCGCTTCGGCGCCGCCGACCACCCCGACACCAAGCGCGTCCTGCCGGGCGTCGTCGCGGGCATCGGCGGCTATGGCAACTGCCTCGGCCTGGCCAACATCGGCGGCGAGGTCGTCTTCGACTCCTGCTACCAGGGCAACCCGCTGGTCAACGCCGGCTGCATCGGCGTCATGAAGCACGAGGACATCCACCTCGCCAAGGCCTCCGGCCCCGGCAACAAGGTCATCCTCTACGGCGCCCGCACCGGCGGCGACGGCATCGGCGGCGTCTCGGTCCTCGCGTCCGAGACCTTCGACGACACCAAGCCCACCAAGCGCCCCGCGGTGCAGGTCGGCGACCCCTTCCAGGAGAAGCTCCTCATCGAGTGCACCCTGGAGATCTTCAAGGAGAAGCTGGTCGCCGGCATCCAGGACCTCGGCGGCGCCGGGCTCTCCTGCGCCACCTCCGAGCTGGCCTCGGCCGGTTCCGGCGGCATGCGCGTCGAGCTGGACACCGTCCCGCTGCGCGACGCGACGCTCTCGCCCGAGGAGATCCTCATGAGCGAGTCGCAGGAGCGCATGTGCGCGATCGTCGAGCCGCAGCACGTCGACCGCTTCATGGAGATCTGCGAGAAGTGGGACGTCATCGCCACCGTCATCGGTGAGGTGACCGACGGCGAGCGCCTGGAGATCTTCTGGCACGGCCAGCAGATCGTGGACGTGCCCCCGGGCACCGTCGCCCACGAGGGCCCGGTCTACCAGCGCCCGTACGCCCGTCCCTCCTGGCAGGACGCCCTCCAGGCCGACGACGCGGCCGCGCTGGCCCGCCCGCAGACCTCCGAGGAGCTCCGCGCGCAGGTCCTGGCCCTGGTCTCCTCCCCGAACCAGGCCTCCAAGTCCTGGGTCACCGACCAGTACGACCGCTTCGTGCAGGGCAACACCGTCCTGGCGCAGCCCGAGGACGCGGGCATGGTCCGCATCGACGAGGAGTCCAACCTCGGCGTCGCCATGTCCACCGACGGCAACGGCCGCTACGCCAAGCTCGACCCGTACGCGGGCGCGCAGCTGGCGCTCGCCGAGTCGTACCGCAACGTCGCCGCGACCGGCGCGAAGCCCCTGGCGATCTCCAACTGCCTGAACTTCGGCTCCCCCGAGGACCCGGACGTCATGTGGCAGTTCGCCGAGGCCACCCGCGGTCTCGCGGACGGCTGCCTGGAGCTGGGCACCCCGGTGACCGGCGGCAACGTCTCCCTCTACAACCAGACGGGCGACACCGCGATCCACCCGACGCCGGTCGTGGCGGTCCTCGGCGTCATCGACGACGTCAACCGCCGCACGCCGATGGCGTTCAAGGAGACCGGCCAGCTCCTCTACCTGCTCGGTGACACGGCCGAGGAGTTCGGCGGCTCGGCGTGGTCCCAGGTCGTCCACGACCACCTCGGCGGCCTGCCGCCCAAGGTGGACCTGGGCCGGGAGAAGCTGCTCGCCGAGATCCTGATCTCCGCCTCCCGCGACGGCATGATCGACGCGGCGCACGACCTGTCCGACGGCGGCGTGGTCCAGGCGCTCACCGAGTCCTGCCTCAAGGGCGGCAACGGCGCGCGCATCGTCGTCCCCGAGGGCCTGGACGCGTTCACGTTCCTGTTCTCCGAGTCCGCGGGCCGCGCCATCGTGTCGGTCCCGCGCAGCGAGGAGCTCCGCTTCACCGACATGTGCGGTGCGCGGGGCCTGCCCGCCACCCGCATCGGTGTGGTGGACGGCGAGGAGATCGAGGTCCAGGGCGAGTTCACGATCCCCCTGGCGGAACTCCGCGAGGCCCACGAGGCCACGATCCCGGGCCTGCTGGCCTGACGTTCCCGCCCGACGAGCCCCCGGCCGGTCCACCCCGGCCGGGGGCTCGCGGCGTTGGCGGACGCGCCCCGTCGTCACGCGGGCGCACCGGACGTGTGCCGCCGGGGCCCGAGTAGGGTCGGTTCATGCCGCCCGCCAAGAAGAAGCAGCGAACCTACGACGGCGCGAAGATCCGTGCGGCCGTCACCGCCCAGTTCGGCCATGTCGCCCGCGCCGTGGCGGACTTGGGGCCCGGAGAACTCGCGCGGCCCAGCGGGGTCGGGGAGTGGACCGTCGGGGAGCTCGCCGGGCACATCGCCTGGATCGCGGACTCGCTGGCCGGGGGGCTGGCGCGGCCGCCGGCCGCCGTCGCCGAGCTGAGCGCGGTCGAGTGGCCCTTCGCCACCGCCTCCCTCGCCGGGAAGATCTCCGAAGCCGCCCGGGAGACCCTCACCGGCGCACCGGTCGCCGAGCTGTTCGCGCGGGCGGGCGCGCGGATGGCCGAGGCCCTGGAGGCGAACCCCGGCAGCCGGGTGATGCACCTGTGGATCGGGGACATGACCCTGGCCGACTTCCTGGTGACCCGGACCGTGGAGCTGGTGGTCCACACCGACGACCTGAACCGGGCCACCGGCCTGGACATCCCGCTGGAGCGCCAGGCCCTCGCCGCCTGCACCCGGCTCCTCGCCGACGCCCTCGCCGTGAAGGCGCCCGGCGGGTCGGTGGAGGTGCGGATCCCGCCGTTCGCGGTGGTCCAGTGCGTGGAGGGGCCCCGGCACACCCGCGGCACCCCGCCCAACGTGGTGGAGACCGACCCGCTGACCTGGCTCCGGCTCGCGACGGGCCGGACCGGCTGGGCCGAGGCCCTGGATGCGGCGCGGGTCAGCGCGAGCGGTGAGCGGGCCGACCTGTCGGGGCTGCTGCCGCTGATGAGCTGACGGGAACCCGTCGGGGGTCAGGGCCGTCCCAGCTGCATGCGCATCCTCAGGCACCGCCCGCGGCCCGTCGCCGGCGCGCTGGTCCTGGTCCTGGCAGCGGCCCTGGCCGGCTGCACCGGTACCCCGCAGAGCGACGCCCCCGTGCCCGCACCGGCCTCCGCCACGCCCCCGGTACCCGACGCCCCGCTGACCGCGACCCAGTGGACGGTGACCGCCCTGTCCGGCACCCCGGTCCCCGCCGCCGCGGCCGGCCGGGCCCGCTTCACCCTGGCCCCGGGCGGCACCGCCGGCGGCAGCCTCGGCTGCAACCGGTTCAGCGCCCCCGTCGCCGTCGAGGGGGCCACCGTCACCTTCGGCCCGCTCACCAGCACCCGCATGGCCTGCGAGGGCCCGGCGGGCGAGGTCGAGCGGACGCTCACCGGGCTGTTCGGCGCGGGACCGCTCACCTGGCGGGTCCAGGGGCGGACCCTCACCCTCACCGCCCCCGACGGCCGGGCCCTGACCGCGGAGGGCGGTTCGGCGGCCGAGTGAAGCCGAGCGGACGGGGTCAGGACGGTCAGGACGGGTACGGGAGCAGCCCCGCGTCCGTGCGCTCCCAGGCCGCCCGGAGCTCCGCGAGCCGGGCCGGTTCGGCCGCCGCGCGGTCGGCCTGCTCGCGCAGGTCGGACGCCAGGTCGAACAGCTGGTCGCGGCCCGACTTGCCGCGGTAGTACTTCCAGTTCCCGCGCCGCAGCGCCCGCTCCCCGCGCACCCGCCAGAACAGGTCCCGCTCCGCCGGCTCCTCCCCGCGCAGCAGGTACCCGGCCAGGCTCACCCCGTCCAGCGGGTATGCCCGGTGCGGCCGGGTGCCGGCCAGCTCCAGCAGGGTCGCCGTCCAGTCCGGGCTGAACAGCGGGACCCGGCTGACCTGGCCGCCGTCGATCCGGGCGGGCCAGCGCAGGATGTTCGGCACCCGGATCCCGCCCTCCTGGAGGGAGGCCTTGTTGCCCGAGAGCGGCCAGTTGTACGAGAACCGCTCGCCGCCGTTGTCGCTGCCGAAGACGACCAGGGTGTCCTGCTCCTGGCCCGAGCGCTTCAGCGCGTCCAGCACCCGCCCGACCGAGCGGTCCAGGTCCTCGACCATCTGCCGGTACGTGTCCACCGAGCCGCCGTCCTGGTGCCACAGCGCCCGCGGGTCGCCCGCCTTGATCCGCCGCACGATCTCGGCGCTCTGCTCGGTGTCCCCGTCGGCGATCCACGGCCAGTGCGGGGTGGTGAAGTTCAGGTTCAGCAGCCAGGGCTTGCCGCGGTGGTCGCGCGAGACGTACTCGCCCGCCCGCTCGGTGAGGATCCGCGTGTAGTAGCGCAGGTCCTTGTACTCGGCGTCGCCCTCGTACAGGTCGTACTCGCCGCCCAGGCCCAGCTTGGAGTAGTACTCCAGGGCCCCGCCGAAGTTGCCGAAGAACTCGTCCCAGCCCGACTTGGTCGGGCTGTAGTCCGGCAGGTAGCCCGCGTGCCACTTGCCGATCAGCGCGGTGGCGTACCCGGCCTCCCGCAGCAGCGAGGCCAGCGTCGGGTGCGTCGGGTCCAGGCCCACCGACCGGTCCGCGATCGGCTCGGCCAGCCCGCCCTTGGTCCGGGCCGGGTAGCGCCCGGTGTAGAGGCTGAACCGGGTCGGGGAGCAGGTCGCCGAACCCGAGTAGGCGTCGGTGAACCGGACCCCCTGGCGGGCGAGCCGGTCCAGGTTCGGGGTCTTGATGTGCGGGGCGCCGTACGAGGACAGGTCCGCCCAGCCGAGGTCGTCGCCCAGGATGAACAGGATGTTGGGGCGGCGGGAACGGCGCTCGCGCGCGGCCCGGAAATCCCGCTCCCCGGGAGCGGCCTCCCGGGCGTCGCCGGACCGGTCGGCGGCCTGGGCGGGAGCCGCCCCGAGCCCCGTCGCGGCGGCCGCCGCGGTCGCTCCGACGGCGCCGCCGAAGGCGCGGCGGGACAGCTTGCTGTTGTGTGAAGACACAGGTACTCCAAGGCGCTGCTCACCCGCCCTCCCCCGGCGGGGCGCGGGACGGCGCGCGGCACGGAGGATCAGGCGAGGGCGAAGCGGAAAGGTGAAAAGGAGAAGACGAGTTGCGGCTACGCGAAACAGCGACAGATGGCGCTCGCGACACGGACCAGGTCCACGTGTCGGCGCTCTACGAGGGTGACGGCACGGTCACCGAGGGGCTGCATGAGGCGAGAGCCTGTACGAATGCCCTCGTAGAAGTCAACAAAGGATCCGAATACCGAGACGGAGGCGTCCGGTCACCCTCTGTGCTGTGACATTTCCCGGCCATCCCCAATTCGGACCAGTGGTCGATCTCGCCTACACTCGGGGACGTGCCTCGTGGTGATGGACGACTCAACCACGACCTGCTCCCCGGCGAGAAGGGCCCCCAGGACGCTTGCGGCGTCTTCGGTGTCTGGGCTCCGGGTGAAGAGGTCGCCAAGCTCACCTACTTCGGACTGTATGCCCTGCAGCACCGTGGACAAGAGTCCGCGGGAATCGCTGTGAGCAACGGTTCCCAGATCCTCGTCTTCAAGGACATGGGCCTCGTTTCCCAGGTCTTCGACGAAACCTCTCTCGGCTCGCTCCAGGGTCATATCGCGGTCGGTCACGCCCGCTACTCGACCACCGGAGCGTCCGTCTGGGAGAACGCTCAGCCCACCTTCAGGGCGACCGCCCACGGCTCCATTGCCCTGGGTCACAACGGCAACCTGGTGAACACCGCCGAGCTCGCCGAGATGGTCGCCGACCTTCCCCGTCAGGACGGCCGCGCCACCCAGGTGGCGGCCACCAACGACACCGACCTCGTGACCGCCCTCCTCGCCGGACAGACCGACGACGAGGGCAAGCCCCTGACCATCGAGGAGTCGGCCGCCAAGGTCCTCCCGCAGGTCAAGGGCGCCTTCTCCCTGGTCTTCATGGACGAGGGAACCCTCTACACCGCCCGTGACCCGCAGGGCATCCGCCCGCTGGTCCTCGGCCGCCTGGAGCGCGGCTGGGTGGTCGCGAGCGAGACCGCCGCCCTCGACATCTGCGGCGCCAGCTTCGTCCGCGAGGTCGAGCCCGGCGAGCTCATCGCGATCGACGAGAACGGCCTGCGCACCTCGCGCTTCGCAGAAGCGAAGCCCAAGGGCTGTGTGTTCGAGTACGTCTACCTGGCGCGCCCGGACACCGACATCGCCGGCCGCAACGTCTACCTCTCGCGCGTCGAGATGGGCCGGCGCCTCGCCAAGGAGGCCCCGGTCGAGGCCGACCTGGTGATAGCGACGCCGGAGTCCGGCACGCCCGCCGCCGTCGGCTACGCGGAGGCCAGTGGCATCCCGTACGGCTCGGGCCTGGTCAAGAACGCCTACGTCGGCCGGACCTTCATCCAGCCCTCGCAGACGATCCGCCAGCTCGGCATCCGCCTCAAGCTCAACCCGCTCAAGGAAGTCATCCGGGGCAAGCGCCTCGTCGTCGTCGACGACTCGATCGTCCGCGGCAACACCCAGCGCGCCCTCGTGAAGATGCTCCGCGAGGCCGGCGCGGCCGAGGTCCACATCCGGATCTCCTCGCCGCCGGTCAAGTGGCCGTGCTTCTTCGGCATCGACTTCGCCACCCGGGCCGAGCTGATCGCCAACGGCATGACGGTCGACGAGATCGCCACGTCGCTGGGCGCGGACTCCCTCGCGTACATCTCGCTCGACTCGATGATCGAGGCGACGACCATCCAGAAGCCCAACCTCTGCCGTGCCTGCTTCGACGGCGAGTACCCGATGGAGCTGCCCGACCCGCAGCTCCTGGGCAAGCAGCTCCTGGAGAACGAGCTCGCGGGCGGCGCCGACGCCGCCGACGCGCTCCGCCGCCCGTAGGACCGTGGGCCGGCCCCTCACGGGCCGGCCCGGCTCCACCTGCGCCGATCCCTGTCTTTGAGGCTTCTCCCGGGGCCCGGCACCACACGCAGCAACGACACGAAAGCTCTCGCCTGTCATGACAGAGAAGACCACCGGGGCCAGCTACGCAGCCGCCGGCGTCGACATCGAAGCGGGCGACCGCGCCGTCGAGCTGATGAAGGAGTGGGTGAAGAAGACGCAGCGCCCCGAGGTCCTCGGCGGCCTCGGCGGCTTCGCCGGCCTCTTCGACGCCTCCGCCCTCAAGCGCTACGAGCGCCCCCTGCTGGCTTCGGCCACGGACGGCGTCGGCACCAAGGTGGACATCGCCCGCCAGATGGGCGTGTACGACACCATCGGCCACGACCTGGTCGCCATGGTCATGGACGACATCGTCGTCTGCGGCGCCGAGCCCCTCTTCATGACGGACTACATCTGCGTCGGCAAGGTCCACCCCGAGCGCGTCGCCGCCATCGTCAAGGGCATCGCCGAAGGCTGTGTCCTCGCCGGCTGCGCGCTGGTCGGCGGCGAGACCGCCGAGCACCCGGGCCTCCTCGGACCGGACGACTTCGACGTCGCGGGCGCCGGCACCGGCGTGGTCGAGTACGACCGCCTCCTGGGCGCCGATCGCATCCGTACGGGGGACGCCGTCATCGCCATGGCGTCGTCCGGCCTTCACTCGAACGGGTACTCGCTCGTCCGCCACGTCCTCTTCGACCGCGCCGGGATGTCCCTCGACCAGCACGTCGAGGAGCTCGGCCGGACCCTCGGCGAGGAGCTGCTGGAGCCCACGAAGATCTACTCGCTGGACTGCATGGCCCTCACCCGTACGGCCGAGGTCCACGCGTACTCGCACATCACCGGCGGCGGCCTCGCCGCGAACCTGGCCCGGGTCATCCCCGACCACCTGCACGCCACGGTCGACCGTTCGACCTGGACCCCGGGTGCGGTCTTCGACCTGGTCGGCAAGGCCGGGAACGTGGAGCGGCTGGAGCTGGAGAAGACCCTGAACATGGGCGTCGGCATGATGGCCGTGGTCCCGCAGGAGTCCGTGGACGTGGCCCTGACCGCGCTGGCCGACCGGGGCGTCGAGGCCTGGGTCGCCGGCGAGATCCTGGAGCGGGGCGACCACACCGAGGGCGCGACCCTGACCGGCGACTACGCCGTCTGAGCAGCGCCAAAACCCGGTCCGGGGCTCAGGCCCTGGACCGGGTTTTGGCATGTTCAGCTGTCAGCCAGCAAGAGAGCTCGGCTGTGCAGATGCTCGAAGCAGAGGTGCTGCGCGTCAAGCCCCGCGTCGGTGCGCCGTCGGACCGGACTCGTCGTCCTCGTCCTCGTCGTCATCGTTGTACAGATCCGCGTACTTGGCGTACGGGTCGTCGTCGTCCAGATCGTCATCGACTTCGACCGGCGCGCTGATCAGCGGCTCTGTCGGCGATGCGCCCAGCTCATTGGCCAGACGCGTCAGGTCGGTCCCGCCGCTGTTGTACTTCAGCTGGCGGGCGACCTTTGTCTGCTTGGCCTTGGCCCGGCCGCGCCCCATGGCTCGACCCCCTCGGTGACGGGGCTCGACGGCCCCAGAGTCTGACACGCGTTCATGGTTCGGAGCGGGCTCTCCGTGAAGAGACCGTCCGTAGGGGTTTAACGGTACCTGCTTCCGCGGCCATACGGTACGCCGCCCGCATGACGCGCCTCTCCACAGAACCAGCGGGACACCCCGTACTCGCTGGTCAGCTGCGATTTTAACGCTTTCCTGCCCGGCGACCCGCCGAAGCGCAGTGAGTTCCGTCTCGCCGCGCTCCGGCGGGGGTCCGGCCGGCGTCCGGCCGGACCCCGGCGGGGCTACGCCTTGCGGGCCGCGGCGCGCTCGGCGAGGGCGTCGGCCATCCGCTGCTCGGCGATCCGGTCGGCCGCGGCGGCCGGCGGGATCCCGTCTTCCTTCGCACGTGCGAATATGGCCAGGGTGGTGTCGAAGATCTTCGAGGCCTTGGCCTTGCAGCGGTCGAAGTCGAAGCCGTGCAGCTCGTCGGCGACCTGGATCACGCCGCCCGCGTTGACCACGTAGTCCGGGGCGTAGAGGATCCCGCGGTCCGCGAGGTCCTTCTCCACGCCCGGGTGGGCCAGCTGGTTGTTGGCCGCGCCGCACACGACCGAGGCCGTGAGCACCGGGACGGAGCTGTCGTTGAGGGCGCCGCCGAGCGCGCAGGGGGCGTAGATGTCCAGGCCCTCGGTGCGGATCAGCGCCTCGGTGTCGGCCACGGCCGAGACCTTGCCGCCGGGGTGCTTGTCGAGGATCTCGCGCACGGACTCCTCGCGGACGTCCGTGATCACGACCTCGGCGCCGTCCTCCAGGAGGTGTTCCACCAGGTGGCGGCCGACCTTGCCGACGCCCGCGACGCCGACCTTGCGGCCGCGCAGGGTCGGGTCGCCCCACAGGTGCTGGGCGCTGGCGCGCATGCCCTGGAAGACACCGAACGCGGTGAGGACGGAGGAGTCACCGGCGCCGCCGTTCTCGGGGGAGCGGCCGGTGGCCCAGCGGGTCTCGCGGGCGACGACGTCCATGTCCGCGACGTACGTGCCGACGTCGCACGCCGTGACGTAGCGGCCGCCGAGCGACTCGACGAAGCGGCCGTAGGCCAGCAGCAGTTCCTCGGTCTTCAGGACGGAGGGGTCGCCGATGATCACGGCCTTGCCGCCGCCGAGGTCGAGACCGGCGAGGGCGTTCTTGTACGACATGCCGCGCGAGAGGTTCAGCGCGTCACGGACGGCTTCCTCGTCGGAGGCGTACGCGTGGAAGCGCGTGCCGCCGAGGGCGGGGCCCAGGGCGGTGGAGTGGATGGCGATGACGGCCTTGAGTCCGGTGGCCCGGTCCTGGCACAGCACGACTTGCTCGTGGCCGCCCTGCTCACTGCGGAACAGGGTGTGCAGGACGCCGTCGGTCATTTCGGTCACGGTGGTGACTCCCATGGAAGAGATGCGGCGGAATGACGCCCGCCCTGCGGGTGGGGGAGGGCGCGCTGGGAGCAGAGTAAGACCTGGGGCGGGCGCGGGTGGTCCTTGTCCGGGGATCGGACGGCCGGGGGGTCCGGCGCGGCCGGCCGGCCGCCCCGGCGGATTCCTTGGACGGCCCGCGAGTTGGAGGTGAACCGGGCCCCGAAAGCGGGGAGGACGAGGAGGTGAGCGAATCCCCCGACCTCCGGCCGCCGTCCGCGCGGCCCGCGCCGATGGTCCCGTACGCCTCCTACCTGCGGATCTACGAGCCCCTGGCCTCCTTCCCGGAGCCGGAGCGCACGCACTGGGCGGCGTATGCCCGGCGCGGCCCGGCGCCGACCGCCCAGGACGAACTGCGCCGCTCCCTTTCCGACTTGGTACGGGTGCCCGTGGTCGGGGTGCCGGCGCACGAGAGCGGGGACGCCTTCACGGCGGAGCTGGACGGGGTGCTGCTGATCTGCCCGTGGCGGACGCGGCTGCGCGGCTGGCTGGCCCTGGAGGAGTTGGCCGCGAACTTCCCGGCCCCGGTGCTGGACGCGGCGCTGCCCCCGTCCGCGCGCCGGCGGGCCGCCGCCGAGTACGAGGCCTGGCGGGAGCGGAACCCCGACGCGCGGCCGTGGATCCGCACCGGGGTGTGGCAGGTGCCGCTGCGCTGGTTCGTGCTGGTGGCGGACGAGGAGCGGGAGTACCTGCCGGGGGACCGGCTGCGGTACCGGACGCCGATGGTCCAGGCCCGGCGCCGGCTCGCGCGGGGGCTGCGGACGCTGCGGGAGGCGGAGGGGCGGGGGCGGCCGGGGTACGGGCCGCTCGCCGAGGGGCTGGCGGAGGTCGGGCGCTGGCTGGAGGAGTTCCATCCGCGGTCCCTGGTCGAACTGGACTACGGCGGGCTGCTCCACGCGCTCCCGGCTGACGCACTGGCCGCCGACCGCTCGGCCCGCGACCTCGCGGAGGGGATCGCCGCCCTGCGTGAGGGGGACCACGAGGGGGCCGTGGCGGTCTACGAGGAACTGGCCCGGCGGTGGAGGGCGGTGAGGGAGAGACTTTTCGCGAACTAGAGGCAGTCTTGACCCTTTCCGGAGCGGGGGTCTGCGTAGATCATGGACGTACCTGTTCGGAACCCGTTCGGACGCTACTCGTATCGCCCGTATCGGTCATGATCGGCTGAATGGCCCACAAGTCGCAGATCAGGGGCTTGATCACGGTATTAGGGTCTTTGTTCCAGGACCTACGTCCCGATCCGGGCCATTGGCCCAAGCGTGACGGACCGCACTATCCACACCCTTGCGCCCATCCCCTATCCTCATGCCAAAATAGGACAAGGAGTCCGGGGAGGGTTCCTTCCGCCCAACTTCGGGCGGAATGCTCGGTATTGCACTCTATGGGGGGTCTGACGACTCCTGATCGCTCTGTGACTGATCGTCACAGTGGGGTGACTGTCCGTTATGGGGCGGTCCATCGGCTTCCGCCGCTGATGAACACCTCGGAGGGCAATTCCATCGGTTTGGCCGTCGAGGCTGGACGGATGGTGTAGTTGTAGTGCCGAGGACAAGCCGTTCGTCCTATAACCGACTCGGCCTGCGTATGTCCATTTCGGGCAACGCGGGCCAAGGTGCAGAATTTAGAGGAAAGAACCGAGATGGTTCGGTTCTCCCGAGGAGGCCGCTCATGACCGCTCGCACCCCTGATGCCGAGCCGCTGCTGACCCCGGCTGAGGTTGCCACCATGTTCCGCGTGGACCCGAAGACGGTTACCCGCTGGGCCAAGGCCGGCAAGCTCACGTCCATCCGCACCCTGGGTGGACACCGCCGTTACCGCGAGGCCGAGGTTCGCGCACTGCTCGCGGGAATTCCGCAGCAGCGCAGCGAGGCCTGAGGTCCCGCAGCACCACCGCTTTAAAGGGTGCGTATCGGATCCCCCAATCCGATGAACCCACACAGGTTCACGCGGCGGGGCCTGCCCCAACAGGCACTGCCGTCGATCGCGCTGGACTCCGCCGGGTCCAGCGCGATTTTTTTGTCTCCGGGCACCCGGCCGGGGTGGGTGCCATTGCACATATTAAATCGAGCGGGCGTAGGGCTCCGATAAACGTGCGAGTCTCAAAAACTCATGTGGTGACTCCCGTCACAGCTGATGACTCTTGTACATCCGGCAATGCGCCCCGTATGGGGATGTCCCGCGCAGAGCGCCTCACGCGAACGGGGGATTTCTCCCCTCTGGGTGGATGTGTTCCACGGGGTCCCCGGACGGGCTCTGGGGGCCTGTGGGAGGCGGAGGTGGCCCGCGGGGTCCGGGCGGGCCGCCGGGGCCGCCTGAGGGGCGTCCAGGGGCACTGTGAGCCCCGGGTGATCATCGGGTGGCGGAGCGCGCACGCGGCGGGCCGGGATGCCCGGACCCGACAACGCGTCAGGGCCCGTATCCCTTGCGGGGTACGGGCCCTGACGTTTCTGCGATCCTGACGGGACTTGAACCCGCGACCTCCACCTTGACAGGGTGGCGAGCTAACCAACTGCTCCACAGGACCTGGAACGCTGCCGATCGCTCGGCTGCGAAACAGACTGTACAGCAGCCCGGGGGGTGGGGTCGAACCAGGCCGCTCCGCGGTCACGGGGCGAGGGCGTCCACCGCCTTCACGATGCGCTTGTCGGAGATCGGGTACGCCGTCCCCAGCGCGTGCGCGAAGTAGCTGACCCGCAGCTCCTCGATCATCCAGCGGATCTCGGTGACGGCCTCCGGCACGGGCCGGCCCTTGGGCAGCTGCTCCAGCAGCCACAGGTACTCGTCCCGCATCTCGTGGACCTTCTCCATCCGCGTGGTGTCGCGCTGGGCGCCCGTCGGCATCTGCTGGAGCCGCCGGTCGATCGCCACCAGGTAGCGCATCAGGTCCGGCAGCCGCTTCAGACCGGTCAGCGTCACGAAACCGGCCGGCATCAGGGCCGCCAGCTGCGTCTTCACGTCCGCGACGTTGGCCATCAGGGCCAGGCTGTTCGTGGCCTTCAGCCGCCGCTCGCAGGCCTGCCAGGCCGCCAGCACCTGCTGCACCTGGCCCACCGTCCGCACGGTGGTGTCCACCAGGTCGGCCCGCACCGCGTCGAAGAGCCGCCGGAAGCCCGCCTCGTCCCAGGCCGGACCTCCGTGGTCGGCGATCAGCTTGTCGGCGGCCGCGGTCGCGCAGTCCTCGAACAGCGCCTGGATGGAGCCGTGCGGATTGCGGGAGAGGGCCAGCTTCTGCTGGTTGGTCAGCTTCTCCGAAGCGAACTTCGCCGGATTCACCGGGATGTTGAGGAGGATCAGCCGCCGGGTGCCCAGCCACATCGCCCGCTGCTGCTCGACCTCGGTGTCGAAGAGCCGTACGGAGACGCTCGTCCCCTCGTCCACCAGCGCCGGGTAGGCCTTCACCGGCTGGCCGGCCCGCCGGGTCTCGAAGACCTTCACCAGGGAGCCGATCGTCCAGTCGGTCAGCCCGGAGCGCTCCACCGACTCCCCGCCCGCCCGCTCGGCGGTGGCGGCCGCGGCCTTGGAGAGGGCCTGGCGGGCCTTGGGCTTCAGCTG
Source organism: Streptomyces racemochromogenes (assembly GCF_044129415.1). GTDB lineage: Bacteria > Actinomycetota > Actinomycetes > Streptomycetales > Streptomycetaceae > Streptomyces > Streptomyces racemochromogenes_A. The sequence continues at coordinate 26,340 of NZ_JBBDHD010000073.1, forward strand.
GAGCCGCAGGGCCTCCAGGTCCTTCGCCTCGGCCAGCTTGCGCCGCCGCTCGTCAACGATCCGGAAGGTGATCTTCAGGTGGTCCGGGATCCGGGAGAGGTCGAAGTCCTCCGCCGACACCGGCACCCCGACCATCCGCTGGAGCTCGCGCGCCAGCACCACCGGCAGCGGTTCCGCGAGCGCCGGCTCCTTCTCCAGGAAGCGGGACGCGTAGTTCGGCGCGGGCACGTAGTGCCGGCGGATCGGCTTCGGCAGCGAGCGGATCAGCTCGGTGACGACCTCCTCGCGCAGACCCGGGATCTGCCAGTCGAAGCCCTCCTCGGTGACCTGGTTCAGCACCTGGAGCGGGATGTGCACGGTCACGCCGTCCGCGTCCGCGCCCGGCTCGAACTGGTAGGTCACCCGGAACTTCAGCTGCCCCTGCCGCCAGGAGTCCGGATAGTCGGCCTTGGTGACCCCGGCCGCCTTGTCCGTCAGCAGCATCTCGCGCTCGAAGTCGAGGAGTTCGGGCTCCTCGCGCCGCTTGTGCTTCCACCAGGAGTCGAAGTGGGCCCCCGACACCACGTGCTCGGGGATCCGCTGGTCGTAGAAGTCGAACAGGGTCTCGTCGTCCACGACGATGTCGCGGCGCCGCGCCCGGTTCTCCAGCTCCTCGACCTCGGTGAGCAGCTTGCGGTTGTCGGCGTAGAACTTGTGGTGGGTGCGCCAGTCGCCCTCGACCAGCGCGTTGCGGATGAACAGCTCGCGCGAGACCTCGGGGTCGATCCGGCCGTAGTTGATCTTCCGCTGGGCGACGATCGGCACCCCGTACAGGGTGACCTTCTCGTACGCCATCACGGCCGCCTGGTCCTTCTCCCAGTGCGGCTCGCTGTACGTGCGCTTGATCAGGTGCTGTGCCAGCGGCTCCACCCACTCGGGCTCCACCTTGGCGTTGACCCGCGCCCACAGCCGCGAGGTCTCCACCAGCTCCGCCGACATCAGGAACTTCGGCTGCTTCTTGAACAGCGCCGACCCGGGGAAGATCGCGAACTTCGCCGACCGCGCGCCCAGGTACTCGTTCTTGTCGGTGTCCTTCAGGCCGATGTGCGACAGCAGACCGGCCAGCAGGGAGATGTGGATGTTCGTCTCGGCGGCGTCGGCCTCGTTGACGTGGATGCCCATCGTCTTGGCGACCGAGCGCAGCTGGGCGTAGATGTCCTGCCACTCCCGGATCCGCAGGAAGTTCAGGTACTCCTGCTTGCACATCCGGCGGAAGGAGGACGAGCCGCGCTCCTTCTGCTGCTCGCGGACGTAGCGCCACATGTTCAGGAAGGAGAGGAAGTCGCTCGTCTCGTCCTTGAACCGGGCGTGGTTCTGGTCCGCCTGGGTCTGCTTGTCCGACGGGCGCTCGCGCGGGTCCTGGATCGACAGGGCCGCCGCGATGACCATGACCTCACGGACGCAGTTGTTCTTGTCCGCCTCCACGACCATGCGGGCCAGGCGCGGGTCGACCGGCAGCTGGGAGAGCTGTCGGCCCATCGGGGTGAGGCGCTTCTTCGGGTCCTTCTCCGCCGGGTCGAGCGCGCCGAGCTCCTGGAGGAGCTGTACGCCGTCGCGGATGTTGCGGTGGTCCGGCGGGTCGATGAAGGGGAACTTCTCGATCTCGCCGAGCCCGGCGGCGGTCATCTGGAGGATGACGGAGGCCAGGTTCGTCCGCAGGATCTCCGCGTCCGTGAACTCCGGGCGGGCGTTGAAGTCGTCCTCGGAGTACAGCCGGATGCAGATGCCGTCGCTGGTACGGCCGCAGCGGCCCTTGCGCTGGTTGGCGCTGGCCTGGCTGATCCGCTCGATGGGCAGCCGCTGCACCTTCGTGCGGTGGCTGTAGCGGGAGATGCGGGCCGTGCCCGGGTCGATCACGTACTTGATGCCGGGGACCGTCAGGGAGGTCTCCGCGACGTTGGTCGCCAGCACGATCCGGCGGCCGGTGTGGGGCTGGAACACCCGGTGCTGTTCGGCGTGCGAGAGGCGGGCGTAGAGCGGCAGGACCTCGGTGAAGCGGAGCTTCTTCTTGATCAGCGCGTCGGCCGTGTCGCGGATCTCCCGCTCGCCGGAGAGGAAGACCAGGATGTCGCCCGGGCCCTCGCCCTGGAGCTCGTCGACGGCGTCGCAGATCGCGGTGATCTGGTCGCGGTCGCTCTCCTCGCTGTCCTCCTCCAGCAGCGGCCGGTAGCGGACCTCGACCGGGTAAGTACGGCCGCTGACCTCGACGATCGGGGCGTCGCCGAAGTGGCGGGAGAACCGCTCCGGGTCGATGGTCGCGGAGGTGATCACGACCTTGAGGTCGGGGCGCTTGGGGAGCAGCTGGGCCAGGTAGCCGAGCAGGAAGTCGATGTTGAGGCTGCGCTCGTGGGCCTCGTCGATGATGATCGTGTCGTAGGCGCGCAGCTCGCGGTCCGTCTGGATCTCGGCGAGCAGGATGCCGTCCGTCATCAGCTTCACGAAGGTCGCGTCCGGGTTCACCTGGTCGGTGAAGCGGACCTTCCAGCCGACGGTCTGCCCGATCTCGGACTTCAGCTCCTCCGCGATGCGCTCCGCGACCGTTCGGGCGGCGATCCGGCGGGGCTGGGTGTGCCCGATCATGCCCCGGACGCCACGCCCCAGCTCCATGCAGATCTTGGGGATCTGCGTGGTCTTCCCGGAGCCGGTCTCGCCCGCGACGATCACGACCTGGTGGTCGCGTATCGCCTCGGCGATCTCATCCTTCTTCTGGCTGACGGGCAGGTTCTCGGGATACGTGACCTCCGGCATGCGCGAGGCGCGGCCGGCCAGTCGCGCGGCGGCCTTCTCGGCCTCCGCGGCGATCTCGTCGAGCACGGCCTGCCGGGCCTCGGGCTTGCGGATGCGGCGGGCGCCCTCTAGGCGGCGGCCGAGGCGGTGCGCGTCCCGGAGGGAGATCTCACCGAGAAGCGTCTGCAGGGCGGCGAAGGAAGTAGACATACCTGGTCGAGGATCTCACCTGGGCCCGGCGGGTGGCGAACGGATTTGTGCCCCTCCCCGTACCATTTCGGGACGAGTCCCCCGTCGTGCGAGTGAGAGGCAGCCCACCTTGTCCTGCCGCCGCCGCACGTTCCCGTCGGCTGCCGCCGTGTTCGCGGTGGTGGCGGGCCTGCTGGGGCTGGCCCTGGCCCTGGCCCGGCCGGCCGCGGAACCGGGCCCCGCCCCGCACACCACGGCCGGGTGGCAGGCCCCGTCCACACCGTCCGCGACCGCTTGGGCCGGGGCCGGGCGGCCCGAGGCCGGGCAGGCGCTCCCGGCCCGCGCGGTCGCGCGGCACACCGGACGGGCGGAGACCCGGCCGGGTGACGGGCCGCGGGCCGTCTTCACGGGCGCCCTGCCCGAGCGGCGGCCCGCCTGTGCGCCCGGTTCCGGTGGCGCCGGGACCGAGCCCGCCGTGCCGGCGCGCGCCGGGCACGAGCACGGTTCCGTCCTCGTCGCGCGGGCCGTGCCCGACGGGGTGCGGCCGTACCGGGCCGAGTGCGTACGGCTGCCCGTGCGCGGGCCCGACCAGCGGGCGCCGAAGCCGGTGGAGCTGAACGTGATGCGGGTGTAGCGGAGCCGGTCCCGCCGGTTCCCCCGTACGCCCCGCTCTGGAGCACCCGTATGCCCACATCCCGCAAGACCTCCCGCAAGCCCCTGCTGTACGCCGCCGGCGTCGCCGTCGCCGCGGTCACCCTCGGCCTCGTCTCCTGGCAGGCCTCCGCGCCCCAGGACGAGGAGCACAGCCGCCCGGCCGCCAGCGCCAGCGCCTCCGCGTCCGACGCCCCCGACTCCGACTCCGACACCGGCGCCTTCGCCGAGCTGAAGGCGCTGGCCCGCCGCGAGGACGGCGACAAGCTCGCCGTGGGCCGCACCGACGCCCCCGTGGTCCTCATCGAGTACTCCGACTTCAAGTGCGGCTACTGCGCCAAGTTCGCCCGCGACACCGAGCCCGAACTGGTGAAGAAGTACGTCCAGGACGGCACCCTGCGCATCGAGTGGCGCAACTTCCCGATCTTCGGTGCCGAGTCCGAGGCCGCTGCGAAGGCCGCCTGGGCGGCCGGGCAGCAGGACCGCTTCACCGCCTTCCACGCCGCCGCGTACGCCGAGGGCGCCAAGGCCAAGGGGTTCGGCGAGGACCGGCTGGTCGAACTGGCCCGGGAGGCCGGGGTCCCCGACCTGGAGCGCTTCAAGGCCGACATGACCGGCGAGCGGGCCGCGGCGGCCCTGCGCCGCGACCGGGAGGAGGGCTACCGCATCGGCGTCCAGTCCACCCCCTCCTTCCTCGTCAACGGGCAGCCCATCGCGGGCGCCCAGCCCCTCGGCGCCTTCACCGCGGCCATCGACCGGGCCAGGGCGCAGGCGAAGGGGAAGGGCGGCCGGTGACCGGCATCGGCTACGCCGCCGCCCTGCTCGGCGGCCTCCTCGCCCTGCTCAGCCCGTGCAGCGCCCTGCTCCTGCCGGCCTTCTTCGCCTACTCCATCGACTCCCGCACCCGGCTCCTCGCGCGCACCGGGATCTTCTACGCCGGTCTCGCCACCACCCTCGTACCGCTGGGCGCGGCCGGCTCGTACGCGGGCCGGTTCTTCCACTCCCACCGCGACCAGCTGGTGCTGGCCGGCGGCTGGCTGATCGTCGCCCTGGGCCTGGCCCAGATCCTCGGCCTCGGTTTCGCGCCCAGGCGGCTCTCCGAGCTCTCGGGCCGGATCCGCCCGACCACCGCCCTGTCCGTGTACGCGCTCGGCGCGGTCTACGGGCTGGCCGGGTTCTGCGCCGGCCCGATCCTGGGCAGCGTCCTGACGGTGGCGGCGGTCAGCGGCAGCCCGGTCTACGGCGGGCTGCTGCTGGCGGTGTACGCGCTGGGGATGGCCGTGCCGCTGTTCGTACTGGCCCTGCTCTGGGAGCGCTTCGACCTGGGCCGGCGGCGCTGGCTGCGCGGCCGGGCGGTGCGCCTGGGCCGCTTCGAACTGCACACGACCTCACTGCTGTCCGGGCTGTTCTTCATCACCCTGGGCGCGCTGTTCCTGGTCTACGACGGGGCGAGCGCACTGCCCGGGCTGCTGGACGTGGACGACTCGTACGCGGTCGAGGAGAAGCTCGGCGCCGTCGCGGAGGCGGTCCCGGACTGGGCGCTGCTCGGGCTGGTCGCCGCCGGGGCGGTGGCCTTCGGGCTGCTGCGCCGGCGGCGGACGGTCCGCGAGGAGGCCCGGCGGGCCGGGGAGGAATGAAACGCGGAAGGCCCCGTCCGGAGACGGGGCCTTCCTTTTGTGGCTGGGGCCGGGGTCGAACCGGCGACCTATCGCTTTTCAGGCGATCGCTCGTACCAACTGAGCTACCCAGCCACGAGACTGTTTCCAGCCTCAGCGATCCTGACGGGACTTGAACCCGCGACCTCCACCTTGACAGGGTGGCGAGCTAACCAACTGCTCCACAGGACCTGGTGTGTGCAAGAGCAAGTCTTGCACATGGTGTTGCGTACCCCCAACGGGATTCGAACCCGTGCTACCGCCTTGAAAGGGCGGCGTCCTGGGCCACTAGACGATGAGGGCTAAAGGCCCGCCGGGCACTTTGCAGCGCGTCGGGGACGTGAGAAGCATATGGGATCCGAGGAGGTATCGCCAAAACGGTTTCCACCCGAGCGCCGGAACCGCCTCCGGCAGGGCGACAATGGCCGGGTGCTGGAGATGACGCGCGAGGAGTTCGAGGAGCTCGTCGCAGAGGCGCTGGACCGGATCCCCCCGGAGCTGACCCGGCTGATGGACAACGTCGCGGTCTTCGTCGAGGACGAGCCGCCGGCCGGGGACCCCGAGCTGCTCGGCCTGTACGAGGGGACCCCGCTCACCGAGCGCGGCGAGTGGTACGCCGGAGTGCTCCCCGACCGCATCACGATCTACCGGAACCCCACGCTGCGGATGTGCGAGGACCGGGAGAGCGTGGTCGCCGAGACGGAGGTGACCGTGGTGCACGAGATCGCCCACCACTTCGGCATCGACGACGAACGCCTGCACGCCCTGGGCTACGGATGACCCGGCCCGCGCCGGGCGCGGAGGCCATCGACCCCGACGTCGACCTCCACGTCCCCGCGCAGCGCGCCGAGCCGCAGGGCCGCGTCCTCGCGGCGGTGGCCGCCGGCGGGGCCCTCGGGGCGGCGGCCCGCTACGGGCTGGCCCTGATGTGGCCGGCCGCTCCGGCGGGCTTCCCGTGGGCGACCTTCTGGACCAACGTCGCCGGATGCGCGCTGATCGGCGTGCTGATGGCGCTGATCAGCGAGGGCGGCCGGCGTTCCCCGCACCCGCTGCTGCGGCCCTTCGCGGGTACCGGGGTACTCGGCGGGTTCACCACCTTCTCGACCTATGCCGTGGACTTCTCGCGGCTGCTGGACGCGGGCCGGGCCGGGCTCGCGCTGGCGTACGCCGGGCTGACCGTCGTGGGCGCGCTGGGGGCGGTGTGGTCGGCGGCGTCGCTGACGCGGCTGACGCTGCGGGGGCGGGGGGCCGCGTGACCTGGCTGCTGGTGGTGGCGGGCGCGGTCGTCGGGGCGCCGCTGCGGTACCTGACCGACCGGTTCGTCCAGGCCCGGCACGACTCCGTCTTCCCGTGGGGGACCTTCGTGGTCAACGCGGGCGCCTGCCTGGTGCTGGGGGTGCTCACCGGGGCCGTCCTGGCCGGCGCGGGCTCCTCGCGGCTGACACCGCTGCTGGGGACGGGGCTGTGCGGGGCGCTGAGCACGTACTCGACGTTCTCGTACGAGACGCTGCGGCTGGCCGAGCGCGGCTGGAAGTTCCTCGCCGCGGCGAACGTGGCGGCGTCGGTGCTGGTCGGCCTCGGGGCCGTGACGCTGGGGTCGCAGGTGGCGCGGCAGCTGTTCGAGTGAACCGCGGCCCGTCGGCGCAACTCGCGCAAGGGGCGTGTCTCTTACGGGGTAAAGGGAGTTGGGCTCATTGACCCGCTCACCGCGGACCCCGCCCCGCGCCCCGGAGGTGCCCCCGTGCGCCCATTGCCCGCTTCCCTGTCCACCACCCTCAGACTGGCCGTCTCCGCCCTCGCGGTCGCGGCGACGGCGGGCTGCATGAGCGTCGGTGAGGACGCCGCGAAGCCGGGGCCCGCGGCCTCGGTGGGCGGCAAGGAGGCCGGCGGGGCCGGTGCGGCCGCGGGCTCCGGGCACGGCTCCGGGGTCCACGGCAGCGGGCACGGGGTCAAGGACGGCACGCACCCGGACGGGAAGTCCGGCGAGCCCGGCAAGGTCTCCGGGGCGACCGGTGCCTCACCCGGTCCCGGCGCGCCCGGGGGCAAGCCGGGCCAGCCCTCCCCGTCGGCCGGTCCCGGGGGCGGGGCCGGCGGGCAGGGCGGTCAGGTGCCGTCCGGGGGCGGCTCGGGGTCCGGCTCGGGGTCCGGGGCGGGTGGCTCCGGATCGGGTTCCGGCTCGGGCTCGGGGTCGGGAGCCGGGGGTTCCGGGTCGGGGTCGGGTGGTGCCGGCGGAGCGGGCGGGTCCGGTGGTTCCGGCTCGGGCGGTTCCGGCGCGGGCGGCTCCGGGGGGTCGACCCCCGGCGGTGGGGAGACCACGCCCCCTGTGACGCAGCCCACGCCGAGCGAGACGCCCCCGGCGTCCCCGGGTCCGAGCATCGCCTGAGCGTGGACGCGGGGGCTCCGTCGCAGGTCGGAGGGGGTTTTGCAGGAACGACTTGCCAGACCCCCGGGAGGGTGCGTATGGTTATAGATCGTTTGATCCCATTGCCCGGCGCCGAATCCGAAGAGCGCCGTGTGGCGCGTACTCTCCCTAGCCGTGGCTGACCGCATTGAGGCGGTCGATTTGCGATTCACGGAGTTTGGGCGCGTGCCGAGACTCCGGAAGGTTTCGCATTTCGCATGTCCATTTCCAGTTCTGACCGTTCCGTCATGCCCGAGAACGACTCCACCGAGATCGTCGACGCCGTAGAGGCCCTTGTGGTCACCGAGGCCATGGAGGCCGCGGAGGCGAACGAGATCATCGAGGCGCTCGAAGCCGACGTGACGGCCGGTGCCGACGTCGACTCCGACGAGGACGCCGCCGACACCGAGCCCACGGTCACCTTCGCGGACCTCGGTCTGCCCGAGGGCGTCGTGCGCAAGCTCGCGCAGAACGGCGTCACCACCCCGTTCCCGATCCAGGCCGCCACCATCCCGGACGCCCTGGCCGGCAAGGACATCCTCGGCCGCGGCCGCACCGGCTCCGGCAAGACCCTCTCCTTCGGTCTGCCGACCCTGGCCCGCCTGGCCGACGGCCACACGGAGAAGAAGAAGCCCCGCGCCGTCATCCTCACCCCGACCCGCGAGCTCGCGATGCAGGTCGCGGACGCCCTCCAGCCCTACGGCGACGTCCTCGGCCTGAAGATGAAGGTCGTCTGCGGCGGTACCTCCATGGGCAACCAGATCTACGCCCTGGAGCGCGGCGTCGACATCCTCGTCGCCACCCCCGGCCGCCTGCGCGACATCATCAACCGCGGCGCCTGCTCCCTGGAGAACGTCGAGGTCGCGGTCCTCGACGAGGCCGACCAGATGGCCGACCTGGGCTTCCTGCCCGAGGTCACCGAGCTGCTCGACCAGGTCCCGGCCGGCGGCCAGCGCATGCTCTTCTCCGCCACCATGGAGAACGAGATCGGCACCCTGGTCAAGCGCTACCTGTCCAACCCGGTCAGCCACGAGGTCGACAGCGCCCAGGGCAACGTCACGACCATGACCCACCACGTCCTCGTCGTGAAGCCGAAGGACAAGGCCCCGGTCACGGCCGCCATCGCCGCCCGCAAGGGCCGCACCATCATCTTCGTCCGCACCCAGCTGGGCGCCGACCGCATCGCCGAGCAGCTCGTCGAGGCCGGCGTGAAGGCCGACGCGCTGCACGGCGGTATGACGCAGGGCGCCCGTACCCGCGTCCTGGCCGACTTCAAGGACGGCTACGTCAACGCGCTCGTCGCCACCGACGTCGCCGCCCGCGGCATCCACGTCGACGGCATCGACCTGGTCCTCAACGTGGACCCGGCCGGCGACCACAAGGACTACCTGCACCGCTCGGGCCGTACCGCCCGCGCCGGCAAGTCGGGCGTCGTGGTCTCCCTCGCCCTGCCGCACCAGCGCCGCCAGATCTTCCGCCTGATGGAGGACGCGGGCGTCGACGCCTCGCGCCACATCGTCGGCGGCGCCGGCGCCTTCGACCCGGAGGTCGCCGAGATCACCGGTGCGCGCTCGCTCACCGAGGTCCAGGCCGACTCCGCGAACAACGCCGCCAAGCAGGCCGAGCGCGAGGTCGCCGACCTGACCAAGCAGCTGGAGCGCGCCACCCGTCGCGCCGCCGAGCTCCGCGAGGAGGCCGACCGCCTCGTCGCCCGCTCCGCCCGCGAGCGCGGTGAGGACCCGGAGGCCGCCGTCGCCGAGGTCGTCGAGGCCGCCGAGGCGGAGCTGGCCGCCGCCGTGGCCGAGCAGGCCGCCCAGGCCGCCGCCCAGGAGCAGCGTTCCGAGCGCCGCGACGACCGGGGCAACTTCGAGCGCCGCGACAACCGCCGCGACGACCGTGGCGACCGCGGTGACCGTGGTGGCTACCGTCGCGACGACCGTCCCTCGGGTGGTTTCCGCCGTGACGACCGTCCGTCGGGTGGTTTCCGTCGCGATGACCGTCCGTCGGGTGGCTTCAACCGTGACGACCGCGGTGACCGTGGCGGCTTCCGCCGTGACGACCGTCCCTCGGGTGGTTTCCGCCGTGACGACCGTCCGTCGGGTGGCTTCAACCGTGACGACCGCGGTGACCGTGGCGGCTTCCGCCGTGACGACCGTCCCTCGGG
>NZ_JBBDHD010000074.1:0-35806 GCF_044129415.1 Streptomyces racemochromogenes
CGGTCGGGGGGGGGGGGCCCGGGGGGGGCCGTCGGTGGGGGGGCCCCCGGGGGTGACCCCGCGGGCGGGAGGTGACACCGCGGGCGTCACCGAGCACCGGGATCAGCCGCCGAAGACGGTCACGAACGCCTCGCAGAACGCGTGCAGGTCGTCCGGTTTGCGGCTGGTGACCAGGGCGCTGGCCCCCGCCCGGCAGACGTGGACCCGCTCGTCCACCCAGGTGCCGCCGGCGTTGCGGATGTCGGTGGCCAGACTGGGCCACGAGGTCAGGGTCCGCCCCCGGACGACGTCGGCCTCCACCAGCAGCCAGGGCGCGTGGCAGATGGCGGCCACCGGCCGTCCCGACGCGAAGAAGCCGCGCGCGAAGCCGACCGCGGCCTCGCTCATCCGCAGGGCGTCGGGGTTCGCCACTCCCCCGGGCAGGACGAGGGCGTCGAAGCCGTCGTCGGTCCGTCCGTCGAGCACGAGGTCGACCGGGTAGGTGCCGGCCTTGTCCAGGTGACGCATGGCCTGGACCTCCCCCGGCTCCGTCGAGACCAGCTGCGGGGTCCAGCCGGCCCCCAGGACGGCCTTCCAGGGCTCGTTCAGTTCCACTTCCTCGACGCCCTCGGTCGCCGTCAGGAATGCGATGCGCACCGTACTCACGTCCTTTCGTCTCGGGAGAGGCGGCAGCCTGGCACGCGCCTACCCGCCCGGCCGTCCCTCATCCGGCCCACGGCGGCCGGGTTCGCGCGCGCCGGGGGCATGAACCCGGGAAGGACGGGCAGGCGCCCCGCCATGACTGACGACCGACCGGCGGCCGGGCACGGGGGCGCCACGAACGACGACGACGCGCGGCTGAAGGCGATCGCGGCGCTGGTGGGCCTGCGCGGCGGCGTCGGTGTGGAGTACGTCTCCGAGCTGCTGGCCGAGGTGACCCCGGACCGGTTCACGGTGCCCGCCGAGGCGGACGCCGCGGAGATCGGCCTGTCGGTGCTCCAGCAGGTGTCGGAACCCCTCAACGCGCTGGTCAACGGCTTCATCCTGGCGTTCGAGGTGGTGGCGGACGCCTACGACGAGACGGACCCCGAGACGTCCACCGAGGAGATCCTGCAGGCCCTCGCCCTGCGCATCGCGAGCGGGGCGGACTGAGGAAGGAGCAGGGGGAGCACGGCCAGGAGTTCCCCGACGGCGCCGATCCACATCGCCGGACGGGCGCCGAGCCACTCCCCCAGGGCCCCTCCCACCAGCGCGCCGACCGGCATCGCTCCCCACACCACGAAGCGGACGGTGGCGGTCATCCGGCCCAGGAGCGGGTCGGGGCACCGACGTTGCCGGAACGCCACCGAGGTGATCTTGAAGGTCATGAAGGCCGTCCAGCCCAGCCCCTGGAGTGCCACGGCGACGGCGAAGCGCCAGTCGTCCTGGTAGAAGGGCACGGCCAGCAGCCAGAGGACCCCGCTGACCAGCACGGAGGCGCACATCGCCCGCCGTTCGCCGAAGGCCGCCGCGACGCGCAGGGTGAGCAGGCTGCCGAGGAGGCCGCCGACGGCTTCGGCCGTGAACACCGCCGCGCACAGCAGCGGGGAGAGCCCCAGGTCGCCGGCGAGCAGCACCAGCAGCATGGAGGCCCCGAGGGTGCCGCACAGGTTGGAGATCGCGGAGGCCGTGGTGAGGGCGCGCAGCGCGCGGTCGCCGAAGACGAAGCGCAGCCCCTCGGAGATCTCGGCCCGCAGGCCCCCGGCCGGCCGCGGCGGCTCCTGCGGGACCGGGTCGGAGCGGCGGACGCGGGACAGGAGCAGCGCCGACAGGAGGTAGCTCACGGCGTCGGCGGCCAGGGCGACGGGCGCGGTCAGTGCGACCGTGAGGGCTCCGCCCAGCCCCGGCCCGGCGGCCTGGGTGAGACTGCGGGTGGCCTCCAGCCGGGCGTGGGCGCCGGTGAGGCGGTCGCGGTCCACGAGGTGCGGGAGGGCGCTCTGGGCCGCCACGTCGAAGAAGACCGTGCACACCGACATGCCGAAGGCGACGGCGTACAGCTGGGGCAGCGTCAGCGCGTCCAGCCCGGCCGCCACCGGGACGGACAGCAGGAGCGCGGCGCGTACGAGGTCGCCCGCGACCATCACGGTGCGGTGGCGCATCCGGTCCACCCAGGCGCCGGCGGGCAGGCCGATGAGCAGGAAGGCCAGGTACTCGGCGGTGACGAGGAGGGCCGCCTCGAAGGGCGCGGCGTGGAGGGTGCCGATCGCGACGAGGGGCAGCGCGAGGAGGGTCACGGCGGATCCGGCCTGGCTGACCGTGTCGGCGGCCCAGACCAGGCGGAAGCCGGCGTCGGGGTGCGGGCGGGGGCGGCCGCGGCGGCCGGCGCGGGGGGAGGGGTGGTTCTTCATGCCCGTGAAGATCACCGCCCCGGGGGCCGCCCCGCCAATGTTTTAGTCTGGGCGAAAAGCTGGTTTCCGGCCGGGAGGGGGGCGAAGGCGTGGGCGAGGTGCGTTTCGGTGTGCACGACGTCGGCGGCATCAGGTTCGCGATATCGCCGCTGTGGGAGACCGCGGCCTCCTTCCGCGCGGCCTCGGATCCGGGCCGGTACGCCGTCCACCTGCCGTGGATCAAACGGGCGGTGGCGCTGTGGGAGGACCGGGGGCTCGCGGGGCGGATCGCTCCCCTGCACGAGCTCGCCTCCTGGCCGGCGTGGCCGGATTTCGTGACGCCCGCGCCGCGGTGTCCGCTGGCCGGGTTCGAGGAGGAGCTGGCCGTCCTGGCGGCCACCGCGCCGGAGCGGGTCCGGGCAGGCGCCGCCGCGGCCGGCGGGCGCGCGCCGGGGGCGCCGTACGGGCAACGGCTCGCCCAGGAGCCCGCGTCGGCACTGGCGGAGCTGACGGACGCCCTGCGCGCCTGGTGGGAGGCGGCGGTCGCGCCGTCCTGGCCACGGATCCGGTCCGTACTGGAGGCGGACGTCGCGTACCGGACCCGGCAGCTCGCCGAGGACGGCATCCACGAGGTGTTCACCCGGCTGCACCCCTCGCTGAGCTGGACGGGCGACCGGCTGGTGTCCGCGGACCTGCCCGCGGCCGGGCTGGACCTGGGCGGGACGGGCCTGACCCTGGCGCCCAGCGCGTTCGCCGCCCGCTGCCACCTGCTGGCAGCGCCCGGGCCCACGCCGCCCGCCGCCGTCTACCCCTCGCGGGCGGTGGGCACCCTGTGGGAGCGGCGCGACGCCTCCGGCGACGGGCTGGCCCGCCTGCTCGGCCGCAGCCGGGCCCGGCTGCTGCTCCTCACCACCTCGCCGGCCACGACGACGCAGCTGGCGGCCCGGTGCGGGCTCAGCCTCGGCGCGGTGTCCCAGCATCTGGCCGTACTGCGCGACGCGGGCCTCGTCACCGGTCACCGCTACCGGCGCGAGGTGCACTACACGGCGAGCGACCTCGGCACCGCCCTGCTGGACCGGGCCTCGGGACCGGCCCCGGCGCCGTGACCGCCGGCCCCGGCCGTCCCGCGCCCGCGCCCCGGCGGAGCGGCCGGGAGCCGCGGCCGAACGCCTCCGCCGGCGGCGCGTCAGACCAGCGGGGCCCGTAGGACGTAGCGGACGCCGTGGTCATCGGTGGCGCCGGTGCGTTCGAAGCCCGCCCGGCCGGCGACCCCGTGGGAGGGGGCGTTGTCCGGGTCGATCGAGGCGTGCAGGGCCGTCACGCCGGGCTGCCCGAAGGCCCAGGCGGCGAGGCCGTTCAGTGCGTCGGTGGCGTAGCCGTTGCCGCGGGCCGACGGGACGAGGTCGTAGCCGACCTCCGCGTTCCCGTCGGCGTCGGGGGCGCCGTGGAACCCGATGCCGCCGATGGCGCGCCGGTCCTCCGTCCGGACGATGGCGTACGGGCCCCACCCCGGGCGGTGCGTGCCCTGCTCCCGGGCCTTGAGCACCATCCCGGCGGCGAACCGGGTGCCCTCACCGGGGCCGTCCCCGGCCCAGGCGAAACCGCCGGTGCCGCCCGCGTGCAGATCGGCGGCCACCTGCGGGGAGATCTCGCAGAGGACGACGCGGCCCGCCTCGACGGGTTCGGCGTACCAGCGCCAGACCGGCCGGCGGGGCAGGTCCCCGAGGGCGGCCCGGCCGGTCACCCACAGCAGGGTCGGCCAGGGGGCGGCGGCGCGCGGCGCCTGCGGGAACAGCCGGTCGAGGACCTGCCGGCAGAGGTCCGCGTCGGGCTCCCAGTCGTGGACGCCCAGGGCGTTCAGGATGTCGTGGGTGTGCAGCAGGGTCTCGACGACGCCCATGGCCGCGAAGCCGTCCCCGTCCGCCATGCCGTACGGGTGCCAGGCCCGGTCGCCGGGGCGGGCCGCCGCCACGGCGGCGGACAGCAGGCCCCCGGTCGCTTCGATGACCTCGACGAGACCCTCGGGGGTGGTGCCGGGGTCCGCGCTGATCTCGAACGGGACCCAGGCACCGGACGCGCGGCCGGTGAGCTGGGCGGCGTACGCGGTGAAGTCGCCCGCGATGTGGACGGCCGTGTCGTAACAGCTCCACTCCAGCCCGGCGGCGGGTACGGACCAGTCGAGGTGCGCCACCCCTCGGAGCGCCTGCGCGGTGAGGGACACGGACCGGTCCACGGCATGGGGGGTCATGATCGTCATGCGCCGAACCCTAGGCTCACCCCCACGACCGGGCCAACGGTTTTCCCGCACGGCGGTGCGGGCCCCGGAAAAGGCGGGAGCGGCGGGTCCGCGCGTCTCGTACCATCGGCCCGCACCGACCCGTCGAGCGTCAGCAGGGACTTCGTGAACCACTCCGATCCGCGCGCCATGGCGCCCTCGATCGCGGCCGCCATGGCCGCCGCCGACCACAGCCCCGACAGCCAGCTGTCCCAGACCGCCCACCGCGCCCGCCTCGTGGCGGGCTGGGGCATCGCGCCGGGTGCGACCGTCCTCGAACTGGGATGCGGCCAGGGCGATATGACCGCCGTGCTGGCGGAGGCGGTCGGACCCGACGGGCGGGTGGTGGCCGTCGACGTGGCCGACCCCTCCTACGGGGCGCCCGTCACGCTCGGCGCATCGGCCGACCGGCTCGCCGCGGGGCGGCTCGGGCCGCGCATCGACTTCCGCTTCGGCACCGACGTCCTCGATCCGTCGGTCGGCTTCCCCGAAGGCGCCTTCGACCACGTGGTGCTCGCGCACTGCTCCTGGTACTTCGCCTCGCTCGGGCGGCTGCGCGACACGCTGGCGCGGGTCCGGCCCTGGGCGCGGCGGCTGTGCTTCGCCGAGTGGGACCTGACGCCCGCGTCCGGCGACCGGCTCGCGCACCTCCTGGCCGTGCTGATCCAGGGGCAGGCCGAGGCGGCGGGCGCGCGCGGCCAGGGCAACGTCCGCACGCCCTTCTCCCGCGAGGCGCTGCTGCGGCTCCTGCCCGGGGCCGGGTGGACGGCCGACGGCGGCGGCCCGGTCGACACCGCGGAACTCCAGGACGGCGACTGGGAGATCGCCGCCTGCCTCGACCCGGCCGCGGAGCGGGAGCGCCTGGCCGCGCTGAGCGAGCCGGTGCGACAGCTCGTCCTGAGCCAGACCGACGTCCTGCGGGCCGTCGCCCGGCCGCACGGCAACCGCGCGCTCGACTCGTACACGGTGACCGCGCACTGAGCCGCGCCGCCCGGCCGCCCAGGCGCCCTGTCGGCCGGGCTCCCGGGGTGGTAGACCTGCGTCCTGGAGCAGAGGGGGGCGGCCGTGCCGGACATCAGGATCGGGGTCCTCGGATACGGCCTGCGCGGCGCCCTGGCCCGGACGGCGCACCGGCCGGGCCGGGGCGCCGTCGTGGCCGCGGTCGCCGATCCCGACCCGCCGGCCCGCGCCGCCGCCGCGGGGGCGTTCCCCGGCGCGCGGGTCGGCGCCGACGCCCGCGAGGTGATCGGGGGGCCGGGGATCGACGCCGTGCTGGTCCTCACCCCGGACCACACCCACGCCGAGCTGGCGGTCCGTGCCCTTCGGGCCGGCCGGCCGGTCTTCGTGGAGAAGCCGCTGGACATCAGCGTGGAGCGCTGTGACGAGGTGCTGCGCACGGCGTACGAGACGGGCACCCGGCTGTACGTGGGACACAACATGCGCCACATGCCGGTGGTCCGGCTGATGCGGGAGCTGATCGCACACGGCGCGGTGGGGACCGTCAAGACGGTGTGGATCCGGCATTTCGTGGGGGCGTACGGGGCGACGCAGTCGCTGCGGGACGGCGGGACCCCGCGCAGGGTCCCGCCGCTCGATCCCGTGCTGGCCGCCTATTTCGAGAACGGACAGCTTCGCAAAGTCCCCTGAGGGACCGTCAGGCCGTGACGGCGGTGCGGAGCCGCTCCGCCATGGCCCCGATGACCTCGGCGTGGTCGCGGACCAGGTAGAAGTGGCCCGGGGAGAACACCTTGAGCTCGAAAGGGCCTTCGGTGTGCTCGGCCCAGGCGGCGGCCTCGGCCACGGTCACCTTCGGGTCGTCCGTGCCGACCATGGCCAGCACGGGGCAGCGCAGCCGCTCCCCCGGCTCGGGGGCGTAGGTCTCCGCGGCCCGGTAGTCGGCCCGGATGGCCGGGAGGACCATCCGCAGCACCTCCTCGTCGCCGAGCAGCCGGCTGTCGGTGCCGCTGAGCGCCTTCATCTCCTCGATCAGGCCGTCGTCGTCGCGCAGGTGCACGGTCTCGTGGCGGTACGCGGACGGGGCGCGGCGGCCCGAGGCGAACAGGGCGGCCGCCACGATGCCCTTCTCGCGTTCGAAGCGGCGGGCGACCTCGTAGGCGACGGAGGCGCCCATGCTGTGCCCGAAGAAGGCCAGCGGCCGGTCCGCCCAGGGCAGCAGGGCGGTGAAGACCTGGTCGGCGAGCTGGTGGACGCTGTCGAGGAGGGGCTCGGCGCGCCGGTCCTGCCGGCCGGGGTACTGGACGCACAGGACGTCGGCGAAGTCCGGCATGGCGCGGGCGACGGGCAGGTAGAAGCTGGCGGAGCCGCCCGCGTGCGGCAGGCAGACCAGGCGGACGGAGCTGTCCGGCCTCGGCTGGAATCGGCGTATCCACAGGCTGCTGTCGGTGGTGGTCGGGGTGTTCACGGTACGGATCGGGTCCTTTCGAACGGGAGGGGACGGGACGGTCACGGCAGCTTGAGGATCCACTCGTCGACCGCGGTGGCGGTGGACTCGGCGTGGCGTTCCATCAGCGTGTAGTGGTTGCCCGGGACTTCGGTGACGGTCCGGGCGTGTTCGGGGACGGGCGGGCGGTCGTCGGTCCGGTCCGCGGAGGAGCCGTCCGCCATCCGGTCGGCGGCCCGGACCACGAGGGTGGGGGCGGTGGCCTGGGGGGCCTGCCAGTCCTCGAAGACGTCGAGGTAGCCGCCCATCGCGGTGAGCTGGGTGCCGGGCGCGGAGATGAACTCGAAGCGGTCGGACTGTTCCCGTACGACGGCTGCCTGGAACCGGTCGCCCATGCCCTGGCTGCGGGTGAAGCTGTCGAGCATCACGATGCCTTCGACGGGCCGGCCCAGCTCCTCCAGCCGGCAGGCGACGGCGTGGGCCACCCAGCCGCCGGAGGAGTAGCCGACGAGGACCACCGGCTCCTGCCCCGCGCAGGCGGTGACGGCCCCGACGTGGACCTCGACGAGGGCCTCGACGTCGCGGGGCAGGGACTCGCCCGGGCCGAAGCCCGGCTCGGGCAGCCCCCAGATGGTGCGCCGGCCGCCGAACGCCGCGGCGAAGCGGGCGTACTGGTGGACTCCGGAGGGGGCCATGTAGGGGCCGAAGCAGACCAGGTGGGGGCCCTCGTCGCCGTGGGCCAGGCGGACCGGGACGGGCCGGTGGCCGTCGGCGTCGGCGGCGTCGAAGACGGGCCGCAGCCGGGCGGCGGCGGTGACCATCCTGATGGCCTCGGTGAGCCGGCCGGTCGCGGCCGCCTGCCGGTAGAGGGTGACGAGCAGGTCTTCTCCGGATGCCTCGGCGGCGGTGCCCGGCGCGGGCGCGGCGGTGGCGCCGGGGCGCTGCGCGAGCAGTTCGAGCAGGCGGGCGGCCAGCGCGGTGGGGGTGGTGTGGTCGAAGACCAGGGTGCCGGGCAGTTTCATGCCGGTGGCCCGGCCGAGCCGCTTGGCGAGCCGGACGGCGGTGAGCGAGTCGAAGCCGAGCTCCAGGAAGACCTGCCGCTCCCCGACGGCGTCGGAGGACGGGTGGCCGAGTACGGCGGCCGCCTCGGAGCGTACGAAGTCCAGCACGGCCGGGGCCGGGTCGGCCCCCCGGAGTGCGGCGAGGCGGCGCAGCAGGGGCGGTTCGCCGTCGTCCGGGCCGTCCGCGGCGCCGTCCTCGGCGGCCGTCAGCCGGCGTACCTCGGGCAGGTCGGCGATCAGGGGGCTGGGCCGGGCGGCGGTGAACCCGGGGACGAACCGGGTCCAGTCCACCTCGGCGACGACCACGGTGGTGTCGCCGCGTCCGACCGCGCGGCGCAGGGCCAGCACCCCGAGGCCGGGGTCCATGGGGTCGAGTCCGCGCAGCCGCAGCCGCTCCTCCGCCGCCCGGTCGACCATGCCGCCGCCGCCCCAGGCGCCCCAGGCCACGGAGGTGGCGGTCAGGCCGCGGGCGCGGCGGTCCTCGGCGAGGGCGTCCACGAAGGCGTTGGCCGCGGCGTACCCGGCCTGGGCGCCGCTGCCCCAGGCGGCGGCTCCGGAGGAGAACAGCACGAAGGCGTCGAGTTCCCGGCCGGCGAGGAGTTCGTCCAGGTGGGCGGCGCCCGCCGCCTTCGCCCCGAAGAGGGATCCGAGGTCGGCGACGGTGGTGTCGGCGAGCATGGCGGGCGTGCCGGTGCCCGCGGCGTGCACGACGGCGGTCAGCGGGGGCAGGGCGCCGAGGGAGTCCAGGAGGCGGGCCACGTCCTGCCGGTCGGCCAGGTCGCAGGCGGCCAGCGTGACTCCGGCGCCCAGGGCCTCCAGCTCGGCGGCCAGTTCCGCGGCGCCCTCGGCGTCGGGGCCGCGGCGGCCGGCCAGCACCAGGTGGGCGGCGCCGGCGCCGGCGAGCCGGCGGGCGACGTGGCCGCCGATGTGGCCGGTGCCGCCGGTGACCAGGACGGTGCCGCGGGGCTGCCAGCCGGGGCCGGCGGGGGCCCCGTCGCCGGTGGCGCGGAGCATCCGGCGGGCGAGGACCCCGTCGGGACGCAGGGCGAGCTGGTCCTCGCCGGAGGCGCCGGTGAGGGCCGCGGCCAGCCTGCGGCCGGTACGGCCGTCGGTGGCGCGCACCCCGGCGGGCAGGTCGATGTGGCCGCCCCACCGGCCGGGGTGTTCCAGGGCGGCGACCCGGCCGAGGGCGGCGACGGGTGCCTGGTGGACGGAGCGCACGGGGTCGGCGGGGCCGGTGGAGACCGCGCCGCGGGTCAGGCACCACAGGGGGGCGTCGATGCCGGCGTCGCCGAGCGCCTGGAGGAGGAGCAGGGTGGTGGCCAGGCCGAGCGGGACGGCGGGATGCTCCGGGTGGGCCCGTTCGTCGAGGGCGAGCAGGGAGACGACGGCGGTCGCGGCGCGGCCGCAGGTGCCCAGGGCGTCGGCGAGGGAGTGCCGGTCGGCGTCGCCCGCGACGTCCAGGCGGACGATCTCGGCGCCGTGGGCGGCGAGGGAGTCCAGGGCGAGTTCCACGGCGGGGTCGCCGGGCAGGTCGCGGGGGACGACGGCGAGCCAGCTCCCGGCGAGGGGGGCGGGCGGTGCCGGGTCGGCCACCGGCTTCCAGGCGATGCGGTAGCGCCAGGCGTCCGTGACGGCCTCGTCGCGGCGGCCCCGGTGCCAGCTGTGCAGGGCCGGGAGCGCGGTGCGCAGGGTGGCGTCCTCGTCGATGCCGAGTTCCCCGGCGAGGGTGGTGAGGTCCTCGCGGGCCACGGCCTCCCAGAAGCCGGCGTCGGCGTCGGGTCCGGCGGCGGGGGCCGGGCCGGCGGCCGTGTCGGGGGCGTCGAGCCAGTAGCGCCGCCGCTGGAAGGGGTAGGTGGGCAGGGCGGGGGGCGGGCCGGTCCGGTCCGTGCCGTCGCCCAGGACGGTGTCCCAGTCGACGGGGACCCCGTGTGCGTGGGCCTCGCCGAGGGAGGTGAGGAAACGGCGGGCGCCTCCGTCGGCCCGGGTGAGGGTGGTGAGGACGGTGGCGGGGGTCTGCGTCGGGGTGTCGTCGATGGTGTCCTGGAGCCCGTAGACGAGCACGGGGTGCGGGCTGACCTCGATGAACACCCGGTGTCCGTCGGCCAGCAGCCGGCGCGCGGTCTGCTCGAAGCGGACGGTGCGGCGCAGGTTGCCGTACCAGTAGGCGGCGTCGGGCGGAGTGTCGAGGGGGGCGCCGGTGACCGTCGAGTAGAACGGGACCTCGGGCGCGGCGGGTGCCAGGGAGGCGAGTTCCGCGGCGAGTTCCCCCCGCAGGGACGCGACCTGGGGGCAGTGCGAGGCGAGGTCCACCCGGACCCGCTTGGCGCGTACGCCGTCGGCGGCGCAGGTTTCGAGGAGTTCGGCCAGGGCTTCGCGGTCCCCGGAGACGACCACGGTGCGGGGGCCGTTGACGGCGGCGACGGCGAGGCGGCCGTCCCAGGGGGCGATGCGTGCGGCGGCCTCGGTCTCCGGCAGCGGGAGGGAGACCATGCCGCCCTGTCCGGACAGGCGCAGCAGGAGGGCGCTGCGGCGGGCGACGAGGCGGGCGCCGTCGTCGAGGGTCAGGGCTCCGGCGACGACGGCGGCGGCGATCTCGCCCTGCGAGTGGCCGACGACGGCGGCGGGGCGGACCCCGCAGGAGCGCCACAGTTCGGCGAGGGAGACCATCACGGCCCAGAGCACGGGCTGGACGACGTCGGCGGTTTCCAGGGGCGGGGCGCCGTCCGCGCCGCGCAGGACGTCTTCGAGGTCCCAGTCGGTGTGGGGGGCCAGGGCCCGGCCGCAGGCGGTGATCCGGTCGCGGAAGACCTCGGAGGTGTCGAGGAGTCCGACGGCCATGCCGGCCCACTGGGAGCCCTGGCCGGGGAAGACGAACACGGGCTGGGCGGGGGCGGCGGCGGTGCCCCGGACGGCGCCGGCGTGGGAGGCGCCGGAGGCGAGCGCGTCGAGGGCGGCGATCAGCTCCTCGCGGTCCTCGCCGACGGCGACGGCGCGTTCGGCGAAGGGGGTGCGGGTGGTGGCGAGGGCGTGGCCGGTCTCACGCGGGTCGGTGTCGGGGTCCTCGCGCAGCAGGGCGGCGACGCGGGCCGCCTGTTCCTCCAGGGCGGGGACGGTGCGGGCGGCGAGCGGCAGCGCGGTGGCGGCCGTGGTCAGGGGCCGGGGCGCGGGGTCTGCGGCCGGGCCGGCTTCGGGGGCCGGCGGGGACGCGGGGCGGGGTGCCTCCTCGATGATGACGTGGGCGTTGGTGCCGCTCATGCCGAAGGAGGAGACCGCGGCGCGGCGGGGCCGGCCGTCGGCGTCCGGTTCCCAGGGGACGGGTGCGGTGAGGAGGCGGACGGCGCCCGCGGTCCAGTCGACGTGCGGGGTGGGCTCGTCGGCGTGCAGGGTCCTGGGGAGCAGGCCGTGCCGCAGCGCCTGCACCATCTTGATGACGCCGCCGGCGCCGGCGGCCGCCTGGGTGTGGCCGATGTTCGACTTGAGGGAGCCGAGCCACAGGGGCCGGCCGGTGTCGCGGTCCTGCCCGTAGGTGGCGAGCAGGGCGGACGCCTCGATGGGGTCGCCGAGGCGGGTGCCGGTGCCGTGTCCCTCGACGGCGTCGACGTCGGCGGTGGTCAGGCCGGCGTCGGCGAGGGCCTGGCGGATGACGAGCTGCTGGGCGCGGCCGCTGGGCGCGGTGAGGCCGTTGGAGGCGCCATCCTGGTTGACGGCGGAGCCGCGGATCACGGCGAGGACGGGGTGGCGGTTGCGGCGGGCGTCGGAGAGCCGTTCCACCAGCAGCATGCCGACGCCCTCGCCCCAGCCGGTGCCGTCGGCGTCGGCGGAGTAGGCCTTGCAGCGGCCGTCGGCGGACAAGGCGCGCTGGCGGCTGAACTCGACGAAGGCGCCGGAGCTGGACATGACGGTGACGCCGCCGGCGAGGGCCAGGTCGCATTCGCCCTGGCGCAGGGACCGGGCCGCCATGTGCAGGGCGACGAGGGAGGAGGAGCAGGCGGTGTCGACGGTGACGGCCGGGCCTTCGAGGCCGAGGGTGTAGGCGATGCGGCCGGAGGCCACGCTGGCGGCGTTGCCGGTGCCGAGGTAGCCCTCGACGCCTTCGGGGACGGCCAGGCCGCGCCGGAGGTAGTCCTGGTAGCCGGAGCCGACGAACACGCCGGTGCGGCTGCCGCGGACGGTCGCCGGGTCCAGGCCGGCCCGTTCGAAGGCCTCCCAGGAGGTTTCCAGGAGGAGCCGCTGCTGGGGGTCCATGGCGGTGGCCTCGCGGGGCGAGATGCCGAAGAACGCGGCGTCGAAGTCGGCCAGGTCGTAGAGGAAGCCGCCGGCGCGGGCGTAGGTGGTGCCGGGGTGGTCGGGGTCGGGGTGGTAGAGCGCGTCGAGGTCCCAGCCGCGGTTGTCGGGGAAGACCGACATGGCGTCGGTGCCCTCTTCGACCAGCCGCCACAGTTCCTCGGGCGAGTGGGCGCCGCCGGGGTAGCGGCAGCTCATCGCGACGATCGCGATCGGCTCGTCGTCGGCGGCGGGCCGGGTGGCGGTGGCCGCGGCCGGCTCCTGGGCGCCGAGGAGCTCGGCGAGGAGCCGGCCGGCGAGGTCGAGGGCGCAGGGGTGGTCGAAGACGAGGGTGGTGGGCAGGTCCAGGCCGGTGGCGCGGACCAGCCGGCCGCGCAGTTCCACGGCGGTGAGGGAGTCGAACCCCAGGTCGCGGAAGGCGCGTCCGGGCTCGACGGCTTCGGCGCCGGGGTGGCCGAGTACGGCGGCGGCCTCGCGTCGGACGAGTTCCACGAGGGTGCGGTCCCGGTCGGCGGGGGCGCCCCCGGCGAGGGTGCGGCGCAGGGCCCGGGCGGTGTCCTCGGCCGCGCCGCTGCCCGTGGAGCGGCTGTTCGCGGCGTCGCGGACTTCGGGCAGGCCGGAGAGGAGGGGGCTGGGGCGGCCGACGGTGAAGGTGGGGGCGAAGCGGGCCCAGTCGACGTCGGCGACGGTCACGGTGGTGGCGCCGCGGCCGACGGCGTGGTCCAGGGCGGTGAGCGCCCGGTCGGCGGGGAGCGGTTCCAGGCCGCGCTTGCGGAGGCTGTCGGCGATCTCGGGGGTGGCGGCCATGCCGGAGCCGGCCCAGGGGCCCCAGGCGACGGAGGTGGCGGCCAGGCCGTCGTGGCGGCGGGCGGCGGCGAGGGCGTCGAGGTGGGCGTTGGCGGCGCTGTAGGCGGCCTGCCCGCCCGCGCCCCACACGCCGGCGATGGAGGAGAACAGGACGAACGCGTCGAGTTCCCGGCCGGCGGGGAGTTCGCGCAGGAGGGCGTCGAGGTGGACGGCTCCCGCGGCCTTCGCGGCCAGGACGGCGTCGAAGGCGGCCGGCGCGGTGTCGGCCAGCAGTCCGGGCGTGTCGATGCCGGCGGTGTGCACGACGGCGGTGAGGGGCTGTGCGGCGGTCGGGCCGGTGAGTTCGTCGAGGAGCCCGGCGAGGGCGTCGCGGTCGGCCACGTCGCAGGCCGTGACGGTCACGCGGGCGCCCAGCGCCTCCAGTTCGGCGGTCAGTTCCGCGGCGCCCTCGGCGCCGGGGCCTCGCCGGCCGGCGAGGACGAGGTGTGCGGCGCCGCGTGCGGCCAGCAGCCGGGCGACGTGCCCGCCGAGGGCCCCGGTCCCTCCGGTGATCAGGACCGTGCCGCGCGGCTGCCATGCGGCGGCGCGGCGGGTCTCGGTGTCGGGGGTGCGGGAGAGCCGGCGGGCGAGGACGCCGCCGGGGCGTACGGCCAGCTGGTCCTCCGGGCCGTCGCCGGTGAGGATGCCGAGCAGGAGGTCCAGGGCGGCGGTGTCGCAGTCCGCCGGCAGGTCGACGAGGCCTCCCCAGCGGTCGGGGTGTTCCAGGGCGGCGACCCGGCCCAGGCCCCAGGTCCGGGCCTGGGCGGGGGCGGTGGGCGGGTCCTGGGGGGAGGTGGTGACGGCGCCGCGGGTGGCGCACCACAGGGGTGCCGCGACGGCGGCGTCGCCGAGGGCCTGGATCAGGGTGAGGGTGGCGGCGTCGCCGGCGGTGAGGGCGGGCAGTCCCGCGGCGGGGCGCTCGTCCAGGGCCAGCAGGGAGACGACGGTGCGCGGGGCGGCGTCGGCGGCGGCCTCCCGCAGCCGGCCGGCGAGGGCGGCGCGGTCCTGCGCGGCGTCCACGGTGAGGAGGGTGGTGCGGGCCCCGCGGGCGGTGAGCGCGTCGCGGAGCGCGCCGGTGAGTTCCGCGGCGGTGGGGTCCGCGCCGTCGGCGGGCGCCAGCAGGAGCCAGTGGCCGTCGACGGGACCGGCGGCGGGGGCGGGCAGCTGTTGCCAGGTGATGTCGTACTGCCGGTCCTCGCTCGCGGGCCGGCGCCCGGCGGGGGTGGTGGGCCGGAGCCAGTACTCCTGGCGCTGGAAGGCGTACGTGGGCAGGTCGATGCGGCGGGCGCCGCGTCCGGCGTGGACTGCTGCCCAGTCGACGGGGGTGCCGTGGACGTGGAGCCGGGCGAGGGCGGTGGTGACGGCCGGGCGCTCGGGGCGGTCGGTGCGCAGCAGGGGGACGAGGACGCGGGTGTCGTCGAGGAGGTGCCCGGCCTGGGCGGCCAGGGCTCCGCCGGGCCCGACTTCCAGGAAGGCGGTGACGCCTTCGGCGGCGAGGGAGCCGACGGCGTCGGCGAAGCGGACCGCTTCGCGGATGTGGCGGACCCAGTGGTCCGCCGAGCAGAGCTCCTCGGCGGTGACCGGGCCCCCGGTGAGGGTGGAGACGACCGGCAGCTTCGGGGGTGCGAAGGAGACGGAGGCGACGGCGGCCCGGAAGGCGGCCAGCATCGGGTCCATCAGGGGTGAGTGGAAGGCGTGGGAGACGGCGAGCGCCTTGGTCCTGCGGCCTTCGGCGGCGAGCCGGTCCACGACGGAGGAGACGGCGTCGGCGGCGCCCGAGACGACCACGGACCGCGGCCCGTTGACGGCGGCGACGCCGGCCTGTTCCTCCAGGCCCGCGAGCCGTTCCCGTACCTCCGCCTCGGAGGCCTCGACGGCGACCATCACCCCGCCCGCGGGGAGCCGCTGCATCAGCCGGCCCCGCAGGGCCACGAGCTTCGCCGCGTCCTGGAGCGACAGCACGCCCGCCGCGTGGGCGGCCGCGTATTCGCCGACGGAGTGCCCGGCCAGCCGGTCGGGGTGCACTCCCCAGGACTCCAGCAGCCGGAACAGGGCCACTTCGACGGCGAACAGGGCGGGCTGGGTGTACTCGGTGCGCTCCAGCAGGTCGGGGTCCGTCCCGAACACCACTTCCTTCAGGGGGCGTTCGAGGTGCGGGTCGAGTGCGGCGCAGGCGGCGTCGAAGGCCTCGGCGAACGCCGGTTCGGCCGCGTCGAGTTCACGCCCCATGCCCAGGCGCTGGCTGCCCTGCCCCGAGAACAGGAACGCGGTCGACGTCTCGCGTCCGCGCACGCCCTCGACGACGTTCGCGGCGGGCTCGGCTGCGGCGAGGGCGGCGACTCCGGCGACGAGTTCGGGCAGCTCGGTGCCGACGACGGCGGCGCGGTGCTCCAGGACGGCCCGGGAGGAGGCCAGGGAGTGGGCCACGTCCACGGGGCTGACCTCGCCGAGGCCGAGGACGTGCCGCAGGAGGCGTTCGGCCTGTTCGCGCAGGGCCGTGGTGTCGCGTCCCGAGAGGGTCCACGCCACCGGCGGCGGACCGGCGGCGGGTACGGGGGCCGCGTCCGGCTCGGGGAGCGCCGGGGCCTCTTCGATGATGGTGTGGGCGTTGGTGCCGCTCACTCCGAAGGAGGAGACGGCGGCCCGGCGCAGCCGGCCGTCCTGGGTCCAGGTCACGGGTTCGGTGAGGAGGCGGACGGTGCCGGAGGTCCAGTCGACGTGCGGGGAGGGCTCCTCGGCGTGCAGGGTCCTGGGCAGGACGCCGTGGCGCAGCGCCTCGACCATCTTGATGATCCCGCCGACCCCGGCCGCGGCCTGGGTGTGGCCGATGTTGGACTTCAGGGAGCCCAGCCACAGCGGCCGGTCCTCCGGCCGGCCTTGGCCGTACGTCGCGAGGAGGGCCTGCGCCTCGATCGGGTCGCCGAGGACGGTGCCGGTGCCGTGCGCCTCGACCGCGTCCACGTCGGCCGCCGACAGCCCGGCACCGGCCAGGGCCTGCTCGATCACCCGCTGCTGGGCGGGGCCGTTGGGGGCGGTGAGCCCGTTGGAGGCACCGTCCTGGTTGACGGCGCTCCCCCGGACCACCGCCAGGACCGGGTGGCCGTTGCGGAGGGCGTCCGAGAGCCGCTCGACGAGCAGCAGGCCCACGCCCTCGCCCCAGCCCGTGCCGTCGGCTCCGGCGGCGAAGGACTTGCAGCGGCCGTCGACCGCCAGGCCCTGCTGGCGGCTGAACTCGGTGAACATGCCGGTGGCGGCCATGACGGCGGCGCCGCCGGCCAGGGCCATGGTGCACTCGCCGCGCCGCAGCGCCTGGACGGCCAGGTGCAGGGCGACGAGCGAGGAGGAGCAGGCCGTGTCCACGGTCAGCGAGGGGCCTTCCAGCCCGAAGGTGTAGGAGAGGCGGCCGGAGGCGACGCTGGGGGCGGTGCCGGTGAGCAGGTATCCCTCCAGTTCCTCGCGGGTGTCGCCGTCGCCCGCGTAGCCCTGGTAGGCGAGGCCGACGAACACGCCGGTGCGGGAGCCCCTGACGGAGGTGGGGGCGATCCCGGCCCGCTCGAAGGCCTCCCAGGCGACTTCGAGGAGCAGCCGCTGCTGCGGGTCGGTGGCCAGGGCCTCGCGGGGGGACATCCCGAAGAGGCCCGGGTCGAAGCGGCCCGCGTCGTGGAGGAAGCCGCCCTCGCGGGTGTAGCACGTGCCGGGGACGCCCGGGTCCGGGTCGTAGAGCCCCTCCAGGTCCCATCCGCGGTTGTCGGGGAAGCCGGTGACGGCGTCGGAGCCGCTCTCGACCAGCCGCCACAGGGCCTCGGGGCTGTCGACGCCGCCGGGGTAGCGGCAGCTCGTCGCGACGATGGCGATCGGCTCCTGGTCCTGCGCCTCCACCTCGTGCAGGCGGCGCCGGGTCTGCTTGAGGTCCGCCGTCACGCGCTTGAGGTAGTCCAGCAGCTTCTGCTCGTTCGCGTGCTGTCCGCTCGGGACGTGCCGGCCGTTCTGCTCGTTCTGCTCGTTCTGCTCGTTCTGCATGTTTCTTCACCCGTCGAGGAGTGTCGGGAAGGGGTGCGGTGGTGCGGCCGCGGTCGTGTGCACCTGCTGGTCCGGGCTCTTCCGGGTGGTCAGGGGCCGTCGAGTTCCTGGTCGATGAGCGCGAAGATGTCGTCGACGGTGGCGCTGCGCAGCCGTTCGTCGGAGCTGTCGTCGGGGGTGGCCGCGGGGCCTTCGCCGAAGGAGGCGAGCACCCCCTGCAGGCGGGTCCTGATCCGGGTGCGGACGAGTGCGTCGTCGGCTTCGACGGCGGCGAGGAGCTGCTCCAGCCGGTCGAGTTCCCCGAAGACGGAGGCCGCCGGGGAGGCCGGGGCCGGTCCGGGTGCCAGGTCGGCGCCGATGCGGGCGGCGAGGGCCACGGGCGTGGGGCAGTCGAAGACGAGGGTGGCGGGGAGCCGCAGGCCGGTGGCGGAGTTCAGGCGGTTGCGCAGCTCCACCGAGGTGAGGGAGTCGAAGCCCAGCACCTTGAACTCCCGGTCGCGGTCCACCTCGCGGGGGCCGCCGAGGCCGAGGACGGCCGCCACCTGGGTGCGCACCAGGTCCAGCAGCGCGCCGTCCCGTTCGGGCCCGGACAGGCGGGCCAGCCGCTCGCGCAGGGCGTCCGGGCCGCCGCCGGGTACGGATTCCCGGGCGGTGCGCCGGGCGCCGGAGCGCAGCAGGCCGCGCAGCACCGCCGGTACGTTCCGTTCGGATCCGGGAGCCGTACCGGCGGGGGCCGCGGTGGCGAAGCGTACGGGCACGGCGACGGCCGACTCCCCCGCGCGGGCCGCGTCGAACAGCGCGAGGCCCTCCGCCGCGCGGAAGGGCACCAGCCCGGAGCGGGCCATCCGGTCCTGTCCGGCCGCGTCCATGTCCGAGGCCATTCCGCCGTCGGCCCAGGGGCCCCAGGCCAGGGAGGCGGCGGGCAGGCCGGCCGCGGCGCGGCGCTGGGCGAGGGCGTCGAGGAAGGCGTTGGCGGCGGCGTAGTTGGCCTGGCCGGCGCTGCCCAGGGTCGCGGCGACGGAGGAGAACAGCACGAAGGCGGACAGGTCGGCGTCGCGGGTGAGTTCGTGCAGGTGCAGCGCGGCGTCCGCCTTGGGACGCAGCACGGCCTCCAGCCGCTCGGGCGTGAGGGAGGTGACGAGGCCGTCGTCGAGGACACCGGCGGCGTGGATCACGGCGGTCAGCGGCCGGTCGTCGGGGACGGCCGCCAGCAGGGCGGCGAGCGCCTCCCGGTCGGCCGTGTCGCAGGCCGCGAGGGTGACCGTCGCGGCGCCCGCGGCGAGGAGTTCCTCGCGCAGCGCTGCGGCCCCGTCGGCGGCGGGGCCGCGCCGGCTGGTGAGCAGCAGGTGGCGTGCTCCGTGCGCGGAGACCAGGTGGCGGGCGACGAGGCCGCCCAGCGCCCCGGTGGCGCCGGTGACGAGGACGGTGCCGTCGGGGTCGGGTGCGGCGGGGACGGTGAGGACGAGCTTGCCGATGTGCCGGGCCTGGCTCAGGTGGCGCAGGGCGGCGGGTGCCTGGCGGACGTCCCAGCAGGTGACGGGCAGGGGCCGCAGGGCCCCGGCCTCGAACAGGGCGACGAGCTCGTCGAGCATCGCGCCGATCCGGTCGGGGCCGGCCTCGATGGTGTCGAAGGCGGTGTACGCGGCGCCCCGGTGCTCCTCGGCGACCTGCCGGGGGTCGCGGACGTCGGTCTTGCCCATCTCCAGGAACCGGCCGCCGTCGGCCAGGGTGCGCAGTGAGGCGTCGACGTACTCCCCGGCGAGGGAGTTGAGGACGACGTCCACGCCGCGGCCCGCCGTCGCGGTGCGGAACCGCTCCTCGAAGGCGAGGTCCCGGGAGGAGGCGAGGTGGCCGCGGTCCAGGCCGCCCGCGGCCGTCAGGGCCGCCCATTTGCCGGGCCCGGCGGTGCCGTAGACCTCGGCGCCGAGGTGGCGGGCGAGCTGGGTGGCGGCCATGCCGACGCCGCCCGCCGCCGAGTGCACCAGCAGCGTCTGCCCGGCCCGCAGGCCGGCCAGGTCGACCAGCGCGTAGTAGGCGGTCAGGAAGACGACGGGCACGGAGGCCGCCTCGGTGAAGGTCCAGCCGCGCGGGATCCGCGCCACCATCCGGTGGTCGGCGACGGCGAGCGGGCCGAAGGACTCGGGGACCATGCCGAACACCCGGTCTCCGGGCGCCAGGCCGGGCGTACCCGGTCCGGTCTCGACGACGACGCCCGCGGCCTCGCTGCCGAGGGTGGCCTCGCCCGGGTACATGCCGAGCGCGATCAGGGCGTCGCGGAAGTTGACGCCGGCGGCGCGTACCGCGATCCGGACCTGGCCCTCGCCGAGCGGGGCGGTCGCGGCGGGGTTCGCGGTGAGCGCGAGGGCGTCGAGCGTGCCGGTGGCGCCCGCGGCGCCGGTGGTCAGCCGCCATGCGGCCGCCCCGGGGGCGGGGCGCAGGGCGTCGGCGGCGGTCCGGCGGGCGAGCCGGGGGACGTGGACGGTGGTGCCGCGCAGGGCGAACTGCGGCTCGCCGGCGGCCAGCGCGGCGGCGAGCAGCCGTCCCTCCCCGTCGAGGTCCGTGCCCGTGCCCGGGTCCGTGCCGGGGTGGGGCAGGTCGGCGAGGACCAGGCGGCCGGGGTGCTCCGACTGAGCCGAGCGGACCAGGCCCCACAGGGCGCTCTGGGCCGGGTCGGCGACGGTGGAGCCGGGTTCGGGGGCGACGGCGCCGCGGGTCAGCAGGACCAGCCGCGAGCCCGCGGTCCGGTCGTCGCCGAGCCAGGTGCGCAGCAGGGCCAGGCCCTCCCGGGTCACGGTGTGGGCCCGCTCCGCGTCCGACGCGGAGCGGGAGCCGCGCGGTGCCGGGACCAGGACGGTGTCCGCGAGCCGGTCCGTGGCGCCGAGGCCGTCCAGGAGCGCGAGCAGGCCCGCACGGTCCTCGACCCGGGCGGGGGGCTCGGCGGGGTCCGCGGGAGCGTCCCGGGGGGCCGGCGGCAGGGCGGGCCAGTCCAGCCGGTACAGCGCGTCCCGGTGCTCGACGCCTCCGGCGTCCGGCAGCCGACCGGCCGTCACGGCCCGCAGGACGAGGGAGTCCACGGAGACGACCGCCCGCCCGGTGCCGTCGGCGGCGAACAGGGAGACCGTGTCCGGGGCGGGCGAGGTCAGCCGGACCCGCAGGACGGTGGCCCCGGTCGCCTCCAGCCGTACGCCGCTCCAGGCGAAGGGGATGCGCCCCTCGCCGGTGTCGGGCAGCAGGCCGCCCAGGCCCACGGCGTGCAGGGCGCAGTCCAGCAGCGCCGGGTGGATGCCGAAGCCCTCGGCCGCGGTGTCCTCGGGCAGCGAGACCTCCGCGAACACCTCCTCGCCGCGCCGCCACACGGCCCGGAGCCCCTGGAAGAGGGGGCCGTAGCCGAAGCCGAGCTCGGTCAGGCGCTCGTAGTAGCCGTCCAGGGGGACGGGCCGTGCGTCGGCGGGCGGCCACTGTGCGAGGTCCTGCGCGGCCTCGGCGCCGGCCGGTGGAGCGAGGACGCCGACGGCGTGGGCCGACCAGGGCGCGTCGGGGTCCGCGCCGTCCGGCCGGGAGTGGACGCTGACGCTCCGCCGCCCGTCGCCGTCCGGGCCGGCCACCACCACCTGGAGCCGGACCGCGCCCTCGGCGGGCAGGACCAGCGGGGCCTGGAGGGTGAGCTCCTCGACCCGGTCGCAGCCGGTCTCGTCGGCGGCCCGGACGGCGAGGTCCACCAGGGCCGTTCCGGGGAGCAGGACGGCTCCCATGACCTGGTGCCCGGCGAGCCAGGGCTGGGCCGCGAGGGAGAGCCTGCCGGTCAGGACGAGGCCCTCGCCGTCGGCGAGGGGGACGGCCGCGCCCAGCAGGGGGTGGCCGGCGGGGCCCAGCCCGGCGCCCGCGAGGTCGCCCGCGGCGGTCCCGGCGTCCAGCCAGTAGCGCCGGCGCTGGAAGGCGTAGGTGGGCAGGTCGACGCGGTGGGCGCCCCGACCGGCCAGGACGGCGGTCCAGTCCACCGGCGTGCCCCGGACGTGGAGTTGCGCGAGGGCGGTGAGTACCGCCGTCCCCTCGGGCCGGTCCGCCCGCAGGACCGGGACGGCTGCCCGGCCTCCGTCGAGGAGGCCCGCGGCCAGTGCCGTGAGCACCCCGCCCGGTCCGATCTCCACGAAGGTGTCCGCGCCCTGGGCCTCCAGCGCCCGGACCGCGTCCGCGAAGCGCACCGCCTCACGGGCGTGGCGCACCCAGTGGTCCACGGAGCAGAGCTCCTCCGCCGGCACCGGGCCGCCCGTCAGCGTCGAGACCACGGGCAGCTCCGGGGTCCGGAACGACACGGCCTCCACCGCCGTGCGGAAGCCGGCCAGCGCCGGCTCCATCAGCGGCGAGTGGAACGCGTGGGAGACCGTGAGGGCCTTGGTCCTGCGGCCTTCGGCGGACAGCTTCGCGACGACCTGCGCCACGTCTTCCTCGGCGCCGGACAGCACCACCGAGGACGGTCCGTTCACCGCCGCCACGCCCACCGTGTCCTCGAACCCGGCCAGCAGCGCGCGGACTTCGGCCTCCGAGGCCTCCACCGCGGCCATGGCGCCGCCTGCGGGGAGCTCCTGCATCAGCCGGCCGCGTGCCGCCACCAGGGCCGCGGCGTCCTCCAGCGGGAGCGCACCGGCCACGTGGGCGGCCGCGAACTCGCCGATGGAGTGCCCCGCGACGGCGTCGGGGCGCACGCCCCACGACTCCAGCAGCCGGAACAGCGCCACCTCGACGGCGAACAGCGCGGGCTGGGTGAACCGCGTCTCGTGCAGCGTGTCCGCGTCCTCGGCGAACACCACCTCCCGCAGCGGCCGGTCCAGGTGCCCGTCCAGGTGGGCGCAGACCTCGTCGAAGGCGTCGGCGAACGCGGGGAAGGAGGCGTAGAGCCCGCGCCCCATACCGGGCCGCTGGCTGCCCTGCCCCGAGAACAGGAACGCCGTCCTGGGCGGGGAGCCGGCCGTGCCGCGGACGGCCGTGTCCGCCTGCGCGGCCGGGTCGGGCGAGGCCAGGGCGCGCAGCGCGGGCAGGAAGTCCTCCCGCCGCGTGCCGAGGGCCACGGCCCGGTGTTCCAGCGCGGCGCGTGCGCCCGCGAGGGTGAGGGCCACGTCCGCCGGTTCCAGGGCGGGGTGGCGCTCGATGTGGTCGAGGAGGCGTGCGGCCTGCTCGCGGACGGCTTCGGGGGATGCCCCGGAGATCGGCCACGCGACCGGTTCCGGGCCGGGGCGGGCAGCCGCGGGCTCCGGGGTCCGGGCGGGCGGCTGCTCGATGATGACGTGGGCGTTGGTGCCGCTGACCCCGAAGGAGGAGATGCCGGCCCGGCGGGTGCGTTCCGTACCGGCCGTCCAGTCGACGGCCTCGGTCAGCAGCTCGACGGCGCCCGCCGACCAGTCGACGTGCGGGGTCGGCGCGTCCACGTGCAGGGTCTTGGGCAGGACGCCGTGGCGCAGCGCCTCGACCATCTTGATGATCCCGCCGACGCCGGCCGCGGCCTGGGTGTGGCCGATGTTGGACTTCAGGGAGCCCAGCCACAGCGGCCGGTCCTCCGGCCGGCCTTGGCCGTACGTCGCGAGGAGGGCCTGCGCCTCGATCGGGTCGCCGAGGACGGTGCCGGTGCCGTGCGCCTCGACCGCGTCCACGTCCGCCGGCGTCAGGCCGGCGTCGGCGAGGGCCTGGCGGATCACCCGCTGCTGGGCGGGCCCGTTGGGGGCGGTGAGCCCGTTGGAGGCGCCGTCCTGGTTGATCGCGGAGCCCCGTACGAGCGCCAGGACGGGGTGTCCGTGGCGGCGGGCGTCGGAGAGCCGCTCGACGAGCAGCAGGCCCACGCCCTCACCCCAGCCGGTGCCGTCGGCCGCCGCCGCGAAGGACTTGCAGCGGCCGTCGGCGGCCAGCCCGCGCTGCCGGCTGAACTCGATGAAGGCGTTGGGGCTGGACATCACGGTCACCCCGCCGGCCAGGGCGAGGTCGCACTCGCCGCGCCGCAGCGCCTGGGCGGCGAGGTGGAGGGCGACGAGGGAGGAGGAGCAGGCCGTGTCCACGGTGAGCGTGGGCCCCTCCAGGCCGAAGGAGTAGGCGATGCGGCCGGAGACGACGCTCGCGGAGCTGCCGGTGCCGATGTAGCCCTCCAGGTCCTGGGGGACGCTGCGCAGCCGGGAGGCGTAGTCCTGGTAGCCGGAGCCGATGAACACGCCGGTGGCGGTGCCGCGCAGGGAGGTGGGGTCGAGGCCTGCGCGCTCGAAGGCCTCCCAGGCGGTCTCCAGGAGCAGCCGCTGCTGCGGGTCCATGGCCAGGGCCTCGCGGGGGGAGATGCCGAAGAAGGCGGGGTCGAAGTCGGCGACGTCGTAGAGGAAGCCGCCGTCCCGGGCGTACGTGGTGCCGGGCCGGCCGGGGTCGGGGTCGTAGAGGGAGTCCAGGTCCCAGCCCCGGTCCGCGGGGAAGCCGCCGACCGCGTCGCGGCCCTCGGCGACGAGGCGCCAGAGGTCCTCGGGGGTGCGCACCTCGCCGGGGTAGCGGCAGCTCATGGCGACGATCGCGAGGGGCTCGGTGTCGTCGGCGGTCCG
Organism: Streptomyces racemochromogenes; assembly: GCF_044129415.1. GTDB lineage: Bacteria > Actinomycetota > Actinomycetes > Streptomycetales > Streptomycetaceae > Streptomyces > Streptomyces racemochromogenes_A. Next base: position 23,802 of record NZ_JBBDHD010000074.1, read on the forward strand.
GACGGCGGCCGGGAGTCCGGGGCCGGCCGTGGCGCGGCCGGTGACGGCCGCGGTCAGTTCGGACAGCAGGTGGGTGGCCAGGGCGGCCGGGAACGGGTGGTCGAAGACGAGGGTGGCCGGCAGCCGGACCCCCGTCGCCCTGGCGAGACGGCCCCGCAGCTCCACGGCGGTGAGGGAGTCGAAGCCGAGGTCGCGGAAGGCCCGGTCGGCGGGGACCGCCTCCGGGTCCGGGTGGCCGAGTACCGCGGCGGCCTCGGCGCGCACCAGGGCGAGGACGGCGCGGGCCTGTTCGGCGGCGGGCAGGGCGGTGGTGCGGCGGGCGAACTCGGGGACCGCCCCGCCGCCCGGGCCGTCGGACGCCGCTTCGCGGGCCGCCTCGGCGAGGGCCGCGGCGGCCTCGGGGATCCCGGCCAGCAGCGGGCTGGGCCGCAGCAGCGTGAAGGAGGGCGCGAAGCGCTCCCAGGCGACGTCCGCGACGGTCACCGCCGTCTCGTCGCGGTCGAGGGCGTCGCGCAGGGCGGCGAGGGCCGACGGCGGGTCGAGGGCGGGCAGCCCGCGCCGGTGCAGCCGGTCCTCGGCGTCGCCGTCCTCGACCATGCCGCCGCCGGCCCAGGGGCCCCAGGCCACGGCGGTGGCGGTGAGCCCGCGGGCCCTGCGGTGTTCGGCGAGGGCGTCGAGGGAGGCGTTGGCGACCGCGTACGCGGCCTGGCCGGCCGCGCCCCAGACGCCGGAGATCGACGAGAAGAGGACGAAGGCGTCCAGGTCCCGGTCGCCCAGCAGCTCGTCGAGGTGCCGGGCGCCGGCCGTCTTGGCGGCGAGGACGGCGGCGAACTCCTCGGGGGTGGTGTCGGCCAGCAGGGCCGGGGTGCCGACCCCGGCGGCGTGGACGACGGCGGTCAGGGGGTGCTGCGGCGGCAGGCCGGCGAGCAGCCGGGACACGGCCTCCCGGTCTGCGACGTCGCAGGCCTCGATGGTGACCCGGGCGCCGAGCCCTTCCAGTTCGGCGCGGAGCACGTCGGCGCCGGGCGCGGCCGCTCCCCTGCGGCTGGTGAGGACCAGGTGGTCCGCTCCGGCGCCGGCGAGCCAGCGGGCCACGTGGGCGCCGAGGGCTCCGGTGCCGCCGGTGATCAGGACGGTGCCGTGCGGGCGCCAGGCCGCCTCGGGGGCGGCGGGGGCTCCGGACCGGTCCCGGGGGGCGCGCAGCAGACGGCGTACGAGGACGCCGGTGCCGCGTACGGCCAGCTGGTCCTCTTCGGCATGGGCGCCGGCGAGGACGGCCGCGAAGCGCCGGGCGGCGCGGTCGTCGAGCAGCTCCGGAAGGTCGACCAGTCCGCCCCAGCGTCCGGGGTGTTCGAGCGCGGCGGTCCGTCCGAGGGCCCAGACCGCCGCCTGGCGGGGGCTGCGCAGCGGGTCCGCGGGGCCGGTGGAGACGGCGCCGCGGGTGGCACACCACAGGGGCGCGTCGATGCCCGCGTCGCCGAGGCCCTGGAGCAGGGTGAGGGTCGCGGCGAGCCCTTCCGCCAGCTCGGGGTGGGCCGGGTGCGGCTGTCCGTCGAGGGCCAGCAGGGACAGGACCCCGTCGACGGTGTGCTCGCGGACGGCCGTGCGCAGCAGGTCGGCGAGTTCCTCGCGGCCGGTGCCGGGGGCGACGGGTAAGGGCCGTACGGTGGCGCCGTGCTCGTCCAGGGCGCGCAGGGCGGCGGCCGTCCACGAGTCGTCGGCGGGGAGGCCGGCGGGAACGAGGGCCAGCCAGTCGCCGCCGGGGCGGCCCGGGGCGGTGGTGGCGGCGGGCTGCCAGGCGGTGCGGTAGCGCCGGCCGTCGAGCGTGGACCGCTCGCGGTGGTCGCGGCGCCAGAGGGAGAGGGCGGGCAGGACCGAGCTGAGGGGCGCGTCGTCGGCGAGGCCGAGGCGCTGCGCGAAGGCCGCGAGGTCGGCGCGTTCCACGGAGTCCCAGAATCCGGCTTCCGCCGGATCGGCGGCCCGGGCGGCGTCGGCGGCGGGCCGGCCGGAGAAGGCCGTGGACTCCAGCCAGTAGCGGCGGCGCTGGAAGGGGTAGGTGGGCAGGTCGTGGAGGGCGGGCCGGTCGGCGCGGTCCCCGCACGGGGCGGTGGGGTCGAGGGGCACTCCGAGGACGTGCAGCCGGGCCAGGGCGGACACGGCGGCCAGTTCCTCGGAAGAGTCCGTGCGCAGCAGGGGGACCGCGTGCGCGGAGTCCTCGTCCAGCAGGGGCTGGGCGAGGCCGGACAGTACGCCTCCGGGTCCGATCTCGACGAAGACGCGGGCCCCGGCGTCGGACAGGTACCGCACGGCGTCCGCGAACCGGACCGCCGTCCGCACCTGGCCCACCCAGTACTCGGGGTCGGCCAGTTCGGCGGCGGTCAGGCGCAGGCCCGTGACGGTGGAGACCAGGGGCAGGGCCGGTGCCGCGAAGGGGACGGCTTCCACGAGGGTGCGGAAGGCGTCGAGCATCGGTTCCATCAGCGGGGAGTGGAAGGCGTGGGAGACGGTGAGGGGCTTGGTCCTGCGGCCCTCCGCGGCGAGCTTCCCGGCCAGCTCGGCGACCGCTTCCTCTTCGCCCGAAAGGACGACGGAGGAGGGCCCGTTGACGGCGGCGACGCCCACCCGGTCCGCGAAGCCGGGCAGCAGGGCCCGTACCTCCTCCTCGGAAGCCTCGACGGCCACCATGACGCCTCCGGAGGGGAGTTCCTGCATCAGCCGGCCGCGGGCGGCGACCAGCGCGGCGGCGTCGTCGAGGGACAGCGCACCGGCGACGTGGGCCGCGGCGAACTCGCCGACGGAGTGCCCGGCGAGGAAGTCGGGGCGCACGCCCCAGGACTCCAGCAGCCGGAACAGCGCCACTTCGACCGCGAACAGCGCCGGCTGGGTGTACCCGGTGCGGTTCAGCAGGTCCGCGTCCTGTCCGAACACCACGTCACGCAACGGGAGTGCGAGGTGCGGGCCGAGGGCCGCGCACACGGTGTCGAAGGCCTCGGCGAACACCGGGAAGGCGGCGTGCAGTTCACGCCCCATGCCCAGCCGCTGGCTGCCCTGTCCGGAGAAGAGGAACGCCGTCTTGGTCTTGCGGAGCGCGCTGCCCTCGAAGACCCGGCCCGTCGGCTCACGGCGGGCGAAGGCGGCGAGGGCGGTGAGCAGTTCGTCGCGGTCGCGTCCCACGACGGCCGCGCGGTGCGGCAGTTGGGCGCGGGTCGTGGCGAGGGCGTGCCCGATGTCGGCCGGCTCGGTGTGCGGGTGTTCCCGTACGTACGTCAGGAGGCGCCGGGCCTGCTCGGGCAGCGCCTCGGGGGTGCGGGCGGAGAGCGGCCACAGCAGCGGGCGGCGGTCCGGTCCGGCGGCCGCCGCGGCCGGGGTGTCGGCGCTCTCCGGTCCGTCCGGCTCGGGGGCCGGCTGTTCGAGGACGACGTGGGCGTTGGTGCCGCTGACCCCGAAGGAGGAGACTCCCGCGCGGCGGGGGCCGCCCGTCTGCGGCCAGGGCTCGGCCCGCGTCAGCAGGCGGACGGCGCCCGCCGTCCAGTCCACGTGCGGGGACGGCTCGTCCAGGTGCAGGGTGGCGGGCAGGACCCCGTGCCGCATCGCCATGACCATCTTGATGACGCCGGCCACTCCGGCCGCCGCCTGCGTGTGGCCGATGTTCGACTTGAGGGCGCCCAGCAGCAGCGGCCGGCCGGCGGGGCGGTCCTGGCCGTAGGTCGCGAGGAGGGCGTGGGCCTCGATGGGGTCCCCGAGCGAGGTGCCGGTGCCGTGCGCCTCGACGGCGTCCACCTCGGCCGCGGTGAGCTGCGCGTCGGCCAGGGCCTGGCGGATGACCCGCTGCTGCGCCGGGCCGCTGGGGGCGGTCAGCCCGTTGGACGCGCCGTCCTGGTTGACCGCGCTGCCGCGGAGCACGGCCAGGACCTGGTGGCCGTTGCGGCGGGCGTCGGAGAGCCGCTCGACGAGGAGCATGCCGACGCCCTCGCTCCAGCCGGTGCCGTCGGCGGCGGCGGAGAAGGGCTTGCAGCGGCCGTCGGCGGCCAGCCCGCGCTGGCGGCTGAACTCCATGAAGGCACCGGGCGTGGACATCACCGTCACCCCGCTGACCAGGGCGAGCGTGCATTCGCCCTTGCGCAGTGCCTGGGCGGCGAGGTGCAGCGCGACGAGGGAGGAGGAACAGGCCGTGTCGACGGTCACCGCGGGGCCTTCGAGGCCGAAGGTGTAGGCGAGCCGTCCGGATATCACGGCGGCGGCGTTGCCCGTGCCGAGGTAGCCGTCGAAGTCCTCCGGCGAGGTGGACAGGCGGGCGTAGTCCTGGCCGTTGGTGCCGGCGAAGACTCCGGTGCGGGTGCCGCGCAGGGCAGCCGGGTCGATCCCGGCCCGTTCGAAGGCCTCCCAGGCGGTTTCCAGCAGCAGCCGCTGCTGCGGGTCCATCATCAGGGCCTCGCGCGGGGAGATCCCGAAGAATCCGGCGTCGAACTCGCCCACGCCGTCGAGGAACCCGCCGTGCCGGACGTAGCAGGTACCGGCGTGGTCCGGGTCGGGGTCGTAGAGCGCGTCCAGGTCCCAGCCGCGGTCGGCCGGGAAGCCGGAGATCGCGTCGCCGCCCTCCGCCAGGAGGCGCCACAGCTCCTCGGGGGAACCGATGCCGCCGGGGAAGCGGCAGCTCATCGCGACGATGGCGATGGGCTCGCGGGCGTCGGCCGTCATCTTCCGGTTCTGGCGGCGCAGCCGCTCGGTCTCCTGGAGGGAGGCGCGCAGTGCCTGGACGATCTTGTCGTTCGATGTGGTCATGATGTGCTCCGTACTCAGGCCGTCGGTCCGGCTTCGCTGTCGCCCAGCGCCAGTTCGATGAGGTGGTCGAGGTCCATGTCCGCGATGGCGGATCCGGTGTCGTGCGCGGGTTCCGTGGCCGCTCCGCCCGCCAGCGCCAGCAGGGCGTCCAGGAGTCCGGCCTCGCGCAGGCGGGCCGGCGGGACGGTGGCGAGGGCCCGGCGCACCCGGGCGTCCTCGGGGTCCTCCCCGGCGACGGGTGCCGCGGGCCCGTCGGGCACCAGGGCGCTCAGCAGCGCGCCGGTGAGGGCGTTCGGGGTGGGGTGGTCGAAGACCATCGTCATCGGCAGCTTCAGTCCGGTCGCGGCGCCCATCCGGTTGCGGAGCTCGACCGCCGTGAGGGAGTCGAATCCGAGGTCCCGGAAGGCCCGGTCGGGCTCGATGGCGTCCGTGGCCGGGTAGCCCAGCGCCGCGGCGGCCTCGGCGCGCACCCGTTCCAGCAGCAGCTCGTGCCGCTCTTCCGGGCCGAGCCCGGACAGCTCCCGGACGAGGTCCCCGGCCGCCGGGGTGCTGCTGCCGGGGGTGTCGTCGGCCTCGGCGGTGGCGGCCAGCGCCGCGCGTGCCTCGGGCAGGCCGGAGAGCAGGGGGCTGGGACGGCCGATGGTGAAGGAGGGCGCGAACCTCTCCCAGTCGACGTCCGCCACCACCACGGCTGTCTCGTCCCGGTCCATGGCCAGGCGCAGGGCGGAGACCGCCAGGGCCGGCGGCAGCGAGGGCAGGCCGCTGCGCCTGAGGTACTCCTCCGCCCCGCCGTCGGCGGCCATGCCGCCCTCGGCCCAGGGGCCCCAGGCGACGGCCGTCGCGGCGAGTCCCCTGGAGCGGCGGTGCCGGGCGAGCGCGTCGAGGAAGGCGTTGCCCGCGCAGTAGGCGGCCTGGCTGCCGCTGCCCCACACGCCGGAGACGGACGAGAAGAGGACGAAGGCGTCCAGGTCCCGGCCGGCCAGCAGCTCGTCCAGGTGGACGGCGCCGGCCACCTTGGCAGAGACGACCGCGGCCAGTTCCTCGGGGGTGGTCTCGGCGACGGGCGTGAACTGCGGGAGACCCGCGGCGTGCACGACGGCGGTCAGCGGGGCCGGGTCCTCCGCGAGGCCGTCCAGCAGGGCCGCCAGGGCGGTCCGGTCGGCGACGTCGCACGCGGCGACCGTCACCCGAGTCCCGGACTCCCGCAGTTCGGCGGCGAGTTCGGCCGCGCCGGCGGCCGCCTCGCCCCGCCGGCTGGTGAGGACCAGGTGCTCGGCGCCCGCCGCGGCCAGCCAGCGGGCGGTGTGCCCGCCGAGCGAGCCCGTACCGCCGGTGATCAGGACGGTGCCGCGGGGCTTCCAGTCGCGGCCGGTGCCGGTGGCCTCGGTGGTGCGGGGCATCCGGGCGAGCCGGCGGACCAGGGTGCCGGAGGCGCTCACCGCGAGCTGGTCCTCGCCGTCGGCCCCGCCGAGTACCTCGGCGAGCCGGGCGAGCGTCCGTTCGTCGGGGGCGCCGGGGTCCGTGCCGGTCTCGGGGGCGCAGGCGGCGTCGGTGTCGGGGAGGTCGATCAGGCCGCCCCAGCGGCCGGGGGTCTCCAGGGCCACCGCGCGGCCCAGGCCCCAGACCAGGGCCTGGAGCGGCCGGGTGACCGGCCGGGAGCCGCCGACCGCCACGGCCCCGCTGGTGAGGCACCACAGCGGGGCCCCGACGTCGAGGTCTCCGAGTGCCTGGACGAGCGCGACGGTGGCCGTGAGACCGGCCGGCAGGGCTGTGTGGACCGGATGGCTGCGCGCGTCCAGGGCCAGCAGGGAGAGGACACCGGCCACCGCTCCCCCGTTCCCGGCGCCGGCCTCGCGCAGCAGCGCGGCGAGGTCCCGGCGGTCGGCCCCGGGGTCGGTGACGGTGACGCGGAGGGGTTCGGCGGCCCGGTCCCGGAGCATCCGCACGTACGGCTCGGCGGTGGCCTCGTCCGGGGCGACGACCAGCCAGGTGCCCGACGGGGAAGCGGCCGGCAGGTCGGTGCGGGGCTGCCACACCGTCCGGTAGCGCCAGCCGTCGAGCGTGGACCGGGTCCGGCTCTCCCGCCGCCAGGCCGCGAGCGCGCCGAACACGGAGGCCGGCTCCGCCCCGGCGGCCACTCCGAGCCGCTCGGCGAGGGCCTGCGGCTCCCCGTTCTCCACGGCGTCCCAGAACTCCGCGTCCGCCGCGTCGGCCGGCGCGCTGCCGGTGGCGGCCGGTGCGGGCCGCGCGGTCAGCCAGTAGCGCTCACGCTGGAAGGCGTACGTCGGCAGGTCGACGGGGCGGGCGCCCCGGCCGGCCAGGACCGCGCTCCAGTCGACCGGGACGCCCCGCACGTGGAGCTGTGCGAGGGCGGTGAGCACGGCCGCCGCCTCGGGGCGGTCACCGCGCAGCACCGGTATCGCGGCCCGGTCCTCGACGGCCGCGGCCAGTGCCGTCAGGACGCCTCCCGGACCGATCTCCAGGAACGCGCCGGCCCCCTCCGCGGCCAGTGCACCGACGGCGTCGGCGAACCGCACCGCCTCTCGGACGTGGGCCACCCAGTAGTCGACCGAGCAGAACTCCTCCGCCGCGACCGGGGCACCGGTCAGCGTCGAGACCACCGGCAGCACCGGTGCCCCGAAGGACACCTCCCCGACGACCTTGCGGAAGTCCGCCAGCACGGGCTCCATCAGCGGCGAGTGGAACGCGTGGGAGACCTTCAGCGCCCTGGTCCTGCGTCCCTGCGCGGACAGTGTCGCGACGACCTCCGCGACGGCTTCCGCGGTGCCCGAGACCACCACGGACGCGGGCCCGTTGACGGCGGCGACGCCCGCCCGGTCCTCCAGCCCGGCCAGCAGCTCCCGTACCTCCTCCTCGGAGGCCTCGACCGCCACCATCACTCCGCCGGAGGGCAGTTCCTGCATCAGACGGCCCCGCGCGGCCACCAGCTTCGCCGCGTCGCCGAGGGAGAACACGCCCGCGACGTGGGCGGCGGCGAACTCGCCGATGGAATGTCCCGCGAGGAAGTCGGGGGACACACCCCACGACTCGACCAGCCGGAACAGGGCCACCTCGAAGGCGAACAGCGCCGGCTGGGTGAACTCCGTCCGGTTGAGCAGTTCGGCGTCGTCGCCGAACACCACGTCCCGCAGCGGCCGGTCCAGATGTGCGTCGACGTGGGCGCAGACCGCGTCGAAGGCGTCCGCGAACACCGGGAAGGCGGAGTACAGTTCCCGGCCCATGCCCGGCCGCTGACTGCCCTGGCCGGAGAACAGGAACGCCGTGCGCGCGCCGGCCGCTCCCGCGTGTCCCCGGACGAGGCCGGCCGCCCGCTCGCCCTGGTGCAGGGCGGCCAGGCCGGCGGTCAGTTCCCCGGTGGTCGCGCCCAGCACCACCGCGCGGTGGGGCAGGGCGGTGCGGGTCCCGGCCAGGGAGAGGGCCACGTCGGCCGGGGTGGCGCCGGGGTGGGCGCGCAGGTGGGCGAGGAGGTTGCCGGCCTGCTCGCGCAGGGCCGCCTCGTTACCGCCGGACAGCGCCCAGGGCAGGGGGCCGGGGTCTGCGGCGACCCGGTCCTCGGGTCCCCCGGGCTGCTCGGGATCCGTCGGGGCCTGCTCGATGATGGTGTGGGCGTTGGTGCCGCTGACCCCGAAGGAGGAGACGGCCGCCCGGCGCGGCCGGCCGGGGCCGGCGTCCGTCCAGGCCACCGGCTCGGTGAGGAGGCGGACCCCGCCCGCAGACCAGTCGACGTGCGGGGAGGGCGCGTCCACGTGGAGGGTCTTGGGCAGCAGGCCGTGCCGGAGCGACAGCACCGTCTTGATCACGCTCGCCAGCCCGGAGGCGGCCTGCGTGTGGCCGATGTTGGACTTGAGGGAGCCCAGCCACAACGGCCTTTCCGGTTCCCGGTCCTGACCGTACGTGGCGAGGAGGGCCTGGGCCTCGATCGGGTCGCCGAGGGCCGTTCCGGTGCCGTGGGCCTCGACGGCGTCCACGTCGGCCGTCGTCAGCCCGGCGTCGGCGAGGGCGTGGCGGATGACGCGTTGCTGGGCGGGGCCGTTGGGGGCGGTGAGGCCGTTGGAGGCGCCGTCCTGGTTGACGGCCGAGCCGCGGACCACGGCGAGGACCGGGTGGCCGTGGCGGCGGGCGTCGGAGAGCCGCTCGACGAGGAGCATGCCGACGCCCTCGCCCCAGCCGGTGCCGTCGGCGGCCGCCGCGAAGGGCTTGCAGCGGCCGTCGGCGGCCAGGCCGCGCTGCCGGCTGAACTCGACGAACGCCTGGGGGTCGGCCATCACGGCCGCCCCGCCGACCAGGGCCAGTTCGCACTCGCCCCGGCGCAGGGCCTGGGTGGCCAGGTGCAGGGCGACCAGGGAGGAGGAGCAGGCCGTGTCCACGGTCAGCGCGGGTCCTTCGAGGCCCAGGGCGTAGGCGATCCGGCCGGACATGACGCTGCTGGAGGTGCCGGTGAGGAGGTGTCCCTCGACGCCGTCGGGCAGGGCGCCGGGCGTGGCGCCGTAGCCCTGGTAGCCGGAGCCGATGAACACGCCGGTGCGGCTGCCGCGCAGGGAGGAGGGGGCGAGGCGGGCCCGTTCCAGGGTTTCCCAGGCGGTCTCCAGGAGCAGCCGCTGCTGCGGGTCCATGGCCAGGGCCTCGCGCGGGGAGATCCCGAAGAACCGGGCGTCGAAGCGGTCCGCGTCGTGGAGGAAGCCGCCCGCGTCGACGTAGGTGGTGCCGGGATGCTCCGGGTCCGGGTCGTAGAGGGAGTCGAGGTCCCAGCCGCGGCCGGTGGGGAAGGGGGTGACGGCGTCCACGCCGTCCACGAGCAACCGCCAGAGTTCCTCCGGCGAGTCGGCGCCGCCGGGGAAGCGGCAGCCCATGGCGACGATCGCGACCGGCTCGTCGGGGGCGCCGGCCCCGGCGGGTCCCGCCGGGGCGGGGGCGCCCGCCGCGAGGGCGGCCGGTGCGTGGCCGGACACCTCGGCGGACAGGAAGGCGGCCAGGGCCTCGGCGTGGGGGTGGTCGAAGACCAGGGTGGTGGGCAGGCGCAGGCCGGTGGCCCGGTTCAGCCGGTTGCGCAGTTCGACGCTGGTGAGGGAGTCGAAGCCGAGGTCCTTGAAGGAGCGTGCGGAGGCCACCGCGTCGCGGCCCGAGTGGCCCAGGGCCTGGGCGGCTTCGGCCCGGACGAGGTCGAGGAGCACGCGGTGGCGCTCGGCGGCCGGCAGTGCGGCGAGTCCGGCGGTACGGGAGGGGGCGGCGCCGTCGGCCGTGTCGTCCTCGTCCTCGGCGCCCCCGGCCGCGGCGAGGGCCGTCCGCGCCTCGGGCAGGTCGGCGAGGAGGGCGCTGGGCCGGGCGAGGGTGAAGGCGGGGGCGAAGCGGTCCCAGCTGACGTCGGCGACGACGACCGTGGTCTCGTCGAGGTCCAGCGCCCGCTGGAGCGCGGCGATCGCGGTCTCCGGGGACATGGCGGGCAGCCCGCGCCGCCGCAGGTGGGCCTCGGCCTCGTCGTCGCCCGCCATGCCGCCGTCGGCCCAGGGGCCCCAGGCGACGGAGGTGGCGGCGAGGCCCCGGGAGCGGCGCTGCTCGGCGAGGGCGTCGAGGTGGGCGTTGGCGGCGCAGTAGGCGGCCTGGCTTCCGCTGCCCCAGGCGGCGGCGACGGAGGAGAACAGGACGAAGGCGTCCAGTTCCCGGTCGCCGAGCAGCTCGTCGAGGTGCCGGGCACCGGCCGTCTTCGCGGCGAGGACGGCGGCGAGGTCGGCGGGGGTCAGGGTGTCGGTCGGGGCGAACTGCGGCAGGCCCGCCGCGTGGACGACGGCCGTGAGCGGGTGCCGGTCCTCCGCGAGGCCCCGCAGCAGGCCGGCCACCTGCTCGCGGTCGGCGAGGTCGCAGGCGGTGAGGGTGACCCGGGCGCCCAGTTCCTCGATCTCGGCGGCGAGCGCGCGGGCTCCGGGGGCCTCCGGGCCGCGCCGGCCGGTGAGGACGAGGTGGTCGGCCCCGCCCCGGGCCAGGTGCCGGGCGACGTGGGCCCCGAGTGCTCCGGTGCCGCCGGTGACCAGCACGGTGCCGTGCGGCTGCCAGGTCCGTTCCGGCGAGAGGGTGTCGGCGGCGAGGGCGCGGACCAGGCGGCGGACGAAGACGCCCGACGGCCGGATCGCGATCTGGTCCTCCCCTCCCGTCCCGCCGGCGAGGACCGTGACGAGGCGGTGGGCCGCACGCTCGTCCAGGACGGCGGGCAGGTCGACGAGTCCGCCCCAGCGGCCCGGGTAGTCGAGTGCCGTCGAACGGCCGAGGCCCCAGACCATGGCCTGCTCCGGGCTGGTGAGGGTGTCCGAGCGCCCGGTGGTGACCGCCCCCCGGGTGGCGCACCACAGCGGCGCGGGGTTCTCCGCGTCACCGAGGGCCTGGACCAGCAGGGTGGTCAGGGCCGGTCCGGCGGGCAGGTGGGGGTGGTCGGGGTGGAAGGCGTCGGTGAGGGCGAGGAGCGACAGGACCCCGGCCGGCGCCGCTGTGTCGGATTCGGGGCGCAGGCGTGCGGCGAGTGCGGTGCGGGTCTCGTCGACCCGTACGCACAGCACTGTGACCTCGGCGCCGTGGCGGGCCAGGGCCCCGGTGACGGCGGTGGCGGCGGCGCCGTCCTCCGCGCCCTCGGGGACGGCGAGCAGCCAGGTGCCCGTCAGCTCGGCGGTGTCGCGTGCGCCGCCGGTCAGCGGCTGCCAGGAGATCCGGTAGCGCCAGGAGTCGACGGCGGAGCGGCTGCGCTGCCGTCGGCGCCACTGGGACAGCGCGGGCAGGACGGCGCTGAGCGGGGTGTCGCCGGCGACGTCCAGCCGTTCGCTGAGGGCGGTCAGGTCCTGGTTGTCGACGGTGTCCCAGAACGCGGCCTCGGCCGGGTCCGCCCCTTCGGCGCCGGTGTCCCGGAACCCGGCGGGGACGAGCCAGTACGGCTGGTGCCGGAAGGGGTAGGTGGGCAGGTCGACGCGGCGGGCGCCGCGTCCGGCGAACACCGCCTCCCAGTCGACGGGGGTGCCGTGGACGTGGAGCCGGGCGAGGGCGGTGGTGACGGCGAGTTCCTCGGGGCGGTCGGCACGCAGCAGCGCGACGGCCACCGCGTCCTGGTCCAGGGATTCCTGGGCGAGGGCGGTCAGGACGCCGCCCGGGCCGACCTCCAGGAAGGTGCGCACTCCTTCGAGGGCCAGGCAGTCGACGGCGTCGGCGAAGCGGACGGCCTCGCG
>NZ_JBBDHD010000325.1:0-512 GCF_044129415.1 Streptomyces racemochromogenes
AGCACCCGATGCCCCTTGGCCACCGCGTCCGACAGCCGCTCCACCAGCAGCATGCCCACACCCTCGGCCCAGCCCGTACCGTCCGCCGCGTCCGCGAACGCCTTGCACCGGCCATCAGCGGCCAGACCCCGCTGCTGCGAGAACTCCACGAAGGTGGAGGGGGTCGCCATGACGGTGACGCCGCCGGCCAGGGCGACGTCGCATTCGCCGGTGCGCAGGGACTGGGCGGCCAGGTGGAGGGCCACCAGGGAGGAGGAGCACGCGGTGTCCACCGTCACCGCCGGGCCCTCCAGACCCAGGGCGAAGGAGATGCGGCCGGAGACCACGCTGCCGGAGGTTCCGGTGCCGCCGTAGCCGCCCGCGTCGTCGAGGACGCCGGGCCGGTCGGTGCCGTAGTCGTGGTACATCGAGCCGACGAAGACGCCGGTGCGCGATCCCCTCAACGAGGACGCCGGGATCCCGGCCCGTTCCAGCACCTCCCACGACGTCTCCAGCAGCAACCGCTGCTGCGG
>NZ_JBBDHD010000075.1:0-33877 GCF_044129415.1 Streptomyces racemochromogenes
AAAAAAAAAACAAAAAAAAAAAAAAAAAAAAATAGAAAGGCGCAAAAAAAAAAAAAAAAAACCCCCCCCCCCCCCCGCCCGCCCCCCCCCCCCCCCCCCCCCCCCCCCCCCCCCCCCCCCCCGCGGCCGTGGTGTCGGTGCGGGCCCCGTCGGCCGCGGCGGCACTGCGCTGGGCCGCCGACTGCCGCGAGGAGGGACTGTCCGTGGGGTGCTTCCGTCCGCCGTCGGTGCCGGACGGCATCTCCCGGCTGCGGCTGACCGCCCGGGCCGATCTCACGGGGGACGAGATCGCCCGGGCCGTCGGGACGGTCCTGCGGACCGCACCGCCCGGGGCCACGGAGCCGGTTCAGCGGTAGGACGTCACACGCGCACGTCCGCCCGTACGGAGGCGAGGAAGCCGTCCCAGGCCGGCCCGGTGAAGAGCACGGCCGGCCCGTCCGTCCGCTTGGAGTCGCGGACGGCCAGCAGGCCGCCGGTCAGGGCGGCCGCTTCCACGCAGTTGTTCATGCCGGTGCTGCGGCTGCTCCGCCGCCACCGTGCACTGTTCAGAAGTCCGCCGGGGGATAAGGGGGTTGCGGACACGGGGGTGCCTCCTTACGCGTCGTCAGCGAGTGAGCTGATGAGGTCCGACGAGTCACGGGGCGGGAGGGCGTGCGCCTGGATCGCGCGGAACGCGGCGCTGTACGCCTCAAGGTCTTCCTTCCGCTCCAGATAGAGGCTACTCGTCAAATGGTCGAGTACCACCACATCCAGATCGGCGATGTTCGGAAATGAGAAGATGACGAACGGTCCGGTCAGGCCGAGATGACCCCCCACGGTGAACGGCAGCACCTGGAGGTGTACTTGGGGCAGCCGTGCCACCTCCGCCAGGTGCCGCAGCTGCTCCCGCATCACCCCCGGCCCGCCGATCTGCCGGCGCAGTACCGCCTCGTCCAGTACGGCGCTCAGCTCCAACGGCGGATCGGCCCGCAGCACCGCCTGCCGGGCCAGCCGGACGTCGACCAGCGCGTCCACCTTCGGCTCCGGCAGCCCGCCCAGCGCGGCCCGGGTGACGGCCCGGGCGTAGTCGGCGGTCTGCAACAGGCCCGGCACCACGGAGAGTTCCACCGTCCGCGCCGAGCGCGCCCCGGCCTCCAGGCTGATGAAGTCCCGGTACTCCTGCGGGAGCAGGCCCCGGTAGTCGTGCCACCACTGCCGCCCCCGCGCCTCGTCGCCCCCCGCCGCGGGGCCGGCCGCCGAGGCGCCCAGGGCCTCCAGCAGAGCGCGTTGCTGGGGGCCCACCACGTCGCCGTAGGCGTCCAGCAGCAGCCGGATGTCCTGCGTCTTCACGCCACTGCGGCCGGTCTCGATACGGCTGACCTTCGACTGGTGCCAGCCCACGATCCGGGCCACCTCGCCGCTCGTGAGCCCGGTACGGTCGCGCAGTGCGCGCAGTTCCTCACCGAGCTTGCGCCGGCGCACCGCGGGGCCGTGCTGCATACCCGCTCTCCTTCCACCGGCACAGCTCGCACCAGTCTGCCGTCCAAATACGCTCTTCCGTAGCAGAGTTCACCGCATTGGGCGACAGATATATGCATATCTTGGGGGAACGGCGGAAACGGCGGCACGATGGGTGGCACTCTGGCGCTCAGCGCAGATCCGGGGCGGCTCCGTCCCGGTGGGAAAGGGACGTCGCCATGGCAGATCAGCTGGAAGCATCCGTCACCCTGCCGAGCGACCCGGTCTCGGTCGCCGCCGCCCGCCGCTACGTCGCCCAGGTGCTGGACGAGTGGGGACTGCCCGAGGGTGCCGACACCGCGGACACCGTACGACTGGTCGTCTCGGAGCTCGCGACCAACTCCGTCCAGCACACCTTCGGGCAGTCGCCCACCTTCACCGTCGACCTGCGCCTGGAGCGCGAGGAATGGCTGCGCGTCGGGGTGACCGACAGTCACCCGCGCTGGCCCAGGCGGCTGCCCGCCGCCGTACAGCAGGACAACGGCCGGGGCATGGTCATCATCCGCTGGCTGGCGGCGGAGGCCGGCGGCCGGCTCTCGGTCAGCCCCACCGAGGACGGCGGCAAGACGGTGTGGATCTCGCTGCCCTGGCCGGCCGGAGCGGCCGCGGGCACCGTCGGGGGCCGCTGACGCGGTCCGGAGCCGGTGATCGTATGACGAACCCGCCGACGCACCGCCCGACGGGGTGAACCGGGTGCCTCCCGGAAACGTGGGTTAACCGGGCGGAAAAGTGCCGCCCCTACGGTGTGTTCCGCGGCCGTTCGCCAATGGCCGCCCATGGGCCGGTAAAGCGGCGGTGATCGGGACGGAAAGCCTCGCTCTGCGTTGGGCAAGACATGCTTGGCATGGATATACGCAGGTCAACAAAGTGTTGACGACCGGTACGGTTCGCCACGGCGCGATGAGATCTTGTCCCGGAAGCTTGGTGATACAGGTGCAGTTGACACCCCACGAACAAGAGAGACTGATGATCCACGTCGCCGCCGACGTGGCCGAGAAGCGCAGGGCGCGCGGGGTCCTCCTCAACCACCCCGAGGCCGTCGCCCTGATCACCTCCCACCTCCTCGAAGGGGCCCGCGACGGCCGGACCGTGGCCGAACTCATGGAGTCCGGGCGCAAGGTGCTCACCCGCGACGAGGTCATGGAGGGGATCCCCGAGATGATCCACGACGTCCAGGTCGAGGCGACCTTCCCCGACGGCACCAAGCTCGTCACCGTCCACGACCCGATCGTCTGAAGGGGACAACCTTCATGATCCCCGGCGAAATCGCCTTCGGGGACGGCAGCGTGCGCCTCAACGAAGGCCGCCCCGTCACCCGCCTCACCGTGCTCAACGCAGCCGACCGGCCCGTCCAGGTCGGCTCCCACTACCACTTCTCCGAAGCCAACCCCGGCCTCGACTTCGACCGGCGGGCCGCGCACGGCCTGCGCCTGAACATCGCCGCCGGCACCGCCGTCCGCTTCGAACCGGGCATCCCGGTCGCCGTGGAACTCGTGCCGCTCGGCGGGCTGCGCACCGTGCCCGGACTGCGCGGGGAGACCGGAGGACCCCTCGATGGCTGAGATCTCGCGCCAGGCGTACGCCGACCTCTTCGGCCCCACCAAGGGCGACCGGATCCGGCTCGCCGACACCGACCTCTTCGTCGAGATCGAGGAGGACCTCAGCGGAGGCCCCGGCCGCTCCGGCGACGAGGCCGTCTTCGGCGGCGGCAAGGTCATCCGGGAGTCCATGGGACAGGCCCGCACCACCCGCGCCGAGGGCGCCCCCGACACGGTGATCACCGGCGTGGTCGTCCTGGACCACTGGGGCATCGTCAAGGCCGACGTCGGCATCCGCGACGGCCGCATCTGCGGCATCGGCAAGGCCGGCAACCCCGACACCATGGACGGCGTGGACCCGGCCCTGGTCATCGGACCCGAGACCGAGATCATCGCGGGCAACGGGAAGATCGTCACGGCCGGTGCCATCGACACCCACATCCACTTCATCTCGCCGACCGTCGTCGACGAGGCCCTCGCCTCCGGCATCACCACCCTCGTCGGCGGCGGCACCGGCCCCGCCGAAGGCTCCAAGGCCACCACCGTCACCCCCGGACCCTGGCACCTGGCCCGGATGTTCGCGGCGCTGGAGCACTACCCCGTCAACATCGGCCTGCTGGGCAAGGGCAACACCATGTCCCGCGAGGGCATGTACTCGCAGCTGCGCGGCGGCGCCCTCGGGTTCAAGATCCACGAGGACTGGGGGGCCACCCCCGCCGTCATCGACGCCTGTCTGAGCGTCGCCGACGAGACCGGCACGCAGGTCGCCATCCACACCGACACCCTCAACGAGGCCGGCTTCGTGGGCGACACCCTCGCGGCCATCGCCGGGCGGACCATCCACTCGTACCACACCGAGGGCGCGGGCGGCGGTCACGCCCCCGACATCATCACCGTGGTCTCCGAGCCGAACATCCTGCCCAGCTCCACCAACCCCACCCGGCCCCACACCGTCAACACCGTCGAGGAACACCTCGACATGCTGATGGTCTGCCACCACCTCAACCCGGCCGTCCCCGAGGACCTCGCCTTCGCCGAGTCCCGCATCCGGCCCTCCACCATCGCCGCCGAGGACGTGCTCCACGACCTCGGGGCCATCTCCATCATCTCCTCCGACTCCCAGGCCATGGGCCGGGTCGGTGAGGTCGTGCTGCGCACCTGGCAGACCGCCCACGTGATGAAGAAGCGGCGCGGCCCCCTGCCCGGCGACGGCCCCGCGGACAACCACCGGGCCCGCCGCTACGTCGCCAAGTACACGATCAACCCGGCCGTGGCCCAGGGCCTCGCCAAGGAGATCGGCTCGGTCGAGGTGGGCAAGCTCGCCGACCTGGTGCTGTGGAACCCGGCCTTCTTCGGCGTCAAGCCCGAGGTCGTCGTCAAGGGCGGCCAGATCGCCTACGCGCAGATGGGCGACGCCAACGCCTCCATCCCCACCCCCCAGCCGGTCCTGCCCCGGCCCATGTACGGGGCCATCGGCCGCGCACCCGGCCTGAACTCGATCAACTTCACCTCCCAGGCCGCCCTCGACGACCACCTGCCCGAACGGCTGGGCCTCACCAAGGCGTTCACGGCCATCGAGAGCACCCGCAAGGTCGGCAAGACGGACATGCGCAACAACGATGCCATGCCGAGGGTCGAGGTCGACGCCGACACCTTCACCGTCAGCATCGACGGCGAGGTGGTGGAGCCGGCTCCCGCAGCGGAGCTGCCCATGGCCCAGCGCTACTTCCTCTTCTGATGGAGGACCGCTCCCGATGAGCCTCGCCGCGCTGCTCGTCCTCGCGGACGGCCGTTTCCCCGCCGGAGGACACGCCCACTCCGGAGGGGCGGAAGCCGCCTGCAAGGCGGGCCGGATCCACGACGCCGCCTCCCTGGCCCAGTTCTGCCGGGGCAGGCTGCACACCGCCGGGCTGACCGCCGCCGCCCTCGCAGCGGCCGCCGCCCTCGGCCTCGACCCGGCGGACCTCGACGCCGCCGCCGACGCCCGCACCCCTTCGCCCGCCCTGCGCGCGGCGGCCCGCCGGCTCGGCCGGCAGCTGCTGCGCGCGGCCCGCGCCACCTGGCCCTGCGCCGAACTCGACGCGCTGGCCGCCGCCTTCCCGCGGGGGGCGCACCAGCCGGTGGTGCTCGGCCTCGCCGCGCGGGCCGCCGGGCTCGGCGCCCTGGACGCCGCCCACGTGGCGGCGTACGAGAGCGTCAGCGGTCCGGCCACCGCCACCGTACGGCTGCTGGGCCTCGACCCCTTCGAGGCGAGCGCCGTCCTGGCCGGCCTGGCCCCCGAGCTCGACACGGTGGCCGCCCGGGCCGCCCGGGCCGCGGGGCTCGCGCGCGAGCAGGGCACGGACGCGCTGCCCGCGGCCTCCTCACCGCTGCTGGACATCGCGGCGGAGGTACATGCCGACTGGGCGGTACGCCTCTTCGCCTCCTGAGCGCGGGCACCCCCCACCCCAGACCATCCCCAAGGAGACCAGCCGTGCACCTCGACCACGACGTGACGTACCCCCACCGGCACACGCACAGCGCCGCGCCCCTGCGCGCCGACGGCACCCGCCGCGCCCTGCGCATCGGACTGGGCGGCCCCGTCGGCTCCGGCAAGACCGCAACCGTCGCCGCGCTCTGCCGCGCCCTGCGCGCCGACCTGTCCATGGCCGTCGTCACCAACGACATCTACACCCGGGAGGACGCCGAGTTCCTGCTCCGCGAGGCGGTCCTGCCCCCCGAGCGGATCAGCGCGGTCGAGACCGGCGCCTGCCCGCACACCGCCATCCGCGACGACATCTCCGCCAACCTGGAGGCCGTCGAGGAGCTGGAGGAGGCGGTCGGCCCCCTCGACCTGATCCTCGTCGAGTCCGGCGGCGACAACCTGACCGCCACCTTCTCCCGGGGCCTGGTCGACGCCCAGGTCTTCGTCATCGACGTGGCCGGCGGCGACGACATCCCGCGCAAGGGCGGCCCCGGCGTCACCACCGCCGACCTGCTCGTCGTCAACAAGACCGACCTCGCCCCGTACGTCGGCTCCGACCTGGAGCGGATGGCCCGCGACGCCGCCGAGCAGCGCGGGGACCTGCCCGTCGCCTTCCAGTCCCTGCGCGGAGCCGAAGGCGTGGCCCCGGTGGCCGCCTGGGTGCGCGAGCGCCTCGCCGCCTGGGCCGTACGGTGACCGGAGCACCCCCCGCGGAGGCCCCCCTCGCCCCGGCCGGGCTGCGGGCCACCGCCCGCATCGCCGCCACCGCCGACGGGCGCGGCGGCACCGCCCTGCCCGTGCTGGCCGGGGACGGCCCGCTCGCCCTGCGCCGGGTCCGCAGCGAGGGCCCCGAGGCCGGCGTGATGCTGGTCGGGGCGATGAGCGCCCCCCTGGGCGGCGACCGCCTCGCGGTGGAGGCCGAGGCCGGAGCGGGCGCCCGGCTCGCCCTGCGCTCGGCGGCCGCCACCCTGGCCCTGCCCGGCCGGGGCGGGGAGAGCGCGCGCTACGACGTACGGCTGAGGCTGGCCGAGGAGTCGGCGGTGCGCTGGCTGCCGGAGCCCCTCGTCTCCGTGCGCGGCAGCGACCTGCGGGTCTCCACCCGCGCGGAACTGGCCCCCTCCGCGCGGCTGATGCTGCGCGAGGAGCAGGTGCTGGGACGCACCGGCGAGGCCCCCGGCCTGCTGCGCAGCCGGCTCACGGTCACCCGGGGCGGCCGCCCGCTGCTGGACCAGGAACTGTCCTGCGGACCCGGCGCACCCGGCGGCTGGGACGGCCCGGCCGGACTCGCCGGACACCGGACCCTGGGGCAGCTCCTGGTCGTGGACCCGCGGTTCGAGCAGGACCCCCCGCCGGCCGCGGTGCTGGGGGAGTTCGCGGCGGTCACCCCGCTGGCCGGCCCGGCCGTCCTGGTGACGGCCCTGGCCCCGGACGCGCTGCGGCTGCGCGAGCTGCTGGAGGGGGCGGCCCGGACGTACGGCTGGTGAGGCGCGGGCGTCCGGCGGTCAAGGACGGGCGGTTCAGGGGCGAATGGGACACCGCTCAGCGGTACACCCGTTTCCGGTTATCGGGTTGGCAAAGAACTCGACCTCGCTCTGTTGCCAGGTACCCGTCAGACGAAAGGATCCCCCTGACCCAACCCGGCCGCCTCACGCGGCACATGACCAGGGGGATCGACCACGTGATACGCAACGCGACGCTGGGGAGCGCCGCCACTCTCATCACCGGCGCGCTCGCGGCGGGCCTGCTGCTCGCCCCGTCCGCCTCGGCGGCTCCGGCCCGCAAGGACAACGGGCCCGCGGAGGCCGTCGGCGCCCAGATCGCCGCCGCCCGCGCCGCGCGCGCCGGCATCGACTGGAAGGACTGCCCGGCCGACTGGGGCTTCGAGAAGCCGATCCAGTGCGGCTGGGTGAAGGTGCCGCTCGACTACGCGAAGCCCTTCGGCAAGACCATCGACATCGCGGTCGACCGCGCCGTCAGCACGGGCACCAAGGAAGAGCGCCAGGGCGCCCTCGTCTACAACCCGGGCGGCCCGGGTGGTTCCGGCATGCGCTTCCCGCGCCGGGTCACCACCAAGAGCCCGCTGTGGGTCAACACCTCCAAGGCGTACGACTTCGTGGGCTTCGACCCCCGCGGCGTCGGGCACTCCGCGCCGATCTCCTGCATCGACCCGCAGGAGTTCGTGAAGGCCCCCAAGGCCGACCCGGTCCCGTCCAACGAGGCCGACAAGCTCGCCCAGCGCAAGCTCGCCGCCGAGTACGCGGACGGCTGCAAGGAGCGCAGCGGCGAGATGCTGCCGCACATGACCACCACCAACACCGCGCGCGACCTGGACGTCATCCGGGCCGCCCTCGGCGAGAAGAAGCTGAACTACCTCGGCGTCTCCTACGGCACCTACCTGGGCGGGGTCTACGCGACCCTGTTCCCGGGCCACGTGCGCCGCATGATCGTCGACTCGGTGGTCAACCCCGACACCGACAACATCTGGTACCAGGCCAACCTGGAGCAGGACGTCGCCTTCCAGACCCGCTGGAACGACTGGCAGGACTGGGTCGCCAAGTACGACTCCACCTTCCACCTCGGCGACACCCGCGCCAAGGTCGAGGCCAAGTACCAGCAGCTGCGCGCCCAGGCCAAGGCCAACCCGCTCGGCGGGGTCGTCGGTCCGGCCGAGCTCATCGGCTTCTTCCAGGGCGCCCCGTACTACGACTCCTCGTGGGTCCCGGTCGCGCAGGCCTTCAGCGCCTGGGCCGCCGGTGACGAGAAGCCGCTGATCGACGCCATCGCCCCGGACATGTCCGACACCAAGGGCAACGCCGCCTCCGAGAACAGCAACGCCGTCTACACCGCGGTGGAGTGCGCCGACGCCAAGTGGCCGACCAGCTGGGCCAAGTGGGACCGGGACAACACCGCGCTGCACCAGAAGTACCCGTTCCTGACCTGGTCGAACGCCTGGATGAACCTGCCCTGCGCCACCTGGAAGTCCAAGCAGAGCACCCCGATCGAGGTCGGCGCGAAGAACATCGCCCCGGTCCTGATCGTCCAGTCCGAGCGTGACGCCGCCACCCCGTACCAGGGCGGCGTCGAGCTGCACCGCCGCCTCGCGGGCTCGCGCCTGATCACCGAGCAGAACGCCGGCTCGCACGGCGTCACCAGTCTGGTGAACCCCTGCATCAACACGCGGGTCGAGTCCTACCTGCTGACCGGCAAGGTCGACGCCGCGGACGTGAAGTGCGGCCCGCACGCCACTCCGGTGCCGCCGGCCCCGGCCGCCGCGAAGTCGCTCGCCCAGGCCCCGGCCTCGGAGCTGGCGAAGCGCGAGGAGCTCCCGGCCGTCCGCTAGGACCCCGGGAGACCCCTGAGCGGGAGGAGGCTCAGCGCTTCGTGCGCCGGGCCTTCTTCCGCTCCTCCTCTTCCGCGGCCTTGACCTCGGCCGCGTACCGGTCGACGTACTCCTGGCCGGAGAGGTTCAGGATCGCGTACATGATCTCGTCGGTCACGGCGCGCAGCACCGCCCGTTCGTTCTCCATCCCCGCGTACCGGGAGAACTCCAGCGGGGCGCCGAAGCGGATCGTGACCCGCCGGATCTTCGGGAGGGTCTGGCCGGGCGGCTGGATCTCGAAGGTCCCGAGCATCGCGCACGGGACGACGGGCACCCCGGCCTGCAGGGCCATCGCCGCCACGCCGACCTTGCCCTTGTACAGCCGCCCGTCGTGCGAGCGCGTGCCCTCCGGGTAGATGCCGAGCAGCTCGCCCTTCGCCAGCACCGCGAGCCCCTCGCGCAGCGCCGCCTGCCCGGCGTCCTTGCCGGAGCGGTCCACCGGGATCTGCCCCGCGCTGCGGAAGAAGGCGGCCGTCAGCCGGCCCTTGAGCCCGGGCCCGGTGAAGTACTCGGCCTTCGCCAGGAAGGTGATGCGGCGCCGCAGGATCGCGGGCATCAGGAAGTGGTCGGAGAAGGACAGGTGGTTGCCCGCGATGATCGCGGCCCCCTCCTCGGGGATGTTCTCCAGCCCCTCGATCCTCGGCCGGAACAGCAACCGCAGCAGCGGACCGAGCAGGACGTGCTTGAGCAGCTGGTAGAACACCCGGCGCTTCCCTTCACCCGACGGTCGGACCACGGACGGATCAGCCATGCGGTGGCGAGGAACGGGGCCGCGCGGGCCCCCGCCGGTCTCAGGAGCCGCCCGCGGCGGCCATGCCGAGGGTCACCAGCCCCAGCACCACCCAGCCGAACCACAGCCAGCCGTTGCTGCCGAGGGCCACGGAGTACGTGGAGACGGCCACCAGGGCGGCGAGGGTCGTGACGGCCATCGCCTTAACGGATCCGGTCATGCCCCATGGTGGCGCGCGGAGCGGCTCCTGCGCTACTGGCCG
The DNA here is from genome assembly GCF_044129415.1 of Streptomyces racemochromogenes. GTDB lineage: Bacteria > Actinomycetota > Actinomycetes > Streptomycetales > Streptomycetaceae > Streptomyces > Streptomyces racemochromogenes_A. Next base: position 9,871 of record NZ_JBBDHD010000075.1, read on the forward strand.
CGCCCTTGCAGCGAGGCCAGATAGGCGTTGTACGCCTCCAGCTCCTTGTCGCCGTCCCGGTCCGCGGCCCGGTCCGAGCGCTTCGCCGCCCGCTGCTCCGAGTGGTACCACTGGTAGACCAGGGCGATCAGTACCAGCACCGAGGGGATCTCGCTGAAGGCCCAGGCGATGCCGCCGCCCCAGTGCTGGTCGTCGAGCGGGTCGATGCCCAGGGAGGCCGCCGGGTTCGCGTACGTCTTGATCATCGGCTCGCTCGCCATCATGAGGGCGATGCCGAAGAAGGCGTGGAAGGGCATGCCAGCGAAGAGCTCCAGCATCCGCATCACATAGCCGGGGCGGTGCGGGCCCGGGTCCACGCCCATGATCGGCCAGAAGAAGATCAGGCCGACGGCGAGGAAGTGGACCATCATGCCGATGTGCCCGGCCCTGCTCTGCATCAGGAAGTCGAAGAGCGGGGTGAAGTACAGGGCGTAGAGGCTGGCGATGAACATCGGGATGGTGAACGCCGGGTGCGTGATGATCCGCATGTACCGGCTGTGCAGCAGCATCAGGAGCAGCTCGCGCGGCCCCTTGCTGCCCCGGGCGGCGGGCGGCAGCGCGCGCAGGGCGAGCGTCACCGGCGCGCCGAGCAGCACCAGGATCGGGGTGACCATGCTGATCACCATGTGCTGGACCATGTGCACGCTGAACATGACCATGCCGTAGTCGTTCAGCTTGGTGCACATCACCAGCATGACCGTCAGCACGCCGGTCACGAAGGCGACCGTCCGGCCCACCGGCCACTCGTCCCCGCGCCGCCGCAGCCGCAGCACGCCCCAGCCGTACAGGGCCAGCGCCAGCAGGGAGCCGAAGAGGAAGAACGCGTCGAAGGAGAACTCCAGACCGCGTCCGAGGGTGAACGGCGGCAGGTCCATGTTCATGTCCATGTTCATGTCCATGCCGTGACCGCTGTGGTCCATCTGTTCACTCCCTTGACTGTGGCGCCCCACCACAGTAGTGCCGCCCCCGGACGCGATCGCGTCCGGGGGCGGCCGAAGGGGTCAGAACGGGTGGAACATCACAGAACCGTCTGGGCCTCGTCGTAGCGGGCGTCCGGGACCGTCTTGAGGGTCGAGGTGGCCTCCGCGAGGGGGACCATCACGATGTCCGTGCCGCGCAGGGCCGTCAGCATGCCGAACTCGCCCCGGTGGGCCGCCTCCACCGCGTGCCAGCCGAAGCGGGTGGCCAGGACCCGGTCGTAGGCGGTCGGCGTGCCGCCGCGCTGGACGTGGCCCAGGATGACCGGACGGGCCTCCTTGCCCAGGCGCCGCTCCAGCTCCACGGCGAGGATGTTGCCGATGCCGGCGAAGCGCTCGTGCCCGTACTGGTCGGTGCCGCCCTGCTCGTAGTCCATCGAACCCGGGCGCGGCTTGGCGCCCTCGGCCACCACGACGATCGCGAAGCGCTTGCCGGCCGAGAAGCGCTCGCCGACGATGGCCGTCAGCTCCGCGATGTCGAACGGGCGCTCCGGCACCACGATGGCGTGCGCGCCGGCCGCCATGCCCGAGTGCAGGGCGATCCAGCCGGTGTGGCGGCCCATGACCTCGACGACCATCACGCGCTGGTGCGACTCGGCGGTGGTCTTCAGGCGGTCCAGGGCGTCCGTGGCCACGCCGACGGCGGTGTCGAAGCCGAAGGTCACGTCGGTGGAGGAGATGTCGTTGTCGATGGTCTTCGGCACGCCGACGATGGGCAGGCCGCCCTGCGCGAGCAGGTTGGCGGCCTTCAGGGTGCCCTCGCCGCCGATCGGGATGATCGCGTCCAGGCCGAGGTCCGCCACGTGGCCCTTGGCCCGCTCCACGCCGTCGCGCAGGTGCGCGGGCTGGACGCGGGAGGAGCCGAGTATCGTGCCGCCGCGGGCCAGGATGCCGGCCACGGAGTCCAGGTCGAGCTTGCGGTAGTCGCACTCCAGCAGGCCGCGCCAGCCGTCGTGGAAGCCGATGACCTCGTCTCCGTGGTCGACGACGGCGCGGTGCACGACGGAGCGGATGACGGCGTTGAGGCCGGGGCAGTCGCCACCGGAAGTGAGCACACCAATGCGCATGGCAGAAAGACCTTTGCAACGTGGGCCGACGACCGGACCACGTCGTCCGGTTGGAACTGACCGCCAGCCTACAAGCGGATTCCCGCCGGACTGAACCATCGTCCACAGGAAGGACCTCCCAAGCGGAAGATCGTACGAAAGCACGTCGGCCCGGACCCCCCGAGGGGGAGTCCGGGCCGGACGGGTGCGGAAGGCGCTACGCGGGCTGCGTGGCCGCCGCGATGCGCTCCGCGCGCAGCGCCTCGTACCAGCGGTCGTCTATGGCCGGCAGCGCGTTCACGTCGAGGGCCAGCTTCAGCAGCAGGTCCGCGATCAGCGGGTTGCGGGCCATCACGGGTCCGTGCATGTACGTACCGAAGACGGTGTCGTTGTACGCGCCCTCGGTGCCGTCACCGGTGCCGTTGCCCCGGCCCAGGCGGGTCCGGGCGAAGGGCTTGGCCGTCGGGCCCAGGTGCGTGACGCCCTGGTGGTTCTCGAAGCCCGTCAGCGGGGGCAGGTTCAGCCGCGGGTCGATGTCGGCGAGCACGTCGCCGACGCACCGCTCGCCCTCGCCGCGCACCGTCACGACGTCCAGCAGGCCCAGCCCCTCCTGGCGCTGGCCCATGTCGTTGACGAACTCCTTGCCGAGGATCTGGTACCCGGCGCAGACGGAGAAGACGATCGCCCCGTTCGAGACGGCGCGCTCCAGGCCGCCGTCGCGCAGCAGGCGCTCGGCGGCCAGCCGCTGCGGCCGGTCCTCACCGCCGCCGATCAGGTAGATGTCGCCCGAGGTGGGGATGGGCTGGTCGCTGCGCACGTCCACGCGCTGCACGTCCAGGCCGCGCTGGCGCGCCCGGCGCTCCACCACGAGGGCGTTGCCCTGGTCTCCGTACGTGCTGAGCAGGTCGGGGTAGACCCACACCAGACGCAGGCTGTTGTCGCTCATGCTCTTGTCCTCTATGGGTGGCTAGTTGCCGACGCGGCGGCGCACGTCCTGGAAGGCGGTGTAGTTGGCGATCAGCTCGATCTGCCCGGGGGGTGCGAGCTGGACGGCCTCGTCGAGGGTCTCGCAGACCCGGAAGTCCAGGCCGGCGACCTCCAGGCGGACGGCCAGGTCCAGCTTGCGGTCGCCGATCACGAAGATCGGGTGGCCGGCGAGCCGCGGGTAGTCCACGTCCCACAGCCAGGAGGTGTCGGTGCCGTCCGCGCCGCGGGCGTTCACCGAGAGGATCACCGGCGCCGGGGGCCCGTCGATCAGCGAAAACGTTTCGAGCCAGCCGGCCGGGTTCTTCGCGAGCAGCAGGCGCAGCTCACGGCCCTGGAAGGAGACCACGTCGTAGCGGCCGGCGACGGCCTGGACCTGGTACATGCGCTCCAGCGCGACCTGCGGGGGCACGCCGAACACGGCCGCCACGGCGGCCGAGGTGGCGGCGTTCGCCTTGTTGGCGCGGCCCGGCAGCTGGAGGTGGATCGGCCAGGCCGAGCCGTGCGGGTCCAGCACGTGGTCGCCGGAGAGCACCCAGGTCGGGGTCGGGCGGCGGAAGCCGCACTCGCCGCAGAACCAGTCGTCGCCCGGGCGCTGCATGACACCGCCGCAGGAGGGGCACGACCAGGCGTCGTCCTTCCACTCCTGGCCGGCCGCGACCCACACCACGCTCTGGGAGGAGGAGGCCGACCACACGATCAGGGGGTCGTCGCAGTTCGCCACGATGACCGCCTTGGAGCCCTGGAGCCCCTCGCGCCACTTCTCGGCGAGCATGCGGGTCTCGGCCGCGCGGTCCAGCTGGTCGCGGGAGAGGTTCAGCAGGGCGATCACCTTGGGCGTGACGTCCCGGGCCACCCCGGCCAGGTACTTCTCGTCGACCTCGATGACGCCGTACTTGGCGTCCGAGCCGCCGGCCAGGGCGGAGGTGATGCCCGCCGGCATGTTCGCGCCGAGCGCGTTCGAGACGACCGGGCCGCTGGCCCGCAGGGCCTCGGCGATCAGCCGGGTCGTCGTGGTCTTGCCGTTCGTCGCGGAGACGAGGACGACATCGAGATGCTGAGCCAGCGCGCCGAGGAGATCGGGGTCCAGCCTGAGTGCGACCTTGCCACCGATCACCGATCCGCTTCCGCGTCCCGCGGCCCGCGACACCGCCGCCGCGGCCTTGCCCGCCGTCACGGCCAGCTTGGCCCGCGGCGAAAGCGGCTCCGTGTTGCCTGCCATCGTCCTTTGTCCTCCTAGCGTCGGTCGCCCCAGCCTATCCAGTACCGGCCGGAGCCTTGACCGCGGCGCCCCCGGTCCGCCGCGGATCTCCTCATATATTCGCCCGTCGTACCCTTACCGCCATGCGACAGCGCCCCATCCCCGGTACCACCGGACTCGTCCGCACCATGAGCCTGCTGGGTGATCCGGTGCTCCATTCCGCCTGCGCCGAGGTCACCGACTTCGGCCCCGAACTCGACCGGCTCATCGAGGACATGTTCGCCACGATGTACGCCGCCCAGGGCGTCGGCCTCGCCGCGAACCAGGTCGGGGTCGGCCGGCGGGTGTTCGTCTACGACTGCCCCGACGACGATGACGTCCGCCACGTGGGACACGTCGTCAACCCGCGTCTGGTCGAGGCCGACGGGGACGAGTTCCTCGGCCCCGAGGGCTGTCTGTCGCTGCCCGGCCTGGAGGCGGGCACCGCCCGCTTCGACCGCGCGGTCGTCGAGGGCGTCACCTCCGACGGGGCCCCGGTGCGGATCGAGGGCACCGGGTTCTTCGCCCGCTGCCTCCAGCACGAGTGCGACCACCTCGACGGCACCGTCTACGCGGACCGGGTGACCGGTCTGCGCGCCCGGTTGCTGCGCCGGGCGATCCGCAAGACCGCCTGGGGCAGGGCGGCCGGGCAGCGGTAGCCCGTCCCGCTCGCCGCGCCCGGGCGGCTCAGAAGCCCGGGCCGTCCTCGCGGTTGCCGGCGGTGGCCAGGCGGCCCCAGAGCAGGTCGGTGAGGCCGGCCACCAGGTCGGCCCGGGCGCACGGGCGTTCGCCGAGCCACCAGTCCCCGGCGGCGTGCATCATGCCGACGATGCCGTGTCCCCAGATCCGGGCGAGCTGTTCGCCGCCCGGGCCGAGATCGACGCGCTCGCCGACCACTTCCGCCAGCTCCTCGCCCAGCCGGCGCAGCAGCGGGGCGGAGTGCAGGCCGACATCGAAGCCCCGCTCGGTGCTCTGCGAGTCCTCGGCGGGGTGCATCAGGAACCGGTACACCTGGGGGCGGGCCTCGATGGCGGCCAGGTAGGTGTCGAGGGTGGACTCCACCCGGCTGCGGCGTTCCGCGGGGGCGTCGAGCGCGGCCCGCAGCGAGTCGAGCAGGGCGTCAGTGTGCCGGACGGCCAGCGCCTGGTAGAGCCCTGCCTTGTCGCCGAAGTGCCGGTAGAGGATGGGCTTGGTGATGCCCGCCTCCGCCGCGATGGCGTTCATCGAGGCCTTGGGGCCGTCCCTGAGGACGACGCGGTCGGCCGCCTCCAGCAGCTCGCGACGGCGGCGGTCGCCCGCTCCCGGCTCCGAGGCCCCGGCCTCCTGGGTGGTCTGCATGACGTGTTTCTCTCCCCGCCCTTGCGATGTGCGTGACGCCCACGCAACGTAACACCCCGCACACCGTGCCGAACGAACCGGCGGCGCTTGACAGTGCTTACCGGCCGGTAACAGACTGTGGACCTCGATGATGTTACCGGCAGTAACCCGCGGTGCGGGCCTACCGGGCGGGGCCGTACGGCCGTGTGGATCAGCTGGAGGGGACATGGCGGAGTTCACCATGGAGCTCAACGACGACCAGAAGCAGGTCCGCGACTGGATCCACGGCTTCGCAGCCGACGTGATCCGGCCCGCAGCCGCGGAGTGGGACGAGCGCGAGGAGACCCCCTGGCCGGTCATCCAGGAGGCCGCCAAAGTCGGCATCTACTCGCTGGACTTCTACGCCCAGCAGTTCTTCGACCCGACCGGCCTGGGCATACCGATGGCGATGGAGGAGCTCTTCTGGGGCGACGCCGGCATCGCCCTGTCGATCGTCGGCACCGGCCTCGCGGCCATCGGCGTCCTCGCCAACGGCACCGAGGAGCAGATCGGGACCTGGATCCCGCAGATGTACGGCACCCCCGACGACGTGAAGGTCGCCGCCTTCTGCTCCTCCGAGCCGGACGCCGGCTCCGACGTCGGCGCGATGCGCACCCGGGCCGTCTACGACCAGGCCGCGGACGAGTGGGTGCTGAACGGCACCAAGACCTGGGCCACCAACGGCGGCATCGCCAACGTCCACATCGTCGTCGCCGTCGTCGACCCGGGGCTCGGCACCAGGGGGCACGCCTCGTTCATCGTCCCGCCGGGCACCGCAGGCCTCTCGCAGGGCCAGAAGTTCAAGAAGCACGGCATCCGCGCCTCGCACACCGCGGAGGTGGTCCTGGAGGACGTGCGGATCCCCGGCTCCTGCCTGCTCGGCGGCAAGGAGAAGCTCGACGAGCGGCTCGCGCGGGCCCGCGAGAAGGCGAAGGCGGGCGGCGGTGAAAGGGTGAAGAACGCGGCCATGGCCACCTTCGAGGCCTCCCGGCCGGCCGTCGGCGCGATGGCGGTCGGCACCGCCCGGGCCGCCTACGAGGTGGCCCTCGACTACGCGAGGACCCGTACCCAGTTCGGCCGCCCGATCATCGACAACCAGGGCGTGGCCTTCCAGCTCGCGGACATGCGCACGCAGATCGACGCGGCCCGGCTGCTGGTGTGGCGCGCCTCCTGGATGGCGGTCGCCGGCAAGCCGTTCACCTCGGCGGAGGGCTCCATGTCGAAGCTCTACGCGAGCGAGGTGGCCAAGAAGGTCACCGCGCAGGCCGTCCAGATCCTCGGCGGCAACGGCTTCACCCGGGAGTACCCGGTGGAGCGGATGCACCGGGATGCGGCGATCTACACGATCTTCGAAGGCACGAGCGAGATCCAGCGCCTGGTGATCGCCCGGACCCTCTCCGGCATGCCCATCCGCTAGCCGCGGTTCCACGGGGCCGGGGGTGGCGGGGGTGTGTGATCCCTGCCACTCGGGGGAGCGGTGGGGGTGGTTGGGTTGGGGTGATCGTCCGGGTTTGAGGGGGCGTTCGGCCCGGGATTGCGGGGCAGCGGGGTCCACCGCTGCGGAGAAGATCCGGAAACCGGGCATGAGCGCATGGTGAGCGGGCATACACACCCTGAACTCGACCTCGAATACGGGTTCCGTCCGGGTGCGGCGATCGGTAATACTCGCCGCCACCGTGGATCGCGGAATCGACCGGGTGACCACCGGCCCTCCCGCCCCACACTGCGAGGAGGTGCGCCATGTGCTCCCACCAGCCCCCCTGCCCGCCCGCCGACAGCGCCGACCGTGACGCTGCCCGCACCGTGGCCTTCCATCCCGAACAGGGATGGAGCCTGCTCTGCAACGGCGTGGTGGTCTTCGACGACACCGGGGAACTGCTCCCCGAAGGCCGGACGGTGGAACCCCGTCGCCCGGCCCTGGTCTGAGCGAGGAGGCAGCATGCGCCAGCAGCTGATCCGCAAGCCCGTCCCCAAGCCCGCCCCCCGAGACCTGGATCTGCGCACACCGTCGGGCAGACCCCTCCCGTACTGACGGGAGCCCTCGCCTTACGGCGTCCGCCGGCTGCGCGTCAGCCGGTGGACGCCGCCGCACCGCCCTGGAACGCGGTCTCGTACGCCGCGTCGCCGATCGCCGCCCTGGCCTGCCGCTCGCCCTGGTCCCGCAGGGCAGTCAGCGAGGGGGAGCCCATCTGCGGCCGGCCCACCGTGCGCCACCACGCGTGCCCGGTACCCAGCAGCCGCGCCGCGAGTTCCCCGTCGCCCAGGGCCGCCACCGCCGCCGCGAGCATGTCCAGGCCGATGGCGATGCCGAAGCGGTCGTTCAGCAGCCGCTTGCCCGAGAGCATCGCCCGTACGTGCCGCGCGGCCTCCCCGTGCCGGCCGAGCCCCAGCGCGGCGAACGCGAGGACGTAGTCCGCGTACGCCCGCAGCCAGCGCTCGCCCAGCTCCACGCAGGCCTCGCGCAGCCCCCACGCCTCCTCGGCGGCCTCCTCGAAGCGCCCGAGGTCGCACAGGGCGTACGCGCTCACCAGCTGGCACAGCAGCCGTCCCGCACCGTTTCCCGGGCCGCCGTGGCCCACCCGCGCCCGGGGCCCCGCCAGCGCGAGCGCCCGCACCGGGTCGCCCGGCATCAGGAGCGAGACCGACCGCAGGTAGGCGGCGCGCAGCCGCCCCTCCGGGTCGCCGATCGCCTCCGCGGCCCGTACGCAGGCGGTGCCCGCCAGCCCGGCCGCGCCCATGTCGCCCTGGAGCAGCATCGTCAGCCCGAGCGCCCACAGCGCCTGGGCGTGTGCCGCTCCCGTCGGCCGGACCTGGGCCAGGGCCCGCTCCAGGAAGCCGCGGCCCTCCTGGAGGTGGCCGCAGGAGAACCAGAAGAACCACAGGTCCCCGGCCATCTCCAGGGCCGCGCCGGGGTCCGTTCCGAGCAGGTGCTCCAGGGCCGTGCGCAGCTGTGCGTGCTCGGTGCTCATCCTGCGGTACCAGTCCACCTGGCCCGGCCCCATCCAGCCCTCCTCGGCGGCGCGGGCGAGGGCGGCGTACCAGTGGGCGTGGCGGTCGGCGACCGCCCGTACCTCGCCCAGCTCGGCCAGCCAGTCGTGGCCGAACTCGCGGATGGTGTCCAGCATCCGGTAGCGGGCCCCGGCCCCCCGCTCCCGGGACCGGCGTACGACGGACTTCGCGACCAGCCCCTCCAGCAGCCGCTCCACCCGCGCGGCGGGCAGCGGTCCGCCGGCGCACACCGTCCGGGCGGCGGCCACGTCGAAGTCGCCGGCGAACACCGACAGCCGTGCCCACAGCAGCCGCTCCAGCGGTTCGCACAGCTCGTGGCTCCAGCCGATCGCGGTCCGCAGGGTCCGGTGCCGGGCGGGCGCCGTGGTACGGGTGGTGTCGGAGAGCACCTCGAAGCGCGCCCCCAGCATCTGGGCCATCCGCTCCAGCGTCCACAGCCGCAGCCGGGCCCCGGCCAGCTCCAGCGCGAGCGGGATCCCGTCCAGGCGCCGGCAGACCTCGGCCGCGAGGGCGGCCCGGACGGGGTCGGTGAGGGCGGCGGTCTGCGGGGCGGCGGCCAGGGCGCGGGACCGGAAGAGGGCGAGGGCATCGCTGTCGGGGCCGTCGCAGGGCAGCGGGCGGACCTCCACGACGGTCTCGCCGGGGGAGCCCAGCCGCTCGCGGGAGGTGACCAGCACCGTCAGGCCGGGTGCGGACTGCAGGAGTTCGCCGACCAGGTGCCGGACCGGGGTGACCAGGTGCTCGCAGGTGTCGAGGACGATGAGCAGGGTCTTGTCGGCCATCCACGCGCACAGTTCCTCGTCCAGCGTCTGCCCCGCGTGGGGGGCGCCGGCGATGCTCAGGCCGAGGGTGTGGGCGAGGGTGGTGGTCAGGAGGCCGGGGTCGCGCAGCGGGGAGAGCTCGACCCACCAGACCCCGTCGGGCCGGGCCCGGCCGGGGCGTGCGGCGGCCCGCAGCGCGAGTCGGGACTTGCCGACCCCGCCCACCCCGGTCAGGGTGATCAGTCTTCGTTGGTCCAGCAGGCCGTCGAGACGGTCGAGTTCGGCCTCGCGGCCGACGAAGCTCGCCGTCTCCGGCGGAAGGTTTCCCGGCACGGCGCCAGATTCTGACGCATGGTCGCCGTCGGCGGCACCTGCCTGACCGTGGTTGACCGAGTACTCACCGAACACAGTCGTATTGTGCGCGATCTTCTTGTGTGGCCGTGCCGTTCGGTCCGGATCGGTGGCGCGTGAGCGGGCCTGAGGTGTCAGCCGGGGAGGGTGATCCGCTGTTCCCGGGAGAAGGCGCCCCAGTTGCCGTCGGGCAGGCGGGCGCGCAGTTTCAGCGCCCAGACGGTACCGGCGGGCTCGGCGGTGGTGAGCCGGTAGGAGGCCCGTCCCTTCGGCACGGCTCCGGCGCCGAACTGGATGACGGTCACCGGCCGGTCGTTGACGTAGAGCTGGTACTCGCCGGTCTCGTGTCCGGTGTCCGGGGCGGTCCAGCCCAGGTCGACCGTGCCGGGGGAGGCGGCGGCCGTGAACGCGCCGGGCGCGGTGTCCGGTCCCCGGGCCGGGTCGTCGGGGGTGGTCACGGCCACCGCCGGCCCGTCGGGGGAGCTGTTGTCGGAGCCGTCGCGGGCGCGGACGGTGAAGGAGTAGGCGGTCCCGGGCTGGAGTCCGGTCAGGGTGGCGGCGCTCTCGGTGGCGCCGGCGGTGTGGATCCGGACGCCGCCCTGATAGACGTCGTAGGCCGTCACCCCCGTGTCGTCGGTCGCCCGGGTCCAGTCCAGGCGGACCGTCCGGGGGCCCTCGGCCCGGCCGCTCGTGGCGGGCGGGGCGGTGGGAGGCAGGCGGTCCTCGGGTCCGGCGGCGGGGGTGGTGGCCCGCACCGGGGCGCTCGGCGCGGAGCGGTTCCCGGCCGCGTCCCGGGCGCGGACGGTGAAGGCGTAGGAGGTCAGCGGAGCGAGGCCGGTGACGTCCACCATGGTCTTCTCCGCGGGGAGTTCCCGGACCAGCCGGTCTCCCTCGAAGACCTGGTACCCGGCGACCCCGTCGGCGGGGGAGGCCGCCTCCCACATCACGTGGACCGAAGTGGCGCTGCCCGCCTGGGCGGTGAGACCGGCGGGGGAGTGCGGGGGCGCGGTGTCGCCGTCGGCGCCGCAGGCGGTCAGCGCGGGGGCGGCCAGGCAGAGGGCGAGGGCCGCGAGGACCGCCCCGGCGCGGTGCGGGGCCGTGATGGGTCGCACGGGGTGCCTTCCTCCAACGTGCTCTCGTAAAGGTCTGGACCATATATGGCACGGCGAGGTGCGGCCGGACAAGACCCGGGTGGCCGGGAATCGGCGTCCGTATGGACGGGTTCGTCTTCCTCTGATCACATCTGGCATTATTGCGATCTCTTTGCAATAACAGATGATCTTAAACAGGGATGTGCACAGCATGACGGCCCGGAACGTACGGGGAGCCGCGGCAGCGGCGCTCGCCACCGCACTCATCACGGGCGCCACGGCCTGCTCCAACCCCTCGGCCGCCACCACCGCCGACACCGCCGTCGTCGGCATCGCCACCGAACCCGAGACCCTCAGCCCGCTGCTCGGCTACGGCAAGGACGGCAACTCCAAGATCTTCGACGGGCTCCTCACCCACGACGCGGACATGAAGCTGGCGCCCGCCCTCGCCGAGGCCCTGCCCGAGGTCTCCGCCGACGGCCGCACCTACACCTACCGGCTGCGCCACGGCGTGGAGTTCAGCGACGGGCAGCCCTTCTCCGCCAAGGACGTCGAGTTCACCTACCGCACCATCCTCGACCCCAAGACCAACAACGCCTCCCGGTCCGAGCTCGACGCGATCGAGAGCGTCACCGCCCACGGCGCCGACCGGGTCGTCTTCACCCTCAAGTACCCCTACGCGCCCTTCGCCGAGCGCACCGTGCTGCCCATCGCCCCCGAACACATCGCGGGCCGGCAGGACGTCAACAGCGGCGAGTTCACCACCAGGCCCGTGGGCACCGGACCCTACGTGCTCACCGGCTGGTCCAAGGGCGAGAAGCTCAACTTCAAGGCCAACCCCGGCTACTGGGGCGGCGAGCCCGCCGTGAAGAAGCTCACCATGGCCGTCGTCAAGGACGACGACGTCCGCGCCACCCGGCTGCGCTCCGGCGAGCTCGACGCCGCGATCCTGCCCCCCGACCTGGCCCGCGGCTTCGAGAAGGACGCCACCAGGAAGACCTACGCGGCCAGGACCTTCGACTACCGCACCGTCACCCTCCCCACCCACCACCCGGTCACCGCAGACGTGGCGGTCCGCCGCGCGCTCGACCTCGCCGTCGACCGCAAGGCCATGGTCGACACCCTCCTGGACGGCGCGGGCAAGGCCGCCTACGGCCCGGTCCCCACCGACAGCCCCTGGTTCACCCCCGGCACCGAGCGCCCGTACGACCTCGACCGCGCCCGGCGGATCCTCGACGAGGCCGGCTGGACCACCGGCGCCGACGGCATCCGCGCCAAGGACGGGGTCCGCGCCGCCTTCCCGCTCTGGTACACCTCCGGCGACAAGATCCGCCAGGACCACGCCCTGGCCTTCGCCTCCGACGCCAAGAAGGCGGGCATCGAGGTCAGGACCGAGGCCGGGACCTGGGAGGTCATCGAACCCCGGATGAAGACCGACGCGGTCCTCGCCGGCGGCGGCTCCCCGGCCGACCCCGACTTCGACCAGTACCAGCTGCTGACCTCCACCCTCGCGGGCGACGGCTTCAACAACATGGCCCGGTACGACAACCCCGCCGTCGACCGCGCCGTCGCCGAGGGCCGCACCAACGGCGACCCGGCAGCCCGCAAGGCCGCCTACGACACCGTGCAGCGCGAGCTCGTCCGGAACCCCGGCTACGTCTTCCTCACCCACATCGACCACCTCTACGTCGTCGGCGACAAGTGGGACGGCCCCTCCACCCAGGTCGAACCGCACGACCACGGCCTCGGCTCCGGCCCCTGGTGGAACGTGGAGACCTGGAAGCCGAAGCACCCGTGACCGCCGCCGCGCGCCTCCCCTGGGGGCCCATGACCCGCATGACCGGACGGCGGCTCCTGTCCGCGGTCCCCGTCCTGCTCGCCGTCACCCTCGGCGTCTTCACCGTCGCCGAACTCTCCCCCTTCGACCCCGTCAAGGCCTACGCCGGCACCGCCGGACTCACCGCCCCCGCGGCCGAACTCGAACGGCTGCGCGCCAACCTCGGCGCCGACCGGCCGCTCCTCGACCGCTGGTGGGGCTGGCTCACCTCCGCCCTCACCGGCGACCTCGGCACCTCCACGTCCCTGCGCCGGCCCGTCGCCGACGCCATCGCCGAACGCCTCGGCTGGTCCGCGCTGCTCACCGGCTGCGCCTTCGCGGTCGCGGTCCTCCTCGGCACCGGACTCGGCGTGCTCGCCGCCCGCCGCCGGGGCGGGCCGCTCGACCGGACGGCCGGCGCCCTCGCCTACACCCTGGAGGCGGCCCCCGCCTACTGGCTCGGGCTGCTGGCCGTCTGGACCTTCTCCGTGCGGCTGGGCGTCCTGCCCTCCGGCGGGCTCACCGACGCGGCCGCCGACACCGTCACCCCCGGCCAGGTCGCCACCCATCTGGTGCTGCCCGTGCTGGTGCTCGGCGTCTCCCAGTCCCCCTGGTTCTTCCTCTACGTACGCCAGGGCGTCACCGACGCCCTCGACGAGGACCCCGTACGCGGGGCCCGCGCCCGCGGCCTGTCGCAGCGGCGGGTCCTGCTGGGGCACGCCCTGCGCTCCGGGATGCTCCCCGTCCTCACGCTCATCGGCTCCCGGGTGCCCGAGCTGATCACCGGCGCCCTGCTCGTCGAGACCGTCTTCAGCTGGCCCGGCATTGCCGCCGCCACCGTCCAGGCCGCCACCTCGGTGGACTTCCCGCTGCTGGCCGCGCTCACCGTGCTGGCCACGGCCGCGGTCCTGGCCGGCAACCTGCTGTCCGACCTGCTGTACGGGCTCGCCGATCCGAGGGTGGGCTTCGATGGCTGACTCCGCCGAACCGGCGGCCTGGCGCCGCCGCGGCCCGGACCGCCGCTCCACCCGCACCGTGCGGGTGCGCGCCTCGGCCGCCGTGGCCGCCGCCCTGGCCCTGGCCGTGCTCGTGGTGCCCCCGCTGGTCCAGCTCGACCAGCAGGCCGTCGACCTCTCCGCGAAACTGCTGCCGCCGTCCTGGGCACACCCCTTCGGTACCGACGACCTCGGCCGGGACCTGCTGCTGCGCTGCGTCTACGGACTGCGGGTGTCGCTGTTCGTCGGCCTCGTCGCGGCGCTCGTCGCCACCGTCGTCGGCACGGCCGTCGGCGCGGCCGCCGGGGCGCTGGGAGGGTGGACCGACCGGCTGCTCATGCGGGCCGTCGACACGCTGTCCTCCGTTCCGCACCTGTTGCTGGGGGTCTTCGTCGTCGCCCTCTTCCGGCCGGGGATCTGGCCCGTGGTGGCCTCCGTGGCGGTGACCCACTGGCTGTCCACGGCCCGCATCGTGCGCGCCGAGGTGCTCTCGCTGCGCGGCCGCCCGTACGTGGACGCTGCCGTCTCCGGCGGCGCGTCACGGTGGCGGGTCACCGTCCGCCATCTGCTACCCGGGGTGCTGCCGCAGGCCGGGCTGGCGGCGGTGCTGATGGTCCCGCACGCCATGTGGCACGAGTCCGCCCTGTCCTTCCTCGGCCTCGGACTGCCCGCCCACCAGGCCAGCCTCGGCACCCTCGTGCAGGGCGGCCGCGGCTCACTGCTCGCCGGCGACTGGTGGCCCACGCTCTTCCCCGGCCTGCTGCTGGTCCTCCCCACCCTGGCCCTCGCCGGCCTCGCCGGCGCCTGGCGCGACCGCCTGGGCCCCCGTCGACGCCCGGAGCCCCACCTGTGACCCGCCCCGATTTCACCACCCAGGGGCCGGCCCCGGCCACGGGCCGCCCCGAGAACGCGGATTCCGCGGAGGGTCCCGCCCCGGTACGGGCTCCCGGCGGGGCGGCGCCCGGCACCGGGCCCGGGCCGGAGGGCGCGCGTCCCACCGGCCCGGGGGCCATGGCGCCGGACACGGCCCGGACGGCTCCCGCGTCCGGCGAAGCACTGCCTGACGCCCCCGTGCTACGCGTGCGGGGGCTCTCCGTGCGCTTCCGGACGGGCCGCGGCCGTTACGTCGAGGCCGTCTCCGAGGCGGGGTTCCGGCTCGCGGCCGGGGAGTGCCTGGTGCTCGTCGGGGAGAGCGGCTGCGGCAAGTCCGTCCTGGCCTCCGCCCTGCTCGGGCTGCTCCCCGGCAACGCCGAGACCGCCGGGTCCGCCCTGCTCGCCGACGGCCTCGACCTGCTCGCCGCCGACGAGGACACCCTGGCCCGCACCGTACGGGGACGCCGCGTCGGACTGGTCCCGCAGAGCCCCGCCGCCCACCTCACCCCCGTCCGCACCATCCGCTCCCACCTGGAGGAGACCGTCCGGGAACTCACCGGATCCCGCGCCCCCCGCGCGGCCGCAGAGGCCGCCGCCGCCCGCGCCGCCTTCCCCGCGAGCCACCTCGACCACCACCCCCACCAGCTCTCCGGCGGCCTCGCACAGCGCGCCGCCACCGCCCTCGCGCTCATCGGGGACGCCCCCCTGCTGCTCGCCGACGAGCCGACCACCGGCCTCGACCGGGACCTCGTCGAGCGCACCGCCGACGAACTGCGCGCCCACACCCGGGACGCCGGCCGCGCCCTACTGATGATCACCCACGACCTCGCCGCCGCCCAGCGCATCGCCGACACCGTCGCCGTCATGTACGCGGGCCGCATCGTGGAACTCGCCCCCGCCGACGCCTTCTTCGGCACACCCGGACCGCGCCACCCCTACGCCCGGGGCCTGCTCGACGCCCTCCCCGAACGGGCCTTCACCCCGATCCCGGGCGCCCCGCCCGAACTCGGCGACCTCCCGCCCGGCTGCGCCTTCGCCGCCCGCTGCGCCCTCGCCGACGCCGTCTGCCGGACCGTCCGGCCGCCGCTCACCGAAGGGGTGGCCTGCCACCGTGCTTGAGCTCCAGGGCATCACCGCCGGCTACGACCGCCGCCACCCCGTCGTCCGCGACGCCCACCTCGCCCTGCGCCCCGGCGAGGCCCTCGGCCTGCTCGGGCCCAGTGGCTGCGGCAAGTCCACCCTCGCCCGGGTCGCCGCCCTGCTGCACCGGCCCGACCGGGGGACGGTGGCCTTCGACGGCCGCGCCGTGACCGGCTTCCGGCACCGGGCCCCGCGCTCCCTGCGCACCGGCGTGGGCGTGGTCTTCCAGCAGCCCCGGCTCTCGGCGGACCCCCGCCTCCGGCTGCGCGACCTCGTCGCGGAACCACTCCGAGCCACGGGCCGTCGTAAGGAGGCGGACGCGGCCGTCGACGCCCTCGCCGACCGGGTCGGTCTCGGGGCGGACCTCCTCGCCCGGCGGCCCCACGAGGTCAGCGACGGCCAGCTGCAACGCGCCTGCCTGGCCCGGGCCCTGGTACTGCGGCCGCGCTGGCTGGTCTGCGACGAGATGACGGCCATGCTCGACGCCTCCACCACGGCCGCCCTCGTCGGCGTGGTCGAGGAATACCGCGGGGAGACCGGCGCGGGGCTGCTGGCCGTCGGACACGATCCGGTGCTGCTCGGCCGCTGGTGCGACCGCACGGTGCAGTGGAGCGACATCGCGCGCGGTCGGCCGGCCATTGCGCGGGCGTGAATCGGCGCCGATCACCCTCGGCCCCGACGGGACGCCCCGACGGGACGGCGTACGTCGGCGTGTTCAACGGGATCGTCGCGGTCCGCGACGCCGGCTGACCCGGCGGCCGCACGGGACCCCGTCCGGTGGCCGGGCGGGGGTCCCGCCGGTGCCGCGCCGGCTAGGCCGTCTCCAGCTGCCGCTCGGGCTCGCGCCGCTCCGGGTCCCGGGGCCCGGGGGCGGCCGCCGTCGCGGGCCGCGCGAGGTCGAGGCTGGCCTCCAGGTCGTCCAGGGCGAGGCGGGCCGCGGCGATCCGCTCCCGGACCTCGTCGGCGGCGTCCGCGTCCCGAGCCGCCCGCTCCCGGGCCCGCGCCTCGGCCTCCTCCATCTCCCGCGCCTCGTCCAGCGAGTTCAGGACCACCCCGATCAGGACGTTGACCAGCACGAACGAGGCGAGGAGCGCGTAGGAGGCGTAGTAGAGGATGCTGAACCGGGAGATCTCCAGCCCGGCCCGGACGGCGTCCGTCAGCCCGTCCAGGGTGGTGAGCAGGAACAGGGTGAGCGCGGCCCGGCCGATCGAGCCGTAGTGCTGCGGATCGGATCCGGCGAAGCACACCCAGCCGACCATCGCGTACACGTACACCACCAGCGCGCCGACGAACAGGAAGCTCGCCGTGCCCGGCAGGCTGCGCCCGACCGCGAGCAGCAGGATCCTCAGGTGCGGCAGGAAACGGGCGGTGCGCAGCACCCGGGCCAGCCGCAGGAGCCGCAGCACGGTGGTGTTCGAGCGCAGGAACGGCAGGAAGGCCGAGGCGACGATCAGCAGGTCGAAGATGTTCCAGGGGTCCCGGAAGAACTCCTTCGGCCGGTCCGCGTAGGAGCCGAGGCGCAGCACCATCTCCAGCGTGAACACGACCAGGCAGCCGTCCTCCGCCAGTTGCAGGACCCGGCCCTGGGAGGCCGCCAGACCGCTGTACGTCTCCGCGCCCATCAGCCCCGCGTTGATCAGGATCACCATGAAGACGCCCATGCCGAACGAGGGGGAGTCGGTGATCCCCCGGCAGTGCGCGGCAAGTCTCCTGCGGCCCGACCCGGCCGGCCTGGTGTCCGTCATCTCGCTCCTCCAACTCGTCACTCACGCGCGGCACGCGGATCGTCGGACGGCGCACAGCGCGGGCGCGCGCGCCGGTCCGTCCTTCTAACGCCCGACGGCCGAACGGGTTTCAGCACATCCCGGAGCCGCAGGACCCCCCTCCGGGGGCGTAAGCCCGCGGGCCGATGTCCGTACGGGGCCCGGTGGTTACTGTCGCGACATGAACACAACAGCGCTCCGAGCGCCCCTCGGTACGGATACGGGAACGGGGGCGCGGACGGCCCTCCTGGACTGGGGCGGCGCCGCCCTCTACCTCCTCGCGGCGGGGCTCCTCCTCAGTGCCGGCCCCGGTGACTCCGGCCTGTTGCAGGCGACCGTGCTGCTGCTCGCGGTCAGCCTGCTGGCCGGGCTGGTCCGGCGCCGGCCGCAGGCCGCGCTGGCGATGACCGTCCTCGCCGGTACGCTCGTCGCCTTCTCGGCGGGTGACCAAGGCCCGGACCGCCTGCTCGTCTACCTCCCCGTGGATTTCGTCCTCGGTGCCGTCGTGGCCGGGCGCCCCCGCCGTGAGGCGGTCGCCGCCGGCAGCGCGGTCGCCGTGGTGCAGGTCCTGGCCGCCGGTCTCCTCGCACCCGGTCCGCTGCTCACCAGCGCCGGCCTGGTCGCGGTCCTGGCGCTCGGCACCAGCTGCATGGCCGGCCTCCTGGTGCGCCAGCGGCGCGTCCACGCCGTGGAACTGCGGGCCAAGGCCGTGTCCGAGGCGGTGACCGCCGAACGCCTGCGCATCGCACGGGAGCTGCACGACATGGTCGCCCACAGCATCGGCGTCATCGCCATCCAGGCGGGCGTGGGCGGCCGGGTCATCGGGACCCGGCCCGAGGAGGCGCGCAGCGCGCTCGACGCCATCGAGCGGACCAGCCGGGAGGCCCTCGCGGGTCTGCGCCGGACCCTGGTCGCCCTGCGCCGGGCCGAGCCGGGGGAGGAGGACGGCGGCGTCCCCACCGTGCCCGCGCCCGGAGTCGCCGGCCTCGACGCGCTCGCGGCCTCGCTCAGGGGGTCGGGCGTGGGGGTCGAGGTGCGCTGGACCGGTGAGCCGCGCCGGCTGCCGCCGGACATCGACCTGTCCGTGTACCGCATCGTGCAGGAGGCCCTCACCAACGTCGTCCGGCACGCGGGAGGCTCCGCCCGGGCCCGGGTGACCGTGGACTTCCGGGAGCGGGAGGTGCACGTGGAGGTCGTCGACGACGGCAGGGGAGCGGCGGTCCGGCCCGGCGGTGCGGGCTTCGGCATCACCGGCATGTACGAGAGGGTGAGCCTGCTCCAGGGCCGCTTCAGCGCCGGCCCCCGGCCGGAAGGCGGGTTCCGGGTCGCGGCGGAGCTGCCGCTGCCCGCCGGGAGCACGGAGGTCCCGCGATGACCCGGGCCCCGGCAGATGCCCCGGACGGGGGCCGGGACCGGGCGCAGGCCCCGGCCCGGGTGCGCGTCCTGCTCGTCGACGACCAGCCGCTGGTGCGTTCGGGGCTGCGGGTGCTCATCGGCGAGTCCCCCGACCTGGAGGTGGTGGCCGAGGCCGGGACGGGCGCGGAGGCCGTCGAACAGGCGGCCGCCCACGGCCCCGACGTGGTGGTGATGGACATCCGCATGCCCGGCATGGACGGAATCGAGGCCACCCGCCGCATCACCGGCGGGCCGGGGGCGCCCAGGGTGCTGGTCCTGACCACCTTCGACGAGGACGAGCACGTCTACGGGGCGCTGCGCGCGGGCGCGAGCGGGTTCGCGGTCAAGGACATGGCCCTGGAGGACATCCTCGCGGCGGTCCGGGTGGTCGCCGCCGGGGACGCGCTGATCGCCCCGGGCGTCACCCGCCGCCTGATCGCGGACTTCGTCCGGGGCCCCGGCCGCGCTCCCGGCCGGTCCGCACGGCCGGTGGAGGGCGTCACCGACCGGGAGCGCGAGGTGCTCACGCTGGTCGGGCGGGGCCGGTCGAACACGGAGATCGCCGAGGAGCTGTTCATCTCCGTCGCCACCGCCAAGGCGCATGTGGCGCGGCTGTTCGGCAAGCTCGGGGCCCGGGACCGGGTCCAGCTGGTGATCACGGCGTACGAGGCAGGTCTGGTCTCCGCCTCCGGTCGGGAACGGGACGCCCGGAACTAGCCGGTGCCGGTGCGACCGGCCTCGCGGGCCGTGCGCCGGGGCGCCTTCCGCCCCCGGGCCCGCGGCACGCGGACGGCCGGGCCGGGTCCCTCGCGGACCCGGCCCGGCCGTCGTGCGTGCGTCTGTGCGGCGAAGGAGGTCAGGAACGCTTCTGCGCGTCCTTCTGGGCCTTCTCCGCCTGCTTCTCCTTGATCCGGACGGCCTCCTTGCGGACCTCCGCCTGGGTGGCGCGCTCCTTCTGCAGCCACTCCGGGTTGTCCTGCTTGAGGGCCTCGATCTGCTCCGTGGTGAGCGCCTCGGTGATCCCGCCGCGCGCGAGACCGGCGATCGAGACGCCCAGCTTCGAGGCGACGACCGGGCGCGGGTGCGGACCGTTGCGCCGCAGCTCCACCAGCCAGGCGGGCGGCTCGGCCTGGAGTGCGTTCAGCTCGGTGCGCGAGACCACGCCCTCCCGGAACTCTGCGGGGGTGGCCTCAAGGTACACACCCAGCTTCTTCGCCGCGGTCGCGGGCTTCATCGTCTGGGTGCTCTGGTGCGACGTCATGCCCCCAGGGTATCGAGCATGTGCGCGGGCTCCGACCACGACCGGTAACCTTGCGGGGTGACAGGCTCGGATGCAACCCCTTCGTTCCGGCTCGCCTATGTCCCGGGAGTGACGCCCACCAAGTGGGTGCGGATCTGGAACGAGCGGCTGCCCGACATCCCGCTGACCCTGGTCGGCGTGAGCGCCGGCGAGGCGTTCGCCGCACTGCGCGCTGGTGAGGCCGACGCCGGATTCGTACGGCTGCCCGTGGACGGCGCGGACCTCAGCGCGATCCCGCTCTACACCGAGACCACCGTGGTGGTGGTCCCCAAGGACCACGTCGTGGCCGCGGTGGACGAGGTGACGGCCGGGGACCTGGCCGACGAGATCGTGCTGCACCCCCTCGACGACGTCCTGGGCTGGGAGACCCCGCCCGGGAAGCCCGCGTTCGAACGGCCCGCCACCACGGCGGACGCCATCGAGCTGGTGGCGGCCGGCATCGGCGTGCTCGTCGTCCCCCAGTCCCTCGCCCGGCTGCACCACCGCAAGGACCTCACCTACCGGCCCGTCACCGACGCCCCCGCCTCGCGCGTCGCGCTGTCCTGGCCGGAGGAGAAGACCACCGACATGGTCGAGGACTTCATCGGCATCGTCCGGGGCCGGACGGTCAACAGCTCCCGCGGCCGCCAGGCCGCGCCGGCGCAGCCCCAGCAGGACCGCAAGGCCGCGGCGGCGAAGAAGACCGGCGGCAAGCCCCGGACGACGGGCAAGCCGGCGGCCCGTTCCGGCGGCAAGCCGGGTGCCCGCGGCGGAGCCGCCCCCAAGCGCGGCGGCGGCAAGCCGCGCCGCCGCCCGTAGCCCAGCCTCCCGCCGCGTCGGCCCACCCTGCCACCGCGCCCGTCACGGCCGGCCCGTGCGGCGGGGCCGACCCGAGGTCAGCCCGGTGCGTCCGGTGCCGGCGGTTCGATCCGCCCTTCGGGGTGGGAGCGGTCCGGGTCCGGGCCGGACGGCGGGGTGCGGAGGGTGACCAGGCGGTAGGCGGGGGCGCGCTTCGGCCGGCGTTCGCCGCCGCGCAGCCCCCGGGCCTGCTGGACCGCCGCGTCCACGAGCGCGGCCACCAGCGGGTTCGCCCGGCGCAGGCGCAGCAGCTGGTCCGAGCGCAGGCCGACGATCGCGGCGGACGTACCGGCGCTCGCACCCCGGGCCACGGACTGGAGGAACAGCCGCAGGCCCAGTGCGCTGGTCCGACCCCGGGCCGGGACCCGGTGCGCCGCCGCCAGGGCCGTCGCCGCCGCGAGGGCGGCCTCGAAGGCGGGGTCCCGGGCCCGCCACCCGGCGAGGAGTGCCTCCGGGATCCCCGCGGCCGCGGCGCAGCCCGCCGGGCCCAGACCCATGGCGGCCGCGTGCACGGCGCGGGCGCGGCGGGCGTCGTTCTCCGCCAGCAGGTCCGGCTCGGGGTCGAGTACGGCGGCCAGGGCCAGGTCGAGCTCCTCGGCGGCGGTGAGCCCCGCCACCAGCTCCCGGGCCCACTCCCGGCGGCGCTCCGGTTCGTCCTGCGCCCGCTCGTCCACGGTCCGTCCGCCTCCCGCCCGGCTCCTGCGGCTCCCTCGGTTCCCCGGGTCTCCCGATCCCATTGTGCGACCGGCGCGGGCCCGGCGCGGAAGCGTCTCGGCAGGTGGCCGCGCCAACGGCCCCGGTCCGCGGCGCGGGCGGCCCGCCCGGCGGCCGCCCGGTCGCGGCGACGCGGCCGGTCCTCGCGTTGCGCCCGCGGGAGCGGGCGGGCAGGGTCGGTGGGGCGGCTCCCTCGCAGGAAGGTCCGACCATGCCCATCGCCACCGTCAACCCCACGACCGGCCAGACCCTGCGCACGTTCGACGCGCTCGACGCCGACGGCATCGAACGCCGCCTCGCCGAGGCCGCGCGCACGTCCGCCGCCTACCGGCGCACCACCTTCGCGGAACGCTCCGCACTGCTGAACCGCGCGGCCGGCCTCCTGGAGGCCGAGGGCGAGGACATCGCCCGCACCATGACCATCGAGATGGGCAAACCGCTCGCCGCGGCCCGCGCCGAGGCGGCCAAGTGCGTCAAGGCGATGCGCTGGTACGCCGCCCACGCGGAAGGCCTCCTCGCCGACGAGCACCCCGCCGCATCCGACGTCCGCGACGCCGGCGCCTCGGCCGTCCGGGTGCGCTACCGGCCGCTGGGGGTTGTGCTCGCCGTCATGCCGTGGAACTTCCCGCTCTGGCAGGTCGTACGGTTCGCGGCGCCGGCGCTCATGGCCGGCAACGTGGGCCTGCTGAAGCACTCCTCGAACGTCCCCCAGACGGCCCTCTACCTGGGCGACCTCTTCCGCCGGGCCGGATTCCCGGAGGGCTGCTTCCAGACCCTGCTGATCGGCTCGGGCCCCGTCGAGGGCATCCTGCGCGACCCCAGGGTGGCCGCGGCCACCCTGACCGGCAGCGAGCCGGCCGGGCGGGCGGTGGCGTCGGTCGCCGGCGACGAGGTGAAGAAGACGGTCCTGGAGCTCGGCGGCAGCGATCCCTACGTCGTGATGCCCTCCGCCGACATCGCCCGGGCGGCGAAGACCGCCGTGACCGCGCGGGTGCAGAACAACGGACAGTCCTGCATCGCGGCCAAGCGGTTCATCGTGCACACCGATGTCTACGAGGAGTTCGCCCGGCTCTTCACCGAGGGCATGTCGGGGCTGACCGTCGGCGACCCGATGCAGGAGTCCACCGACGTCGGCCCGCTGGCCACCGAGAGCGGCCGCGCCGACGTGGAGGAGCTCGTCGACGACGCCGTCCGGCAGGGGGCCACGGTCCTGTGCGGGGGCCGGCGCCCGCCGGAGCACCCGAACGGCTGGTTCTACGAGCCCACCGTGCTGGCCGACGTCACCCCGGCGATGCGCATCGACCAGGAGGAGACCTTCGGGCCCGTCGCCACCCTCTACCGGGTGGGCAGCCTCGACGAGGCCGTGGAGCGGGCCAACCACACACCGTTCGGGCTGAGTTCGAACGTCTGGACCCGGGACGACGCCGAGCTGGAGCGGTTCGTCCACGAGCTGGAGGCCGGCGGGGTCTTCGTCAACGGCATGACCGCCTCCCACCCCGCCCTGCCCTTCGGCGGCGTCAAGCGGTCCGGCTACGGGCGGGAGCTGTCCGGCCACGGCATCCGGGAGTTCTGCAACATCACCACCGTGTGGCAGGCGGCGGACCCCGCCTGAGGATCACGGCCCCATGAGCCCCTGGACGTGGTCGGTGACCATGTCCAGGAGGTCCGCGGCCGCCCCCTCGTCGCCGAGCACCAGCAGGCCGAGGGTCAGCCCGTCCGTCATCGCGGCCAGGTAGCCGGCCAGCACAGCCACCGGCACCCGCGGCCGCAGCCCCGTGTCGCGGGCCAGCCGGCGGATGAGCTCCTCGTAGGTGTCGCGGTACATCGCGTACTGGCGGCGCGCCAGGTGCTCGAACCCCGGCTGGCGCAGGGCGTACTGGGTGAGCTCGTACGTCAGCATGTGCTCGCCGGGCTGGGCGCACACGTGGTCCCAGTACGCCTGGAAGCCCGCCCGGATCGTCTCCCTCAGGGTGGCCTTCGGGCGGATCGCCTCCCTGACCACCGTGATGTAGTGGGCGGTGATCGCCTCGATGACCGCTTCGAGCAGGGCCTGCTTGGAGTCGAAGCAGTAGTGGAAGACGCTGAGTGACACCCCGGCCTCGGCGGCGATCGACCGGGTCGTGGTGCGGGCGACGCCGTCACGGGTCATCGCGCGGATCGCGGCCTCGGTCAGCTGCGCCCGCCGTTCCGCCGACGGCAGCCGGGCCATGGGACCCCTCTCGTTCCGGCGAGGCCGGGGGGGGGGGGGGGGGGGGGGGGGGGGGGGGGGGGGGGGGGGGGGGCCCCCCCCCCCCCCCCCCCCCCCCCCCCCCCCCCCCCC
>NZ_JBBDHD010000076.1:0-33635 GCF_044129415.1 Streptomyces racemochromogenes
ACCGCAGTTCCGTAAACGGTAGTGGTGGGGTGGTTTTTTTTAATAAGAGACGGGCCCCCCCCCGCCCCCCGCGGGGGGGGGGGGGGGGCCGCCGCGCCGGCGTCCGAGGCCGCGCGTCTGCCCCGAGACCGCCCTCTTGCGCCCGTATCCTGCCTGGCCACTGCGGATGCTCCCTCTTCCGTGCTTTCCCGGACACCCTAGATGCATTTGCTGTGAGCTGTTCCAGCTGCCCACGGCCGGCGGGCCCCGCCGCCGGGACCCCTGCCGCCGTGACGAAGCGGAGTCGGACGGCTGCGCTGGTGAGCGGTCCCTACCGGGCATCCGATGACAAAGCGGAACGCGGCGAATCAGTCGGCTAGTTGTGCGAAAATTCCGTCCTCCCGGTCCGTGTGGACCGGGTGACAAGGGGAAAACAGTGATACCTAAGAGGTTCAGGCCCGCCGCCATCGCGGCCCTGACCGTGGCCGTGGCGTCCGGGGGCTTCTTCGCCTACTCGGCAAACGCCGTCTCCGGGCCCGTAGAGGCCGACAAGGCCACCACCGAGACCTTCGCCCGCCTCGCGGACGACGTGCTCTCGCAGCGCACCCAGGCGCTGGTGGACGGCCAGACCGTGCGCCACGGCCACGGCCAGGGGGGCAAGAAGAAGGCCCGCGTGTCCGACGGGCTGAAGAAGGACGAGACCGCGGCGATCCAGTCGCTGCGCGAGCGCAAGACCCGCCTGGCGCAGCTGGGCGAGGTCTACAGCGCCGCCGACACCAAGGTCACGGTCGACCGCGCCACGGTGACCGGTGGCAAGGCGACCGTCCAGGTCACCGAGCAGACCACGCTCACCTACAAGAAGGTGCACGGCGACGAGCCGTCGAACACCGACTTCAAGACGCGCTACGAGCTCACCCTCACCAGCAGGAAGGGCGGTGACTGGGAGCTCCAGACGATCAAGTCCCAGGAGAACGGCCCCGTCGCGGTCAACGAGCCCGTCGCCGCCAAGGCGGCCGTCGTCAAGGACGACGGCAACCAGTACCCGGACGGCACGCCCGCCGCCACCACGTACCCGGCGACGGCCAAGCCCAAGACGCTGACCGGCGGCGCGTACAACTACACGGCCATGGCGCAGTACGCGGAGAAGTACTGGAGCAACTACAACCCGGCGTACCGCAAGTTCAGCGGCAACGGCGGCGACTGCACCAACTTCATCAGCCAGGCGCTGAACGCGGGCGGATGGAAGCCGGTACCGGGCACCTCGACGGACTACCGCAACTGGTGGTACGACGGCAGCCGTCAGTCGGACTCGTGGGTCGGAGCCAACGAGTGGGCCTGGTTCACGCTCTCCAACCAGCGGGCCGCCAACCTGGCCAACGTCTACCAGCTGGACGTCGGCGACATCCTGCAGGCGGACTTCAACCGGGACGGGTCCAAGGACCACTCCATGATGGTGACGTACCGCAGCAGGGCCGGAATGCCCTACCTGACGTACCACTCCACCAACACGTACCGGAAGTCGCTCGCGAGCATCCTGGCCTCTTACCCGAACGCCAGGTACTTCGCGTACCGCACCTGACGGACGGCCCTGACGGGCACCCCCGGGCCCCTCCCGCCGCGCGACCAGCGCGGAGGGAGGGGCCTTTTTCGCGCCCCGGCCGAAACAGCGCTGGTCGGCACCGCAAACATCCTGCCGAGAAAGATCACTGCATCGAAGTAATACCCACGGCATTTCAAGGTCCATTGGGCGGGGCGGCCGTTACTGTTCCTCAGGATCTGGACGGATTCCCGAATATTCATCCTCTTTTTCCAGTTTGTACGAAGGAGAGCTCGTCCGATGACCGTTGACACCAGCCCCGAAGCGGAGCTGCAGGAACCGCCCCGGCAGCAGAGCCTCAGCACCGCCGCCGCACGCAACCTTGCCACCACCACCAAGTCCGCCCCGCAGATGCAGGAGATCACCTCCCGGTGGCTCCTGCGGACGCTCCCCTGGGTGGAGACCAAGGGCGGCACCTACCGGGTGAACCGCCGCCTCAGCTACACCGTCGGCGACGGCACCATCGACTTCATCCAGGACGGCGCCAGCGTCCGCGTGATCCCGCAGGAGCTCGGCGAACTCGCCCTGCTGCGCGGCTTCGACGACGTCCAGGTGCTCACCGCCATCGCCGACCGCTGCGTCCAGCGCGACTTCCGGGCCGGCGAGGTCCTCGTCGAGCGCGGCACCCCCGCCGACCAGATCCACCTCATCGCCCACGGCCGCATCAGCCAGACCTCCGTCGGCAAGTACGGCGACGAGGTCGCCGTGGCCGTCCTCGCCGACGGCGAGCGCTTCGGCGAGAACGCCCTGCTCGACGCCGACGCCACCTGGGACTACACCGCCACCGCCGACACCCCCGGAACCCTGCTGACGCTCTCCCGCGCGGAGTTCGCCGCCGTCCTGGCCCAGGCGCCCCACCTCCAGGAGCACATCCGCAAGTTCAGCTCCCTCCCGCTCCAGCGGCAGAACCGTCACGGCGAGGCCGAGATCGCCATGTCGGCCGGCCACACCGGCGAGGCCGAACTGCCCGGCGCCTTCGTGGACTACGAGCTCAACCCGCGCGAGTACGAGCTCTCCGTCGCGCAGACCGTCCTGCGCGTCCACACCCGGGTCGCCGACCTCTACAACGGCCCGCACAACCAGACCGAGGAACAGCTCAGGCTCACCATCGAGGCGCTGCGCGAGCGCCAGGAGCACGAGCTGATCAACAACCGCGAGTTCGGCCTGCTCCACAACGCGGACTTCAAGCAGCGGATCCAGACCCACTCCGGCCCGCCCACCCCGGACGACCTCGACGAGCTGCTCTGCCGCCGCCGAGGGACCCGCTTCCTCTTCGCCCACCCGAAGACGATCGCGGCGATCGGGCGCGAGTTCAACGCGCGCGGCCTCTACCCGGACCACGTCGACCTCGGCGGACAGCAGGTCCCGGCCTGGCGCGGGGTCCCGATCCTCCCCTGCAACAAGATCCCGATCACCAAGGAGAACACCAGCTCCATCCTGGCCATGCGCCCCGGCGAGGACAACCAGGGCGTCATCGGCCTGCGCCAGACCGGCCTGCCCGAGGAGTACGAGCCGGGCCTGTCCGTCCGCTTCATGGGCATCGACGAGCGGTCGATCATCTCCTACCTGGTCTCCACCTACTACTCCGCCGCCATCCTCGTGCCCGACGCGCTCGGCGTACTGGAGAACGTCCAGATCGCCCGCCGGCGCGACTAGCACCGCCGCCCCCGGCCACGACGGCCCGAACCCTCCCGGGGCCGACCGAGCGCGCCCGGGAGCCGGGCCGGCCCACCCACCCCACCAAGGAGCCACGGATGCCCGATCCCGGGCCTTCCCCCCTGCAGCCGGGCCCGCCCGCACCGGCGGCCCGCTTCGGGGCCCCGGCCCTCGCCGACGCCCTCGCGCCCGCCCGCACCGACGGCGCCGCGGCGGCCGCCGCCGTCCTCGCACGGGCCCTGCCGTCCCGTCCGGTGCTGCCCTTCGGAACCGCCCCGACGGCCGCGGCCCCGGCCGCGCACCCGCCGGCGCCCGCCGCGGCCGAGCACTCACCGGCCGCCCTGGAGCGGATCCTGCGCGGTCCCGCCGGCCTGGGCACGGCGGACCTGCACTGGGCCCGGCCCCAGCCCCCGGCCGCACCCCCGGAGGGCGCCGGCCCCCCGGCCCCGGCGGCCATGCGGCCCATCCCGGGCCTCTACCACCACCCGGTACCCGAACCGGACCCCGTCCGGGTGGAGGAGCTCAGCCGGCGGATCAAGAGCTGGGCGGTGGACGAGGTCCAGGCGTTCCCGCCCGAATGGGAGGACCAGTTCGACGGCTTCTCCGTGAGCCGCTACATGGTCGCCTGCCATCCGGACGCGCCCACCCTCGACCACCTGATGCTCGCCGCGCGGCTGATGGTCGCCGAGAACGTCGTCGACGACGCCTACTGCGAGGACGGCGCCACCACCCCCGACGTCGGCGGCAGGCTGCTCCTGGCGCACACCGCCCTCGACCCGGTCCACACGACGAAGGAGTACCAGCCGGCGTGGGCGGAGTCGCTCTCCGCGGACGCCGCCCGCCGCTGCTACGCGTCGGCCATGGACCACTTCACCCGCTCGGCCACCCCGTCGCAGGCCGACCGGTTCCGGCACGACATGGCCCGGCTGCACCTGGGGTACCTGGCGGAGGCCTCCTGGGACGTGACCGAGTACGTCCCGGAGGTGTGGGAGTACCTGGCGATGCGCCAGTTCAACAACTTCCGCCCCTGCCCCACGATCACCGACTCCGTCGGCGGCTACGAACTCCCGGCGGAGCTCCACGCGCTGCCCGCCATGCAGCGCGTGATCGCCCTCGCCGGCAACGCCACCACCCTCTCCAACGACCTCTACTCCTACATGAAGGAACTCAGGAGCCCCGGCAAGCACCTGAACCTTCCGGTGGTCATCGCCGAGAAGGAAGGCCTCTCCGACAAGGAGGCCTACCTGAAGGCGATCGAGGTCCACAACGACCTCATGCACGAGTTCGAGGCCGAGTCCGCCGCGCTCGCCGCGGCCTGTCCCGACCCGCGCGTCGCCCGCTTCCTCAAGGGCGTGGCCGCGTGGGTCGACGGCAACCACTACTGGCACGCGTCCAACACCTACCGATACACCCTGCCCGATTTCTGGTAAACGAGGGGAACTTATTCCATGACCAGCACCGTCAGCACCACGCCGTTCATCCCCGCCCCCGCGACGCCCTACCAGGGCGACATCGCCCGCTACTGGAACGAGGAGGCCAGGCCCGTCAACCTGCGCCTGGGCGATGTGGACGGCCTTTACCACCACCACTACGGCATCGGCGCCGTCGACCACGCCGCCCTCGGGGACACCGCGGACAGCGAGTACGAGAAGAAGCTGGTCGCCGAACTGCACCGGCTGGAATCGGCCCAGGCCGAACTCCTTCTGGACCACCTCGGCGCCATCGGCCGCGACGACATGCTCGTGGACGCCGGCTGCGGCCGCGGCGGCTCGATGGTCATGGCCCACCAGCGCTTCGGCTGCAAGGTCGAGGGCGTGACGCTCTCCGCCAAGCAGGCCGACTTCGGGAACAACCGCGCACGCGAACTGGGCATCGAGGAATCGGTTCGCTCCCGGGTCTGCAACATGCTCGACATGCCCTTCGAGACCGGGCAGGCCGCCGGCTCCTGGAACAACGAGTCCAGCATGTACGTCGACCTGCACGACCTGATGGCCGAGCACTCCCGGGTCCTCGCGGTCGGCGGCCGCTACGTCACCATCACCGGCTGCTGGAACCCGCGCTACGGCCAGCCCTCCAAGTGGGTCTCGCAGATCAACGCCCACTTCGAGTGCAACATCCACTCCCGCCGCGAGTACCTCCGCGCCATGGCCGACAACCGGCTCGTGCCCCAGGCCGTGATCGACCTGACCCCGGACACCCTGCCCTACTGGGAGCTGCGGGCCACCTCCTCCCTCGTCACCGGGATCGAGGAGGCGTTCATCGAGTCCTACCGCGACGGCTCGTTCCAGTACGTCCTCATCGCCGCCGACCGCGTCTGACCCGCGGCACGCGACCGCCGGCCCGTCCGCGACGGGTCCGGCGGTCGCGGTGCGTTCAGGACTCCTGCAACGCGGCCACCAGGCCCGCGACCAGCCGCGCCCGCTCGGCCATCGCGTCGACCTCCACGTACTCGTGGTCCGCGTGGGCGCCGCCGCCGACGGCCCCGAGGCCGTCCAGCGTGGGAACCCCCAGCGCGGCCGTGAAGTTGCCGTCGCTGCCGCCGCCCACCGCCCGCGCCTCGATGCCGGGCAGCAGCCGTTGCGCCACGGCGAACAGCCCGGCCGCCGCCGACTCGGGCATCGGCGGCCGGGTGACGGACCCCTCCACCGTGATCCGCGCCCCGGGCAGGTGCGGGGACAGCGCCGCCAACGCGGACTCCACGCGCTCCCGCTCCTCGGCCGTCTCCACCCGCACGTCGACCACGACCGTGGCCTCCGCCGGGACGACGTTCTCCAGCGTGCCCGCGGCCGCCACCGTCGGCGTGACGGTCGTACCGGCCTCGGGCCGGCCGAGGGCCGCGATGTCCAGGACCTGGTGGGCCGCCTCGACCAGGGCGTTGACCCCGGCCGCCGGCTCCAGGCCCGCGTGCGAGGCCCGGCCGGCGATGGACACCCGGAAGGCGCCGCAGCCCTTGCGGCCGGTCTTCAGACCCCCGCCGTCGGCCGCGCCCTCCAGCACCAGGACGGCGCCGCAGGCCAGGGCGCGCTCCTCCAGCAGGGCGCGCGAGGAGCGGGAGCCGACCTCCTCGTCGGCGGTCATCAGGATCTCGACGCCCGACCGGTCGGCCAGCGTCGCCAGCCCGTGGACCGCCTGGACGATGCCGCCCAGCATGTCGAACACGCCGGGGCCGGTGACCCGGCCGCCCTGGACCGTGAACGGGCGGCGTTCCAGGGTTCCCAGCGGGAACACCGTGTCGTGGTGGCCGAGGAGCAGCACCTTGGGCTCGCCGCCGCCCGACCAGTGGACGTGCGGACCGGCCTCGCTGTCGACCAGGACCGCCTGGCCGCCCAGACGCTGCTCGATGATCTGGGCCACGGCCTTCGCCGACGCCGCCAGGGCTTCCACGTCCCGCGAGGGGGATTCGACCTCGACGAGCGTGCGGAGGTCCTCGATCATCGCGTCGACGTCCACAGCGGCACCCTTCTGCATCGTCACGTCGCACAGAGTAGTACTCCGTGCGACATGAGGGAGATCCGGCCCCGGGCCCGGCGGGGTCCGGGCGTCAGCGGCGGGCCCATTCCTCCGCCAGGAGACGGTACGAGCGGACCCGGTCCGCGTGGTCGTGCGTGATCGTCGTGATCAGCAACTCGTCGGCCCCGGTGGCCTCCTGGAGCCGCTCAAGGTGGTCGGCGACGGTCCGCGGGGAGCCCGTGAACTGCGTCTCCACCCGGTCGGCGACCAGGGCGTGGTCGGCCTCCGTCCAGTCGGCCGTGAGCGCGCGGGCCTCGTCCGGGGTGGGGAAGGGGATGGCGCCCTCGGCGGTGCGGATGCTGTGCACCCAGGGCGCGTACCCGGCGGCCAGCTCCCGCGCCGAGGCGTCGTCCGGGGCCACGACGACGTCCGCGGAGACGCTCAGGTACGGCCGGTCCAGGCCGGCCGACGGCTTGAACGCGGCCCGGTAGCCCTCCGCCGCCTCCAGTACGGTCGCCGGGGTGACGTGGTAGTTCGCCGCGAACGGCAGTCCGTGCCGGCCGGCGGTCTCCGCGCTCTGCCCGCCGCTGCTGCCCAGGATCCACACCTCCACGTCCGCCCCCTCGCCGGGGACGGCGTGCGCGGCGAGGCCTTCGGCCGACCGGTACTCGCCGCGCAGCAGCGCGAGCACGTCCTCGACCTGCTCCGCGTAGTCCTGCGGGCGGGCGCCCGGCAGGTTCAGCAGCTTCCGTTGGAGGGCGACCTTCGGGTGCCCGAGGAGAGGGGCGAACGAGAAGCGCGGAGGGATCCGCAGACCGTTCGGGGTGTGCCCCTCGAAGGGTTCGCCGCCGGCCGGGCGCGCGGCGGGGGCGCCCGCCGAGCGGCCCAGGCCCAGGTCCAGGCGGCCCGGGTGCAGGGCGTCGATCAGGCCGAACTCCTCCACCGTGGACAGCGCGGTGCGGTGCCCCAGCTGTACGGCGCCCGAACCGATCCGGATCGTGGAGGTGGCGGAGGCGGTCAGCGCCAGGAGCACCGCCGGGGAGGTCCCCGCCACCCCGGGGTTGAGGTGGTGCTCGGCGAACCAGTAGCGGGCGTAGCCGAGCCGCTCGGCCTGCCGGGCCAGGTCGATGCTGTGGTGCAGGGCGTCGGTGACGGTGGAGCCGGTGGGGACGGGGACGAGGTCGAGGACCCCGAGGGGGATGCGGGACATGGCCGGGTCTCCTTGCGGGCCGGGTGACGGGGGGCGGCGGGGACACCGGGGTGGTGTCCGGGAGTTCAGGCGGTCCCGGCCGCCGGTACGCCGAGCCCCAGGTGCTCGCGCAGGGTGGTGCCCTCGTACTCGTGGCGGAACACCCCGCGTTCCTGGAGCAGCGGGACCACGGTGTCGGCGAAGCCCTCCAGCCCGTCCGGGGTCAGGTGGGGGACCAGGATGAAGCCGTCGGCGGCGTCCGCCTGCACCAGCTCGTCGATCGACGCGGCGACGGTGGCGGGGGAGCCGACGAAGGTCTGCCGGCCGGTGGTCTCGATGACGAGCTCGCGGATGGAGAGGTTCTTGGCCTCGGCGAGCTCCCGCCACTGCCGGGCGGTGGCCACCGGATCGCGGAACATCCGTACGCTCGCCCGCCCCAGCGCGACGGTGTTCTCGCCGGGCTCGGGGTCGACGTCGGGCAGCGGCCCGTCGGGGTCGTAGCCGGACAGGTCCCGGTTCCAGACGTGCTCCAGGAACGCGATCGCGGTGGCCCCGCTGACCTGGAGACGGCGGACCTCGTGGGCGAGTTCGCGGGCCTCGGCGTCGGTGTCCCCGAGGACGAAGGTGGCGGCGGGCAGGATCAGCAGCTGGTCGTGGCGGCGGCCGTGGCGGGCGAGGCGCCGCTTGACGTCCGCGTGGAAGGCGCGGCCCTCCTCCAGGGTCCCGTACCGGCTGAAGATCGCGTCGGCGTGGGCCGCGGCGAACTCCCGGCCCTCGTCGGAGTCGCCCGCCTGGAAGACGACCGGCCGGCCCTGCGGGCCGCGCGGCACGTTGAAACGGCCCGCGATGTCGAAGTGGTGTCCCCGGTGTTCGAAGGCACCGGCGCGGGCGTCGCGCAGGAAGGTTCCGGTGGCGGGGTCGGCGGCGATCTCGCTGCCGTCCCAGGAGTCGAACAGTTCGGTGGCGGTGGCCAGGAACTCGCGGGCGCGGGTGTAGCGCTCCTCGCGGGGCAGGAAGCCTCCGCGCCGGAAGTTCTCCCCGGTGAAGGCGTCCCAGGAGGTGACCACGTTCCAGGCGGCGCGTCCGGCGGACAGGTGGTCGAGGGTGGCGAACTGGCGGGCCACCTCATAGGGCTCGTTGAAGGTGGAGTTGATGGTGCCGGTCAGGCCGATCCGCTCGGTGACGGCGGCCAGCGCGGCGAGAACGGTGAAGGTGTCGGGCCGGCCGGCCACGTCCAGGTCGTAGATCTTCCCGCCCTGTTCGCGCAGGCGCAGCCCTTCGGCGAGGAAGAGGAAGTCGAACTTGGCGCGCTCCGCGGTCTTCGCGAAGCGCACGAAGGAGTCGAACTCGATGTGGCTGCCGGCCGCCGGGTCGCTCCACACGGTGGTGTTGTTGACCCCGGGGAAGTGGGCCGCGAGGTGGATCCGCTTGCGCGGCTGGGTGCTCATCGTGTCCTTCCGGTTCCGTCTGGGGGGTGCGTCCGGCGGGGCGGGCTTCAGGCCGTGGGGGCGGCGGCGTACCGGTTGGCGGGGCGCTCCAGGCCCAGCAGCCCGCGCAGCGTCGGGGCCCCGTACGCCGTTCTGAAGGCGCCCCTGCGCCGGAGCTCGGGGACCAGGCGGCGGGTGATCAGCGGGAGGTCGTGGGCGATCACGGCCGGCCGCAGCCGGAAGCCGGTCAGGCCCGCCTCCCGCCAGTCCAGGAGCAGTCCGGCGAGGGCGGCCGGGGTTCCCGCGAACACGGCCGCGTCCGTCGGCGCGGGCTGCCCCGCCGCCGCGTCGAGACGCTCGCGGCGGGCGGCCGCCGCCGGGCCGTCCGCGTCCAGGAACACCGTGAGGTCGCCGAAGACGTGCGCGGGTCCGGTGACGGCGGCCGCCGCCGCGCGGGCCTCGTCCCCGTCGCGCGGGGTGACGTACACGAGGTCGACGGAGCCGGGGCGGGGGGCCACCACGCCCGCCGAGGCCGTGACGAGGGGCTGTCCCTGGGGCGGCCGCGGGGTGATCGACGGGCCCCGGACGCTGAAGTGCGGACCGGTGAAGTCGATGGGGTGGAGCTTGGCCCGGTCGAGGAAGCGGCCCGTGGCCACGTCGCGTATCTCGGCGTCGTCCTCCCAGCTGTCCCACAGCCTGCGGACCACCTCCACGTGGTCGGCCGCCTCCCCGGCCTGCTCGCCCACCGGCACCGGGAAGGTCCGGCGCCCGAAGTGCGCGGCCTCGTACGGCAGCGAGGACGTCTGGACGCGCAGGCCCGCCCGCCCCCGGCTGACGTAGTCGAGGGTGGCGATCGCCTTGGAGACGTGGAAGGGCTCGGTGTGGGTGGCCGTCACGCTCGGGACCAGTCCGATGTGCCGGGTGAGCGGGGCGACCCGGGCGGCGGTGAGGACGGCGTCCAGCCGCCCGCGCACCTGGTCGGTGCGTTCGTCGGGGGCGTTCGCCGAGGACGACTGGAGGACCAGGGCGTCCTCGAAGGTGACGAAGTCGAGCAGTCCCGCCTCGGCCTCGGCGACCACGTCGGCCCAGTACCGGGCCGTGAACAGTTCCGCCGGCCGGGCACCCGGCTCGCGCCAGGCCGCCGGATGCCAGCCGGCGCCGTCGAGGGCGACGGCGAGGTGCAGTTCGGACATGCCGATGACGCTACGCGGGCGATGTGTACGGTACAACGACCGTGGTGTTAAAGGAGTTTGGCGGCTGTGTTGCCCGCCCCCGGCAGCGGGAGCGCCGGGGGCGGGCCGGTGTCAGGCCGTCACGGCCTCCCGGGCGGGAGCCTCACGCGCCGGCGGGGCCAGGCGGCCCGTGCGGTGGAGCCCGTACAGCGCGGCCGTGCAGCCGAGCCCGAGGGCGAACAGCGCCAGCCACGGCAGCGCCGACATCCCCGCCGCGCGGGCCGCGTCCAGCGCGGCCCCCGTGAGCAGGTTCCCCAGCGCGATGCCGATCCCGCAGACCGTGTTGTACAGCCCGTAGTGCGTGGCGACCAGGCGGTCCCCGGAGAGGCGGACGATGGTGTCCATCTCGAAGGGGTAGGCGATCATCGTCCCCACGGCCAGCAGCAGCGCCGACAGCGCCGGCGGCACCGCCGCCAGCAGCCGGGTGCCCGTCACCGAGTCCGGCACCGGCAGCGCAGTGGCGGCCAGCAGCGGCAGGAAGGCCGCGCCCATGGCGAACAGCCCCCAGGCCAGCGCCCGGCCCGGCTCCATCCTGGCCTTGCACCAGGCGGTGACCCGGGTCTGGAAGAGGATCGTGCTCAGTCCCGAGACGGCGAACAGCACCGCCACCGCCGCCGTGCCGAAGCGTCCCTCGCCGCCGATGCGGCGCACCTCCAGCGGAAGGGCCATGTACACCTGGAAGGTCATCACGTACGAGCCGATCATGGCGAGCGAGAACAGCAGGAACGGACGGTTGCGCAGGATGCCGCGCCACTGCGCTAGCACCCCCTCCCGGGCTCCCGGCGCGCGCCGCGCGGAGTCCTCGCCGCGCCGCTGCGGAAGAGCCCGGATCTGCACGAGGCTCAGCACCGCGAAGATCCCGGCCGCCACCAGGCAGGTGACCCGGAAGTCCACGCCCGTCAGCACCATGCCCACCAGCGGACCCAGCAGGATCCCCGCCTGGTAGAAGACGTTGAACAGGGCGAAGGCCTCGACGCGGCGCTCGCCCGCGTCGGCCGCCAGGTAGGCGCGGCTGGCCGGATTGAACAGGGCCCCGGCCAGGCCCGTCGCCGCGGAGGCGGCGAGGAGCGCGGGCACGGAGTCCACCAGGCCGAGGGTGGCGAAGCCGGCGATGCGCAGCGCCAGCCCCGCGACGATCATCGGCTTGTAGCCGAAGCGGTCGGCGAGGGTGCCGCCGATGAGGAACATGCCCTGCTGGCTGAAGTTGCGGACGCCGAGGATCAGCCCGACCGTCCAGCCCGCCAGCCCGAGCGGTCCGGCCAGGTGGGTGGCCAGGTAGGGCATGAGCATGTAGAAGCCGAGGTTGATGGTGAACTGGTTCACCATCAGCAGCCGGACGCTGCGCTCGTACGAGCGGACCTGCGCGAGGGTGCCCTTCATCGGGCGGGCACCTCCGCCCGGGTCAGGGTGAGCGGGTCGACCACGGTGGCGCAGCGGGTCCAGCGGGTGACCTCCCTCTCGTCCAGCCGGCCGATCGTGTCGGGCTCCGGCGCGGGCGGGGAGTCGAGGAGGCCGTGGGCCGCGCAGTAGTCGTCGTCGTACACGGTGCCGAGGTAGCGCTGGGGGCCGTCGGGGAAGACGGCCGCGATCCGGGTCTCCCGGGGGAGCGTGCGGGCCAGCCACCCGGCGACCAGGGCCACCGCGCCGACGCTCCACCCGCCGGTGGCGTAGTGGGAGGAGGCCAGTTCGCGGCAGGCCCACACGGCCTCGCCCGGGGCGACCCAGTGCACCTCGCAGAACTGCTCGTAGGCGACGTTGCGGGGGTAGATGCTGGAGCCCAGGCCGCGCATCAGGCGGGCGCGGGCGGGCTGGCCGAAGATGGTCGAGCCGACGGTGTCGACGCCCACCAGCTTCAGCTCGGGGTAGAACCGGCGCAGGACGCGCGAGAGGCCCGCCGAGTGGCCCCCGGTGCCGACGCTGCACACCAGGACGTCGATGTGGCCCAGCTCGGTGGCCAGTTCGAGGGCCAGCGGGGTGTAGGCGGTGGTGTTGTCCGGGTTGTTGTACTGGTCCGGGCACCAGGAGCCGGGGTGCTGCCCCAGCAGCTCGGTGACCCGGTCCCGGCGCGCCTGCTGCCAGCCGCCGGTGGGGTGGGGCTCGGGGACGACGACGACCCGGGCCCCGTACGCGGTCAGCAGCCGGGTCATGGAGGGCTCCAGGCCGGGGTCGGTGACCAGGGTGACGGGGTGTCCGTAGACCATCCCGGCCAGGGCGAGGCCGAGGCCCAGGGTGCCGCTGGTGGACTCGATGATCCGGGCGCCGGGGGCCAGGTCGCCCCGGGCGCGGGCGCGTTCGGCCATGTGCAGGCCGGGGCGGTCCTTGATGCCGCCGGGGTTGAAGCCCTCCAGCTTCGCCCAGAACCCGCGGCCCGCCGGGGACAGGGGCTCGGAGACGCGCAGCAGGGGGGTGTTGCCGACCAGTCCGGAGAGGGTCGTGCGGGCGGGAGGGGTGATGTCGGTGGCCGAAGAATGCATGGTTCCGCTCTCGTTCGGTGGTGCGTCGGTGGTCGCTCTCGGGGATGCCGTGCCGGGGCAGGGCAGGGGGTTCGCCCGTGGGGCATACGTCAGCCTTTGCGCACGGGCTTACGGGAGCGGCCTAGAGCCGCCATCGACAGACGATGGTCAGAGTGGAACGTCCGGAGCGGGCCCGGGAGGGTGCGCCGGAGCCGGGCGGCAGGGCCGGGCCGCCGGCCGCGGCGGGCCCCGGAGCCGTCTGGGGCCGGGCCGCCGGGGCGGGCAGGGGGGTGTCGGAGCGGGTGGTGGGGGCGGGGTCGGAGGGGGAGCAGCCGAAGCCGTGGGCCGGGCCGGGGTGCGGGTGTCCTTCAGTCCCCGTGGGCCGGGTCTGGAGCACGGCTCCAGCGGCGGACGAGCCGTTCGCGACGGGTGCGTGCGTCCGCGACGGGCAGGAGAGGGCCGCGAGCACCAGCGCGCCGAGCAGGACGAGGAGCAGGGCGGCGGATCGGGGCGTAACGGGATGAAAAGGGCGTACGACGGGGTGGGTGGGCACAGTTCCTCCGTGCGGCGGGCGTCCCTCGGCCCGGCGGCAGCGGGGACGGGGACGGGGACGGCTCCCGGGAACGGGGTCGCGCGCGGGAGCCGGAGGCGTGGGTCCCGGGCCTATACCCGCAGGACGGAGGAGCCTCTCGCGGGCGGCGGGGCGGTGTCCCCGGCGGGCACGGCGGGCCGGGCGGCGCGGCAGGCCCCGGGGCCGCCGGCGCGGGCACGGTCCTCGCCCGGAGCCGCCGGGGCGGGCGGCGCGCCGACGGCCGAGCCCGCCCGAGGGGCCAGGGGCGTGCACTCGTGCACGGGGTGCGCGGGATCGTGCCGCCCGACGGTGCCCGCCGCGCCTGCGGCATCGAAGCGGCCGCCGTCCGCGAGAGCGGCTCCGACGGGCGTGACGCCGCCGCCGTCCGCACCCGCGGCGAAGGCCTGGCCCGCTGCGGGCGGGGCCGGGGCTTCGGCCGGGCCTGTGGAGGCCGTTGGGCGGGCGGAGAGGGTGGTGGTGGCTCGGGGGGTGGAGTGGTCGGTCGCCGGGTGGGAGCCGCCCGTGCCGTGGGTGCAGGCCAGGCCCAGGATCAGCAGGGCCAGCCCGAGCAGCTGCGACAGGCCCGCCGACGAGCGGGACCGCGGCGTGCGGGGCGACCGGGCTGTGACCACGCCGTGATCCTAGCGTGCCCCCCGCGAGATGACGGGACGTGAACCGGACAATCGCCGACCGGGTCCGGAGGTTCCCTCAGGGCCCCAGCTCCCGTGCGTCGAGCGGGACGCGCCAGGCGTTGCGCCGCCGGAACGCCTCCAGTTCGGCCTCCAACGGGTTCGGCGGCACCGTGAGGACGGGGCACGGCGCGTGCGCCACGCAGTAGCGGGCCACCGACGGCCGCAGGCCGCCCAGCAGCCGGCCGCGCGGGCCGGTGCCGACCACCAGCAGGTCCTCCTCGCCCCGGACGGCGTCGACCAGAGCGGCCCCGGGCAGGCCCCGCACCACCTGCCCGGCCAGGCCGACGCCCGGACCGGCCGGCCCGAAGGCGGCGTCCAGGGCCTCGCGCAGCCGCCCGGCCGCCGCGGCCCGGCAGACGGGATCGAGGGAGGGGGCGCCGGAGGTGCGGCCGCCCGGGCCGCCGCCCGGGGCCTGCCAGGCCAGTACCGCCCACAGCTGCGCACCCCGCGACCGGGCCTCGTCGGCGGCCCGGTGCAGGGCCGTCAGGCTTCCGGGGCTCCCGCTCACACCCGCCACCACGCGTCGCCCCACCGTCGCCCCCTCCCCAGCCGTCCGCCCGCCGGGTCCGGCGGGCCGTGTCCGGGCTCCATTCAACGCCGGGTCGGGGCCCCCGGCCGTCAGTGATCCGTAGGGATCGGGCGCCGGTGCGTCAGGGTCCCGTCAGTGCGGCGCCGCACGCGGCGTCAGGCGGGGTCCGGGGTGGCCCGGACCAGTACCAGGGAGCCCTCGTACGCGCTCTGCGCGCGCAGGTGCCCGTGGTGGGCGTCCCAGGCGCCGGAGTCCAGGTCGCGGCGCAGCTTCTCGTCGAAGCGCTCGCGCACGCCGTCGTCGACGAAGCTCCACGCCGAGCAGCCCTGGCGGGCGGCCGGGTCGAGGAGCATCTCGGGGCGCCCGTAGTAGGCCTCGTTGAACCCGTCCGTGCAGTCGAGCGGGATCGGCACGGTCAGGACCGTCCCCGAGCCGCCGAGGGCCGCCGCGATGTCCTCGATGCGGGGGTGACGCCGGGCCTCGGTGTCCAGGACCTCGGGCGCGTACGCGTACAGCCAGAAGTCGCGGACCACCTCCGGGGCGTGGGTGAGCACGACCACCGGGCCCCGGGTGACGCGCCGCATCTCACGCAGGCCCCGGGTGACGTCGCTCCACCGGTGCAGGCTGAGCAGGGTCATCGACCCGTCGAACGCGCCGTCCGCGAAGGGCAGGTCCTCGGCGACGGCGTCGACGGCGCGCCCCAGCCGGGGCGGGCGCTGCTCCCGCATCGAACGCGAGGGCTCGACCGCAGTCACCTCGCGCGCCGCGCTCTCGTACGATCCGGTGCCGGCGCCGACGTTGAGGACGGTACGGGCCTCGCCCAGGGCCTCGGCGATGAACCGGGCGATGCGGGTGTCCGGCCGCCGGAACGGGGCGCGGCCGGAACCGATGGCCGTGCGGCCGACGTCCCCGGCGCTGCCTTCCTGAGTGCGTACATTCATGAGGGCATCCTGCATCCGCGAGGACCATTGCGTATATGGGCTCGCAGATGCTTGTGTAAACAGCCATGCCAGGCCGCAGTTGTGGAATGGATGATGGAACGGCCGGCGCGCCCCGCGGCGCGTGTCCTTCCTCAGCCCGTCACGGGCGCCGGGGTGGCAACGGGCAGCCGCAGGACCAGACGGGCGCCGCCGGCGGGGGACTCCCCGGCGGTGAGGGTGCCGCCGTGGTGGGTCGCCAGGTCGCGGGCGATGGCCAGCCCGAGCCCGGCGCCGCCGTCGTCCCGGCTGCGCGCGTCGTCGAGGCGGGTGAACCGCTCGAAGACCCGCTCCCGGTCGGCGGGCGGGATCCCGGGCCCGTCGTCGTGGACCTCCAGGACGGCCGTCCGCGCGGCCGGCGGACCCCAGGCGCGCAGGGTGAGCTCCACCCCTCCGGCGGCGAACCGCTGGGCGTTGTCCAGCAGGTTGGTGACCACCCGGGTCAGCCACAGCTCGCTGCCCTCCACCACCACCCCGTCCTCGGCGTCGACGCGGACCGGGACCCGGTCGCCCAGGCGCGTGTCCACCGCGTCCCGCACCAGGCCGCCCAGGTCCAGCCGGACGGAGTGGGCGGGCTGGGCCGCGTCGATGCGGGCGAGGAGGAGCAGGTCGGAGCAGAGCCGCTCCAGCCGGTCGGTGTCCTCCAGCGCCCCGCTGATCAGCTCGGGCCACAGCTCGGGGTCGCGGACCGCGAGGGCCACCTCCAGCTGGGTGCGCAGCACGGTCAGCGGGCTGCGCAGTTCGTGCGAGGCGTCGGCGATGAACTGGCGCTGGCGGATCCCGGAGGACTCCAGGCGGTCGAGGGTCCTGTTCATGGTCCGCGCCAGGCGGGCCACCTCGTCGCCGGTCGGCGGCACCGGGACCCGGCGGTGCAGATCGCGGTCGCTGATCTCCGCGACCTCCGCGCGGATCGCCTCCACGGGCCCGAGGGCGCGGCCGGTGACCCGCCAGGTGACCAGGGCCACGAGCGCGAGGAGGAGGGGCCCGCCGACGACGAGCGCGGCGGTGGTGGTGTCGTCGGCGGCGTCGACGTCGCGCAGCGAGGTGCCGACGTAGACGGTGACCAGGCCGTCGGGGGTCTGGGTGGTGACCTGGACGACCCGCTGGCGGTGCTCGCCGCCGAGCGGCCGGAGCCGCCAGGTGTGGAAGGCCGTGCCGGGGCGCGGGGATCCGACGGGCCCGAGGGCGGGCAGTCCGGCCAGGTTCGGGGTCGCCCGCAGCACCCGGCCGCGGGCGTTGACGACCTGTACGAAGTCGGCGCCGTGCAGGGGCGCCCGCATCCGGTCGAGGCGGCCGCCGGCGGCGAGCTGCGCGATGGCCGCCGCCTGCTCCTCCGCGTCGCGCTCGGCGTTGCGCAGCATGCCGGAGCGGAGCAGCCCGAGCAGCGCCACCGAGGCCAGGGCCAGGGCGGCGGCCACCACGAGGACGGCACCCGCCGTGGCCCGGGCCCGGACGGTGGTGGGCCACAGGCGGCGCAGCAGGGAGCGGACCCGGCGCGCGAGCGCCCGGTACCGGTGCGGCAGCGGGGCCGGGCGGCGCAGGGCCGCGGGGACCTCAGCCACCGTCGGCCGCCAGCCGGTAGCCGACGCCGCGCACCGTCTCCAGGGCGGACCGGCCGAACGGTGCGTCGATCTTCCGGCGCACCGCGCTGACGTGCACCTCGACCACGTTCGGGTCCCCGTCGAAGGCGCTGTCCCACACCTGTTCCAGGATCTCCCGCTTGGGCACCACCTCGCCGGGCCGCCGCGCCAGGTATTCCAGTACCGCGAACTCCCGCGCGGTCAGCCGTATCTCCGTGTCCCCGCGCGAGCACAGGTGGCGGGCGGGGTCCAGCAGGAGGTCGCCGAGGCGGAGCGTCTGCGGGCCGCGGCGGCCCGTGCGCCGGCCCAGCGCGCGCAGCCGGGCGACCAGGACGAGGTAGGAGAAGGGCTTGGAGAGGAAGTCGTCGGCGCCGGTGTCCAGAGCCTCGGCCTCGTCGTACTCCCCGTCCTTGGCGGTGAGCATCAGGATCCCGGACTCGTTGCCGGCGGCGCGCAGCCGGGAGCAGACCCGGTAGCCGTTGAGGCCGGGCAGCATGATGTCGAGCACGATCAGGTCGTAGTCGTGCTCGCAGGCCATCCACAGCCCCTGCGGGCCGTCGTGGGCCACGTCCACCGTGAACCCCTCCGACTGCAGGCCCCGCTGCAGGGCGGCGGCCAGCCGCCGTTCGTCCTCCACCACCAGTACGCGCATGCCGACCAGGGTCTCAGGCCCGGCCCGGGCTTTGCTGAAGAGGTCTTCAGCAGGCTTCAGGTGGGCTTCAGCATCGCCTCGGCAGGCTCTGCGACGAGCCGGGTGCGGTGCCCGGTGGTTTCCGAGGAGTCCCGCCATGTCAGAGTCTTTCCCGCAGCCCGAGCACACCCCCGAGGCGCAGGCCGGCGCCGCCGGTGACCCCGCCGTCGCCGCCCCGGCGGCCAAGGGCAAGGGCCGCCTGGGCCGCGTCGTGCCCCGGGGCGCCGGTGCGCGCTGGGCGGTGGCCGGAGCGGCGGCCGCGGTGATCGTCGGCGGAGGGGCGGCGGCCGTGGCGGTCGCCGGCCACCACCACGGCCACCACGAGGCGATGGGCAAGGACGGCCGCATGGCCTGGTCCGCGCCCGACCGCGAGGACGGACACGGCGGCGGGCACCGCGGCGGCGGCCACGGCCCCAAGGGCGAGCGCCCGCACCCGAAGGACCCGAAGGTCCGGGACGGAGCCGCCGGCGCGCGCGGCGGGTTCGCGAAGAAGGCCCCCGCGGCCCGCGCCCCGCTGCCCGCCCTGCCGATCGACCAGGCGGCGCAGAAGGCGGCCGCCGCCGTCCCCGGCGGCAAGGTGGAGGCCCTGCGCGCGGTCCCCCAGGAGGGCGGCGGCAGCGCCTGGCAGGCCGTGGTCCTCGGCCCGGACGGCGTCCGCCACGCGGTCACCCTTTCCGGCACCGACGGCACCCCCACCGCGAACACCCCCCTCACGAAGAACTGACCCCCCGCGCCCCCGGCTCCCGGCCGTACCGGGCCGGGAGCCGCGCGTCCCGGGGGCCGGTCGGGGCGGGGGCGCGCAGAATGAAGGGGCCCCGGCTTCCGTCACGCGGGCGGACGCGCCGGGCAGAGGAGGCCACTCGTGCCGTCGGACCAGCCGGGGGAGACGCGGGCGCCCGGCCCGATCCGGTCCGAGCCGGGCTCGCTGCTGGAGCACGTCCCGGTCGCCGTCCTCGGGTTCGACACCGCCGGCGGGGTCCGCTACTGGGGCCCGGGAGCGCAGGACCTCTTCGGCCACCCGGCCGCCACCGCCCTGTCCCGGCCCGCCGCCGCCCTCTTCCCCGCGTCCCCGCGGGGCCCGGGCCCGGCCGAGCGGCTGGTGGAACGGGCGCTGACGCTCGGCTACTGGCGGGGCCGGCTGCCCGTCCTGCACCGCGACGGCACCGTCTTCGACTGCGGGTTCCGCGTCTTCCCCGTCACCGGGGCCGGCGAGGGCGAGGTGGTCATGGCCCTGGCCAGCCGGGGCGACGAGCTGGAGCGGGTGAAGACGAACCTCGCCTTCCTCGACGCCCTCTTCGAGACCTGCCCCATCGGCCTGCTCATGCTCGACGAGGACCTCCGCTACGTCCACCTCAACCAGGCCCTGGCCGACATGGACGGCATCCCCGTCCGCGACCACCTCGGCCGCGACCCCGCCGACATCATGATCACCGCGGACGGCGGGGAGTTCCGCCGGATGCTGCGCGCCGTCGCCGACGGGGGAGGGCCCCTGGTGGGCGCCCTCGTCGGGATGCGCACGCCCGGCCGCCCCGATGTCGACCAGGTGCGCTCCGTCAGCCTCTTCCCCCTCAGCGGCGCGGCCGGCAGCCGGCCCGGCGTCGGCGGCG
Source organism: Streptomyces racemochromogenes (assembly GCF_044129415.1). GTDB lineage: Bacteria > Actinomycetota > Actinomycetes > Streptomycetales > Streptomycetaceae > Streptomyces > Streptomyces racemochromogenes_A. The sequence goes on from NZ_JBBDHD010000076.1 coordinate 19,631, forward strand.
TGCTCATCGACGTCACCGACCGCGAACGGGCCCGGCTGGAAGCCACCGCCGCCCGGCGGCGCCTGGCCCTGCTGGACCGGGCCAGTGCCCGCATCGGCACCACCCTGGACGTGGACACCACCGCCCGCGAGCTCGTCGACGCCGCGATGCCGGAGTTCTGCGACGGTTCCGTCGTGGAGATGGTCGAGTGGATGTACCCGTCGGAGGCCTTCGACCCGGACCTGCCGCTGATCACCCGCCGGATCGCCGCCGGCACCGTGCTCCCGCCCCCCGCTCCCGCGCTGCTGTCCGCCCGGGACCGGGTGACGTACCCGCCCGGCTCCAGCATCCACCGGATGCTGAGCACCGGCCGCCCGCTCCGCGCCACCGTCGACGAGGAGTTCGCGGCCCGGACCGTCGGAGACCCCGAGCGCGCCCGCAGGCTCCTCGACAGCGGTCTCGGCAGCATCGTCATCGCCCCGCTCATCGCCCGCGGCCACGTCCAGGGCTTCACGATCTTCGGCCGGTCCGCCGCCCGACCCGCCTTCACCGGGGAGGACCTCGGCCTGGCGGGCGAACTCGCCTCCCGCGCCGCGCTCTGCCTGGACAACGCCCGCCTCTACAGCCGGGTCCAGGACATCTCCCTCACCCTCCAGCGCGCCCTGCTGCCCCCCGCCCCGGACGCCACCGCGCACGTCAGCGTCGCCCACCGCTACCTGCCCGGCAGCCGCGCCATCGAGGTCGGCGGCGACTGGTACGACGTCATCGCGCTGCCCGACGGCCAGGTCGCCCTGGTCGTCGGCGACGTCATGGGCCACGGGGTCCTGGCCGCCGCCTCCATGGGCCGGCTGCGCATCACCGCCCGCGCGCTGGCCCGCCACAGCCCCGACCCCGAGGGCCTGCTCACCGAACTCGACGCCGCCGCCCGGGACGCCGGCATCGAACTGGCCACCTGCCTGTACGCCGTCTACGACCCGCGCACCGGGCACGCCCGCATCGCCAACGCGGGCCACCCCCCGCCGCTGGTGCGCCACCCCGACGGCACCGTCGAGACCGTCGGCGACGTCCTCGGCGTCCCCCTCGGCATCGGCGGCGTCCCCTTTCGCTCCACCCGCGTCCGACTCCCCGACGGAGCCGTCCTGGCCCTGTACACCGACGGCCTGGTCGAGGCGCGCGGCCAGGACATCGACGAGGGCCTCGACGCCCTGCGCGCCGAACTGGCCCGGGCCGCCGGGCCCCTGGAGCGGGAGGCCGACCGTATCCTGGCGGCCCTGCTGCCCGACGGGGCCACCGACGACACCGTCCTCGTCCTCGCCCGGATCCGCCGGGCGGACGCCGAGGACGGGGAGCCGTACGAGGAATGAGAGGCGGACATGGAATTCCTGCGCCCCGCGGACTGGCGGGAGGCGCTCGCCGCCAAGGCGGAACACCCGTCGGCCGTGCCCATCGCCGGCGGCACCGACGTGATGGTCGAGATCAACTTCGACCACCGCAGGCCCGAGTACCTGATGGACCTGAACCGGATCGCCCTCCTCCAGACGTGGGAGACCGAGGGGGACGCGGTCCGCCTGGGCGCCGGCGTCCCCTATGCGCGGATCATCGAGGAGCTCCGCGGCCCCCTGCCCGGCCTCGCGCTGGCCTCGCGCACCGTCGCCTCCCCGCAGATCCGCAACCGCGGGAGCGTCGGCGGCAACCTGGGCTGCGCCTCACCCGCGGGGGACGCCCACCCCGCGCTGCTCGCCGCGGGCGCCGAGGTGGAGGCGGACTCCGTCCGCGGCTCCCGGCTGATTCCGGTGGACTCCTTCTACACCGGGGTCAAGCGCAACGCCCTCGCCCCCGACGAGCTGATCAAGGCCGTCCGCATCCCCGTCGCCGACGGGCCCCAGCAGTTCTCCAAGGTGGGTACCCGCAACGCCATGGTCATCGCCGTGTGCGCCTTCGCCCTCGCCCTGCACCCGCGCACCCGCTCGGTCCGCACCGGCATCGGCTCGGCCGCCCCGACGCCCGTCCGGGCCCGCGCCGCCGAGGAGTTCCTGGAGGCGGTGCTGGCGGACGAGGGCCTCTGGGACTCCCGCAGGGACCTCGGCCCCTCGGTGGTGAAGCGGTTCGGCGACCTCGCGGCCGCCTCCTGCAACCCCATCGACGACCTCCGCGGCACCGCCCGCTACCGCCGCCACGCGGTCGGGGTCATGGCCCGCCGCCAGCTCCTGTGGACCTGGGAGGAGTACCGCGCCGGCCGCGGCTGAAGGGGTCAGGCCCCTTCCGGGGTCAGGACCCCTCCAGCAGGCGGACCGCCTCGGCGCGCATCTCCACCTTGCGGATCTTGCCCGTGACGGTCATCGGGAACTCGTCCACCACGTGCACGTACCGCGGGATCTTGAAATGGGCGAGCCGGCCTTCGCAGTACGCGCGCACCGACTCGGCGGTCAGCGGCTCGGCCCCCTCGCGCATCCGCACCCAGGCCATCAGCTCTTCCCCGTACGTGGCGTCGGGAACGCCGATGACCTGCACGTCCAGGACGTCGGGGTGGCCGTGGAGGAACTCCTCGATCTCGCGCGGGTAGAGGTTCTCGCCGCCCCGGATCACCATGTCCTTGATCCGGCCGGTGATGCTCAGGTACCCGTCCGCGTCCATCACCGCGAGGTCGCCGGTGTGCATCCAGCCCTCCCGGTCCACCGCCTCGGCGGTCTTGTCGGGCTCCCCCCAGTAGCCGATCATCACGGAGTAGCCGCGGGTGCACAGTTCGCCCGGGGTGCCGCGCGGGACGGTCCGGCCGCTGCGCGGGTCCACGACCTTGACCTCCAGGTGCGGGCCCACCCGGCCGACGGTGGAGACCCGGCGCTCGACCGAGTCGTCCGCGCGGGTCTGGGTGGACACCGGCGAGGTCTCCGTCATGCCGTAGCAGATGGACACCTCGGTCATCCCCATCCGCTCGATGACCTCGTTCATCACCTCCACCGGGCACGGCGAGCCCGCCATGATCCCCGTCCGCAGGCTCGACAGGTCGTACCCGTCGAAGCCGGGCGAGGCCAGCTCGGCGATGAACATGGTGGGCACCCCGTACAGGGAGGTGCAGGCCTCCGCCTCCACCGCCGCCAGCGTGGCCGCCGGGTCGAAGGCCGGCGCCGGGACCACCATCGCCGCGCCGTGGCTCGTGCAGGCCAGCGCCCCCATGACCATGCCGAAGCAGTGGTAGAAGGGCACCGGCACGCACACCCGGTCCGCCTCGGTGTAGCCGCACAGCTCGCCGACGAAGAACCCGTTGTTGAGGATGTTGCGGTGGGAGAGGGTGGCGCCCTTGGGGAAGCCCGTGGTCCCCGACGTGTACTGGATGTTGATCGGGTCGTCCGGGTGCAGGGCGGCCTGCGCCCGCGCCAGCACCGCCGGATCGCCCTGCCGCCCGCGCTCCAGCAGCCGGTCCCACTGCGGCCCGTCGAACAGGACGGTGAACTCCAGGCCGGGGCAGCGCGGCCGGACCTCCTCGACCATCCCCGCGTAGTCCGAGGTCTTGAAGCGCTCCGCCGCCACCAGCAGGCGGATCCCGGACTGGTTCAGCACGTACTCCAGCTCGTGCGAGCGGTAGGCCGGGTTCACCGTGACCAGGATGGCGCCGATCTTGGCCGTGGCGTACTGCACGAGTGTCCACTCGGCGCGGTTGGGAGACCAGATCCCGACCCGGTCCCCCCGCTCGATCCCGAGGTCCAGCAGCCCGAGCGCGACCGCGTCCACGTCGGCGGCCAGCTCCCGGTAGGTCCACCGGCGGCCCGCGGCCACGTCCACGAGGGCGTCGCGGCCGGGGAAGCTCCGCACGGTGCGGTCGAGGTTGTCCCCGATCGTCTCCTCCAGGAGCGGCACCTCGGCGCTCCCGGACGCACGACTCGACGCGACGGACACACGTACCTCCTGGACGGGGGAGCCGGAGCGGCGGCTGCGCGCGCCCGGCACGCGGCCCGGCGCCCGCCCATGATCGCGCCCCGGGGCCCGTCCCGCCAGATCCCCCGGGGAGGGTTTCGCGGGCGAATGAATCGAGCAGACGTTCGAGTCGAGGAGTAGGCTGGAACCATGCACGCACTCCAAGCCTCCCTCTTCGACCAGACCGACGAGATCCGCCTCGGCCCGCTCGCGGGGCTGGAGCGCACGCGGCTCGGCGCCGGGGCCTGGGTCGACCGGCTCCCCGCCTGGCTGACCGGCGCCGACGCGCTGTTCGAACGACTCGCTGCCGAGGTCCCCTGGCGCGCCGAGCGGCGGCAGATGTACGAACGCGAGGTGGAGGTGCCCCGGCTGCTGGCCCACTACGGCGCCGGTGAACCCCTCCCGCACCCCGTGCTCACCGAGGCCCGCGACACCCTCGGCCGCCACTACGCCCCCGAACTCGGCGAACCCTTCGTCACCGCCGGGCTCTGCCTCTACCGCGACGGCCGTGACAGCGTCGCCTGGCACGGCGACCGCACCGGCCGCTCCGCCACCGAGGACACCCTCGTCGCCATCCTCTCCGTCGGCGACCCCCGCGACCTCGTCCTGCGCCCCCGCGACGGCGGCCCCACCCTGCTGCGCCTCCCGCTCGGCCACGGCGACCTCGTGGTGATGGGCGGCTCCTGCCAGCGCACCATGGAGCACGCCGTCCCCAAGACGGCGCGCGCCGTCGGCCCCCGCATCAGCATCCAGTTCCGCACCCGCGGCGTAATGTGAGGCCATGCGCAGCCGGAGCCTCCTGCGGGACTGGTGGGCCGCACTCCCGCCCGCCGCGGGCGGCGCCGTCATGGCCGCCGGAATCCTGTCCGTCGGACTGGAACTGACCGGCCGCCACCTGCTCTCCCTCGCCGCCCTGGCGGTCTCCGGCCTGCTGTGGCTCCTCCTGGCCGCCGACTTCGCCGTCCGCCTCGCCGGCGACCGCGGCCGCTTCCGCTCCGAGGCCGACACCCCGGCCGCCCTCACCGCCGTCGCAGCCACCACCGTGCTCGGCACCCGTGTCGCCCAGCTCGGCCGGCCGAACGCCGCCGCCGCCCTGCTCGTCCTGGCCGTCCTCCTGTGGCCCGGTCTGCTGCTGTCCGTCGTACGGCACTGGCGACGGCGCATGCCCGGCGTGGTCTTCCTCGTCTGCGTCGCCACGCAGGGCCTCGCCGTCCTGGCCGCCGCCCTGGCCGCCGTCCACGGCCCCGACTGGCTCGCCCGGGCGGCGCTCGGCTGGTTCTGCCTGGGCGTCCTGCTCTACCTCCTCGCCCTGCGGCGGTTCGACTTCCGCGAGGTGCTCCGCGGACGGGGCGACCACTGGGTGGCGGGCGGGGCCCTGGCCATCACCGCCCTCGCCGCCGCCAAGCTCACCGTCTCACCCGCGGGTGCCGGCGCTGCGCCCCGCACCGCCCTGCGCGCCGCCACCCTGGCCGCGCTCGCCCTCTCCCTCGTCTGGTACGCCGTCCTGCTCGCCGGCGAGGTCCGCAGCCCCCGCCCCCGCTACGACGTCCGCCGCTGGTCCACCGTCTTCCCCCTCGGCATGACCGCCACCGCCTGCCTCACCGCCGCCACGACCACCGGCGTGGCATGGCTGCGCCCGCCGGGTGAGGTCCTGCTGTGGGTCGCGGTCGCCGCCTGGGCCCTCACCTTCGCGGCCCTCCTGCTGTCGCGCCGCCGCTCCCGCCCGGGTCCCCGATGACGGCACCGGTCGTGTCACAGCCCCGCCACAAGCCGGTGACCAGTCGAAATCGAGTACCGGACCGCACCTCCCGCACGTGAGAATGAGGCATCTCGAACCGGGAGGAACCCATGAGCCAGGACCGCCTGACTCTTCATGACCTGATGCCCGCGCAGGCGCTGGCGGAGGCCGTCGACGCCGGATACGTGACCCGCAAGCGGCACCCCGAACTGCCGCTGTCCATCTACACGTACACGCGCTCCGCGCAGTACGAGCGGGTCTGGAACCAGGTCACCGTGCGCTGCCGCGGCCTCGTCGCCGACGACGCCACGGGAGCCGTCGTCGCGCTGCCGCTGCCGAAGTTCTTCAACGTCGGCGAGCACGAGTCGGGCCAGCCGTACGCCCCGGCCCTGCCCGACGAGCCGTTCGAGGTCTACGACAAGGTCGACGGCAGCCTCGCCGTCGTCTTCCACTACGCGGACCGGTGGCACGTCGCCTCCAAGGGCTCCTTCATCAGCACCCAGGCCACCTGGGCGCAGCGGCGCCTCGACGCGTGCGACACCGGGGCCCTGGTCCCCGGCACCACCTACCTCGCGGAGATCCTCTACCCGCAGAACCGGATCGTCGTCGACTACGGCGACCGCCGGGACCTCGTCCTGCTCGCCGCCTTCGACCGGGCCGGCGCCGAGGTGCCGCTCGCCGAGGCCGCCGTCCACTGGAAGGGCATCGGCTCCGTCGTGAAGGCGTGGCCCGCCCTGCCGCTGCCCGAGCTGCTCGCGCTCGCCGAATCCAACACCCTGCCCGGCGGCGGCTCCGTGACCGGCATGGACGCCGAGGGGTTCGTCCTGCGCTTCGCCTCCGGCGTCCGGGCCAAGGCCAAGCTCGCCGAGTACGTACGCCTGCACAAGCTGCTCACCGGCGTCACCGAGCGGGACGTCTGGCGCAGCCACGGCATCCAGAGGTTCGCCGGGACCTCCGCCAAACGGCTGGCCCAGGGCCTGGGGCTGTCCCTCGCCGAGCTCGGCGGCATCCGCTCCCGTGGGGGCCGGCCCCTGGACGCACTGCTGGAGCAGGTGCCCGACGAGTTCGACAGCTGGGTGCGCGAGGTGATCGCGCGCCTGGAGGAGGAGTGCGAGCGGCGGGAGCGGGCCATCGACGAGGCCTACAAGCGGTTCGAGTACCTGGCCGACGACCGGGGCGCCTTCGCCCGCGCCGTACGGGAGCTCGCCGACGGCGACCTGCGCGCCGCCCTGTTCATGCGGCTCGACGGCCGCACCACCGAGCTCGTCACCTGGCGGGCCGTACGGCCCGAGACGGCCGATCCCTTCACCACCGACGAGGAGAACTGACACCGTGTCCGAAGAGCCCGAACTCCCCGTGGTCCACGTCATGACGGGGTTGCCGGCCTCGGGCAAGACGACCGCCGCACGCGCCCTCCAGGCCGAGGCCGCGGGCCGCATGCGCCGGGTCAACCTCGACGACCTGCGGGCCATGCTCGACCTGCCGGACCCTGAGCGGGGCCGCTCGTACCGGCACGAGCAGACCGTGCTCGCCGTCCAGGACGCCGCGGTCGCCGCGGCCGTCGCGGACGGCTTCCACGTGGTCGTCGACAACACCCACCTGACCTCGCACATCCCCAAGCGGCTCAAGGCGGCGGTGGCCGGCCGCGCCACCTTCGTCGTGCACGACTTCACCGACGTGCCCGTCGAGGAGTGCCTGCGCCGCGACGCCGCACGGGAGCGCCCGGTCGGCGAGGAGGTCATCCGGATCCTGGCCGACAAACACCTCAAGGCCCGCAAGGGCGGCTGGCGGCTGACCGCCGAGTGGCTGAACGACCAGCCGCCGGTCCGGCCGTACGTCGCGGACCCGGCGCTGCCGGCCGCCGTGATGTGCGACATAGACGGGACGCTGGCCCTCACGGGGGACCGCGGCCCGTACGACTTCTCGCGCTGCGAGCTCGACCTGCTCAACGAGCCGGTGCGGCACGCCCTGGAGGCCTTCCGGCACGGCGGGGACCGGATCGTGCTGCTGTCGGGCCGCGGTGAGGAGCACCGGCCGCAGACCGAGTCCTGGCTGCGGGCGCACGAGGTGCCCTACGACGAACTGTGGATGCGCGCGGCGGGGGACACGCGCCGCGACGACGTGGTCAAGGCCGAGCTGTTCGACGCGCACGTGCGCGAGCGCTACGCGGTCCGCGTCTCGCTCGACGACCGGGACCGGGTGGTCGCCGTCTGGCGCCGGATGGGCCTGCCCACCTGGCAGGTCAACTACGGCGACTTCTGACCGGCCCGCGGCACGCCGCCGGGCACGCCGGTACGGAGGCGGCGTGCCCGGCGGCGCGGGCGGGCGCGGGCGGCGGGGTCAGTCGCGGCACCAGCGGACGGGCTTGAGGTCCTTGACGTAGCGGGCCGAGACCCAGTCGTGGTCGTACCCGTCGCGGCCCCTGGCCTCGCGGACCTTCTTGCGGCCCTCGCCGTCGCCGCCGTCGGCCCAGTCGTCGCGGTCGTCGTCGCCGGGGTCGATGAGGTACCACAGGTCGTTCCCGGCGACGTCCTCGCCGCGCGTCTTGCACTTCAGCGCGAGCGTCTCGCCCGGGTACACCTTGTACTGCAGGTGCGAGTGGGTGGTCGGCCTGCTGCGGACGCTCAGCGGCCCGCGCGAGACCACCTTGCCCAGCGAGTAGTGGTGCTTGTGGTGGCCGTCCTCGTCGTAGGAGGGGTCGTCGCCGTCCCTCTTGTCCCCGGCGGCCTGGTACCGGGCCCCGCCGTGGGCCGCCGAGCCCTGGTCCGCGAAGGCGGCGCCGCCGCCGACCAGGCCGAGCGCCAGGCTTCCGGCGGCCAGGGCGAGGATGGTCCTGGTGGGCTTGAGCATGAGCGGCTCCTCTGGGAAGGTCCCGCCCCGCCGCGCTGCGCGGTGGGGCGCGGCGGCCCGGCGGCCGCCAGGGACGACTATGACGAGGCGGCCCTCGGGGCCTCCCGGCGGCGCGCCGCCGTTTAGCCCGATATGCCCAATCCGTTCCCGGGGTGCGCGGCCCAGCGGATGCGGGCGGACGGGCCCGCAGCCAGAGTGGGGCCCATGGGTATCGAAGACTACGGGGGCGGCCCCGGCGCGCAGGAGACCGGTGTGCTGGTCGTCACGACCAACGACGTGCCCGGCTACCGGGTCGAGCAGGTCATCGGGGAGGTGTTCGGCCTCACCGTGCGCTCCCGGCACCTCGGCAGCCAGATCGGCGCCGGCCTCAAGTCGATGATCGGCGGCGAGTTGAAGGGTCTCACCAAGACCCTCGTGGAGACCCGCAACCAGGCCATGGGCCGGCTCATCGAACAGGCCAGGGCGCGCGGCGCCAACGCGGTGCTGATGATGCGCTTCGACGTCACGGAAGCGGCCGACGTCGGGACCGAGGTGTGCGCGTACGGCACGGCCGTGGTCCTGGTGCCCGCCGGGGGCTGACCGGCCGGTCCAGGAGGCGGCGGCCTGGACGACCTCGGGCCCGGGGTCGTGGTGAGCTGTTCGTCCCGCCACCATCCGGCACACCCAGTGGTACGCGGCCACCGCGCCGATGCCGCAGGAGATCACCCTCGACCTCGGCGCATCCTCCGCCGTCTCGGCCCTGCGCGTCCTGCCCCGCCGGACCCGGAGCGACGGGCGCGTCGCCGACCACCGGGTGTTCACCTCCGCCGACGGGACCCCCTGGGGGCCGGCCGCCGCCTGCGGGACCCGGCCGGACGGCACCGACACCCGGGACGCCGCCTTCACCCCTCGGACCGCGCGCCACGTCAGGCTGCGGACCACGCGGGAGGTGAAGGACGAACCCTGGACCTCGGTCGCCGAGGTCGACGTCGGCTGCCGGCCCCGACGCCGCGGCCCGGGGACCACCTCAGTGGACCCGGTAGACCTGACCCGTCTGCGCCCCCTCGACCGACCGCACGTAGGCCGCCGCCGCACGGGCCGCCGGAGCGGCCTCCATCCCGGCGAAGAAGGGACCGTAGGCGGGCAGGGACTCCTCCAGCACCGTCGGGCTCACGGCGTTGATCCGCTGCGGAGGCAGCTCGATCGCCGCCGCGCGCACGAAGGCCTCCACCGCGCCGTTCGCGGCCGAAGCCGCCGCGCCCGCCCGGATCGGCTGCTCCGCCAGGATGCCGCTGATCAGCGTGAACGAGCCGGTCGGCGCCAGGTGCCGGGCGCCCTGGCGGACCAGCTCGACCTGGCTCAGTGCCTTGCCCCGCAGCGTCGCCGCGACGTCGTCCGCGGTCAGCTCGGACAGCGGGCGGAACACCGCGTCACCGGCCGCGACCGCCACCGCGTCCAGCGGGCCCGCCTCGGCGTACAGGCGGGCCACCTGCTGCGGGTCCGTGACGTCCGCCACCAGGTCGCCGCCCGAGCGGCCCACCCCGACCACCTCGTGACCGCGCGCCGCGAGCGCCTTGTGCACCGCGGTGCCCAGCGTGCCGCCCGCGCCGACCAGCAAAATCCTCATCCCGACCTCCAGGGGAGCCGATCCCGGGGGAACGTCCTCCCGGGCACCACCGACGGTAGGGACCGCGACGGCCGACCGGAAATGCCGTCTGGGCAGCGACTATGCTCCACAGGCATGGACGATGTGGAACTGCGCCACCTCAGGGCGCTGGACGCGGTGGCCGCGGCGGGCACCATCACCGCCGCCGCGGCCCGCCTGCACATGACCCAGCCCGCCCTCTCCCGGACCCTGGCCCAGCTGGAGACCCGGGTCGGCGTCCGGCTGGTGGACCGCTCGTCCCGGCACCTGGCCCTCACCGAGGCCGGCGCCACCCTGCTCGGCCACGGCCGGGCGATCCTCTCCCACCTGGACGCCGCCCTCGCCGACACCCGGGCGGTGTCCCGCCCGCTGCGGCTCGGCTACACCTGCGCGGTGCTCGGGCAGCAGACCGTGCCGCTGCTGCGCGCCTGGCGCCGTACCCACCCCGGCACCCCGCTCGACGTGGTCCGGCGGGACAACGGCACCGCCGGCCTCGCCACCGGTGACGCCGACGTCGCCGTCCTGCGCACCCTCCCCGACGACCCCCGGATCCGCAGCGAGGCCCTCTACACGGAGGACCGGGTCGCCGCCCTCCCCGACGACCACCCGCTCGCCGGCCGGGACCGGGTCCTGCTGGCCGAACTCACCGCCGGCCCCCAGCAGCTGCCCCTGGCGGTGTGGCCCGAGGCCGGCACCGCCTCGCCGGACCTGTGGCCGCCGCAGGCCCGCCCCGCGCGGACGGTGGAGGTCGGCAACGTCGACGAATGGCTCAACCTGATCGCCACCGGCGGCGCCTTCGGCCTCGCCGCGGCGGGCACCGCCGAGAGCCACGGCCACCCGGGCGTCCGCTTCGTGCGCGTCTCCGACGCCCCGCCCGCCACCGTCTACGTGTCCTACCCGCACCACCCCACACACCCGGGGACGCCCGAGTTCCTGACGGCGGTCCGGGAGGCGGTGACCGGTTAGCCGGCCCGGTTCCGGCGTTCGCGCGTGCGGCGGCCCGCGCGGCGGGCATGCTGCGCGGGAGGCCCGGGACCACCCGGGGCGACGACGAAGGGCAGGCCGCACGATGACCGGTCGCAAGACCGCCGCAGAGGTGTTCGACGCGCTCGCGGGGCGCTACGAGGAGGCGTTCGGGGCGATCCCCGCCCAGCGGGAGGCCCTGGAGTGGCTGACCGGGCGGCTGCCGCGCGGTGCCCGCGTGCTCGACGTCGGCAGCGGCACGGGCCGCCCCACCGCCGAGACGCTGGCCCGCGCGGGCTGCGCCGTCACCGGTATCGACGTCTCGGCCGAGATGGTCGCCCTCGCCCGCACCCGGGTACCAGGTGCCCGATTCGAACAGGCCGACGTCCGCACCTACACGCCGCCCGGGGGCGGCGGCTTCGACGCGGTCTGCGCCTTCTTCCCGCTGCTGATGATGGACCAGGCGGAGGTCGCCGCCTCACTGGAGCGCATGGCCTCCTGGACGGCGCCCGGCGGCTACCTCGTCGTGGCCACGGTCCCCGGGGACTTCGACGCCCTCGACATCGAGTTCATGGGCCACCGGGTCACCGTCAGCAGCCTCACCGCCGAGGAGTACGTGCGCCGGATCGAGGCCGCCGGGCTGGAGGTCCTGCGCCACGAGACCGTCCTGTACCACCCCGCCGGCGGGCTCGCCGCCCCTGAGGAGCACCTCTTCTGCCACGCCCGGCGCCCCGTCGCCTGAGACCCGTACCGCCCGCCGGGCACGCAACCGCACCGGGGCCATGCCCAGCGGGCGGCCTTGACGCCCTCGCCGGTGCTGCGCCGCACCGCGCCGCGCCGGGCCGCTCCGGCAGGGGGATGCCCGGCCGGGCCGCGTGTTCGGCCACCGGGACCGGCAGCAGCGCGTCACGGGCCGGCGCGTCCATCACCGCGTCCCCGCGCCGGGACACCTCCGCCCGGGCGTGGCGCAGCGCCACCGGCACGCCGTGGAGCCGGGCCGCCGCCTCGACCTCCGACCGCGTGCTCCGCCCCGGTGGTCCCGACCAGCGGCACCACCGGCCGGTCCCGGGGCGGTGTACCCCAGGTCGGTGTACGCGCCGACGCCGGAGCCCGTGAAGTCGACGAAGCACGCGTCCCAGCCGCCGCCCTCCGGCGCGCGGGCGCCCGCCATGCCGGACCAGCCGCGGCTCCGGGTGTCGACGACGGCACGTGGTGGCCGAGGACCCGAGCCCCACGACGGGCAGGGCGCCCCGCTGCACGCCCACGCCCAGACGGACCAGGCCGAGCCGGCGGTGGACGACGCCGGAGATTCAGGTGCCGTACGCGGGCCGCCGGCTCGGGGACGGGCACGGCGGCGTCGGCACCCGCGGACTGTGATCCACGGTGCCGGCCCCCTCACGGCCCCGCCGCGGCCGGTGGGGCGGCACGGGGTGGTGCGTTGCCGGCGGGTCAGGGCGTCCGCGCCGGGTCGGGGCGTTCCCGGGTCCGGGGCGGCCCGCCGTCGCCGTCTCCGGCCGGGCGCGGGGGCGTCGGGGTGCGCGCCGTGCCTCCGGTCGGCGCCGGGCCGTCGGAAGGGGTCGGCGGGGGCGCGTCGGTGCGCAGCCCGGCCGCCAGCCCGGCGATCACCACCGTCAGGCCGAGCCAGACCGCCGGGCCCGGCGCGCCACCGCCCGACAGGGTCCCCGCGCCCGCCGCCGCGAGCGGCGCGATCCCCGTCAGCAGGCCCGCCCGGCCGGAGCCCACGGCCGCCACCGTGCGGTACCAGAGCAGGAACGCCACCGCCGTGACCAGCACCGCGAGGTAGCCCACCGCCGCCCACCGGGCCGTACCCAGCTCCGCCACCGCGCCCGGCGGCTCCGTACACACCGCCAGCCCCGCCAGCATCACCGCCCCCATCCACACCGCGTGCACCGACACGCCCCACGCCCCGTGCCGGCCCAGCACCGGCACCGCGAGCAGGGTGAACGCCGCCTCGCAGGCCAGCGCCAGCGCCGCCCAGCCCACCCCGGCGGCGTCCGTGCGCCCGGTCCCCTCGACCAGTACGGCCCCCGCGACCACCACCGGCGCCGCCAGCAGCACCCGCCGGCTGGGCCGACGCCGCTCCAGCAGCGGGCCGACCACCCCCAGCAGGACCGGCACCGAGGCCACCGCGACCGCGATCACGGCCGGCTCGGCATGCGCGACACCGCGTACGACGGCCACGTTGAACAGGACCAGACCGGTCGCCGCGATCCCGGCCAGCCACAGCCACTCCCGCCCCCGGGGCCGCAGCAGCGGCACCCGGGCGGCCCGGGCGAGGCCGAGGAGGATCAGCGCGGCGGCGGTGTAGCGCACGGCCTGCGCGCCGAACAACGGGACGTCGGCGAGCGACCGGGAGACGGTGACACTGCTGCCGACCAGCGCCATGCCGACGGCACCGGGAACCAGGTCGCGCAGCGGGCCGCGGCGGGGAACAGGGGAGGCGGGGATGCTCATACCGAACAGCCTGGAGGCACAATGGCCCGGTGAGCAGGTCCAAAGAAGGCCCCGAAGACAGGTCCACAACACCTCCGGCCCGCCCGGCCGCCGCCGCCGGCTCCGACTTCCTCCAGCTCGACATCGGCCAGGCCCCCGCCGGCGGCCGCACCGCCTGGCTCGCCGGCCGGCTGCGCGCCGCCATCGCCGACGGCACCCTGCCCGTCGGCAGCCGCCTGCCCGCCAGCCGGGTCCTCGCCGCCGAACTGCGCGTCTCCCGCGGCGTGGTGACGGAGGCCTACCAGCGGCTCGCCGAGACCGGACAGGTGGCGGGCCGTGGCCGGGGCGGGACCGTGGTCGTCGCCGCCCCGCCGCCCGCGCCGCCCGCGCGGCCCGCCCCGCCCGGCGCCGCCCGACCATGGACCCTCCCCGGAAATCGCCCGACAGCACCAGTACGTGCTGCACCCAACGATCCCGGGGGCCGA
>NZ_JBBDHD010000077.1:0-33365 GCF_044129415.1 Streptomyces racemochromogenes
ACGCGCCCCCCACCCCGCCGCCCCACCCGCCGCACCCCTCCGCGGCCGCCCGTCCCGGCGCCCCCGGCACGACCACGGCACCGGGGCCGGCTTCGCGCCCGCCCCCGGCCCCGCCCTCGGCGGCCCCGGCGTGGGCTCCGACCAGGGGTACGCGGGCTACGACGGCGGCCCCTCCACCGAGGCCTTCCCCGCCTTCACCGAGCCCGCCGGGCCCACCGGCGGCCCCGCGCTGGGCAGCGTCCCCATGGGCGTCGACGAGACCCCGCGCTGGCCCGGTCCCGAGACCATGGACACCCCTGGTCCGGGCTCCCGCCCCGGTCCGGCCGCCCCGCCGCCCGGCCCGCGGCCGCCCCTGCCGACGCCCGCGCCCGCCGGGACGTCCGCCAAGCCGGGCAAGGCGGCCCCGGCAGGCAAGCCCGCCAAGAAGAAGGGCCGCTCCAAGCTGGTCCTGCTCGGCGGCGGCCTCGTCGGCCTCGTGGCCGTGGCCTACGGCGCCGGGCTGCTCATGAACCACTCCGACATCCCCAAGGGCACCAAGGTCCTCGGCGTCGACATCAGCGGCAGCCGCGACGACGCCGTGGCCAAGCTCCAGACGGCCTTCGGCAAGCGTTCCGCCACCCCGCTCCAGCTCACCGTCGGCGGCAAGTCCGTCGAACTGAAGCCCGAGAAGGCCGGCCTGACCCTCGACAGCCAGACCACCGTCCGCAACGCCACCGGCAGCGACTACAACCCGGTCACCGTCATCGGCTCGCTGTTCGGCGTCGAGCGCACGGCCACCGCCGTCATGCCGGTCGACGAGGAGAAGCTGAAGGACTCCCTCCAGGAGATCGCCGGCACCGCCGGCACCGCCACCGAGGGAACCATCACCTTCGACACCGGCAAGCCCGTCGCGGTCCCCGGCAAGGCCGGCACCAGCCTGGACGTGGACGGCTCCGTCGACAAGGTCACCAAGGCCTTCCGCGAGCTCGTCGCCAACGGCAAGGCCGCCCCCGTCGAACTCCCCACCGCCACCAAGGAACCGACCATCAGCCAGGCGGAACTGAACCGGGCGATGAAGGAGTTCGCGGAGCCGGCCATGTCCGCCCCCGTGACGGTCAAGGCGGGCACCAAGTCCCTGGCCTTCGGCGCCAAGTCCCTGCCGAAGATCCTCAGCATGGCCCCCGTACAGGGCAAGCTCGTCGAGAAGTACGACCTGGAGGCCCTCAAGGCCACCTACGGCAACGCCTTCGACGGGGTCCTGATCACCCGGGGCACCGGGGCGAAGACCCCCGTCACCCCGCAGGACGTCGTGGGCGCCCTCGGCAAGGGCCTCGTCGGAAAGACCCCGGCCGAGCGCGTCGTGACGATCGACACGAACGCCAACTGACCCCCGCGGCCCGTCGTGTGAGCCCCTTCCCGGACCCCGGGAAGGGGCTCACACGTCCCCGGCACCCGGCCTGACCGGGGATGTCACCCCGCCCGCATGACATCTGTCATGCAGCTGTCACGACTGAAGACACTGCCGCGCGGCCCCCCGTCCGCGAGAAGCTCGGTGCATGACGACGACGACCGCGACGCAGTCCGGAGCCCCCGGACCCGCACGCGGTGCCGGCAGCGGCACCGTGGTGAGCTTCCAGAACGTGACCAAGAGCTACGGCCGGGTCAAGGCCGTGGACGGTCTCAGCCTCGAACTCCACCCGGGCGAGACCGTCGCGCTCCTCGGCCCCAACGGCGCCGGCAAGTCCTCCACCCTCGACCTGCTCCTGGGCCTGCGCCCCGCGGACTCCGGCACCGTCAGCCTCTTCGGCACCACCCCCCGCGAGGCCGTCACGGCCGGCCGGGTCGGCGCCATGCTCCAGAGCGGCGGCCTGATGGAGGAGGTGACCGTGCGCGAGCTCGTCACCCTCGGCTGCGCCCTGCACCCCCGCCCGTACCCGGTCGAGGAGGTGCTCTCCCGCGCCGGCATCGAGGAGATCGCCGGACGCATGGTCAACAAGCTCTCCGGCGGCCAGGAGCAGCGGGTGCGCTTCGCGCTCGCCACCGCCGGCCACAACGACCTGATCATCCTGGACGAGCCGACCACCGGCATGGACGTCACCGCCCGCCAGGCCTTCTGGGCCACCATGCGGGAACAGGCGGCCCAGGGCCGCACCGTCCTGTTCGCCACCCACTACCTGGAGGAGGCGGACGCCATCGCCGACCGGGTGCTGGTCCTCAACAAGGGCCGGCTCCTCGCCGACGGCACCGCCGCCGAGATCAAGGCCAAGGCCGGCGCCCGCAAGATCGCCTTCGACCTCGACGGCGCGATCGACGAGCAGATCCTGCGCGCCCTGCCCGGCCTGACCGCCTTCGAGGTCAACGGCACCACCGTGCGGCTCCAGTCGCGCGACGCCGACGCCACCGTCCACGCGGTGTACGCGCTCGGCCTCTACCCCCGCAACCTGGAGGTCGCGGGCCTGGGCCTGGAGCAGGCCTTCATCGCCCTCACCGAGGCCGAGGAGGCCCACGCATCGTGAACACCGGAACGCTGAACCTGGTCAAGCTGGAGATCACCCGCGCCCTGCGGAACAAGAAGTACATCTTCTTCACGCTGCTCTACCCGGCCGCCCTCTTCCTGATGCTCGGCGGCACCCTGGACGGCACCACCAAGGTCATGGGCACCGAGCTGACCATGCCCGCCTTCTACATGGTCGCCATGGCCTCCTTCGGCGCCCTCACCGCCGTCCTCGTCGGCAACGCCGAGCGCATCGCCAAGGAGCGCGAGGCCGGCTGGGTGCGCCAGCTCCGCCTGACCGCGCTGCCCGGCCACGGCTACGTGCTCGGCAAGACCGCCAGCGCGGGCGTGCTGTCGCTGCCGGCGATCCTGGTGGTCTTCCTCGTCGCCGCCGTCGCCAAGGGCGTCCGTTTCGAGGCCTGGCAGTGGCTCGCCCTGACCGGTTCCATCTGGGCGGGCAGCCTCGTGTTCGCCGCGCTGGGCGTCGCCATCGGCTACCTGGCCTCCGCGGACAACGTCCGGCCGCTGAGCATGCTCTTCTACTTCGGCCTGTCGATCCTCGGCGGCCTGTGGATGCCCACCGCCGCGTTCCCGCAGTGGCTCCAGGACATCTGCGAGTGGCTGCCGACCCACGCCTACGCGGGCCTCGGCCAGGCCATCGAGCTGGGCGGGGCCCCGCACGCCAAGGACGTGGCGATCCTCGCCGTCTACTTCGTACTGTTCACCGGGGCGGCCGCCTGGCTGTACCGCAAGGACTCACTGAAGGCGTAGGACCGTGGCGCTGACGCACGAGCCCGAGGGCGTGACCCGCATCGTCCGGGCCCCCGAGAGCACCGTCCACAAGGTGGTCAAGAGCCTCTGGATCGCCATCTGGCTCTTCTACCTCAGCGCCCCGGTGACCGACCTGGTGCGGGGCGGGCACAGCACCGGGGCCCGGGTGCTCGGCGGGCTGGGCCTGCTCGGGTTCGTCGCCTGGTACCTGGTGCTGGTGTTCCGGCCGGACCGGCAGAAGCCGGTGCGGCCGGTCCTGCTGTCACTGGCGGTCCTCAGCGCCGAGGCCGCGGCGCTCTCGCTGGCCCTGGGCCGTGAGTGGCTCGTGCTCTTCGTCTACGTCTCCATCGCCTCCGGCGCCGCGCTGCCCGGGAAGGTCTCCCGCCTCACGGTGCCCGCCGCGACGGCCCTGCTGGCGGCGCTGGCCCTCACGGTGCCGGACGGCGGGGACTACCTGTTCGGGCTGCTGATCCCGGCCCTGATGGGCGGGTTCGCGATGGTCGGGGTCCGCGAGATGATCCGCACGACCATGGAGCTCCGGCAGGCCCGGGCCACGGTGGCCCAGCTCGCGGCCAACGAGGAGCGCCTGAGGATGGCCCGCGACCTGCACGACCTGCTGGGCCACTCGCTGTCGCTGATCACGCTCAAGAGCGAGCTCGCGGGCCGGATGCTGCCCGACCACCCCGACCGGGCCGCCCAGCAGGTGGCGGACATCGAGAAGGTCTGCCGCCAGGCGCTGGTCGACGTGCGGGAAGCCGTCAGCGGCTACCGGCGGCCCACCCTGCCCGGCGAACTGGCGGGCGCCCGCACGGCGCTGGCGGCCGCCGGGGTCACGGCCGACCTCCCCGCGGACTTCACCGGCTCCGTCCCCGAGGAGCCGGAGTGCGCCCTGGCCTGGTCGCTGCGCGAGGCGGTGACCAACGTGGTCCGGCACAGCGGTGCCAAGCGCTGCACGATCGCCCTGACGCCCCGCCAGACCCTCGCCGGACCGGTGCTGGAGCTCTCGGTGACCGACGACGGCTCGGGCGGCACCGCGGTCCCGGGCAACGGTCTGACGGGCCTGACGGAACGTCTGGAGGCGGTCGGCGGCACCCTGTGGGCGGGCCCGGCCGGGAAGACCGGCTTCCGCCTGCTGGCGAGGGTCCCCCTAGGATCCCCGTCATGACGGAAGCCGCAGAAGTCGCCCGGCCCCCCATCCGCATCCTCCTGGCGGAGGACCAGTCCATGGTCAGGGAAGCCCTCGCCGCCCTCCTGGGGCTGGAGCCGGACATCGAGGTGCCGGTCCAGGTCGCGCGGGGCGACGAGGTCGTGGCGGCGGCCCTGGCCCACGACGTGGACGTGGCCCTCCTGGACATCGAGATGCCGGGCATGACGGGCATCGAGGCGGCGGCGGCCCTGCGCCGCGCCCTCCCCGACCTCAAGATCGTCGTCCTGACCACGTTCGGCCGCCCCGGCTACCTCCGCGGGGCGATGGAGGCGGGCGCCTCGGCCTTCCTGGTCAAGGACGCGCCGGCCGCGCAGCTCGCGCAGGCGGTGCGCAAGGTCCTCGCGGGCGAGCGCGTCATCGACCCCACCCTCGCGGCGGCCGCCCTGGCGGAGGGCGCGAACCCGCTCACGGAGCGGGAGCGCGAGGTCCTGCGCGCGGCGGAGCACGGCGCGACCAACGCAGAACTGGCTGCGGCCCTGTCCCTGTCCCAGGGCACGGTCCGCAACTACCTCTCGACGGCGATCCAGAAGCTCGCGGCCCGCAACCGCGCGGAAGCGGTCCGCGTGGCCCGCGAAAAGGGCTGGCTCTGACCGGGCGGTCCCGACCACACTGCGCGGGTGTTCAGAAAACTCTGGGCGGCGACCGCCGCGTCGAACCTGTCGGACGGCGTGAGCCTGGCCGCGGCACCCCTGCTCGCGGCCACGATCACCCGCGACCCGACGCTGATCGCCGGGATCACCGTCGCCCAGCGGGCCCCCTGGCTGGTCCTCGCCTTCGTCTCGGGGGCACTGGCCGACCGCCTGGACCGCCGGAAGGTGGCGCAGAGCGCGAACTGGATCCGCGCGGCGGCCTTCGCCGCGCTCACGGCGGGCGTCCTCGCGGACACCCTGTCCATGCCCCTGCTGTACGCGGTCTTCTTCGCGATCGGCACCGCCGAGACCCTCTACGACAGCGTGTCGGCGGCCTGGGTGCCGACGCTGGTCGGGCCCGAGGAGCTGACCCGTGCCAACAGCCGGTTGCAGACCACGTTCGTGGTCTGCAACGAGTTCGCCGGCCCGCCGGTCGGCGGCTTCCTCTTCGCGGCGGCGGCCTCCGCGCCGTTCGCCCTGGGCACGGCCGGATACCTGGCCGCGGTGGGCCTGCTCGCCCTCATCCCCCCGGCGGCGCGCCGGACGGACGAACCGGACGGCGGACCGCTGACGGTCGCGAACGTGCGCGAGGACATCGCCGTCGGCGCCCGCTGGTACTGGTCCTCGCCCGTGCTGCGCGCCCTGAGCCTGGTCGCCGCCGCAGGCAACGCGGCCGTCGCGGCGAGCTACGGCCTGCTCGTGCTGCTCGCCCAGGACGAACTCGGCGTCTCCGACGAGGGCTACGGCGTGATGCTCGCCGCCGGCGCGGTCGGCGCGGTGCTCGGCGGGCTGGCGGCGGGCCGGGTCGGCGGGTGGTTCAAGCCCGGCACCCTGATCCTCGTGACCAACCTGCTGTCGGCCGCCGCCACGGCGGGACTGGGCCTCGCCCTCGGCCCGGCGGTGACCGTCGCTCTCATGGCCCTGGACGGCTTCGTGGTCCTGGTCGTGTCCGTCCACATGGTGACCCTGCGCCAGCAGATCGTGCCCAACGAACTCATGGGCCGGGTCACCTCCGTCTACCGGGTCGTCGCCGTGGGCTCCTTCGCCGTCGGCGGCATCGCGGGCGGCGCGGTGGCCGGGGCCTTCGGCGTCCCGGCCTCCTTCTACGCCGCCGGGGCGGCCATCGCCGTCGCCTCCCTCCTGGCGCTGCCGGTCCTGAGCAACGCCCGCCTGACCGAGGTCAGACGGCGGGCGGAGGCCGCACCGGCCCCGGGCGGCCCCGCGCCGGTCAGTTGAGCAGGGCGCGGGCCGAGGCCGCCTCCGCGCGGATGCGGGTCGCCGCCTGCGGGTCCACCGCGTCCATGACCACCGCGTACGCGTCCATCTCCGCCGCCCCCGCCTGGAAGGAGCCCCGCTCCACGAGCAGCCGGGCCCGTTCGTAGCGCAGCGCCGCCGGATGCGAGGGCAGCAGCAGCGACAGGTCCAGGGACCACAGGGCGACCGCCGAGTGCTCCGGGCGGGCCGACGCCCACACCCGGATGTTCCCCAGGATCCGCAGCACGATGTCCAGGGTGCGGGCCGGCGTCCGGGGCCCCCGGGCCAGCTCCGCCGGGCCCGTGCCCAGCGAGGCGCCGCCCGCGAAGGGGTCCACCACCACGCCCTCCTCGGGGTCGCCGAAGCCCACCGTGAAGTGCCCCGGCAGCCCCAGCCCGTACACCGGCGCCCCCG
Organism: Streptomyces racemochromogenes; assembly: GCF_044129415.1. Lineage (GTDB taxonomy): Bacteria > Actinomycetota > Actinomycetes > Streptomycetales > Streptomycetaceae > Streptomyces > Streptomyces racemochromogenes_A. Next base: position 6,749 of record NZ_JBBDHD010000077.1, read on the forward strand.
CCCGCCGGGCCACCTCCAGCCAGACCACCGACAGCAGGATCGGCAGGCCCCGCCGGCGCCGCAGCACCTCGTGCAGGAGCGAGGACTCCAGCCGGTCGTAGTCCTTCGGGGTGCCGTGGAAGCCCATCCGGCCGCCCAGCAGGTCCGTCACCGCCGCCGCCCAGGCCTTCGCCCCGCGCAGCCCGTACGGCAGCATCCCCGCCAGCCGGTCCAGCTCCATCTGGGCCCAGTCCATGGCCCGTTCGTCCAGCTCCGGGTCCGCCTCCGCCGCCAGCAGCAGGCACAGCAGCGCCAGGTCCGGCCGCTCGGAGCGGGCCTCCGCCGCGAACAGCTCCCGCGTGGCCGCGCTCATGCCCCGGCCCCGGCGCGGAAGTGGTGGTAGGCGTGGTGGGGGGCGAAGCCCATGCCGTCGTACAGGGCCCGCGCGGCGGTGTTGTCCGTCTCCACCTGGAGCCAGGCCGCCGAGGCACCCTCCTCCAGCGCCCGCCGGGCCAGCGCCGCCATCACCGCCGTCGCCAGCCCCCGCCTGCGGTGCTCCGGGCCGACCGTGACCGCGCCGAACCCGGCCCAGCGGCCGTCGACCACGCACCGCCCGATCGCCCGGCCCCCGTCCAGCGAGGCGAACCACACCGACGGGCCCTCCACCAGCATCCGCCGGGCCAGTTCCGGGTCGCGGACCTTGCCGTAGAGGCCCAGCCACTCCTCGTCCGGCTCGCGGGTCAGCCGTATCCCCGACACGTCCGCGTCCTGGTCGGCCACCGGGGCCAGGCCCCCGGTCCGGACCTCCGCCGAGACCTCGTTGACCCAGCCGCGCCGCTCCAGTTCCGCGCAGAGCACCTCCTGGGTGCCGGCCGCGCCCGTCGCGGCCTGCACGTAGGCGGGAAGGTCCCGCCGCGCGTACCAGGCCGTCACCCGCGCGAGTGCTTCGTCCAGGGGTATGCCGGGGTCGCCGAGGGCCAGCACCGAGTTGGCCCGCCGGGTGAACCCGCCGGCCGCGCGCAGCGTCCAGCCGCCCAGCGGCTCGCTCTCCAGCGGCTGCCACGCCCGGGCGGTGACCCGCGCCAGCTCCTCGAAGGAGGCCGCGGGACCCCTGCGGCGGGCCGGCGCGGCGGGCACCACCTTGCCCGCGACCAGCGAGGATTCCGGGATGTGGACGGACACGCCGTCTTTGCGTGTGATCGTCAGCACACCTCCGGTCCAGGATGTGAGAACCCCGACGGCGTCGGCGAAGGCGGGCGAGCCGCCGCCACCGTCCTGCACCCGTCGTACAGAGACTCGTTTACCCACGTCAGCCGGGGTGATACGGACCTCCAGCAGTCCACCGGCAGTGATTTCCACAGCTCTGTCCGCCCCTCCTGTTCGGATCGTGCCCGGGAACGGAGATACTAGGTGCGGGCATCGACGACGCCGCGCTCCCGCGCGAATGGACAGCCCTACCGAGGAGGAACGAGAGCGTGACCTACGTCATCGCGGAGCCTTGTGTCGACGTCAAGGACAAGGCCTGTATCGAAGAGTGCCCCGTCGACTGCATCTACGAGGGCCAGCGGTCCTTGTACATCCACCCGGACGAGTGCGTCGACTGCGGTGCGTGTGAGCCGGTCTGCCCGGTCGAAGCCATCTTCTACGAGGATGACACCCCGGAGGAGTGGAAGGACTACTACAAGGCGAACGTCGAGTTCTTCGACGAGCTCGGTTCGCCCGGTGGTGCCTCCAAGCTCGGTCTGATCGAGCGCGACCACCCCTTCATCGCCGCGCTGCCCGCCGGCATCAACGGCGAGCACTGACCGCTTACGGCAGACGCGCCTCTCGGTCCCGTACGGCACTGCTGCCGCGCGGGACCGAGCCGTTTTCCCGCACCTTTCCCACCCCTGAGAGAGAGCAGAGCACCGTGGCCGCAGTTTCCGACCGTCTCCCCACGTTCCCCTGGGACAAGCTGGAGCCGTACAAGAAGACGGCGGCGGCCCACGAGGACGGCATCGTCGACCTGTCCGTCGGCACGCCGGTCGACCCGGTGCCGCGGCTGATCCAGGACGCCCTGATCGGCGCCGCCGACTCCCCGGGCTACCCCACCGTGTGGGGCACCCCCGCACTGCGTGACGCGATCACCGGCTGGCTGCGCGGCCGGCTCGGCGCGAGCGCCGCCGGACACCGCAACGTGCTGCCCGTCGTCGGCTCCAAGGAGCTCGTCGCCTGGCTGCCCACCCAGCTGGGCCTGGGCCCGGGCGACAAGGTGGCCTACCCCCGCCTCGCCTACCCCACGTACGAGGTCGGCGCGCGGCTGTGCGGCGCCGAGGCCGTCGTCTACGACGACCCGACGGAGCTGGACCCGGCCGGGCTGAAGCTGCTCTGGCTCAACTCCCCGTCCAACCCCACCGGAAAGGTCCTCGGCAAGGAGGAACTGATCCGGATCGTCGCCTGGGCCCGCGAGCACGGCGTCCTGGTCTTCAGCGACGAGTGCTACCTGGAACTCGGCTGGGAGGCCGAACCGGTCTCCGTCCTGCACGACGACGTCTGCGGCGGCTCCTACGAGGGCCTCGTCGCCGTCCACTCGCTCTCCAAGCGCTCCAACCTGGCCGGCTACAGGGCCGCCTTCATCGCCGGCGACGAGGACGTCCTCGCCGAGCTGCTGGAGATCCGCAAGCACGGCGGCATGATGACCCCGGCCCCCGTCCAGGCCGCCGTCGTCGCCGCCCTCGGCGACGACGCCCACGTGGCCGAGCAGCGCGGCCGCTACGCCGCCCGCCGCGAGGCGCTGCGCACCGCCCTGGAGGCGCACGGCTTCCGCGTCGAGCACAGCGAGGCCAGCCTCTACCTGTGGGTGACCCGCGACGAGCCGTGCTGGGACACCGTCGCCCACCTCGCGTCCCTCGGCATCCTGGTGGCGCCGGGCGACTTCTACGGCGAGGCCGGCGCGAACTTCGTGCGCGTCGCCTTCACCGCCACCGACGAGCGGGTCGAAGCCGCGGTCAAGCGCCTGGGCTGACCGCCCCGGACGCCCCGAGGGGCCGGGAGCTGCGTGCTCCCGGCCCCTCGGTGTCCGTGCGCGTGGCGGGGTCAGCCGCCCAGCGGCAGGGAGCCCAGCGGCAGCGCCCCGACCGGCAGGTCGTGGCCGGCCGGCAGCTGCTGCGCCACCGGCAGACCGCCCAGCATCCGGCCCGCGCCGCCCGCCACGTCCGAGGCGGGGGCGGCGGCCGGGACGGCCTTGGTGGCGGTGCCCGCGACGTCGGCGGCCGCACCCGTGGCCGCCCCGGTGGCGGCGGTGGCGTCGGCGGTGTCCGGGGCGGCGAGCGTGCCCAGCTGCGGCACGGACTCCAGGCCCGCGGCGCTGGCCGCGCCGGCCGCACCGACCACGGGAGCGGTACCGGCTGCGAGGAGAAGCGCGGCGCGGGCGATCCGGCGGGTCAGGGGGAGGGACATGATGCTCCTAAGCGGTAGCGGCTGAGTACGCCGTGTACAACCGCTCCCGGGGTGGGCGGAGTTGCGGACCGGCCGGGTAAAGGATCGGTAACGCATCGTTTAATCGGCTTCCGTGACAAGCCCATCGGACCGGCGCCCACCAGGGCTTCTGCCCGTCAACACCGCCGCGTGCGGGATGACCCGGCCACCCCCTCCCGGGGGACGGGCCGCACGTGCGAACGATCATGTCCTGTCGGCGGGACGGCGCACGTCGCAGCCGCGCGCCCCCGGCCGGCGGTCTCAGCCCGCGGCGCGCGGCAGGAAGATCCGGACCTGGCCGGCGATCGCCGCGTACGGGTCGGCGGCCGCGGCGCCCTTCGCACCGTCGGCCCCCTTGCGCTGCCACTCGCCCCGGTTCTCGCCCGCGACCCAGGCGGAACCGTCGTACGAGACCCGCGAGATGCCCAGCTCCTTGGACCGGGCGACCGCCCAGTGCGCCATGGCCCGGCCCCGACGGGCCTCGGCCGCGCCGCCGCCGTCCTTCAGCCACAGGTCCACCTCGGCCTCCGGGGTGGCCGGCGGCTGCGACGCCCCCGCCGCCGCCCCGGCGGAGCCGGCCGACGGGACCGCCCCGGCGCTCGCCGAGGGGCTCGCGCCGGCCTTCGGGGCGCCGCCGGCCCCGGCCTTGGGGGTGGCACTCGCCCCCGCCTTCGGGTCGGCGTCCTTCGGCCCGGCGTGCAGCACGGGCCGGCCGGCCCCCAGGGCCTCCTTGCCGAACGCCCGCCCCAGCTCCGTGCGCACCTTCTCCGGGTCGCCCTTCAGCGGCGCCGGCCCGACACAGGTCAGCGTGGCCGGGGTCTCGCCCTCCCCGAACGCGGCCGTCACGAGCGTCGCGTCGGGCTCGTGCTTGGCGTAGGCCTGCGGGAACCCGCTGAGCTGCACGCGCTGCGCCGCCACCGTCAGCGGCAGCCGGGTGTAGCCCTTGACCTCCACCAGCCGGTCGTAGAAGATCCCCGCCGAGTACACCGGGTCCATGATCTGCTCCGGGGTGCCCCAGCCCTGCGAGGGCCGCTGCTGGAACAGGCCCAGCGAATCCCGGTCGCCGTGGTCGAGGTTGCGCAGCCCCGACTCCTGCATCGCCGTCGCCAGGGCGATCGTCACCGCCCGGTCCGGGAGCCCCTTGGAGATCCCGACCGCGGCTATCGTCGCGGCGTTCGACGCCTGCTCGGGGCTCATCTCGTACGTCTGCACGGCCCCGTCGGACCCGGCGCCCGAGCCCTTCGCCGTCACGGTGCAGTGCGGGGCGCCCGCCCCGCCGTTGGAATAGTGGTGCACCAGCACGTATCCGATCACCGCGAGCAGGACGGCCAGGCCGACGGCCGCGCGGAGCGGCCCGCGGCGGCGGGGACGGGGGCGATCGGTCTCGGACACGCGGCCCACCGTACTTGAGGCCGATAAGGCGTCCACCGGCCGGACGCTGCCGCTACCCGCCCATCCCGGGGCGTTAGGGTCGGTTCATGTCCGAATCCGAGCTCGACCTCACCCTCGACGCCGCCGGGCTGACCGCCCGTCTCGTCGACATCCCCTCCGAGAGCGGCGACGAGAAGGTGCTCGCCGACCTCGTGGAAGACGCCCTGCGCCGGCTCGCGCACCTCACCGTCGACCGCCACGGCAACAACGTGGTCGCCCGTACGCACCTCGGCCGCGCCGAACGCGTCGTACTCGCCGGCCACCTCGACACCGTGCCGATCGCCGGCAACGTCCCGTCCCGCCTGGACGAGAACGACGTGCTGTGGGGCTGCGGCACGACCGACATGAAGTCCGGGATCGCGGTACAGCTGCGGATCGCGGCCACCGTGCCCGAGCCCAACCGCGACCTCACCTTCGTCTTCTACGACCAGGAGGAGGTCGCCGCCGACCTCAACGGGCTCGGCAAGGTCGCCGCCGCCCACCCCGACTGGCTGGCCGGCGACTTCGCCGTCCTGCTGGAGCCCTCCAACGCCGAGGTCGAGGGCGGCTGCCAGGGCACCCTGCGCGTCCTGCTGCACACCCGCGGTGAGCGCGCCCACTCCGCCCGCAGCTGGATGGGCTCCAACGCCATCCACGCCGCGGGCCCGATCCTGGCGAAGCTGGCCGCCTACGAGCCCCGCAAGCCGGTCATCGACGGCCTGGAGTACCACGAGGGCCTCAACGCCGTCCGCATCGAGGGCGGCGTCGCCAACAACGTGATCCCCGACGCCTGCACGGTCACGGTCAACTTCCGCTACGCCCCCGACCGCAGCGAGGCCGACGCGCTCGCCCACGTCAAGGAGGTCTTCGCCGACTGCGGCGTCGACGCCTTCACCGTCGACGACTCCTCGCCCGGCGCCCTCCCCGGCCTGTCCCACCCGGCGGCCGCCGCGTTCATGGAGGCCGTCGGCGGACACGCCATGCCCAAGTTCGGCTGGACGGACGTCTCCCGCTTCAGCGCGCTCGGCGTCCCCGCCGTCAACTACGGTCCGGGCGACGCGCTGCTCGCGCACAAGGTCGACGAGCGGGTCGAAACCAAGGCGATCCTGCACTGCGAGGAACGACTCCGTGCCTGGCTGACCTCGTAAATTCCCCCTCCCGTCACTTTTGTGCGCCTAACCTGATCCAACGATCAGCAGGAGGGAGCACATCATGGGCAACTCCGAAGGCAACGGGCGGCGGCGTCCCGAGGAGCAGCAGCTCGGGCCGGTGCTGCGCAGACGGGGCCAGGTGCAGGCGGGCAGCACGACGGACCAGCGGCTGCTGGACTCGGCCGGCCCCTCCGAGTGGGTGCACACCGATCCCTGGCGGGTCCTGCGCATCCAGTCGGAGTTCATCGAGGGCTTCGGCACGCTCGCCGAGCTGCCGCCCGCGATCAGCGTGTTCGGCTCGGCCCGCACCCCGGTGGGCTCACCGGAGTACGAGGCGGGCGTGCGGATCGGCAGCGCGCTCGTCGAGGCCGGCTTCGCCGTCATCACCGGCGGGGGACCGGGCGCGATGGAGGCGGCCAACAAGGGTGCCCGCGAAGCGAACGGGATCTCGGTCGGCCTCGGCATCGAGCTCCCCTTCGAACAGGGGCTCAACCAGCACGTCGACCTCGGCCTGAACTTCCGGTACTTCTTCGTCCGCAAGACGATGTTCGTGAAGTACAGCCAGGGCTTCGTGGTGCTGCCCGGCGGGTTCGGCACCCTGGACGAGATGTTCGAGGCGCTGACCCTGGTCCAGACGCAGAAGATCACCCGGTTCCCGATCGTGCTCTTCGGCACCGAGTACTGGGGCGGTCTCGTCGACTGGCTGCGCAACACGGTCATCGCCCAGGGCAAGGCCTCCGAGAAGGACCTCTACCTCTTCCACCTCACGGACGACGTGGACGAGGCGATCGCCCTGGTGACGAAGGAAGTCGGCAAGTAACGGGCGCCCGCGGCGCGGGCCGGCTCAGGCCAGCCCGCGCCGGGCGACCGCCGGCGGCCGGTGCCCCTGGATCGAGCGGACCATGTCGAGGACCTGCCGGGTCTCCGCGACCTCGTGGACCCGGTAGACCTGGGCGCCGAGCCAGGCCGACACGGCCGTGGTGGCCAGGGTGCCCAGCAGCCGCTCCTTGACCGGCCTGTCCAGGGTCTCGCCGACGAAGTCCTTGTTGGACAGCGAGACCAGTACCGGCCAACCGGTTTCGGTCATCTCCGCCAGCCGGCGCGTGGCTTCCAGGGAATGCCGGGTGTTCTTCCCGAAGTCGTGACCCGGATCGATCATGATCGACTCCCGGGGCACGCCCAGGGCCTCGGCCCGCTCCGCGAGCCCGACCGTCACGCGCAGGATGTCCTCCATCACGTCCTCGTACGAGGTCCGGTGCGGCCTGGTGCGCGGCTCGACCCCGCCCGCGTGGGTGCAGACGATGCCCGCGCCGTAGCGCGCCGCCACCTCCGCCAGCTTCGGGTCCACCCCGCCCCAGGCGTCGTTCAGCAGGTCCGCCCCGGCCTCGCACACGGCCTCGCCGACCTCGTGCCGCCAGGTGTCCACGCTGATCACCACGTCCGGGTGGCGACGGCGCACCTCCGCCACGAAGCCGACCGTGCGCCGGGCCTCCTCCACCGCGTCCACGTGCTCGCCCGGACCCGCCTTGACCCCGCCGATGTCGATGATCGCCGCGCCCTCGGCCACGGCCTGCTCCACCCGGTCCAGCGCGGGCCGGTCGCGGAAGGTGGCGCCCTGGTCGTAGAACGAGTCGGGGGTCCGGTTCACGATGGCCATGATCACCGGCTCGTGGGTGTCGAACTCGCGCCTGCCCAGTCGCAGCATCCCGCTCTTTCCTCCTTCGGCGACCCTCGCGCCTCGTCTGCGACCTTAACCTGGTGGCCGGAGTCTCTCAGGGGAGTTGATCGTGTTCTGGTTCTTGCTGATCGCGCTGGTCGTGGTCGTGGCCGCGGTCACCCTCGCGGTCATCGGCGGAGGCGCCGAGGCCGTCCTGCCCGAGGCCGAGCCCGACCGGGTGGCCGACGCCCTGCCCGAGACCCGTCCGGTCGTACGGGAGGACATCGACGCGCTGCGGCTGCCCGTCGCGCCGCGCGGCTACCGGATGGCCGAGGTGGACGACGTCCTGGACCGGCTCGCCGCGGAGCTCGCCGAGCGGGACGCGCGGATCGCGGAGCTGACGGCGGCCCGCACCCCGGCGGCGGGCCCGGCGGCCCCGGCGGCCGCGCAGGCGCAGGCCCCGGCCGAGGCCCCGGCGGACCACCGGGTCGACCTCACCAAGGAGGAGCGGTGAGCGGCGGCGGGCTGCTGGCCGGCCCGGACGGCGCCCTGCGCTGCCCCTGGGGCCTGTCCACGGAGGACTACGTCGCGTACCACGACACCGAATGGGGCAAGCCGGTCCACGGCGACGACGCCCTCTACGAGAGGCTCTGCCTGGAGGCCTTCCAGTCGGGGCTGTCCTGGCTGACGATCCTTCGGCGGCGCGAGGGGTTCCGCAAGGCCTTCGGCGACTTCCGGATCGCGGCGGTCGCCGAGTTCGGGCCCGCCGACGCCGAGCGGCTCCTCGCGGACGAGGGGATCATCCGCAACCGCGCCAAGATCGAGGCCACCCTGGCCAACGCGAAGGTGCTGGCCGGATGGGAGCCCGGCGAGCTGGACGCGCTGATCTGGTCCCACGCCCCCAAGCGGAAGGCCCGGGCGCCGAGGACCACCGGTGACGTGCCTGCGGTCACCCCGGAGTCCACGGCCCTGGCCAAGGCCCTCAAGAAGGCGGGCATCCGCTTCGTCGGCCCCACCACGGCCTACGCCCTGATGCAGGCGTGCGGCCTGGTCAACGACCACCTCGCGGGCTGCGTCTCCCGCGAGGCGTGAACAGTCGGTGAACCTTCAGCGGCCCAGGTACTCCGGGGGCTGCTTGGCGAGGAAGGCCTGGACGGCGATGGAGTGGTCCTCCGAGGCGCCCGCGCGGGTCTGGAGGACGTCCTCGCGCTCCAGGGCCTCGGAGAGCGAGTGGGAGGCCCCGTACGCCAGGGACTCCTTCAGGGCGGCGTAGGCCACCGTCGGGCCCGCGGCGAGGGTCCGGGCCACCGCCTCGGCCTCCTCGTGCAGCGACTCCGCCGGGACGAGGCGGTTGACGATGCCCAGCTCGTACGCCTCCTGCGCCTCGATGGAGCGGGGGAAGAGCAGCAGGTCGGACGCCCGGGAGGCGCCGATCAGGCGCGGCAGGGTCCAGGAGACCCCGGAGTCGGCGGTCAGGGCCACACCGGCGAACGAGGTGTTGAAAGAGGCGGTGTCGGCGACCACGCGGAAGTCCGCCGCCAGCGCGAACCCGAAGCCGGCGCCGGCCGCGACGCCGTTGACCCCGGCCACCACGGGCTTGGGCATCTCGGTGAGGGCCCGCACGATCGGGTTGTAGTGCTCGGAGACGGTGCTCATGGTGAGCGTCGAGCCGCTCTCGCGGTCCGCCTGCAGGTTCCCGATGTGCTCCTTGAGGTCCTGGCCCACGCAGAAGGCGCGGGTGCCCGAAGCGGTCAGCAGCACCGCCCGCACGGCCGGGTCCGCGGCCGCCGCCTGCACGGCGTCGCGCAGGGCGACCTTGGCCTCCGTGTTCATGGCGTTCATCGCGTCGGGCCGGTTGATCGTGACCTTCGCGAGTCCGTCGGTCACTTCGTAGAGCACGCTGTCGGCCATGGCGGGGGTCCCCCTTCGTCGCGGGTGTGGCTACCGGCCGGTACCGGCCGGTCCAAGGGTCAGCATGGCGGACGCTGCCACCGCCGGGCATGTGATGTGCGTCAAACGAAGCGGAGGCACTTCCCCGGGGGCAGCGGCGAAGTATCGCAGGCGGATCCCCGAAATGAGTGGTTTTGGCCGAGCGCGTTGCCCAAGCGTTCCCCGCCGATGTTGGTCATCGGGTCCTGACATGCGGGATAATGGCTGGGAAGCAATGTGTTCGATGCCGGGTACTAGGCGCCTGAACGGGGCCGTCGGCTGACGATGAGCTGGTTTCAGGAAGGGGAACGAGCATGGCGGCCATGAAGCCGCGGACGGGCGACGGCCCGCTCGAGGTCACCAAGGAGGGGCGAGGCATCGTCATGCGCGTACCGCTCGAAGGCGGCGGTCGGCTTGTCGTCGAGCTGACGCCGGACGAGGCGGACGCCCTGGGTGACGCCCTGAAGAAGGTCGTCGGCTGAGCCTCGGCCACTGATCTCTGCACCGCCCCCGCCGCTCCCGCGGCGGGGGCGGTGTTGCTTGGGCCCCAGGGACCCGGGCGCCGCGGGCCCGGGCACAGCCCCGGGGGCTACCGCCGGACGGCGCAGAGCAGGCCGTCCCCCACCGGCAGCAGCGCGGACTCCAGCGCCGGACTCTCCCGCACGCAGCGCAGCAGCTCCCGTACCCGCAGCACCTCCACCGGCTGCGCGGCGGAGTCCACCGTGCGCCCGTCCGCGAAGACCCCCTCGAAGCACACCAGCCCCCCGGGCCGCAGCAGGCGCAACGATTCCGCGAGGTAGTCCAGCGACTCCGTCGGGTCCCCGTCGCAGAACACGAGGTCGTACCCGCCGTCGGCGAGCCGCGGCAGCACGTCCAGGGCGCGCCCCGGGATGAACCGCGCCCGGTTCCCCGCGAAGCCGGCCGCGCGGAACGCCTGCCGGGCGAAGGCCTGCCGGTCCGGTTCAGGATCGACCGTGGTCAGCACCCCGTCCGGGCGCATCCCGTGCAGCAGGTGGATGCCGGAGACCCCGGTCCCGGTGCCGATCTCGGCGACCGCCTTGGCGTCCGCGGTGGCGGCCAGCAGACGCAGCGCGGCCCCGGTGCCGGGGGAGACGGAGCGCAGGCCCGCTTCCCTGGACCGGTCGCGGGCCCATCGCAGGGCGTCGTCCTCGGCGACGAACGCGTCGGCGAACGCCCAGCTCGTCTGCCGGTTGCCGGTAATGACCCTCTCCTGTCCCCATAGTTGGCGCAACGGTGACTGTATCCGCTGACGACGGGAACCCGCAGATGGGACCGGGCGTTGGGAGGGTGAGAGGCGGGATAGAGGGGACGCCGCCGGGCAGATCGGCGGTGCGGAACCCGAGTCCCGGGCAAAGTTACTGCAAAAAGGCTTATCCGGAGCTGACGGGAGGGGTGGCTATGGTAGGGGCTCCACTGGACACCACCAGAGCCGACAGGGGAGGTGCGGCTGCGCCTGTGGATCGTGGAGGCGTACTGAGACGCCTCTTCTGGTCGGCGGGTGAGCCGAAATCCGTGACCTACACCGCTGACCGTTTCCACACCGCCCACACCGCGACCACCGCGACCTTTGCCGCCGATGCGGGCTCCCAGGCGTGGACCCCTCCCACCTGGGAGGAGATCGTCAGCACGCACAGCGCGCGGGTCTACCGCCTCGCCTACCGCCTGACGGGCAACCAGCACGACGCCGAGGACCTGACGCAGGAGGTCTTCGTCCGCGTCTTCCGCTCGCTGTCCACGTACACCCCCGGCACCTTCGAGGGCTGGCTGCACCGCATCACCACCAACCTGTTCCTGGACATGGTCCGCCGCAAGCAGCGGATCCGCTTCGACGCGCTCGCCGACGACGCCGCCGAGCGGCTGCCGAGCCGCGAGCCCTCCCCGCAGCAGGTGCTCCACGACACCCACTTCGACGCGGACGTCCAGCAGGCGCTGGACACCCTCGCGCCCGAGTTCCGCGCCGCCGTGGTGCTCTGCGACATCGAGGGCCTGTCCTACGAGGAGATCGCCGCCACCCTCGGTGTGAAGCTCGGAACCGTCCGCAGCCGTATCCACCGCGGCCGTTCGCACCTGCGCAAGGCGCTCAAGCACCGTTCGCCCGAGGCCCGCGCGGAGCAGCGCGCCCTGGCGGGTGTGGCGGTGGGTGTCCCGGGCGCCGGGGGAGAGGGCGGGCCGGAGTGAGCGGAGTCAGTCCGTCCCCCGCCGAACAGCACCTGGGTGACCGTCTCGCCGCGCTGGTGGACGGGGAGCTGGAGCACGACGCCCGCGAGCGGGTGCTGGCCCACCTGGCCACCTGCGCCAAGTGCAAGGCTGAGGCCGACGCGCAGCGCCGGCTCAAGACCCTGTTCGTGGAGAGCGCCCCGCCGCCGCTGTCCGCCGGACTGCTGGCCCGGCTGCAGGGGCTGCCGGGCACGGGCCCCGAGGGCCCCGCCGGGCCGCCGGGCGGCCCCGGCGCGGGGCGGCCCCCCGCGGCTCCCGGCGGCGACCCTTTCGCCACCTTCGGGTACGCCGTCCCGGCCGCCCCGCGCGAAGGGTTCCGCATCCATGAGACGGGGCGTCCCAGACGCCGCCTCGCCTTCGTCGCGGCCGGAGCCGTTTCCCTGGCCGCGATCGCGCTGGGCGGCGCGCTCCCGATGGACGCGATCGAGCCCAACGCCCGGGGCGAGGCGCCCGCCTCCCGGCCGGGGCCGTCGGTCCCGCTGACCGATGCCGCCGTCCGCGACCGGCTGCCCCTCCCGGACCGGGCCCGCCCGGCGTCCCCCTCGTCCCCCCTGCCCACGGCTCCCTCCGCGCCCCCGATCACGGCCCAGCCGGCCTCCCTCGCCCGCTGACGTCCCGGCCCCCCCGCCGGATCCGCGTCCCGTCCCGGCCCGGTCCGGCTCCCGGGTCCGGAGCGGGGGCCGGCTTCCGGTGTGGTCCCGAGTGCGCCCCGGGCCAGCGCGGGCGCCCCGTACCTGGTTGAATCTGCGGCACACGTGCCGCCCGCGGTGCGTCAGGCCCGCGGGGGAGCGCACATGTCCGACCATCACCAGAGCGACCCGGCTCCCTCCTGGTGGAGCCGGCCCGCGGACCCGGCCCGCCCGGATACGCAGCCCGCGACGGAAGCCCCCGCCGCACCGGCCCCGGCCCCCGCGGGCGAGCCCGGACAGGAGCCCGCACCCGGCGCCGGGCCGCGGTACGACCCCTGGGGCGTACGGCCGCTCCAGGTGGCGGACGGTGAGGGCGCGCCCCGGCGGCGCGGGGTCACGGGCTGGCAGCTGGCGGTGGTCGGGCTGGTGATCGCCCTCCTCGCCGGCGGTGTCGGCGGCTGGCTGGGCATCCTCGCCGAGCGGCGCACCGGCACCCGGCTGGAGCTTCCCCAGGCCGCCGTCGACAACCGGGGCAGGGCCCCCGACAGCGTGGCCGGCATCGCGGCCACCGCCCTGCCCGGCGTGGTCACCCTGCACGTCAGCGGTGGCGAAGGCAGCGGCACGGGAACCGGCTTCGTCCTGGACGACCAGGGCCACATCCTCACCAACAACCACGTCGTCGCCGACGCCAAGGACATAACGGTCACCTTCAGCACCGGCGACAGCGTCGCCGCCGAGCTGGTCGGCCGCGACAGCGGCTACGACCTGGCCGTGGTGAAGGTCACCGGCGTCCGCGGCCTGCGCCCCCTGGCCCTCGGCAACTCCGAGAACGTCCGCGTCGGCGACCCCGTCGTGGCCATCGGCGCCCCCTTCGACCTCTCCAACACCGTCACCGCGGGCATCATCAGCGCCACGGGCCGCCCCATCACGGCGGGCGGGGACAAGGCGGGCGGCAGCGACATCAGCTACGTCGACGCCCTCCAGACCGACGCCCCCATCAACCCCGGCAACTCCGGAGGCCCGCTCCTCGACTCCCGCGCCCACGTCATCGGCATCAACAGCGCCATCCGCGGGGCCGACAAGGGCGACGACGGCGACCGCAACCGCCAGAGCGGCAGCATCGGCCTCGGCTTCGCCATCCCCGTCAACCAGGGCAAGCGCGTCGCGGAGGAGCTCATCCGCACCGGCCACGCCACCCACCCCGTCATCGGGGTCACCTTGGACATGCAGTACACCGGCGACGGAGCCAGGGTCGACACCAAGGGCGAGGACGGCAAGCCCGCCGTGGCCGCCGACGGCCCCGGTGCCCGCGCCGGGATCCGCCCCGGGGACGTGATCACCAAGGTGGACGGGGTCCGCGTCCACGGCGGCGACGAGCTGATCATCAAGATCCGCGCCCACCGGCCCGGCGACCACCTCTCCCTGACCGTGCTGCGCGACGCCCGGGAGCACATCCTGGACGTGGTGCTCGGGTCCGCCAGCGGCTCCTGAGACCGGGCGCCCGCCGGGGGAACGCCCGGCGACGCCCGGGTGAATCCGGCGCGGGGCCCGCACCGGCGTAGGGCCGGCCCGGGATCGCCGGGTACCGTTGACCGGGCCCGAAGTGGAGAGAGCCGAGGAGCGGCAAGGTGTTCAACGACATAGGCGCACTCGAACTGGTCACCATCGTGGTGCTCGCCATCCTCATCTTCGGGCCGGACAAGCTTCCGAAGGTGATCCAGGACGTCTCGGGTTTCATCCGCAAGATCCGCGCGTTCTCGGACAGCGCCAAGCAGGACATCCGCTCCGAACTGGGACCCGAGTTCAAGGACTTCGAGTTCGAGGACCTGAACCCGAAGACCTTCATCCGCAAGCAGCTGACCGAGAACGAGGACCTCCAGGAGCTGCGCAGCAGCTTCGACCTCCGCAAGGAGCTGAACGAGGTCACCGACGCGGTCAACAGCCGCGAGACCGGGCAGGCGGCCCCCGCCTCCCCGGCTTCCGCCACGCCCGCCGCCGCCACCGCTCCCGATCTGCTGAAGAAGCCCGTCGCACCGGCCCAGGAACCGCGCACGCCCTTCGACGCCGACGCCACCTGAGCCCCAGCCTGCCCGTCGATCCGGGGACGGATGGCTATCCTCCATCTGTCCGGAGCCAGGACGCCCGAGGGTGGGGGTCCCCCCAGCGAAGCGAGGGGGAGGGCCGTTCCGGATCCCACGGAACGAGAGGCCGCCCATGGAGACGACGAGCACGAGCAGCAGCCGGGTTGGCGCACAGCCCGCCGAAGCCCCCGACGCCACCACCCCGCAGCCCGAGCCGCCCGAGCCGGCGGCGCAGTCCGGCGCCGCCCGGACCACCGACGCCACCGCCCCCGTCCCGGCGGCCCGCCGCGCGGCCGAGGGGTACCTGAGGGCCGAGTTCCCCTGGTACGGGCTGGACGGGGCCTTCACCGGCCCCCGCTGGCTGATGCAGGTCGGCACCGGCGCCGACGGCACCGTGGAGCACGGCTCCACCGGACACGGGGACGAGCCCTCGGTCCGGGGCGAGATCGCCACCGGCGAGAAGGAGCGGTTCGCGGTGGTGGTCACCGTCGCCAGCAACCCCCTGCGCCGCAGCGGGGACGGCACCGGCGTCCTGGAGGCCACCTCGGTGTCCTCGGCCGCCTGGCTGGCAGGCTCCGGGCTGCTGGCCTACAGCTGGCCGCCGCAGATGGACCACAGCCTGCGCGACGACTGGCTCGACCAGCAGACGGAAGCCGCCTGGGAGCTCGCCGACGACCTCGCGGGCCCGGACTGGTCGACGCTGTCGCTGCCGGTGGACGGGGAGCCGACGCCGTTCCACTACCGCGAGTCCGAGTTCGGATGGGTGCTGGCCGGCTCCACCGGGAGCGGGGTGCACCTGGGGGCGTACGGGCGGGGGATGAGCGCGTACGGCCTGGGCTTCTCGGCCATCGCGGACCTGGGCGCGTACGAGTAGGGGGCGGCCCGCAGGGTCCGCACAGCGAGAAGGGGCACCACCGTCCGGTGGTGCCCCTCGCCCGTACCCCTAGAACTTGTTGCGCGGCGTGATGCCCAGGGACATGCCCGACAGGCCGCGGGCGCGGCCGCCCAGCTTGCCGGCGATCGTCCGCAGGGCGGCGCCCGCCGGGGAGTCCGGGTCCGCCAGCACGACCGGCTTGCCGTTGTCGCCGCCCTCGCGCAGCCGCACGTCGATCGGGATCTGGCCGAGCACCGGCACCGTGGCGCCCGTGGTCTTCGTCAGGCCGTCCGCGACCAGCTGGCCGCCGCCCGTGCCGAACACGTCCACCATCTCGTCGCAGTGCGGGCAGGGCAGGCCCGACATGTTCTCGACGACGCCCACGATCTTCTGGTGCGTCTGCACCGCGATCGAGCCGGCCCGCTCCGCGACCTCGGCCGCCGCCTGCTGCGGGGTGGTGACGACGAGGATCTCGGCGTTCGGGACGAGCTGGGCCACCGAGATGGCGATGTCGCCCGTGCCCGGCGGGAGGTCCAGCAGCAGCACGTCCAGGTCGCCCCAGAACACGTCGGCCAGGAACTGCTGGAGTGCCCGGTGCAGCATCGGGCCGCGCCACACCACCGGGGCGTTGCCCGGGGTGAACATGCCGATGGAGATGACCTTCACGCCGTTCGCGGACGGCGGCATGATCATGTTCTCGACCTGGGTGGGCTTGCCCTCGACACCCAGCATCCGCGGCACGCTGTGGCCGTAGATGTCCGCGTCGACCACGCCGACCTTCAGACCGTCGGCCGCCATCGCCGCGGCCAGGTTGACCGTGACGGAGGACTTGCCCACGCCGCCCTTGCCGGAGGCGACCGCGTAGACGCGGGTCAGCGAGCCCGGCTTGGCGAAGGGCACCTCGCGCTCGGCGGTGCCGCCGCGCAGGGTGGCGGCGAGCTCCTTGCGCTGCTCGTCGCTCATCACGTCCAGGGCGACGGAGACCGAGGTGACGCCGGCGACCTTCGCGACGGCGTCGGTGACGTTCTTGGTGATGGTCTCGCGCATGGGGCAGCCCGACACCGTCAGGTAGACCGTGACGGCGACCGCGCCGCCGTCGCCGATCTCCACCGATTTGACCATGCCGAGTTCGGTGATCGGCCGGTGGATCTCGGGGTCGTTGACCGTCGCCAGCGCGTCCAGGATCGCGTCCTGCTCCGGCACGGCGGCGGAGGGTGTCTCGGTAGCCATGCCCCGATGGTACGGCTCGGTAGCAGGGCTCCGGTAAGCCGATCAGCGGTCGCCTTCGTCACTTTCGCCGGAGAACAGCCGCCGTTCGTCCATCTCCTTGATCAGGTCCTGGAACTCCGAACGGATCCAGTCGCGCGTGGCGACCTCGCCCAGGCCCATCCGCAGCGCCGCGATCTCCCGGGTCAGGTACTCGGTGTCCGCGATCGACCGCTCGTTCTGCTTGCGGTCCTGCTCGTGGGTGACCCGGTCCCGGTCGTCCTGCCGGTTCTGCGCGAGCAGGATCAGCGGGGCCGCGTACGAGGCCTGGAGGGACAGCATCAGCGTCAGGAAGATGAAGGGGTACTGGTCGAAGCGCAGGTGGTCCGGGGCGAAGACGTTCCACAGCACCCACACCACGATGACCAGGGTCATCCAGACGATGAACCGGCCCGTGCCCAGGAACCGCGCGACCCGCTCCGACAGCCGCCCGAAGGCCTCCGGGTCGTACTCCGGCAGCAGCTTGCGCCGGTCCTGGCGCGGCTGGTCCAGCCGCACCCGCGAACGCGTCAGCGCACTGGCCCCCGACGGCGTGCCGGCGCGCGCCCGCTCGGAGGAACGTTCCGCCGAGCGCTCGCCACGCAGCCGGGCCGCCTCCTCCAGCCGCTCCGAGAGCCCCTCGCGGGCCTGCTCGCGCCGCTCCCGGCGGCGTTCGCGCGCCCCGTCGCCGCGTCCGCGCTCAGTGGCCATGCACGGCCTCCTCGGAGTGGAAGTCCGTCTCCCGCCAGTCGTCGGGCAGCAGGTGGTCCAGGACGTCGTCGACCGTCACCGCACCCAGCAGCGAGCCGCTCTCGTCCACGACGGGCGCCGCGACCATGTTGTACGCGGCCAGGTAGCTCGTCACGACGGGCAGCGAGGCGTCCGGGGGCAGCGGCGGCAGGTCCGTGTCCACGATCGAGCTGACCAGCGTGAACGGGGGGTCCCGCAGCAGCCGCTGGAAGTGCACCGTCCCCAGGTATTTGCCCGTCGGCGTCTCGTCCGGCGGCCGGCACACGTACACCTGCGCCGCCAGCGCCGGCGACAGGTCCGACTGGCGCACGCGGGCCAGCGCGTCGGCCACGGTCGCGTCGGGCCGCAGCACGATCGGCTCGGTGGTCATCAGACCGCCCGCGGTGTTCTCCTCGTACGACAGCAGGCGCCGCACGTCGGCCGCGTCGTCCGGCTGCATCAGCGTCAGCAGCCGCTCCTTGTCGTCCTCCGGCAGTTCCGAGAGCAGGTCGGCCGCGTCGTCCGGGTCCATCGCCTCCAGGACGTCGGCGGCGCGCTCCTCCTTCAGCTTGCCGAGGATCTCCACCTGCTCGTCCTCGGGCAGCTCCTCCAGGACGTCCGCGAGCCGGTCGTCGTCGAGGGCGTTGGCCACCTCGGCGCGCCGCTTGGGCGTCAGGTGGTGCAGCACGTTGGCGACGTCGGCCGGGCGCATCTGCTCGAAGGTGGCGACCAGGTTCTCCGCGCCCTGGCCCTCCTCCTCCAGGGAGAAGCCGGTCACCGCCGACCACTCCACCGTCAGGGTCTCGCCGCGGCGGCGCAGCGCGCCCCCCTTGCCCTTGCGGACGAAGATCCGGTCGATCTCCCAGTCACGGCGGGCCGGCAGCTGCTGGATGGCCACGTCCAGGACGGTGACCTCCTCGGAGGTGGCCACCAGCGTCACCCGGCGGTCCAGCAGCTCGCCGATGATCAGCCGCTCGGTCGGACGCTGTTCGAACCGCCGCATGTTGACGACGCCGGTGGTGATGACCTGACCGGACTCCACGCCCGTCACCCGGGTCATCGGCAGGAAGATGCGGCGCCGGCTGACCACCTCGACCACCAGGCCCAGCAGCCGGGGCGGCCGCCCGCCCACGCGCAGCATCGCCACCAGGTCGCGGACCCGGCCCACCTGGTCGCCGTTGGGGTCGAAGACGGGCACGCCCGAGAGGTGCGAGACGAAGATCCGCGGGGCGCCTGCACCCATCCGAGCGCCTCCTAGAGCGTCGATCACCAGTCCTGCCGTGCCTCAGGCTAGCCCCTGCCGGGGGAAAGCGTCCTGGTGGGGCGGTCCGGCCGGGGGTCCGGAGGGGCCGGTCGCGGGGGCGGGTACGCTGCCTGCTGCTCCCCCTGGGACACCGGCCGGGAGCCGCCCCCAGCCCACCAGCGACGAGAGGCACCCGACGTGACCGCCTACCCCTCCGCCGTTCGGCTGCGCCGGGCCGCCGTCATCGGCGCCCTGTGCGCGGGCATCGCCGTCACCCAGGCGGGCTGCGCGGAGAAGACGGACCCCGACAAGGGCACGAACGGGGTAGGCAAGCAGACCCCGGAGAACATCGAGAGCCAGGCCAAGGCCGCCGCCGGCGCGGCGAACTCGGTCCACCTCTCCGGAACCCTGGTCAGCGGCGGCAAGACCTTCACCCTCGACATGCGCCTCAAGGGGGACGGCGGCTCCGGCGAGGTGAAGTCCCAGTCGGACACCTTCCAGCTGCTGCGCGTCGGCGAGCAGCTGTACCTCAAGGCCAGCGCGGCCTTCTGGGGAAAGTCGGACTCGGCCGGCAAGCTCGGCGACAAGTACGTGAAGGTCCCCGAGAGCGACCCCGCCTACAAGCAGTTCCGCGGGTTCACCGACATGCACGTCCTGCTCGACGGGCTCCTCGGCCTCCAGGGCAAGCTCACCAAGGGCGGCTACACCACCGTCGGCCACACCCGGGCGGTGCCGCTCGCGGCTGACGCGGGCAAGGGCGGCAAGCTGACCGTGTCCCTGGAGGGGACACCGTACCCGCTGCTGATGGAGCGCGCGGGCGGCGCCGGCCGGGTGGAGCTGACCGAGTGGGGCAAGACCTTCCCGCTGGAGGCGCCGGCGCAGGACCAGACCGTGGACTACGGCTCCCAGCTGCCGACCACCAAGGACGGCGCGGGTACGGGCACGGGCACCGGGGCCTCCCCGGCCCCGTCCAAGAGCGGGGGATCCGGCGGTGCGTCCGGCAGCGGCGGTACGGCCGGCAGCGGCGGCGCCGGCTCCTCCGGGCAGGGGTCGAACCCGACCGGCGGCTGAGCGCCGGGGCCGCCCCCCGCGGCTTCCTGCGCTACTTCTTCTTCCGCTTCAGCAGCAGCTTCGGCAGTCCCGCCGGGACCGGCCTGCGGGTGGTCGCGGGGGAGTCCAGCGGCGCCGCGGCCAGCGAGCCCTCGGGCAGCCGGTCGGCCACCGCGACCGGCTCCAGCCGCAGCAGCCGGCACTCCCGGGCCCAGCGCTGCGTCATCCCCTCCGAGTCGGGCGCGTTCAGCCGCTTGCCCTTGAGCTCGGCGACGGCGGCCTCCCACGCCCCGGAGCCGGGCGCGAGCTCCCGTACGGCCGCGGTCCAGGCCACCAGCCGGCCGCCCTTGTCCTTGCTGCGTACGGTCACCTCGGCGGCCGCGCCGTCGGACAGCCCGGGGAACGGCTGCTCGCCGGGCCCGTCGCCGAGCACGTGCGCGGCGCCGTCCACCCAGGCGTGCCACAGGGCCCGGTCGGCGCCCGCACCGCGGACCCAGATCAGGCCGGACTTCTTGGAGGCCTCCTCGACGAGGGCCAGGTCGAGTGCGCTGAGAGTCATGCGCACAGCGTAGGACGTGCGCTGCCGGGCGCTACCGCTGGCTCCTACAGCCAGCCGTTGCGCCGCAGCGCCCGGTGGATGGCGAAGCAGCTGCCGACGATCGCGGCCATCACCATCGGATAGCCGTAGCGCCAGTGCAGCTCCGGCATGTGGTCGAAGTTCATGCCGTACACCCCGCAGATCATCGTGGGGACGGCGATGATCGCCGCCCAGGAGGTGATCTTGCGCATGTCCTCGTTCTGGGCGACGGAGGCCTGCGCCAGGTTCGCCTGGAGGATGGAGTTCAGCAGCTCGTCGAAACCGATGACCTGCTCGTGCACCCGGGCGAGGTGGTCGGCGACGTCGCGGAAGTACTTCTGGATGTCCGGGTCCACCAGCCGCATGGGCCGCTCGCTCAGCAGCTCCATCGGCCGCAGCAGCGGCGAGACCGCCCGCTTGAACTCCAGCACCTCCCGCTTGAGCTGGTAGATGCGGCCCGCGTCGCCGCCCCGGGCGACGCCCTTGGCGGGAGCGGCGAAGACCGCGCTCTCCACCTCGTCGATGTCGTCCTGCACGGCCGCGGCCACCGCGATGTAGCCGTCCACCACGTGGTCGGCGATCGAGTGCAGCACCGCCGACGGGCCCCGGGTGAGGAGCTGGGGGTCGTCCTGGAGGCGGTGGCGCAGGGTCCGCAGCGAGCCCTGGCCGCCGTGCCGGACCGTGATCACGAAGTCCGGGCCGGTGAAGCACATCACCTCGCCGGTCTCCACCACCTCGCTGGTGGCGGTCAGTTCGGCGTGCTCCACGTAGTGGATCGTCTTGAAGACCGTGAAGAGGGTCTCGTCGTAGCGCTCCAGCTTCGGCCGCTGGTGGGCGTGGACCGCGTCCTCCACGGCGAGGGGGTGGAGGCCGAACGTGGCGGCGATCCCCGCGAACTCGGCCTCGGTGGGCTCGTGCAGACCGATCCAGGCGAACCCGCCGTCCTCCCGGACCCGGCGCAGCGCCTCACGCGGCGTCAGGCAGTCGCCCTGCGCCCGCCGGCCGTCGCGGTAGACGGCGCAGTCGACGACCGCGCTGCTCGCGGAGGGGTCGCGGGTGGTGTCGTAGCCGGGCTGTACGGGGGTGGACTTGCGCAGTGCCGGACGGACGGCGGCACGGAGGTAGGGCAGCATCGACATGGCAGGCTCCTTCTCGCGCACGGCTGCGGACCGCACGGGTGGGAGGCCCTCCGGCGGCGCACGGACGGGCACGCGCGGACGGAGGGAGACAGGACGGAGGACAAAGTTCTGCCGTCGCTCTTCTGCTGATCAGAAGATCAAAGGGGGCTGGAGCCGCCCTGGAAAGTGGCCGAAGAGCGATTGGTACTGCACGATCGACTTCGATCCATCGCAGCCCCACCTCCTCCGGCCGGTCCCCCGTGGGGGACGTCCTGTCGCCGGAGCCCTGAATCGTGCTTCTGCACGCGGCCCCGACCGGCTGTCAACACTATCAGCCGACAGATGGTCAAACGCCTGTCTTTACCCGGCGGATAGGAGTTCTATGCTCGCTCCATGGCAGAAATTCCGGCCCTCGTCGAAGCCCGGCTGCGCAGCGCGCTCGGCGAACCCGACGCCCGCGCCGCCGTCACCTTCCTGGGCACCGACCGCATCGAGGTCCTCCGCTTCGCCGAGGGCGACCTCGTCCGGTACGCGACCCTCGGCATGTCCGCGCACCCCATGACCGACCCGACCGCCGTGGTCGCCGACCCGGTGCGCGGACCGCGCGCCGAGCTGGTGCTGACCGTACGGGCGGGGCTCGCGCCCACCGACAAGGTGCTGCGGCCCCTCGCGGTCCTGGCGGCCTCGCCGATGGTCGAGGGACTGGTCGTGGCCCCCGGCGCCTCCCTGGACGTGGGCGAACCGCTGTGGGAGGGTGCGCCGTTCACCTCGGTGCTGGTCGCCGAGCCGGGCGGCCTGGTCGAGGACCTCGAACTGGACGAGCCGATGGACCCGGTCCGCTTCCTCCCCCTTCTCCCCATGACGGCGAACGAGGCCGCCTGGAAGCGGGTGCACGGCGCGGCCGCCCTCCAGGAGCGCTGGCTCGCGCGCGGGACCGATCTGCGGGACCCTCTGCGTACGGCCGTCGCACTGGACTGAGCGCGGTGCCTGCCGGGCGCGGGTGCCATCCGGACGGGTGATCGCGTCTTGACGGGGCGCCGGGCGGGGAGGAGCGTGCTTCCTATGAGGGGCGAACCGAGTTGCCCGAAGTGTGGTGGCCGGGTGCGCGCGCCCGGTCTTTTCTCCGACTCCTGGCAGTGCGCCGTGCACGGCCCCGTCCACCCGCTCCAGCCCGTCATCCCGCCCAGCGTGGAGGGCCTGGGCGTGGTGGTGAGCCGGTCGAAGGTGCCGGTGTGGATGCCGTGGCCGCTGCCGGTGGGATGGCTGTTCACCGGGGTGGCGTCCGCCGGTGACGACCGGACGGGCGGCCGGGCCACGGTCGTGGCCTGCACCGGCCCCGGCCCGCTGGGCGGCCTGGGCGAGCTGCTGCTGGTCGCCGAGGAACTCGGCGTGGGCCTCGGCGCCCGCTTCGCGGGCATCGACGGCCCCGACCCCGGCCCGAACCTCGACGTGTCGGGCCCCCCGCACGCCAAGGTCGTCACCGACGGCCGCCCGACACCCCTGTGGCACGTCAAGGGGGTCCCGGAGGACCGCGCCGTGTTCGCGGGCGAGGCCCGCGGCCTGTGGCTGTGGGCCATCGTCTGGCCGGAACAGTCGGGCCTGCTCATGTACGACGAACTCGTCCTGGCCGACCTCCGCGACGCGGGCGCGGAGGTGGAACTGGTCCCGTGCGGCGCGCTGAGCCCACGGATCCTGGGGCCGTGAGCCCCCCGGCCCTGCGGGGGCCGGCACACGGGTACCCTGGAGTGTCTCCCCCAGCTGCCGCTGGGAGGTGCCCCCACCTCGTCCGTCTGAACCCTGGAGTGCGGCTGTGCGCATCGACCTGCACGCCCACTCCACGGCTTCCGACGGTACCGACACCCCCGCCGAGCTGGTGCGCAATGCCGCCGCGGCCGGGCTGGACGTGGTCGCGCTGACCGACCACGACACCGTCGGGGGGTACGCCGAGGCCGTCGCGGCGCTGCCGCAGGGCCTCACGCTGGTCACCGGGGCCGAGTTGTCCTGCCGGCTCGACGGGGTCGGGCTACACATGCTCGCCTACCTCTTCGACCCGCAGGAGCCCGGGCTCGCCGCCGAGCGGGAGCTCGTGCGGGACGACCGCACCCCCAGGGCCCAGGCCATGATCGGCAAGCTCCAGGAGCTCGGCGTCGGCGTGACCTGGGAGCAGGTGGCCCGGATCGCCGGGAACGGCTCCGTGGGGCGGCCGCACATCGCGACCGCCATGGTCGAGCTGGGCGTCGTCCCCACCGTCTCCGACGCCTTCACCGCGCAGTGGCTCGCCGACGGCGGCCGCGCCTACGCCGAGAAGCACGAGCTCGACCCCTTCGACGCCATCCGCCTGGTCAAGGCGGCCGGCGGGGTCACCGTCTTCGCGCACCCCGCCGCCGTCAAGCGCGGCGCCTGCGTGCCCGAGGAGGCGATAGCCGCCCTGGCGTCAGCGGGTCTGGACGGCATCGAGGTGGACCACATGGACCACGACGCCGACACCCGCGCGCGCCTGCGCGGCCTGGCCGGGGACCTCGGTCTGCTGACCACCGGTTCCAGCGACTACCACGGCAGCCGCAAGACCTGCCGTCTCGGGGAGTACACCACCGACCCCGAGATCTACGGCGAGATCACGCGCCGGGCGACGGGGGCCTTCCCCGTGCCGGGCGCCGGCGGAGACGCCCGCGCCTGACCGCCGCCGGCCGCTGCTGACGCACGCGGTCGCCGGGCCCACGCGCGCCCTTCCCCCTCGCCCTTTTTCGTAACACCCCTCTATGCAAGGCATCACTGTGTTCGACTTCGCCGTCTTCGGATCCCTTTTTCTCACGCTTTTTGTGATTATGGACCCGCCGGGCATCACTCCGATCTTCCTCGCGCTGACCTCCGGCCGCCCGGCCAAGGTGCAGCGCCGCATGGCCTGGCAGGCCGTCTGCGTCGCCTTCGGCGTCATCGCGACCTTCGGCATCTGCGGTCAGCAGATCCTCGACTACCTGCACGTCTCCGTTCCGGCGCTGATGATCGCCGGCGGTCTGCTGCTCCTGCTGATCGCGCTCGACCTGCTCACCGGCAAGACCGACGAGCCCAAGCAGACCAAGGACGTCAACGTCGCCCTCGTCCCGCTGGGCATGCCGCTGCTGGCCGGCCCCGGTGCGATCGTCTCCGTCATCCTGGCCGTGCAGAAGGCCGACGGGTTCGGCGCGCAGCTCTCGGTGTGGACGGCCATCGCCGCGATGCACGTGGTGCTGTGGCTGACGATGCGGTACTCCCTCGTCATCATCCGGGTCATCAAGGACGGCGGCGTCGTCCTGGTGACCCGCCTGGCCGGCATGATGCTTTCCGCCATCGCCGTCCAGCAGATCATCAACGGCGTCCTCCAGGTCATCCACGGAGCCTGACCCGCCCGGACCGCCCCGCGCATACGAACGCCCCCGTACCGAAGAGAACGGTACGGGGGCGTTTCGGAAGCATCAGGAGGACGCACTCTCGGCCGGTCGGATCAGGATGCGCTGGCCGATGGCGGCCGCCTGCTGCACGATCCGGTTGACGGAGGCCGCGTCCACGACGGTGCTGTCCACGGCGTTTCCGTCGACGTCGTCCAGGCGCAGAATCTCGAAGCGCACGGCTTCTCCCTTCGTCGGTGTTCTCCTTGCACAGGGGTCAACCAGGCGCCCTTCAGAAACATTCCCTACGCTAAGGAAATTTTTTCCTTAGCTAACTACTAAGCGGTCGAAGATCGCCAGAAGGTCGCTAGAGAAGCGGCCGTGACCTGCGGATTCTCCGCGTTCGGGGAGTGTTCGGCGTCCTCGACCACCACGCGGGACGCGCCCAGCCGGACGGCCATCTCGTCCATCAGCGGCACTGGCCAGGCGTAGTCGACCACCCCCGACAGCACCAGCTTCGGCAAGCCCACCGCCGCCAGCTCCTCCACCCGGTCCGGCTCCGAGACCAGGATCCGGCCGGTGGAGATCAGCTGCTCCGGGACGGTGGCCAGCCAGCGCCCGCGCAGGAACGCGGCCAGTTCCGGGGCGTCGGGGACGGCGTCGGCGGGGTCGTGGGCCCGCATGGCCTCCCAGACGGCCGCCATGTCCTCCCGCATCGCCTCCAGCGCCGCCACCAGCAGCTTCGTACGGGCCTGCTGCTCCTCCGCGATCGCGGCGGGCCCGCTGCTCATCAGGGTGAGCGAGGCGAAGGGGGAGGCGTCGCGCAGCACCGCCGCGCGTGAGATCAGCCCGCCGAGGGAGTGGCCCACCAGGTGCAGCGGGCCGGCGTCCGCCAGTGCCGCGGCCTGGGCCAGCAGGTCGAGGGCCAGCTCGTGGAGCTCGTACGCGGACTCCTCGCGCGGGCCGGGGCTCTCGTACTGTCCGCGCCCGTCGACGGCGACCACCCGGAAGCCGGCGGCGGCGAGCGGCTCCAGCAGGGCGATGAAGTCCTCCTTGCTGCCCGTGAACCCGGGGACCAGCAGGGCGGTGCCGTGTACGGGCTCGCCCGCCTCGTGCACGGCGAACGCGCCGCGCGGCGTGGTCAGGCGGGACGCGCGGGCGGCGGGGGGCAGGGTGAGGCGCGGCGGCTTGCTCATGGCCCGAGGTTACCGGCCCGTAGGCCCGGGTACGAGGACGGCCCCGGCCCCCTGGGAAGGGGACCGGGGCCGGGTGCTCACGCGGCGGTGCCTACCGGAAGCGGCGGGTCGTGCGGACCGGCTCGCTCGGCGGGGCGATCTGGAACTGGGGCTCGGAGGCCGGGGCGGCCACCTTGCGGGTCCGGCGGCGGGGCGCGACGGGCGCCTCGTCGATGACCACGTCCGGGATCGGGGTCGGCACGGCCTTGCGGGTCGGAACCCGGCGCGGCCGGACCGCGGCCGGAGCCTCGGCGGCCGGAGCGGCGGCCGCGGGGGCCTCCGCCACCGGGGCCTCCGCGACGGCGGCCTTGCGGGTCCGGGTGCGCTTCGGCTTCCCCTCGGCCACGACGGCCGGGGCCTCGGCCGCGGGGACCTCGGCGGCCGGAGCCTCGGCGGCCGGAGCCTCGACGATCGGAGCCTCGGCGGCCGGAGCGGCCGCCTTGCGGGTCCGGGTGCGGCGCGGCTTGACCACCACCGCCTCCTCGACCACGACAGCGGCCTCGGCCACGGGGACCTCGACGGCCGGGGTCCCGGCGACCGCGACCGCGGCCTCGACGGCGGGGGCCTCGGCCCCGTTCACCGCGGCGACGGCCGCGGCCGTCAGCCGGGTGCGGCGGCGGCGCGGGCGGCGCGGCTCGTCGCCGGCCGGGG
>NZ_JBBDHD010000078.1:0-33331 GCF_044129415.1 Streptomyces racemochromogenes
CGGCGAGGGTCGTCTCGCCGGCCGCGGCCCCGGTCACCGACCGGCTGGTGTCAGCAGCCATCGTGCGTACTACTTCCAGCCCTTGAGGATCTTGCGGAACTCGACGCCGGCCGCCTTGGCCGCGTCCTCGGGGCTCGACGCCCCGGTGACGGCCTTGGTGTACTCGACCTTGAGGGGCTCGAAGAGGGAGCCGTTCTCCGGGATCCAGGCGCGCTGGACGGACTGGTCGACGGCCGGCTTGAAGAACTGGACCATCTCGCTGTTCTTGACGTCCGGCTGCTCGTAGGCGGCGGTGCGCGTCGGCAGCAGGCTCAGCTCCTTGGCGGACTGGACCTGGACCTCCTGGGAGGTCATGTACTCGACGAAGGCGTGCGCGGCGGCGGTGTTCTTGGAGCCGGCGTAGACGGCGAGGTCGTGGCCGCCCTGCGGGGCGCCGGCCTTGACGGAGCCGGCCGGGACGGTGGCGATGCCGAGGTTGGCCTTGTCCTTGAACTGCTCGCCGGCGTAGCTGTCCTCGACCGCCCAGGGGCCGTTGATCATCATCGCGACCTCCCCGGACTTGAAGGCGGTCTGCATGTTGGTCCAGCCGTCGGTGGCGTTGGTGACGGCGGCGCCGGAGGCGACCAGGTCGCGGGCGGCCTTGAAGGCCTTGACGCCGGCCGGGCCGTCGACCGTGACGGTCTTGTTCTTGGCGTCGACGAGGTCGCCGCCCTCGCCGTAGATGAACGGCAGGAACCAGTAGGAGTCGTCGCCGCGCAGGTAGAGGCCGGTCTTGCCGGTCTTGGCCTTGATCGCGGCGGCGGCGGTCTTGAGCTCCTCCAGGGTCTTGGGGGGCTGGACGCCGGCGTCGGCGAGCATCTTCTTGTTGTAGAAGAGGCCGAGGGTGTCGATGACCTGCGGGACGGCGTAGGTCTTGCCGTCGAACCGGCCGCTGGCGGCGGCCTGCGGCAGGAACTCGGCGTCGACCTTCTTGACCTGGTCGGCCGGGACCTCGTCGAGGTAGCCGAGGGAGGCGAAGTCGGCGACCCAGCCGACGTCGGCGCGGATCACGTCGGGGGCGTCGGCGCCGCTGCTGAAGGCGTTCTTGACCTTGTTCTGGGCGTCGCCGTAGGGCACGTTGACGTACTTGACGGTGACCTTCGGGTGCTTCGCGGTGAAGCCCTCGGCGATCTTCTGGAAGCTCGCCTTCTCGGCCTCGTTGGAGGTGTCCCACCAGGTGACGGTGCCGGTCAGTTCGCCGCCGGCCTTCGTCTCGCCACCGTTGTCCTTGGTGTCACCGCCGCAAGCCGTCGCCGCGAGCGCCAGGGTCGCGACCAGCGCGGTGGCCGCTATGCCACGCCGCATATGAACTCCTTCGATGATCCCGGCCGCGCCCTCGCGGTCCCGAGTTGCAGGGAACGTAACAAGACTGAAAGCTGACGGAAAGGCCTTGCGGCAATTTTCTGCAAGCGGAGGCGATCGTTACATCCGTGTGTCCCTACGGTTGCCGGAGCTTGCTGTCGGATCGGGGCGGCTTCGATACCGCAGGCCCGCAACCACGGGGCGTGTACGCGCGTTGACTGCGGTATGAACCACGAGTTGACGGCCGTTCCGCTTGCAAGAGCTTCCAGCAACACGTCGGCGGGCAGCGGCTGGTGGCGCGATGCCGTCATCTACCAGGTGTACGTCCGCTCCTTCGCCGACAGCGACGGCGACGGCGTCGGCGACCTGCGCGGGGTGCGCGAGCGGCTGCCGCACCTGGCCCGGCTCGGGGTGGACGCGGTGTGGCTGACCCCCTTCTACGTGTCCCCGCAGGCGGACGGCGGCTACGACGTCGCCGACTACCGGGCCGTCGATCCGCTCTTCGGGGACCTCGCCGACGCCGACGACCTCGTCCGCGCCGCCCATGCGCTCGGCCTGCGGGTCATCGTCGACGTGGTGCCGAACCACACCTCCGAGCGGCACCCCTGGTTCCAGGAGGCCCTGGCCGACGTGCCCGGCGCCCGCGAGCGGTACCTGTTCCGGCCGGGGCGCGGGGTCGACGGCTCGCTGCCGCCCAACGACTGGGAGTCCGTCTTCGGCGGGCCCGCCTGGACCAGGGTCGCGGACGGGCAGTGGTACCTGCACCTGTTCGCGCCCGAGCAGCCCGACCTGGACTGGGAGCACCCGGAGGTGGCGGAGGAGTTCGCCTCGGTGCTGCGGTTCTGGCTGGACCTCGGGGTGGACGGGTTCCGGGTGGACGTGGCCCACGGCATGGTCAAGGCCCCCGGCCTGCCGGACATCGGCCGGGGCGCGCAGGCGACGCTGATCGGCACCGAGCCGCTCCCCTTCTTCGACCAGGACGGGGTGCACGCCATCCACCGCTCCTGGCGGCGCCTGCTCGACTCGTACGGGGGCGAGCGGATCGGGGTCGCCGAGGCGTGGGCGCCGACCTCGGAGCGGCTGGCGCTGTACGTGCGGCCCGACGAGCTGCACCAGGCGTTCAACTTCCGGTTCCTGAACTGCCCCTGGGACCCGGCGGCGATGCGGACGGTCATCGACGAGTCCCTGGCCGCGACCTCGGCGGTGGGGGCGCCGACGACGTGGGTGCTGTCCAACCACGACGTCGTGCGGCATGTGACCCGGTACGGGGGCGGGGCGCAGGGGCTGGCCCGCGCCCGGGCGGCCGCCCTGCTGATGCTGGCGCTGCCGGGGTCGGCGTACATCTACCAGGGCGAGGAGCTCGGTCTGCCGGAGGTCACCGACCTCCCGGCGGAGGCCCGCCGCGACCCCGCCTTCCGCCGCCGCTCCCCCGCGGCGGGGGCCGGCGGCCCGGCCGGCGCGTCCTGCCCCGCCGCCGAGGCGGAGGGGCAGGACGGGCTCCGGGACGGGTGCCGCGTCCCCCTCCCCTGGTCCGGTGACGAGGCCCCGTACGGGTTCAGCACCGGACGGAGCTGGCTCCCGCAGCCGGAGGGCTGGGGCGGGCTCACCGTCGCCGCGCAGACCGGCGACCCGCACTCCACCCTGGAGCTCTACCGCGCCGCCCTGGAGCTGCGCCGCGCCCTGCCGGGCCTGGGCGCGGTGGAGGCGGGCCAGGGTGGGCTGCCCGGCCAGGGCGGGCAGGCCGAGGACTGGCCCGGTACGGGGGCGGGACCAGCGGTGTTCGCCCGCGGCATGCGCTGGCGCCCGGCCCCCTCGGGGGTGCTCCTCTTCACCCGGCCCGGCTTCGCCTGCACCCTCAACACCCGCCCGACCGCGGTGGAGATGCCGAGCCCGGGCCGCCCCGTCCTCTCCAGCGCCCCGGTCGAGACCGACGGCCGCACCGTGCGTCTTCCCCCTGATTCCTGCACGTGGTGGGCTTTGTGAGCCGCCTACCGGTACAGTCCAATCCCGTGACCGCACGGCTTGCCGACATCGCAGCCCAGGCGGGGGTCAGCGAAGCCACAGTCAGCCGCGTGCTCAACGGCAAGCCCGGTGTGGCCGCAGGCACCCGTGAATCCGTGCTGGCCGCGCTCGACGTGCTCGGCTACGAGCGGCCCGTACGGCTGCGGCAGCGCAGTGCCGGGCTGGTCGGGCTGATAACCCCCGAGCTGGACAACCCCATCTTCCCCGCGCTCGCGCAGGTCATCGGCCAGGCGCTGACCCGGCAGGGCTACACGCCCGTGCTGGCCACGCAGACGCCCGGCGGGTCCACCGAGGACGAGCTGACGGAGATGCTGGTGGACCGCGGGGTCTCGGGGATCATCTTCGTCTCCGGCCTGCACGCCGACACCACCGCCGACATGGGCCGCTACGACCAGCTGCGCGGCAAGGGCGTCCCGTACGTCCTGATCAACGGTTTCTCCGACAAGGTGCAGGCCCCCTTCGTCTCCCCCGACGACCGGGCCGCCATGCACCTGGCGGTCACCCACCTCACGGCGCTGGGGCACACCCGGATCGGCCTCGCGGTCGGCCCGAAGCGGTTCGTGCCCGTGCTGCGCAAGATCGAGGGCTTCCGGCTCGCGATGAAGGAGCGGCTCGGGCTGGACGAAGCCGGGGCCGAGGAGCTGATCCAGCACTCCCTGTACACCCTGGAGGGCGGCCAGGCCGCCGCGGCGGCGCTCATCGCCCGCGGCTGCACGGCCGTCGTCTGCGCCAGCGACATGATGGCGCTCGGCGCGATCCGGGCCGCGCGCCAGCGGGGGCTGCGGGTGCCGCAGGACGTCTCGGTGGTCGGCTTCGACGACTCACCGCTCATAGCGTTCACCGATCCGCCGCTGACCACCATCCGCCAGCCCGTGCAGGCCATGGGGCAGGCGGCGGTACGCACCCTGCTGGAGGAGATCGGCGGTACGCCGGCCCCGCACAGCGAGTTCGTGTTCCTGCCGGAACTGGTCGTGCGCGGCTCGACGGCGTCCGGTCCCGGGCAACGGCGCGGGACAGGGTAGCGGGCCGTCGGGGGCGTGTCCTCCGCAGGGCGGAGGACGGGCGCCGAAGACCGTCCCGAGGGATGATCGGAGGCGAGGACGCATCTGGCAGACTCTCTCCCCATGGGTGAAGCGAGCGTGAAGACACTGGAAACCCCGGCCACCGCCGGCGGCACCACCAGCACGGACGCCGCGTCACCCGCGGTGGCCGCGGACGGGACCCGTCCGGGCCCGGACCGCTCCCTCCTCACCCGGCTGCGGGCGCCGCGACGGCCCCGGATCTGGTTCGAGGTGCTGCTGATCGGCATCAGCTACTGGACGTACTCGCTGATCCGCAACGCGGTCCCCGAGCAGAAGGCCGCCGCGCTCGCGAACGCCGACTGGATCTGGAGCGTCGAGCGGGGCCTGGGCATCGCGGTGGAGCACTCCGTCAACCACGCCGTCAACTCGGTGACGTGGCTCGTCGTGGGCATGAACTACTACTACGCCACGCTCCACTTCATCGTGACGATCTTCGTGCTGGTGTGGATCTACCGCTTCCATCCCGGCCGTTACGCGGCCACCCGCCTCGTCCTCTTCGCCACCACGGGCGTGGCCCTGCTCGGCTACTACTTCTTCCCGCTCGCCCCGCCCCGGCTGATGAACGGGGGGCGCTTCGTCGACACCGTGCTGGTGCACCACACCTGGGGGTCGATGGCCTCGGGGAACCTCAAGCACATGTCGAACCAGTACGCGGCGATGCCCTCCATGCACATAGGGTGGTCGCTCTGGTGCGGCCTGACGATCTTCGCGGTCGCCTCGGCCCCCTGGGCCCGGATCCTGGGCCTCCTCTACCCGGCGGCGACGCTGGTCGTCATCGTCTCCACGGCGAACCACTTCTGGCTGGACGCCCTCGGCGGCATGCTCTGCCTGGCCTTCGGCTACGCGGTCTCCCGCACCTGGTACGGCGCCCTCCCCCACCGCCTCCCCCGCAGCCCCCTGGACCCCTCCCCGCACCCGGCGACGACAGCCGTCCTGAACCGCTTCCGCCGGGCCTGACCGACCGGCGGGGCACGGCCTCAGTCGACGGCCTGGAGGTACACCCGGCTGCTCTTCTCGTCCAGCCGCACCACCGCCACGTGCATGAAGTCGACCTCTCCCGCGCACGGTGCGCACACCTGTGCCGTGCGCACGCCGGGCACGGAGTCCGGCTCGGGCAGACCGAGGTGCGCGAAGGGCGCGACCGGCTCGGGCCCGGCGAAGGACTTCGTCCTCGCTTTCACCGGCTCCTGCGGCTTCAGCTGCGCGAGGAAGGCGTCCACGTCGGCGGTGGGCAGCACGAAGGCCAGGAGCAGCGCATCGTCCTGGAAGCCCTTCTGGTACGCGGACCTCAGATCACTCGCGGACGCGGGCACCCCCACCTGAAGCCTCTGTACGACCTCGCCGACGGTGACCTCCTCCCTCCAGTACGGCACGGCCCGCCCCGCCCCCGGCACCCCCGCACACCCGCCGGCAAGCCCCGCCGAGAGCAGGAAGGCCGCGCACAGCCTCCGAATCCTTCGTCCTGGGCCTTTCACCTGGCGTCCCCGTTGCGTCCGAGGTCGGTCCGGGCTCCGTCCCGTCCCGGGTTCACGGGAGCCGGGACGGGACCGCCGGAGTCGAGGTCATGCCGCTGCAACGAACTGCTGCCTCTCATGTCGAATTCTCTGGCCAGCCCCACCGTGTGGAACCGGGCCATGTCGGCGTCCGTCACCGAGGTCGGGCCGATGGGCGTGGACTTCCCGCTGTCCCAGTTGTAGCGGTCCCACACGTTCACCTGGTAGTCGATACTGACCTGCGGCCTGCCGTCAGCACCGGGCACCGCGGTCACCACCCCTGTGGAGTTCGTCATGGCGCTGCCGACAGCCAGGAACCAGTTCCGGTCTGGATTCCCGGGCTTCTCGGCGTGGCTGTACCCGTCGCTGTGGGTCTCCACCGGGATGGCGACCGGTTTACCGCCCGATTTCTCGAATGCCTCCCATGCCTGGCGACGCCATTCCTCCTGCTCGTCGGCACGCAGTTCCGCCGCCTTCTGGCGAAGGTTCGCGCTATCGGCCAGCATGCGGTCGACGTCCAGGTCAAGCGTGGTTCCAGAACCTCGCAGGTAGTGGTCCATGTGCCGCGCAGCATCGGTCATGCCGACGAAGTCGCCTGTGGCGGACATCCCCTTGGCCTGGAGGAAGTTCCAGTAGTCCGCGGCGCCCGGCGATTCTGAACGGTAAGGCCCCGCGCCCTTGTCCGCCGCTACCCGCTTGACCTGGGGGGTCAGCAGGCCGGCCGCGATCAGGTCACCCTTGTGCTGCGTCCACATCTGCGCCCGGGACTCGGGGCCGAGGGACTGCCACAGGCGTTGCAGCTCCCTGCGCTGCTTCTCGTCCGCGTGCCCGCCGAGGGCCGCCAGTTTCAGGGCCCTCGGCAGCATGTCCTGGTCCAGTGAGGTGTACACGGCGTGCCCCGCGTTGTGGGGGTCGCCGCCGTGGCAGGCGCGGAGGGCCCTGACGGCTGCCGCGTCGATCTCCGCCGCATGGGCCACGATGCCGGTGAGCGTGTCGGCGTACCACCGCATGAGGTCCGTCGTACGTTGGCTGCGGTTCACCGCGCATTCCAGCGCTTCGCTGATGACCACCGTGCCGTCCTTCCCCGACGAGACGGCGAAGCCGTTCTTCCTCGCGTCCTCGGTCAGGCTCTTGGCCTGCTGTTGCAGTCCCACAAGCTCGGCATGGGCGTCGTCCACCACGCTGAAGATGCTCTGCGCCTCCACGTGGAGGTCTTCGAACTCCTTCACCGTCTTGTCGACGAACCGGCGCGTCACACCTGCGTTGACGCCCTCCCACCGGGCCCGGTCGGCCTGCGCTTTCAAACCGCCGCGGGCGTCGCCACCGAGTCCCTGCAGGTCACCCGCCATCCGCTTCCAGTCGGCGACCGCCGCCCCCAACTTGTTGAGGTCGACCTGAATGAGCTGGTCATAGTTCATGCGGGCCCCTACTGGAAGTACTCGGTCAGGCGCGAGACGGACACCGCCGAGCCATCCCGGTTGCGCAGGGACGCCGCGATGGCCTCGTCGTCCGCGGCGTGGGCCTTCTTCGAATAGTCCAAGTGGTTCGAGATGTGCGCGCAGGCCTGGAGGACGGATTCGACCTGCGAGGTCCACACCGACACCGTGGTCTCCAGTTCGGCGCCCAGTGCGAAGCCGTCCGCCTTCAGGGCCGCGGCTGCCTGCATGGTGGAGCCGGAGCCCTGCCCGTCGATGCCCGCGCCCGCGATGTCGGCCTGTTTCAGGAGTCTGCCGTGCAGGCCGAAGGCCTCGTGTCCCACCGCGCCGAGGTCGTCCTGGTGCACGACGAGATCGGCGTCAGCCGGTCCCCCCGGCAACCGGTCGAGCCGCATCGGCGTCTGCCGGGCTGTCGCGTCCGCCTTGGCCTGGTCCCACTCGTTCCACCCCATCGGCACATTCCACCACGAGGCGGTGACAGTCTGAGGACCGGTCAGGAACGTCGGAGTCCGTCCGGGCTCACGCCCCGTAGAAGAGGTCGTCGACGACCGCGCGGGCTCGGCGGGTGGTGCGGCGGTATTCCTCCAGCATTTCGCCGACCCGGCCCTCCGGGTAGCCGAGGTAGCGGCCGACGGCCGCCAGTTCGCGGGCGTCCGTGGGGAAGGTGTCGCCGGCGCGGCCGCGGACCAGCATCACGGCGTTGCGCACGCGGGTCGCCAGGACCCAGGCCTCGTCGAGGATCTGGGTCTCCTCCGCCGGGATCAGGCCGGCGGCGTGGGCGGCGGCCAGGGCCTGGCGGGTGCGGGTGGTGCGCAGGCCGGGTTCGGACCAGGCGTGCCGCATCTGGAGGAGCTGGACGGTCCACTCGACGTCGCTGAGGCCGCCGCGGCCGAGTTTGGTGTGGAGGGTGGGGTCGGCTCCGCGCGGGAGGCGTTCGGACTCCATGCGGGCCTTGAGGCGGCGGATCTCGCGCACCGCCTCCTCGCCGAGGCCTCCGGCGGGGTAGCGCAGCGGGTCGATCAGGTCGATGAAGGTGCGGCCGAGGTCGGCGTCGCCCGCGACGGGCTCGGCGCGCAGCAGGGCCTGGCTCTCCCAGGTCAGGGACCAGCGGCGGTAGTAGGCGGCGTAGGAGGCCAGGGTGCGGACGAGGGGGCCGGAGCGGCCCTCGGGGCGCAGGTCGGCGTCGATGAGGAGCGGCGGGTCGGCGGTGGGCAGCTGGAGCAGCCTGCGCATCTCGGCGATCACGGTCTGGGCGGCCTTGGCGGCCTCCTGTTCGTCGACGCCCTCGCGGGGGTCGTGGACGAAGAGGACGTCGGCGTCGGAGCCGTAGCCGAGCTCGTGTCCGCCGAAACGGCCGACGCCGATGACGGCGAAGCGGGTGGGGAGGGTCTCGCCCCAGTGGTCGCGGACGGCGGCGCGCAGGGCTCCGGCGATGGTGGCGGCGGTGAGTTCGGAGACGGCGTCGCCCACCCGGTCGACGAGGGCGCCGCAGTCCTTCTCGGCGGGGCTGTCCTCGGTGCCGTAGGAGGCGATGATGTCGGCGGCGGCGGTACGGAAGAGCTCGCGGCGGCGGACCCCGCGGGCGGCGGCGACGGCGGCTTCGCCGCTGTCGGCGCGGCCGACGGCGGCGAGCACCTCCTGCTCCAGGGCCTCGGCGGTACGGGGCTGGAGGTTCTCGGGGTCGCCGAGCAGGGCGACGGCCTCGGGGGCTCGCATGAGGAGGTCGGGGGCGAGCCGGCCGGCGGACAGCACGCGGGCGAGGTTCTCGGCGGCGGCGCCCTCGTCGCGCAGCAGCCGCAGGTACCAGGGGGTCTTGCCGAGGGCGTCGGAGACCTTGCGGAAGTTGAGGAGTCCGGCGTCGGGGTCGGCGGAGTCGGCGAACCAGCCGAGGAGGACGGGCAGCAGGGTGCGCTGGATGGCGGCCTTGCGGCTGACGCCGGAGGCGAGGGCTTCGAGGTGGCGCAGGGCGGAGGCCGGGTCGGCGTAGCCGAGGGCTTCGAGGCGCTGGCCGGCGGCGGCCGGGGAGAGCCGGGTCTCGCCGGGGGCGAGCTGGGCGACGGCGTCGAGGAGGGGCCGGTAGAAGAGCTTCTCGTGGAGGCGGCGGACGACGGAGGCGTGCCGTCGCCAGGCCTTGTTGAGTTCGGCGACGGGTTCGGTGCGCAGGCCCATGGAGCGGCCGAGACGGCGCAGGTCGCTCTCGTCCTCGGGGACGAGGTGGGTGCGGCGGAGCCGGTGGAGCTGGATGCGGTGTTCCATGGTGCGCAGGAAGCGGTACGCGTCGTGGAGCTGGGCGGCGTCGGCGCGGCCGACGTAGCCGCCGGCGGCGAGGGCGTGGAGGGCGTCGAGGGTGGTGCCGGAGCGGAGGCTGGTGTCGCTGCGGCCGTGGACGAGCTGGAGGAGCTGGACGGCGAACTCGACGTCGCGCAGGCCGCCGGGCCCGAGCTTGAGTTCGCGGTCGATCTGGGAGGCGGGGATGTTGTCGACGACGCGGCGGCGCATCTTCTGGACGTCGGCGACGAAGTTCTCGCGTTCGGCGGCCTGCCAGACGAGCGGCGTTATGGCCTCGACGTACTGGGCGCCGAGTTCGGGGTCGCCGGCGACGGCGCGGGCCTTGAGGAGGGCCTGGAACTCCCAGGTCTTGGCCCAGCGCTGGTAGTAGGCCAGGTGGGAGGCGAGGGTGCGGACCAGGGGGCCGTTGCGGCCCTCGGGGCGGAGGTTGGCGTCGACGGGCCAGATGGTGCCCTCGACGGTGGTCTCGGAGCAGATCCGCATGAGGTGGGAGGCGAGGCGGGAGGCGGCCTGGAGGCCCTTGCCCTCGTCGGTGCCGGGCGCGGCCTCGCCGACGAAGATCACGTCGACGTCGGAGACGTAGTTGAGCTCGTTGCCGCCGCACTTGCCCATGGCGATGACGGCGAGGCGGCAGGCGTCGGCGTCCTGGGGGGCGGCGGCGGAGGCGATGCGCAGGGCGGCGCGGAGGGTGGCGGTGGCGAGGTCGGCGAGCTCGGCGGCGGTCTGGGCGACGTCTATGGTCGCGCAGACGTCGCGGGCGGCGATGGAGAGCAGGCAGCGGCGGTAGGCGATGCGCAGGGCGACGGGGTCGTGGGCGTCGGCGAGGCCGCGTTCGAACTCGGGCAGGCCCGGGTGCAGGTCGGCGGCCTCGTAGGTGACCAGGGCCTGCCAGTCGCGGGGGTGGCGGGCGAGGTGGTCGGCGAGTGCCGCGGAGGCGCCGAGGACGCCGAGGAGGCGGTCGCGGAGGGGTTTGGCGCTGACCAGGGTGTCGAGGAGGAGCGGGAGGTCCTCGGCGGTCTGGGCTTCGGCCAGGCGGACGAGGCCGAGGAGGGCGAGGTCGGGGTCGGCGGTGGCGCCGAGGGCGTCGAGGAGTACGGGGTCGGCGCGTACGGCGGCCAGCGCGTCGGCGTCGAGGAGCCGGGCCGCGGCGGTGGGGTCGGTGAATCCGCTCCGCAGCAGCCGGATGAAGGTGCTGCTCCTGCGTCCCGGGACTGTCATCCCGCCGCCTCCCGAGTCTGTCGCTGCCTGCTGGTCCGTACCCGGCGCCGTCGCCGGTCGGCCGGTGCCGACCGGCCGGCCCGTGCCGCCGGTCACGCGCGGCCGGGGTCCCCGACGCGCCGCCGCCGGTCCGGTTCCGTCCGTGGTCCGGTCCTCTCCCGGAGCGAGCCTAGCCGGAGCAGGCGTTCGACTCACCGGGCACCGTGGCCGATATCATGAGGCGGATTATCGGATTATCTGCTTACTTATAGCTCTCTAGATCTGTGCGTCAGGGGCCCGGTCCCCGCCCGACCGGCCGCGAGGAGCCCCATGTCCGACGGACCCCCGTCCTCGCGCCCTGCCGCCGCGCCCGCCCCCGACCCCGCCCCCACCGCTCCTGGGGCGCCCCGCGAGGCCGCCGCGACCGTCCGGCACGGCCACCACCACGTCGGACACCCCCGCGCCCGCGCGGTCGTCAAGGCCGTCGCCGTGCTCGCCGCCACCGCCGCCGGGGGCATGCTCATCCTCCGCGGCAACGAGGCCCTCACCGCCCTCGACACGCCCGCCGCCGCCGATCCCCGCAGCTCCGCCTCCGCCTCCCCCGACGCCCCCGACCCCGGCCGGGTGCTCCAGATCGTCGCGCACCCCGACGACGACCTGTACTTCATGAACCCCGACCTGGGGTACTCCATAGCCGCCGGCCACCCCGTGACCTCCGTCTACCTCACCTCCGGCGAGGCCGACGGCGTCAACGCCGGCTCCGGCAGGGCGGCCTCCACCCGGCCCGACAAGCCCGCCTACGCCGAGGCCCGGCAGAACGGCATCCGCGCCGCCTACGCCAAGATGGCCACCGGCGACCGCAGCAGCGCCTGGAAGCGCACCGTCATCCCGACCAAGGGCGGCGGCCACGCCGAGGTCGACGTCCTCGTCGCCCGGCCCCAGATCAACCTCGTCTGGCTCCAGATGCGCGAGGCCGGCAACGTCTACCAGGACGTCCCCGACAGCCTCCACGGCCTGTGGGACGGCAAGGTACCGCGGCTGGAATCGGTGCTCGCCTCCGGCAGCCCCGTCCGGCACGGGTTCGCGTACACCAGGGAACAGGTCGTCCAGACGATCGTCGGCATCCTGGAGCGCTACCGCCCCACCACCATCCGCACCCAGGACCCGACCCCCGGACGCTTCCACGACTCCAAGCGCTACACCGACCACCAGGACCACCTCTACGGCGCCCGGTTCGTGCAGATGGCCACCGAAGCGTACGCGGAGCAGTTCAAGGAGCGCCCGCACTTCGCCGTCCAGAACTACGTCGGCTACTTCAACGGTTCCCTGCCCCGCGCCCTCGGCCCCGGCGAGGCCAAGGAGAAGCTCGACATCCTGGACACCTACGCCTGGCTGGACAAGGAGAACCACTGCGGCAGCGAGGCCGGCTGCGGGGACCTCAAGGTCGCCGAGCACCCCTCGGGCAACGGCTGGACCCAGTCCATCAACTACGCGCGCGGCACCGGCACCACCTGGCTGACCTCCGACGCCGAGCACGGCCTGTGGGCCTTCAAGGTCCTCGACGGCCAGGTCGCCCTCTGGCACCGCAACGGCCTCATAGGCCGCTGGACCGGCCCGACCCTCCTCCCCGGAACCGGGATGGACCAGGGCATATCCACCGTCACCCTCAAGGACGGCCGCATCGCCGCCTTCGGCACCCGCACCTCCTTCGGCGACCGGCCCGCCGACTACCGGCGCGAGGTCGTCTACACCGTCCAGGAGGCTCCCGGCTCGGAGGGGTTCGGCCCCTGGCAGTCGCTCGGCACCCCCGAGACCTCCGACGCCGACTGGACCTCCGACATCAGCGCGCCCGCCGTGTCCGTCGACGGCACCGGCGCCCTCGCCGTCTACGTGCGCGACGGCGCCTCCACCCTGCGCGGCCGCGTCCGGCGCCCGGACGGCGGCTGGGGCCCCTGGGAGGCCCACGGCGGCGCCGACCTGCACGGCACCCCGGTCACCGGCACCGACGGAGCCGGGCGGCGGATGGTCTTCGCCGCCACCACCAAGTCGGTGACCGGCTGGGTGCAGCCGGAACCCGGCGCCCCGCTGGGCCCCGCCACCCCCACCGGCCTGCCCGAGACCACCCTCCCGATCACGGCGGAGGGGCGCGAGGGCGGCGTACGCGTCTGGTTCCGCAAGCCCGGCTCCGGCAACGTCCGCACCGCCCTGATGACCGGCGACGAGGGCCTGAAGGCCACCGGCCTCACCGACCTCGGCGGCCTCCAGGGATTCGGCTCCGTGACGGCGAGCGGGCACGTCCTCGCCGGCCGCTCGGCGGGCGGGCTCCTCGGCGCGGACGTCGGCGAGGGGCAGCCCTGGCAGCGCTCGCCCCTGATGTTCGTGGGCGCCCCGTCCAGCACCATGACCGGGAAGAACATGGTCAGCCTGGCGGTGGTGGGCCTCGACGCGCGGCTGTACGTCACCTCGTCCGCGGACGAGCCCGACGCCTACCTGGCGCCCTGGCAGCCGGTGGGGCCGCGCAACACGGCCCCGTAGCGCCCCTGGAGCGCCCCCGAACGCCCCCTCCCCGCCCCCCGCCCCCCGCCCCTCGCCCCTCGCCCCTCGCCCCTCGCCCCTCGCCCCGGCATATCCGGCGCACCGTCTGGACAGACACCATCCGTGCCAGACCAGTACCAACACCCCGTAGCCGGACCGTCCTTGCCCGCCGCAGGGCCGACGGGCGTCCACGATCCGGGCGGACGCGCGCACGAACGCCGCCGCCCGTGCACAATCACACCCGGTCGTTTTCGGAAAACGCGCGTCATCGGTGGAATCGGTGAACCAACTCGCCCGATTTCGCCTCTCAGTGACTACACAGCGGTTCTTCCCATCCGGAACGACCCCAAGGCGTAACCGATGCCCGTTTCCCGCCGCCGCTTCCTCCTCGCGGCCGTCGTCCCCATGCTCACCCTGGGCGCCTCCGGCGTGCTCTCCATCGCCTCCGGCCAGCAGACGGCCGCCGAGGCCACCCAGGGGAAGGACCCGTCCGCCCTCCTGCCCGCCAGCACCACCTCCGGCACGGTCGTCCAGGTCGTCGCCCACCCCGACGACGACCTGTTCTTCATGAACCCCGACCTCAGCCGCTCCCTGCTGGCCGGACTCCCCGTCACCACCGCCTACCTCACCTCCGGCGAGGCCGACGGCCGCAACGAGGCCAACGGCGGCCAGGCCAAGGACCCGCAGCAGCCCGCCGACCGCGCCCGCTACGCGGAGGCCCGGCAGAACGGCATACGTTCCGCCTACGCCCAGATGGCCACCGGGGACCGCACGAGCGCCTGGAAGCGTACGGTCATACCCACCGCCGGCGGCGGCCAGGCCGAACTCGACGTCCTCGTCGCCCGGCCCCAGGTCAACCTGGTCTGGCTCCAGCTGCGCGAGGCCCG
This sequence comes from Streptomyces racemochromogenes, assembly GCF_044129415.1. GTDB lineage: Bacteria > Actinomycetota > Actinomycetes > Streptomycetales > Streptomycetaceae > Streptomyces > Streptomyces racemochromogenes_A. Next base: position 14,283 of record NZ_JBBDHD010000078.1, read on the forward strand.
CAACCCGGCCGCCGAGAACCCGGACAGCCTGCGCGGCCTGTGGAACGGCGAGATACCGGCGCTGGGCGCCCAGCTCACCACCGGGACCCCGGTCAAGCAGCCGTTCTCGTACACCAAGGACCAGTTGATCCAGTCCATATCGGGCATCCTGGAGCGGTACAGGCCGACGACGATACGGATGCAGGACCCGACGCCGAACCGCTACCCGGCCACCGGCAAGTACACCGACCACCAGGACCACATGTACGGCGCCCGCTTCGTGCAGGCCGCCACCGCCGCCTACGCCGAACGGGTCGCCGACCGGCCGCGTTTCTCGGTGCAGAACTACCTCGGCTACCACAACGGCACCCTCCCCCACGCCCTGGACCCGCAGACCGCCGAGACGAAGATCGGCTACCTCAAGACGTACGCCTGGCAGGACCACGCCGACTACTGCGGCTCCCCCGACGGCTGCGGCGACCGCAAGGTGGCCGGCAGCCCCACCGGCCGCAACTGGGCCCAGTCCCTGCGCTACGCCCGCGCCGACAACGCCGGCTGGCTCACCGAGGGCACCCCCGGCCGGCTCTGGGCCTTCGCCGCGCTCGACGGCAGGATGGCCGTCTGGACCCGCGACCGCTCCGGCACCTGGACCGGCCCCGCCCTGCTCCCCGGCACCGGCATCGACTCCGGCGCCACCACCGCCCGCCTCCCCGACGGCCGCGTCGCGGTCCTGGCCACCCGTACCGTCCTCGGGATCCGGCCGGCCGACTACCGGCGCGAGGTGGTGTACGCGGTCCAGGCCGCCCCCGACGGCCCGTTCGGCCCCTGGCAGTCCCTCGGCACCCCGGAAGCGGGCGACGAACCGGGCACCTCCGCCATCAGCGCCCCCGCGGCCGCCGTCGACGGCGCGGGCCGCCTGACCGTCTACCTCCGCGACACGAAGCGCACCCTGCGGGCCCGCGTCCAGCAGCCCTCGGGCGCCTTCACCGACTGGCAGAAGCTGGGCGGCGAGGACCTCCAGAGCGACCCTGCGGCGGTCACGGACTCCGCGGGCCGCCGCCACGTCTACGCCACCACCACCACATCCGTCCTGGCCTGGACCCAGCCCACCCCGGACGCCCCGCTCGCCGGCCCGTACCCCACCGGCCTGCCCGCCACCACGGTCCCCCTCACGGCCGCCCGGGACGGCGCGGGCATCCGCCTCTACTTCCGGCGCCCCGACTCCGGGGTGGTGCGCAGCGCCCTGGTCACCGCCGGCCCGGGCGCCCCGCAGGTCTCCGGCGTCTCGGAGTCCGGCGGCCGCGCGGGCTACGGCGCGGTCGGCGTCGCGGGCCGCCTCCTGGCGGGCCGCGCCGACACGGGCACCGTCTCCACGACCACCCTGGGCGGCCCCCCGGCCTGGACGGAGTCCCGCATGCTCTACGCGGGCGCCCCCTCGGCCTTCCTGGACTCGACGGGCACGGCCACCACCGCGGCCCTCGGCCTGGACGCCCAGCTCCACACCGCCACCGCCCACCCCACGACCCCGACCCCGACCTGGCACCCGGCGACCCTCCCACCCCCGACCACCTGAGCCCGCCGTGAAACGACTCCGGGCCGGCGGTCACCGACCACCGGCCCGGAGCCTCGGCGCATCCCCCGTTACAGGACGGGGAGGTTCTTGCGGAGTTCGAAGGCCGTGACCTCCGAGCGGTACTCCTCCCACTCCTGCTTCTTGTTGCGCAGGAAGAAGTCGAAGACGTGTTCGCCGAGGGTTTCGGCGACCAGTTCGCTGCGTTCCATCAGGGAGATGGCCTCGCCGAGGTTCTGGGGGAGGGGTTCGATGCCCATGGCGCGGCGTTCGGCGTCGGAGAGGGCCCAGACGTCGTCGTCGGCGCCCGCCGGGAGTTCGTAGCCCTCCTCGATGCCCTTGAGGCCCGCCGCCAGGAGGACGGCGTACGTGAGGTAGGGGTTGGCGCCCGAGTCGATCGAGCGGACCTCGACCCGGGAGGAACCGGTCTTGCCCGGCTTGTACATCGGGACGCGGATCAGGGCCGAGCGGTTGTTGTGGCCCCAGCAGATGTACGAGGGGGCCTCGCCGCCGGAGCCGGCGGTGCGGGAGGAGCCGCCCCAGATGCGCTTGTAGGAGTTGACCCACTGGTTGGTCACCGCGGCGGTCTCGGCGGCGTGCCTCAGGAGGCCCGCGATGAAGGAGCGGCCGACCTTCGAGAGCTGGTACTCGGCGCCCGACTCGTAGAAGGCGTTGCGGTCGCCCTCGAAGAGGGAGAGGTGGGTGTGCATGCCCGAGCCGGGGTACTCCGAGAAGGGCTTCGGCATGAACGTCGCCTGGACGCCCTGTTCCAGGGCGACCTGCTTCATGACCAGGCGGAAGGTCATGATGTTGTCGGCCGTGGAGAGGGCGTCGGCGTAGCGGAGGTCGATCTCCTGCTGGCCCGGGGCGCCCTCGTGGTGGCTGAACTCGACCGAGATGCCCATGGATTCGAGCATGGTGATCGCCTGGCGGCGGAAGTCCATGCCGACGTTCTGCGGAGTGTGGTCGAAGTAGCCGGAGTTGTCCGCCGGGACCGGGCGGGTGCCGTCGAGCGGCTTGTCCTTCAGCAGGAAGAACTCGATCTCCGGGTGGGTGTAGAAGGTGAAGCCCAGGTCGGAGGTCTTGGCCAGGATGCGCTTGAGGACGTAGCGCGGGTCCGCGAAGGACGGGGAGCCGTCCGGCATCAGGATGTCGCAGAACATCCGGGCGGTCCCGGGGGCCTCGGCGCGCCACGGCAGTATCTGGAACGTGCCCGGGTCCGGCTTGGCGATCATGTCGGACTCGTAGACGCGGGCGAAGCCCTCGATCGCGGAGCCGTCGAAGCCGATGCCCTCGTCGAAGGCCTGCTCCAGCTCGGCGGGAGCGACCGCGACGGACTTCAGGAAGCCCAGTACGTCGGTGAACCACAGGCGCACGAAGCGGATGTCGCGCTCCTCAAGTGTCCGGAGGACGAATTCCTGCTGCTTGTCCATGCCTTCATCCTCGCAGTTCAGACGACCTGTGCACCACCGACCCGAGGGGACCGGCGGCGCAGCCGGGCCCGTCCAGTATCCCTAGTGGTGGTTTCCGCCACATTACGCACCCCTCAAGGCCGATGGCACCCCCGCTCTGACCCCGGGCCCGTCATGAGCATTACCATCGGCGGCCATGGGGGGCTGGGAGAACACGCGGAGCGGGCGTCACGGGCGTCACGCCCGTCGCGGTGCCCTCCTGCTGCTGCTCGCCCTCGCCATGGCCGCCGGGACGGGGTTCCTGTGCGTGCGGGGCGGGGCGGCCGTGCCGGGCGCGAGGGCCGCGGAAGGGCCCGTTCGGGCGTACGCCGCGCACGGTGTGGCCGGCCCGTACGGCGGGTCCGGCCCGCGCGTCGCCTGCGTGTCCCCGCACGAGCTGCCCGGCTGTTCGCCCCTGGCCCATGTGACCCCGGCCGTACTGCCCGCCCCGCCGCCCGCCGTCACCGCCGCGCGGCCCGGACCGGCGCCCCGCGCCCTGCCGGCGGCCACGGGCCCGGTGCGGCCCCCTGGGACCCTCGCGCGCGCCCCTGACCTGCACGCCCTGCAAGTACTGCGGACCTGACGCGTCCGGCGCCGTACACGACACCACCGGCACCACCCCCACACCCCCCTCAGCAGAAGGAAACAGGGCACATGGCCAGCAGGACGTCGGACAAGAACGACAGGAACTCCCGCCAGAACCGGATAGCCGAGATGCGGCGCGCCGAGAAGGCGCGCGACCGCCGCAACAAGATCATCGCGATCAGCGTCTCCACGGCGGTCGTCGCCGCGCTCATCGGCTTCGGCGCGTGGGTGATCATGGACCAGAAGCAGAAGGACCGGGACGCCGAGGCCGCCCGCAAGGCTCCGGTCAACGGCGAGCAGAGCTGGGACGTCAAGAAGCTCGGCCGCAACCACGTCGAGACCCCGGTCAAGTACGAGATGAACCCGCCGGTCGGCGGCGACCACAACCCCCGCTGGATGAACTGCAACGGCGACGTCTACAAGAACCCGATCCCCGAGGTGAACGCCGTGCACTCGCTGGAGCACGGCGCGGTCTGGGTCACGTACAACGACAAGGCCGCCAAGGCCGACGTCGACGCCCTCGCCGGCAAGGTGGGCAAGACCCCCTACACCCTGATGAGCCCCGACAAGGAGCAGGCGGGCGCGATCATGCTCAGCGCCTGGGGCAAGCAGCTGACGGTCGACAAGGCGGACGACCCCCGGGTGGCGCAGTTCTTCACCAAGTACGTGCAGGGCCCGCAGACCCCCGAGCCGGGCGCGGCCTGCACCAACGGGCTGGGCGAGAAGTGACCCGGAGCCGTACGAACCGTACGTACTGGGCCGCGGGCACGGGGGTGGTGCTGGCCGCGCTGTTCGCGGCGGGGGCCACCTTCGCCACGGCGGACGGCTCCTCCGCCCCGGACGGCTCCTCCTCCGCGCGGACTCCGGCGCTCTACTCCCCCGACGCCGGGTTCGCCCGGGACATGGCGGTGCACCACCAGCAGGCGGTGGAGATGTCCTTCATCGTCCGCGACCGCACGCAGGACGAGCCGGTGCGCGGGCTCGCGTACGACATCGCCAACACCCAGGCCAACCAGCGCGGCATGCTGCTGGGCTGGCTGGACCTGTGGGGGCTGCCGAAGGTGGTGGCGGACGAGCCGCCGATGTCGTGGATGTCGATGGACGCGTCGGGGGAGCACGCGGGGCACGAGGCACACGAGGGTCACGCCGCCAAACCGGGCGCGCTCATGCCCGGCATGGCGACCAAGGAGGAGCTCGACCGGCTCGGCGCCGCCGGCGGCCGGGACGCGGAGGTGCTCTACCTCCAGCTGATGACCGACCACCACAAGGGCGGCGTCGCGATGGCCGAGGGCTGCGCCCGGCAGTGCAGGACGCCGGCCGAGCGGGCGCTGGCCCAGGGCATGGTCGAGGCGCAGCAGTCGGAGCTGAAGCTGATGGCGGACATGCTCAGGCAGCGGGGGGCGGCGCCGCGCGAGTGAGGCGGCGGCCCGCCGGGGGGCCCGGGGCGGCCGCGTACCGGACCGCCCGCGCCACCTGGTGCGGGCGGTCCAGCATGACCAGGTGCCCCGCCGGCTCGGCCACCTCGAAGCGGGCACCGAGCCGGTCGGCCAGGGCCGCCTGGCGGGCGAGCCAGCGCCGCGCGGCCCTGCCGCGGCCTCCGTCGTGCGCGACGAGGACGGTGGCGGGGGCCGGCAGGGGGTGGCGGGTCCGCAGGGCGAGGAGCTCGGCGGCGGTGTCCGGGTAGCGGGAGTTCTCCAGGAGGATGCCCCGCCAGACCCGGCCGGTGCGGTAGCAGCGGCGTACGAGGTCCCGCGCGGCCGGGTCCCCGGGCCGGCCGTCACGGGTCCGGCCGTCCCCGGGCCGGCCGTCCCCGGGCCGGCCGCCTGCCGCGCGGGAGGCCCGTACGGCGGCGCGCCGGGCGGCGGGTCCCAGCGCGGCGGGGATCCCGGCGGCGGTGAGGGCCCGGCCGAGGGCGCGGGCGGCGCCGGTGCGCAGCGCGGCGGGCAGGAGCGTACGGGGGGACTCCTCGACGCTGGAGTCGACCAGCACCAGGGCGGCGGTGCGGTCGGGGTGGAGGCGGGCGAAGGCCTCGGCGTGGAAGCCGGCGAGGGAGTGCCCGACGACGGTGACGGGCGCGGTGACGCCGAGCGTGTCGAGCAGTCCGGCGATGCGGTGGGCCTCGCCGGCGGCGGTCGGCGGGGTGGTGGCCGGGGCGCTGAGGCCGTGGCCGGGGCGGTCGAAGCGGATGACGGTACGGCCGGCGGCCACGAGCAGGGCGGCGACCTCGTCCCAGTCGAACCAGGCCATGGCGAGCCCGGCGCTCAGCACGACGGGAGGACCGTCGCCTTCCACGACGGCGTGGAGGGGCACTCCGTCCACCCGCAGGAAGCGGCCGGCGGCGCGGGGGTGCGTCGTGTGCGGCTGCGTCATGTGCGGTGCTCCTTGTGGACGGAGTACGCCAGCAGGCCCAGCCAGAGCGCCACGAGCAGCACCTGGAGCCGCTGGCCCGCGCCGAGGGCCCAGGTGCCGCGGCCGGCGGTGAAGAGGGAGATGGCGGTCAGGGTCCAGGCGGTGGCGAGGAGCTCCAGTACGACGAGGGCCGGGCCGTGGCGGGCGAGCGGGGCGAGGCGGTGGTAGCGGCGGGCGGCGACGGTGAGGGCGACCATCCCGACGAGGGCGCCGGTCATGGCGAGGCTGCTGCTCACGGCGTGGGCCTGGTGGGTGGCCGGGACCAGTCCGGCGGTCTCGCGGGCCGCGCAGACGGGGTCGGCGGTCGGCCGGCAGCTGAGCGGCAGCCAGGCGTCGGCGGCGGTGGCCGCGCCGAAGAGGGTGACCCCGGCCCAGCCGGCGACCGTCCAGGGACGGCGGGCGGCGGGGTCGGGGCGGATGCGGCGCACGAAGGGGACGAAGGGGACGAGGCGGACGAGGGCGAGGAGGCCGCCGAGGAAGACGAGCAGGCCGGCGGTGAAGTCGGTGGCCCGGAAGAGGCCGCCGAGGGGCTGGTCCTGGGCGGCGAGCTCGCTGACGTACGTCTCGATGGGGTTGAGGCCGGTGGAGAGGACGACTTCGAGGACCCAGGCGGTGTACGCGGCCGCGCCGAGGCCGACGAGGCCGGCGACGGAACCGGTGCCGGTGTCGGTGTCGCGGGCGGGGTCGGCTTGAGTACCCATGGGTGAATGATCCTCGGCAGATCGGGCGGTGACGCGCGGCGCCCCCGCGCGGCGGCGCTGCCGGGAATCACCGGGGGCCGTCCGGCGGAATCCCTCACCGGGCAGAACGAGGGCGCGGCGCACGGCGTTCCCCTCCGGGCGGACGGGATCGCGACAGATCATCAGATTTCCGCCCCGGCGGGGAGGCCGGGAGGCCAATCCGGTTGGAGGGGACGGGCGGTCGTGGCAGGCTGCCCGCATCTCCGTACGCCGCACTTCGCAAGGACGCCGCCAGGTATGAGCACGCCGCCGACCCCGCCGAACAGCCCGTCCGGCCCGCCGACCGAACCCGGCGGAACGCCGATACCCGAGGCGGCGCCCCGACCCGCGGACCACCCGCCCGCCACGCGGCCGGCCCCGCAGGACGCGACCGAGACGGCCCGCCTGCCCCAGCCCGAGCCCACCACCCCGCCCGAGGAACACCCCGCGGAGGACCTCGCCGAGACGGCCCGCCTGTCCCTCGACAAGCCCGCCACCCCCACCGAAGACCTGGCCGACACCGCGCGGCTTTCGGAACAGCCCGCCCCCCAGGCCCCGGCCCAGGACCTCACCGAGACGGCCCGCCTGTCCCTCGACAAGCCCGCCACTCCGGCCGAGGACCTCGCCGACACCGCGCGGCTTTCGGAGCAGCCCGCCCCCCAGGCCCCGGCCCAGGACCTCACCGAGACGGCCCGCCTGTCCCTCGACAAGCCCGCCGCCCCGGCCGAGAGCCTTGCCGAGCCCGCCGGGCCGGCGCTCGGCGGGGACGGCGCGCCCGCGCCGGAAGCCGCGGCCGTCCCCCAGGGAAGCGCCGGGGGCGGGCGGCAGTCGCCGGACGAGGCGGAGGCAGAGCACGCCCCCGCCGCAGCCCCGGCCGACGGGGCCCCGCACGCCCCCGCCGCCGCCCCGGCCGGCGGGGCAGCGCGTGCCGCCGTGCCGCCGGTGCCCCCGCAGGGGCCCGCCGACCCGTGGGCGACGCCCGCGCCGGGGGCGTTCGCGGCGCCCGGGGCGTACCCGCCGCCGCACGGGGGCGGGTACGGGGTGCCCGGCGGGTCCTGGGGGCCGCCCCCGCCCGGCGGCTACCCGGGGTATCCGGGATACCCGGGGCAGCCCGGGGTGGCCGGCTACTACCCGGCCCCGCCGCCGCGGACCAACGGCCTGGCCGTCGCCGCGCTCGTCCTCGGGATCCTCTCGGTCCTCATCGGGGCCGTCCCGTTCGTCTTCTGGGTCGGCACCTGCCTCGCCCTCACCGGGATCGGTCTCGCCGGCGGCGGCCTGGCCCGGGCCCGGCGCGGCGCCGGGCGCAAGGCGATGTCCGTGGTCGGCGCCGCCCTCGGCCTCGTCGGCCTCGCCGTCTCCGTCGGCGGCTGGTTCCTGACCGGCGCCGTCCTCGACAAGGCCCGTGACCGCATCGCCCACGAGCGGCTGAACGACCCCCAGTGGGGCGAGGACCCCGAGGACTGGCAGGACGAGCCCTTCCCCACCCCCACCGCCCCGCGCTTCTCCCTCCCGCCCGTGCCCCCCAAGACCCCCAAGTCCCCCAAGGGCCCCGGCTTCGGCACGCCCGTCCCCTTCGGCCGGACGGTGGCCTACCCCGACGGCATCAAGGTGACCCTGGCGCCGCCGCACCAGTACTCCACCAAGGCCAAGTGGATGGACGTGGGCAACGCGGTGGAGGTGTCGTTCACCATCACCAACGACTCGGACAAGCCCCACAAGGTCATCTACGCCATGCCGGCGGTGAAGGACGACAAGGGCGGATCCGCCAAGCTCGTCTTCGACGGCGAGACCCCGAAGTGGATCCAGGGCGTGATCCAGCCCGGCCAGTCCGCGAGCGGCACCGCCGCCTTCGAGGTCCCCGAGGGGACGAAGAGCATCAGCGCCGAGCTCTCCCCCGGCACCCTGATGGACCCGGCGCAGTTCAGCGGACCCGTCGAGTAGCCGGCCGGTAACCCGCCGAGCAGCCCGTCGAACGGCACGGACCCAGGACATCGCGTCAGAAAGACGATTACACTGGGCCCGTGCCTCAACTTCGCCTCGCGCTGAATCAGATCGACTCGCGGGTCGGCGACATCGCCGCCAACGCCGACTCGGTCGTGCACTGGACCCGGCACTCCGCCGAGCAGGGCGCCCACCTGGTGGCGTTCCCCGAAATGGCGCTCACCGGGTACCCCGTGGAGGACCTCGCCCTGCGCGGGTCCTTCGTCGACGCCTCCCGCACCGCCCTCGTGGACCTCGCCCGCCGGCTGGCGGACGAGGGGTTCGGCGAGCTCCCCGTCATCGTCGGCTACCTCGACCGCGCCGAGCGGGCCACGGCCCGGCTCGGCCGCCCGGCCGGCTCCCCGGAGAACGCGGCCGCCGTCCTGCACCGCGGCGAGGTCGTCCTGCGCTTCGCCAAGCACCACCTCCCCAACTACGGGGTCTTCGACGAGTTCCGGTACTTCGTGCCGGGCGACACCCAGCCGGTGATCCGGGTCCGCGGCGTCGACGTGGCCCTGGCCATCTGCGAGGACCTCTGGCAGGAGGGCGGCCGCGTCCCCGCCACCCGCTCCGCCGGAGCCGGACTGCTGATCTCGGTCAACGCCTCCCCGTACGAGCGCAACAAGGACGACGTCCGCCTGGAACTGGTCCGCAAGCGGGCCCGGGAGGCCGGCTGCACCCTGGCCTACCTGGCGATGATCGGCGGCCAGGACGAGCTGGTCTTCGACGGGGACTCGATCGTCGTGGACGCCTCGGGGGAGGTCGTCGTGCGGGCCCCGCAGTTCTCCGAGGGCTGCGTCCTGGTCGACCTCGACCTGCCGGCGGCCCGGCCCGACGCCCCCGAGGGCGTCGTGGACGACGGCCTGCGCATCGACCGCGTCGTCCTCTCCGAGGAGCCGGTGGAGCCGTACGAGCCGGTCGTGACCGGCGGCTACGCGGAGCGCCTCGACGACGACGAGGAGGTCTACGACGCGCTCGTCGTGGGCCTGCGCGCGTACGTGAAGAAGAACGGGTTCCGGTCCGTCCTGATCGGGCTCTCCGGCGGCATCGACTCCGCGCTCGTCGCCGCCCTCGCCTGCGACGCCATCGGCGCGCAGAACGTGTACGGCGTCTCGATGCCCTCCAAGTACTCCTCGCAGCACTCCCGGGACGACGCCGCCGACCTGGCCCGGCGGACCGGCCTGAACTTCCGGACCGTCTCCATCGAGCCGATGTTCGACGCCTACACGCGCGCGCTGGAGCTCACCGGCCTGGCCGAGGAGAACCTCCAGTCCCGGCTGCGCGGCACCCTGCTGATGGCGCTGTCCAACCAGGAGGGGCACATCGTCCTCGCCCCGGGCAACAAGTCGGAGCTGGCCGTCGGCTACTCCACCCTCTACGGGGACTCGGTCGGCGCGTACGGGCCGATCAAGGACGTGTACAAGACGGACGTCTTCCGGCTCGCCCGCTACCGCAACCGGGCGGCGGCCGAACGGGGCGAGACCCCGCCGATCCCGGAGAACTCGATCGTGAAGCCGCCGAGCGCCGAGCTGCGCCCGGGCCAGGTGGACACGGACTCGCTGCCGGACTACCCGGTGCTGGACGCGGTCCTGGAGCTGTACGTGGACCGCGACCAGGGGCTGGAGGAGATCGTGGCGGCCGGTTTCGACCGCGCGCTGGTGGCGAAGACCATCCGGATGGTCGACACGGCCGAGTACAAGCGGCGCCAGTACCCGCCGGGTACGAAGATCTCGGCGAAGGGATTCGGGAAGGACCGCCGGCTGCCGATCACCAACGGCTGGCGCGAGCACCCGTAGGCCCTCCCCGCACGGCCCGCGCTACTTGCGGACCGTGAGCCGCGCGGCGACCGGGAGGTGGTCGCTGCCCGTGCGGGGCAGGGTCCAGGAGGCCTCCGGCTTCACCCCGCGCACCATGATCTGGTCGATGCGGGCCATCGGGAACTGGGCGGGCCAGCTGAAGCCGAAGCCGTTGCCGGCCGCGCCCTGGGTGGAGCGCATCTGCGAGGTGACCTCGGACAGGGAGCGGTCGTTCATCGTGCCGTTGAGGTCCCCGAGCAGGACGACGTTCTTCAGCGGCTCGGCGGCGAGGGCGGCGCCCAGCGCGTCGGCGCTGTTGTCGCGCTGGTTGGCGGTGAACCCGGCGTTGAGCTTGACCCGCACCGACGGCAGGTGGGCGACGTAGACGCCCAACTCGCCGAAGGGGCCGGCGACGGTGGTGCGCATGGCCCGGGTCCAGCCCAGCCGGATGTCCACGGGCTTGCTGGAGGTCAGGGGGTACTTGCTCCACACGCCGACGGTCCCCTCGACGGCGTGGTACTTGTACGTGCCGCCCAGGGCCTCCTCGTAGATCGGGACGGCACCGGCCTTGAGCTCGGTCAGGGCCAGGACGTCGGCCCCGGACTTGGCGACGGAGCGGGCCGTGCCGCGCGGGTCGGGGTTGTCGGCGTCGACGTTGTGGGCGGCGACCATCAGGTTGCCGCCGGTGTCCGACTTGTCGCTGACCAGTCCGCCGAAGAGGTTCACCCAGACCGCGGCGGTCAGCAGTATCGCCAGCAGGGCGGTCGCGGACCGGCGGACCACCGCGATGACCAGCAGGACCGGCACGAACACGCCCAGCCAGGGCAGGAAGGTCTCGGTGAGGCTGCCGAGGTTGCCGACGTCGTTGGGCAGCTCGGCGTGGAAGACCATGATCCCGGAGGTCAGCAGCGCGAAGGCCGCGGTGACGATCCCCCGCTTCCAGATGCCCGGATCGCGGCGCAGTTCCGCCAGTTGGCGGCGCAGCGCGTCCCATCGGCGTCGCAGGCCGGATCCGGAGGGCCCGGGCTCGGAGCCGCCGTTCCCCGTCTCCGTCAGGTACGCCTGTGCCATGCCATGTCCTCGCTGCCGTGCTCGCGCTCCGTCCCCGCACCTTGACCCTAGGCGATGTCGGGAGCCTTCCGTGCCGTCCTTCGCGGCCGTACGACCGGGAGGACGAACGGCCGTGCGGCCGGGGTTCCGCTTGTCACGAAACGCGCACATTGGCTCCGGTGCGCCTGGAGCCGGGCCAGGAGTGTGACGGACCGGTCAGTGCGCCACGGCTGCGCCACTTCCGTCCGCGCCCGGACGGGTGCCACCATGGTGGGTGAGTCCGGGGACGCCGTGAGGGCGCCTCGAGATGACACAAGGAGCAGTTGCAATGACGCATGCCGTTTCGCCTGCCCGCGAAGCAGCCTCCCCCACCCTGTACGGAGGCACGGGCACCCGGCGGATCACCGTCCGCGACCTCACCCTGGCCAAGGAGCGCGGCGAGAAGTGGCCGATGCTCACCGCCTACGACGCCATGACGGCGTCCGTGTTCGACGAGGCCGGCATCCCGGTCATCCTCGTCGGCGACTCGATGGGCAACTGTCACCTCGGCTACGAGACCACCGTCCCCGTGACGATGGACGAGATGACCCTGCTGTCGGCGGCCGTCGTCCGGGGCACCAGCCGGGCCCTGGTCGTCGGCGACCTGCCGTTCGGCTCCTACCAGGAAGGCGCCGTGCAGGCGCTGCGCAGCGCCACCCGGCTGGTCAAGGAGGCCGGGGTCGGGGCCGTGAAGCTGGAGGGCGGCGAGCGCTCGCTGGCCCAGACCGAGCTGATCGTCCAGTCCGGCATCCCGGTCATGTCCCACCTGGGCCTGACCCCGCAGTCCGTGAACGCCATGGGCTACCGGGTGCAGGGCCGCGGCGACGAGGCCGCGCACCAGCTGCTGCGCGACGCCAAGGCGGCGCAGGACGCCGGCGCCTTCGCGGTGGTGCTGGAGCTGGTCCCGGCCGAGCTCGCCGCCGAGGTCACGCGGTCCCTGCACATCCCGACCGTCGGCATCGGGGCGGGCGCGGAGTGCGACGCGCAGGTGCTGGTGTGGACCGACATGATGGGCCTGACCGGGGGGAAGATGCCGCGGTTCGTGAAGCAGTACGCGAACCTCCGCGCCACCATGGGTGACGCGGCGAAGGCCTTCGCCGAGGACGTGGTCGGCGGATCGTTCCCGCAGCCGGAGCACGCCTTCCACTAGCAAGCCGCGGACGGCCCGCCGACAGCCCCCTCCGGGATGTCGGCGGGCCGTCGGTGCGCCGTCGGCCGGCTGTCGGGGCTTTGTCGGTGGCGGCTGGTCCCATGGTGGACATGACGCGAAACGACAAGACTCCCCACGCCGTCGAAGTGCGGGGGCTGGTGAAGCACTACGGCGACACGAAGGCCCTGGACGGGGTCGACCTCTTCGTCCGCGAGGGCACCGTGCTCGGTGTCCTCGGTCCGAACGGCGCGGGCAAGACCACCCTGGTCCGCTGCCTGTCCACCCTGATCGTGCCCGACGCCGGCACGGCGACGGTCGCCGGCTACGACGTGGTCCGCCAGCCGCGGCAGCTGCGCCGCACCATAGGCCTGACCGGCCAGTACGCCTCGGTCGACGAGAAGCTCTCCGGCTGGGAGAACCTCTACATGATCGGCCGGCTGCTGGACCTGTCCCGCAAGGAGGCCCGGTCCCGGGCCGACGAGCTGCTGGAGCGGTTCTCGCTCACCGAGGCGGCGAAGAAGGCCGCGATGAACTACTCCGGCGGCATGCGCCGCCGCCTCGACCTGGCGGCCTCGATGATCGGCCGTCCGGCCGTCCTCTACCTGGACGAGCCGACCACCGGTCTGGACCCCCGTACCCGCAACGAGGTGTGGGACGAGGTGCAGCGGATGGTCGCCGAGGGGGCCACGGTCCTGCTCACCACGCAGTACATGGAGGAGGCCGAGCAGCTGGCGAGCGAGCTGACGGTCATCGACCGCGGCAAGGTCATCGCCAACGGCAAGGTCGACGAGCTGAAGGCGCGCGTCGGCGGCCGGACCCTGCGGATCCGCCCGGTGGCCTCCGCCGACCTGCCGGACATGGCCCGCGCCCTGTCCGAGGCCGGTCTCGACGGGGTGGCCGGCGCCCAGGCCGTACCGGACGAGGGCGTCCTCCTCGTCCCGATCCTCAGCGACGAGCAGCTGACCGCCGTCGTCGGCCTGCTGGCCGGCCGCGGGTACGCGATCGCCGACCTCGGCACCTACCTGCCCAGCCTCGACGAGGTGTTCCTCTCCATCACCGGACAGCGGCCCGCCGTGTCCGGGAACTCCGTTCCCACCGAGAAGACCGAGGAGGTCGCGGTATGAGCACCGTCACCACCACCAAGCCCGCGGCCCCCCGGGTCGCCGCGGCGGCCCCGTCCGAGGACGGCCGGATCGGCCTGCGGGGCAACCTGCGGCACATCGGCGCCCTGGTGCGCCGCAACGCCCTCCAGATCAAGCAGGACCCGGAGTCGATGTTCGACGCCGTGTTCATGCCGATCATCTTCACGCTGCTGTTCGTGTTCGTCTTCGGCGGCGCGATGTCCGGCAAGGGCAACCAGGAGCAGTACGTCAACTACCTGGTGCCCGGTCTGATGGCGATGATGGGCATGAACATCGCCATGGGCGTGGGCACGGGCGTCAACGACGACTTCAAGAAGGGCGTGATGGACCGGTTCCGGTCCATGCCGATCGCCCGGTCCTCGGTGCTCATCGCGAAGATCGTGGTCGAGCTCGGCCGGATGATGGTCGCCATCGCGATCCTGCTCGCCGTGGGCTTCATGCTGGGCCTGTCCGTCCACTCGGTGCCGGACCTGCTGCTGGCCATCGGGCTGTCGGCGGTCTTCGGCGCCTCCCTGATGTGGATCTTCATCCTGCTGGGTCTGACGATGAAGACCGCGCAGGCCGTCCAGGGCATGGCGATGCTCGTCCTGATGCCGCTGCAGTTCGGCAGCTCGATCTTCGCCAAGCCGACGACCATGCCGGGCTGGCTCCAGGCCTTCACCGACTACAACCCGCTGTCGAACCTGGCCGACGCGGCACGCGGCCTGATGAACGGCACGCCGCTGGGCCACTCGGTGTGGATCACCCTGGCCTGGTCGGTGGCGATCACCGCGGTCCTCATGCCGCTCGCGGTGCGCAGGTTCCGCCAGAAGACCTGATCCGGGCGGACGGTCCGTTCCGGATCGCGTCCCGGACCGGGCCCCGTACGGGGGGCGGGTCAGTAGAGGGCGGCGGCCTCCTCCATCGTGAGGCCGCCGCCTTCGGCGTGCGCCGCCTCGTACGCCTCGTCGCCGAGCGCCGCCCGCGCGAGTTCCTCGGCGCGGGCGGCGTCCTCGCGTTCCGCGGTGACCGGGACGTGCCGGGGCGGCAGGTTCGCCTCGTAGGCGCCGACCAGCCGGGCCGCCTCGTAGGCCCGCCGCGGCCCGCCGAGCGAGGCGAGGGAGACGGCGGCCGTCACCAGGAACACGGCGGGCAGCTGCGGGGCGACCATCGTCGCGAGCGGGTGGCGCATGGCCCCCTCGGCCTCCCTGATCCGGTCCAGGGCGTCCTCGTACCTGCCCTCCCGGTTGTCCAGCCAGGCGGTGGTCGCGTGCAGGAACACGTCGAAGACGGCGAACGCGCCGAGGGCGAACTCCTCGCGCAGGACGGCGATCTGGGCGCGGGCCTCGGGGATCCGGCCGGTGCGGCCGAGGAGTCCGGCGTAGAACATCCGGGCGGCGGGCATGGCCTCGTTGCCGAACCGCTGCCCGCCGGCGGTGATCTCGCCGAGGATCTCCTCGGCCTCCTCCAGCCGGCCGCTCTCGATGAGGGTCCCGGCCATCCGCACGCGCAGCACCGTCACCTGGGCGCGGGCGCCCAGCCGTTCGGCGTGGGTGACGGCTGCGAGGTAGTCCTGGCAGGCGAGTTCGTACGCGCCGCTCTTCTCCCGGGCCTCGGCGCGGGCGGACAGCGCCTCGGCGCAACCCCAGTCGTCCCCGAGCTCGCGGAAGAGGGCGAGGCTCTCGTCGGCGTCGCGCGAGGCGTCGCCGGCCCAGTCGGCGCGGTTGGCGAGGACGTTGGCCCGCAGCTGGAGGGCGGAGGCGAGCTCCCAGTCGTAGCCGAGTTCGCGGGCGGCGGTGACGGTCTCGTCGACGACGCGTTTCAGCAGCCCGGGCTTCCCCGCGATCATCACGGCGTAGACCCACAGCGAGCCGGGGATCCGGCAGGTCTGCGGGAGGCCGGGCCGGTAGGTGGCGAGGATGCCCTCCACCTCGGCGCGGACGTCGGGGCTGTCCCATGTGGTGGACGTGTGGTCGCGGGAGGACAGGCGTAGCAGGTGCACGGCCCGCCAGGCCTCGGCGAGGACCTCGCCGGAGTAGGGCGGGGGTGAGTCCAGGAGCCGTTCGTGGACGGGACCGGCCAGGGCGTGGGGCGGTGCGAAGGGGTCGGGGCCGAGGGTGGCGGCGGCCTCGGTCCAGTGCCGTATCTCGGCGCGCAGGTCCTGCATGTGCCAGTACCAGCCGAGGGCGTGGACCAGGCACAGGACCTCGCAGGTGTCGCGGGTGGCGAGGGCGCGGCGCAGGGCGGTGCGGAGGTTCTCGTACTCGGCGGCGATGCGGTCGGCGGCCGCGCGCTGGCCGTGTCCGCGCAGCCGGGGCTCGGTGGTGCGGGCGAGTTCGCGGTAGTGGACGAGGTGGCGGTGCTCGGTCTCGTCGCGGTCGCGGCCCGCTCCGGCCTCGTCGAGGCGTTCGGCGGCGTACTCGCCGACGGTCTCCAGGAGGCGGTAGCGCATGTCGCCGGCCGGACCGGGGGCGGCGACGACGAGGGACTTGTCGACGAGGGCCGCCATGAGGTCGGCGACGTCGAGCCCGCTGCCGTCCGCGCAGACGGCCTCGGCGGCCTCCAGGTCGCAGCCGCCGGCGAAGACGGACAGCCGGCGCAGTACGGCCCGTTCGGGCTCGTCGAGGAGGTCCCAGGACCAGTCGACGACGGCGCGCAGGGTCTGCTGGCGGGGCAGTACGGTGCGGGCGCCGCCGGTGAGCAGGCGGAAGCGGTCGTCGAGCCGGTCGGCGATCTGGCGGGGGGTCAGGAGCCGCAGCCGGGCGGCGGCCAGTTCGATGGCGAGCGGCAGTCCGTCGAGGCGTCGGCAGATCTCGGCGGCGGCCTCGGGGTCGTCGGCGACCCGGAAGCCGGGCCGGGCGGCGGCGCCGCGGTCGTCGAGCAGCCGCAGGGCGACGGGGTCGGGCAGCGGTTCGACGGGCCGCAGGAACTCGCCGGGCACGCCGAGGGGTTCCCGGCTGGTGGCGAGGATGCGCACGCCGGGGCACTGGGTCAGGATCCGCTCGGCGAGCTCGGCGGCGGCCCCGATCACGTGCTCGCAGTTGTCGAGGAGCAGCAGGAGGCGGCGCCGGGAGCAGTGCTCGGCGAGCCGGTCGAGGGGCCGGTCTCCGGTGCGGTCGGTGAGCGCGCGCAGCTCCTCGGCGGCGGCGCCGCGGAGCCTGGTCTCGCGGGCGCCGACGGCGGCGAGGGCGGCTTCGGCGACGTCCTCGGGGTCGTCGACCGGTGCCAGTTCGACGAGCCAGACCCCGTCGGGCCAGTCGGCCGCGGGGTGCGCTTCGGCGGCCTCCTGCGACAGCCGGGTCTTGCCGGCCCCGCCGGGACCGAGGAGGGTGACGAGCCGGGCCCCGGCGAGGTCGTTCCCGATGACCTTGATGTCCTCCTCCCGGCCGACGAAGGTGGTCAGCCGCGCCCTCAAGTTCCCGGCGGCACCCCCGGCCGGGTCCCCGGGGTACGGGGCGGCGGGGGTGGGCGGGGGCGGCTGGGGGGCGGGGGCGCCCGAGAGGAGTTCGGTGTGCAGGGCGCGCAGGGCCGGGCCCGGGTCCGTGCCGAGGCGGTCGGAGAGGTCCCGGCGGACGGTCTCGTAGGCGGCCAGGGCCTCGGCGGGGCGGCCCGCTGCGCGGAGGGCCCGGATGCGGAGGGTCTGCAGGGACTCGTCCAGGGGGTGGCGGGCGCACAGTTCGGTCAGCTCCGGCAGGGCCTGTTCCGCCTCGCCCAGGGCCAGTGCCGCGCCGAGCCGGCCCCGGCGCGCGTCCATCCGTACGGCCTCCCAGCGCGCGGACTCGGCCGCCGGATCCGGGAGGGAGGCCAGCGCGGGGCCCCGCCACAGGGCGAGGGCCTCGTCGTACAGGGCCGCCGCCCGGGCGGGGTCCGGGGCGGCCGCGGCGGAGCGCACGAGCCCTTCGAAGCGGTACAGGTCGATGTCGTCGCGCCCGGCCTCCAGCCGGTAGCCGCCCTCCGCGGAGCGCACCGCCCCGTGTCCCAGGGCCCGCCGCAGCCGGGCCACCAGGGCCTGGAGCGCGGCGGGGGCGTCGGCCGGCGGGTCGGCGTCCCACACCTCGGCGACGAGCAGCCCGGCCGGCACGGTCCGGCCGGGGCGCAGCGCGAGGGCGGTCAGGAGGGCGCGCAGGCGCGCTCCGCCGACGGCGACGGGGGTGCCGTCGTCGCGGATGGCCTGGGCGGTGCCGAGAATCGCGTAGCGCACCGGCCCATTGTCCCCGGCCCCCGGGGGCCTTCGGGCCAGGCGTCCGGGATAGGTTTCGCCGCATGGTTCACCAGAATGGCCGCAGTGAGCGGCGTATCAGTTCCGTTTTCCTCGGCATCGTCGCCGTCATGGCGGTGACGGGCTGGGCGGTGTGGACGGGGTACGCGGCGAGCCCGGGGCTGGCCGTGTTCCTCTTCGTCACCTCGGCGTGGGTGGTCTCGCTGTGCCTGCACGAGTACGCGCACGCCCGGACCGCGCTGCACGGCGGTGACATCACGGTCGGCGCCAAGGGCTATCTGACGCTGAACCCGCTGAAGTACACGCACGCGCTGCTCAGCATCGTGCTGCCGGTGGTCTTCGTGATCCTGGGCGGGCTGGGCCTGCCCGGCGGAGCCGTGTACATCGAGCGCGACCGGATCCGGGGCCGCTGGCGGCACAGCCTGGTGTCGGCGGCCGGTCCGCTGACGAACGTGGCCTTCGCCGCCGTGTGCACGGCGCCGTTCTGGCTGGACGCCCTCGACGGGGTGCCGGTGACGTTCCGCTTCGCGCTGGCGTTCCTGGCGCTGCTCCAGGTCTCGGCGGCGATCCTGAACTTCCTGCCGGTGCCGGGCCTGGACGGTTACGGGGTCATCGAGCCCTGGCTGTCGCACCGCGCCCGCCGCGAGCTCGCGCCGCTGGCGCCTTTCGCGCTGATCGGGGTGTTCGCGCTGCTGTGGATCCCGCAGGTGAACCAGGTCTTCTTCGACGTGGTCCAGGCGGTCCTGCGCACGCTGGGCGTGTCGGACCTGGAGACGTACTGCGGCCACGACCTGTACCGCTTCTGGCTCGAACAGGACGGCTTCTGCTCGGTCCCGACCGACTGACGGCGGACGGCGCGACGCGCCCCTCCAGGGGCGGGGGGGGGGGGGCCCGCGGGGCGCCCCCCCCCGGCCCCCCGCGGGGCGGTGCGTGCGGGCGGGCGGGTTTGCGGCTTGGGGGGGGGGGGGGGGGGGGGGGGGG
>NZ_JBBDHD010000079.1:0-33158 GCF_044129415.1 Streptomyces racemochromogenes
CCCCCCCCCCCCCCCCCCCCCCCCCCCCCCCCCCCCCCCCCCCCCCCCCCCCCCCCCCCCCCCCCCCCCCCCCCCCCGCCCCCCCCCCCCCCCCCCCCCCCGCCCCCCCGCCCCCCCCCCCCCCCCCCCCCGCCCCCCCCCCCCCGCCCCCCCGCCGCCCCCCCCCCCCCCCCCCCCCGGCGGGGAGGACGCCGCCGGGCACACCCTCTACGCCATCACCGACCCCGGGCGCGACGAGCTGCGCGCCTGGTACGAGCGCCCGGTGGACCGCACCAACCCGCCCCGCGACGAGCTGGCCATCAAGCTGGCCATGGCCGTCGGGGCGCCCGGCGTGGACATCCGCGCCGTCATCCAGTCCCAGCGCCACGCCACGGTGAGGGCGATGCAGGACTACACCCGGCTCAAGGCCCGGGCCCTCGCCGCCATCGAGAGCGGGCAGGCGCACGAACGCGACGACGTGGCCTGGCTGCTGGTGCTGGAACAGCTGATCTTCCAGACCGAGGCCGAAGCACGCTGGCTCGACCACTCGGAGGCCCGGCTCGTCCGGCTGGCCGCGCTCGGCACGGCCGGCGGCGCCGCGCCCGCGCCCGACGGGCTCCCGGTGCCCCCGCCGCCCCAGGCGGCGGCCGCCACCGGCCCGACCACCGGCCCCGCCGCCCGCACGCGGCGGGGCTGAACAGCCCTTCCAAGGGGGACCCTTCATGCCCGACCAGCAGCACAGCTCCGACCCGGGGCAGCCGCCCCGGCCGTCCTACCCGGGGCAGCCGTCGCATGCGCCCCACCCGGGGCAGCCGTCGCATCCGTTCCACCCGGGGCAGCCGTCGCATCCGTCCCACCCGGGGCAGCCGGCCCGGCCCTCCGCGCCCGTGCTCCGACTGGAGAACCTCGTCCGCACGCACGGCAGCGGCACCACCGAGGTGCACGCCCTGCGCGGGATCGACCTCAGCGTCCACCCCGGCGAACTCGTCGCCGTCATGGGCCCCTCCGGCTCCGGCAAGTCCACCCTCCTCACCCTCGCCGGCGGGCTCGACACCCCCACCAGCGGCCGGGTCGTGGTCGAGGGCGTCGACATCACCACCGCGGGCCGCCGCAAGCTGGCCGCCCTGCGCCGCCGCAGCATCGGCTACGTCTTCCAGGACTACAACCTCATACCGGCCCTCACGGCGGCCGAGAACGTGGCCCTGCCCCTCGAACTCGACGGGACCTCCGCCCGCAAGGCCCGCACCGCCGCCCTCGCGGCCCTGGAGGAGATCGGCCTGCGCTCCCTCGCCGACCGCTTCCCCGACGAGATGTCCGGCGGCCAGCAGCAGCGCGTGGCCATCGCCCGCGCCCTCGTCGGCGACCGCCGCCTGGTCCTGGCCGACGAGCCCACCGGCGCCCTCGACTCCGAGACCGGCGAGTCCGTGCTCGCCCTGCTGCGGCTGCGCTGCGACGCCGGCGCGGCCGGGGTCCTCGTCACCCACGAACCCCGTTTCGCCGCCTGGGCGGACCGGGTCGTGTTCCTGCGCGACGGCAACGTCGTCGACGAGACCCTGCGCAGCCAGGCCGACTCGCTGCTCTCCGGGCGGGCGGCCGGCCTGTGACCTTCCCGCTCGCCTCCTGGTACCACTCCTGGATCGCGGCGCTGCGCATCGCCCGCCGCGACGCCTGGCGCGCCAAGGGCCGCAGCGCCCTCGTCCTCGCGATGCTCGCCCTGCCGGTCGTCGGGGCCAGCGCGATCGACCTCACCCTGCGCAGCGCCGAACTCACCCCCACGCAGGCACTGTCCCGCCGGATCGGCGCCGCGGACGCCCGGATCGACTCCACGGGCCTCGACGGGCCCATCCTCCAGCGCCCCGACGCGGAGAGCTACGCGCCCGTCGGCGGCTACGACGCCTACCACCCCGACCCGCAGAAGAAGGACGCCCCGCTCAAGGCCGCTGTTCCGGCCGGCGCCGAGGCCGTCGGGATGAGCACGTCCGATGCCAAGGTGCACACCCGGCACGGCCTTCTCGACACTCAGTTGCGCGAGCTGGACGTGCACCACCCGCTCACGCAGGGCATCTTCACCCCGCTGCGCGGCCGGCTCCCCCACGGACCCGGCGAGGTCATCGCCACCGCCGCCTTCCTGGAGCACTCGGGCCTCTACGTCGGCTCCTCCGTGACCCCGCGCGGCTCCACCGCCCCGTACCGGATCGTGGGCTCGTACGAGCTGCCCTCCGAGCTGGGCCGCGACGAACTGCTCGCCCTGCCCGGCACCCTTCTCGCCCCGCTCGACAACGCGCTGAGGCCCACCGGCGCGACCGGGCTGAACGTCACGGACTCCTTCCTCGTGAAGGTCGGCGGCGATGGTTTCACGTGGAACATGGTCAAGGAGGCCAACGCCAAGGGCGGGCTCGTCCTCTCCCGCGCCGTCGTGGCGCACCCGCCCGCCGACGCGCAGGTGCCGCTGTACGCGCAGGAGCCCCGGGGACGCTTCGCCAAGCCGGGCCTGAACGGCGGCCGGTTCACCGAGAAGACCACCGTGGCCACCGTCGTGGGCCTGGCCCTGCTGGAGGTCTGCCTGCTCGCCGGGCCCGCCTTCGCGGTCGGCGCCCGGCGCTCGCGCCGCCAGCTGGGCCTGGTCGGCGCCAACGGCGGCGACCGCCGGCACATCCGGGCCATCGTCCTGTCCGGCGGCCTGGTCGTCGGCGCCGCGGCCGCCGTCGTCGGCTGCGCGCTCGGCGTGGGGCTGACCGTCGGCCTGCGGCCGCTCCTGGAAGAGAAGATCGGCATCCGCTTCGGCGCCCTCGACTTCCGCCCACTGGAACTCCTCGGCATCGCCCTGCTCGCCGTACTGACCGGCCTCCTGGCCGCGTTCGTCCCCGCCGTCACCGCCTCCCGCCAGACCGTCCTGGCCTCCCTCACCGGCCGCCGCGGCATCCGGCGCGCCAACCGGATCCTGCCCGTGGCCGGACTGCTCGCCGTGGCCGGCGGCGTCGCGATCGCCCTCTACGGGACCCGCTACCGGGTCAGCCCCAACCTGGTCGCCGCCGGCAGTGCCCTCGCCGAGCTGGGCGTGGTCGCCCTCACGCCGCTGCTGGTGGGCCTGTTCGGGCGGCTGGGCCGGTGGCTGCCGCTGTCGCCGCGGCTCGCGCTGCGCGACGCCGTCCGCAACCGGGGGCGCACGGCCCCGGCCGTGGCCGCCGTGCTGGCCGCCGTCGCCGGTACCGTCGCGGTGTCCACGTACCAGCACAGCCGGGACGTGCAGGCGCGCCACGAGTACGTCGCCGAACTCCCGGACGGCACGGGCCTGCTGAGCGCCAACGACAACGGCTCCCACCGGGAGGTCCCGGCGGCCCGCGAGATCCTCGGGCGGACCCTGCCGGTGGCGGTACGGGCCGACGTGGACCGCCTGGTGGCCGGCAATCCGAACTGCGAGGCGTTCTCGACGTCGCCGGGCTGCGGGCGGGTCGAGCTCATCATCCCGAAGGAACAGCGCTGCCCGCTGTACGAGTCCGAACACGGCCCCGCCGACTTCCCGAAGGAAGAGGCCAGGAAGCTGCGCCAGGACCCGCGCTGCGCGCTCCCGCGCCGCCCGGGCTCCTCGTTCGAGACGCTCGTGGCGGACGAGAATCTCCTGCGGGTCCTGGCCGTCACGGACCCGGGGTCGATGGCCGCCCTCAAGGCGGGACGGCCGGTCGCCTTCGACCACCGCGCGGTGAAGGACGGGAAGATCACCCTCAGGGTCGTCACCGACCCCGTCGCCGCGCAGAAGGCGGCCGCGGTCCACGCCGAACTGCCCGGCCAGGACAAGGTCCTCGCCGTCCACCAGGCGCCCGCGGGCGTCGAATCCTGGGGCGTGTCCGTCGTCCTGCCCCCTGCCGCCGCGCAGGCCGCCGGCATCGCCACGGCCCCGGTCGGCGCCTACTTCAGCCTGGAGACGGCCGCCACCACCGAACAGCGGCAGCGGCTGGACGGTGAGATCGACCGGATCGGCGCCGACGTCCGCGTCACGATCGAACGCGGCTACCGGGGCGACAGCACCATCGGCGTGCTGGCCCTCGCCGTGTTCGCGGGGCTGGTCACCATCGGCGCGGCCGGCATCGCGACCGGCCTGGCCCAGGCGGACTCCGAGGCCGACCTGAAGACCCTGGCGGCGGTCGGCGCGGCTCCGCGCGTGCGGCGCACCCTCAGCGGCTTCCAGTGCGGGGTGGTGGCCCTGATGGGCGTCGTCCTCGGCTCGGCGGCGGGCGTCCTGCCGGCGGTCGGCCTGCGCCTGACCCAGGAACGCGAACAGCGGTCCCTGCTGCAGCACAGCATCGAGGCCGGCTACTCCGCCCCCGACGAGACCCTCTACGTCCCGATCGCCATCCCCTGGGACACCCTCGCCGGGCTCCTCGTCCTCGTGCCCCTGGGCGCGGCGCTGCTGGCCGCCGCGGTCACCAGATCGAGCGGCGCCCTGGCCCGCCGCGCGGCGGGATGACGTTGCCGCCCCCGCACAGGTTGGATCACGCCCGTGCGGGGGCACACCGTGTGAGAACGAAGGCGTGCGAGAGAATGACGGCATGGAGATGCCGAGGAGTGAACGGTCGCAGGACAGTCCCCCGCACGTCCTGATCGTGGGACAGGACGGGAAGGCGGTCGGCGGCGCCGATGACGAGTCGCGCGAGGTCCCGGTGACGGAGATGGTCGAACAGCCCGCCAAGGTCATGCGGATCGGCAGCATGATCAAGCAACTTCTGGAAGAGGTCCGCGCCGCACCTCTGGACGAGGCCAGCCGGGTCCGTCTCAAGGACATCCACGCGGCGTCGGTGAAGGAACTGGAAGACGGCCTGGCTCCGGAGCTGGTCGAGGAACTGGAGCGCCTCTCCCTCCCGTTCACGGAGGAAGCGGTCCCGTCCGAGGCGGAACTGCGGATCGCACAGGCGCAGTTGGTGGGGTGGCTGGAAGGCCTCTTCCACGGCATCCAGACCGCCCTGTTCGCCCAGCAGATGGCGGCCCGGGCCCAACTGGAGCAGATGCGCCGCGCGTTGCCTCCGGGCGGTCCCCACGACGACGAAGACGAAGGCGGCCCCCACGGAGCCATCCGCTCCGGCCCGTACCTGTAACCCCGAACGCCGGCGGCGCCCCCCAGCCCCGCCGGCCCCCGGCCGTTCCGGGCCCCGCCGGCCCCGGCCGTCCCAGCCCCACCGGCCCCCGACCGTTCCGGGCCCCGCCGACGCCCGGCCGTACCGGCCCCGCCGGCCCCCGGCCGTTCCGGGTCCCGCCGACGCCCGGCCGTTCCGGGCCCCACCGGCCCCCGACCGTTCCGGGCCCCGCCGACGCCCGGCCGTCCGGCCCCACCGGCCCCCGACCGTTCCGGGCCCCGCCGACGCCCGGCCGTTCCGGGCCCCACCGGCGCCTGGTCGTTTCAGCCCCGCTGGCGTTTGAGGCGCGGGGTCCGGGGCGGAGCCCCGGGTCTTTGCAGCCCCACCGGCGCCTGAGGTGGAAACGGAGAAAGGGCGGGGCGGGGAGGCGGCTCCGCGCAGCGGCACACCCGCACCCACAGCCACAGCCACAGCCACCCGCCGGGCCCGCGTAAGCACCGGGTAAGCGGCCCCCACGGAGTGGGACAAGGCCCGCGCATACTCAAGGGCATGAGCTACGACGCCATCGTCCTGGCCGGCGGAGCCGCCCGACGCCTCGGGGGTGCCGACAAACCCACCCTCCCGGTGGGCGGCCGCACCCTCCTCGACCGCGTCCTGGCGGCCTGCCCCGACGCCGCCGCCACGGTGGTCGTCGGCAGCCGCAGGCCCACCGCCCGCCCGGTCGACTGGACCCTTGAGGCCCCGCCCGGCGGCGGCCCGGTGGCCGCGCTCCACGCCGGCCTGCGGCGGACGACCGCCGCGCTGGTCCTCGTGCTCTCCGCCGACCTCCCCTTCCTCGACGGGGACACCGTCCGCGCCCTGCTCGCCGCGGCCGCCGCCGGCCCGGGCGACGGGGCCCTGCTCAAGGACCCCGGCGGCCGCGATCAGCCCCTCGTCGCCGCCTACCGCGCCGAACCCCTGCGCCGCGAGATCGCCCTGCTCGCCACCGAGCACGGCACCCTCCACGGCCTGCCCCTGCGCGCGCTCACCGCCGAGCTGGAACTGGTCCGGGTCACCCCCGCTGCGCCACTCGCCTCCTTCGACTGCGACACCTGGGAGGACCTGGCGACGGCCCGTGCCCGGATCAGGGAGCATGGGAACGTGCTGGACCAATGGATCAACGCCGCCAAGAACGAGCTCGGCATCGACATCGACGTCGACACCAAGACGCTGCTCGACCTCGCCCGTGACGCCGCCCACGGTGTCGCCCGGCCCGCCGCGCCGCTGACGACCTTCCTCGTGGGCTACGCCGCCGCCCGCGCCGAGGCGGCCGGCGCCGACCCGGCCCGGGCCGTCGCGGAGGCTTCGCGGAAGGCCGCCGACCTGGCCCTGCGCTGGGCGGCCGAAGCCGAGTCCCTCGCCCCCGAGCCCACCGACCCCGAGGGGAACGGCTCTCCATGACCCGTACCGACGCCGACGGCGCCCTGGACGAGGCCCTCGCCCTCGTGAACCGCACGACCACCCCCGAGGAGGGCCACCGGGCCAGTCCCTGGCAGCGCGCCCGGGAGACCGCCGCGCTGGCCGGCACCACCGTCCGGGCCCGCACCCACCGGGTGGCCCTCGCGGACGCGCTCGGCGAGGTACTGGCCACCTCCCTGGACGCCCTCGGCGACCTGCCGTCCTTCGACACCTCCGCCATGGACGGCTGGGCCGTCGCCGGACCCGGCCCCTGGGCCGTCCGCCCCGGGGACGGGATCCTCGCCGGCGGCACCGGCGGCGCCTCCCCCGCGCCCCTGGCCGACGGCGAGGCCGTACGGATCGCCACGGGCGCCCGGATCCCCGCCGATGCCACCGCCGTGATCCGCAGCGAGCACGCCCGCGAGTCGGGCGGCCAGTTGTACGCCACCCGGCCCGTCGGCACCGGCCAGGACATCCGCCCGCGCGGCCAGGAGTGCCGCTCCGGGGACCCGCTGCTCCCGGCCGGCTCGCTCGTCACCCCCGCCGTCCTCGGCCTGGCCGCGGCCGCCGGGTACGACGAGCTCGTCACCCGGCCACGGCCGCGCGTGGAGATCCTCGTCCTCGGAGACGAGCTGCTCACCGAGGGCCTTCCCCACGACGGCCTGATCCGCGACGCCCTGAGCCCCATGCTCGGTCCCTGGATCACCCGCGTGGGATCCGAGGTCGTCTCCACCCGCCGGCTCGGCGACGACCCGGCCGGCGCCGAGGCCCTCTTCCAGGCGGTCACCGGCTCCACCGCCGACGTGGTCGTCACCACCGGCGGCACCGCCTCCGGGCCCGTCGACCACGTCCACCCCGTCCTGGAGCGGGCGGGCGCCGAGCTGCTCGTGGACGGGGTCGCCGTACGCCCCGGCCACCCGATGCTGCTGGCCCGCCTCGGTGACCGCGCGGACGGCCGCCTCGTGGTCGGGCTGCCCGGCAACCCCCTCGCCGCCGTGTCGGGCCTGCTGACCCTCGCCGAGCCGCTGCTGCGCGCCCTCGCCGGCCGCCGCCAGCGCCCCCGCTACGCCGTGCCGGTCCAGGGCGACGTGCCGGGGCACCCGTACGACACCCGGCTGGTGCCGGTCCTGCTGACCGACGAGCACGCCGTACCGCTGCGCTACAACGGCCCGGCGATGCTGCGCGGAGTGGCCGCCGCCGACGCGCTGGCCGTCGTACCGCCGCACGGTGCGCGCAGCGGGCAGGAGCTGGAGGTCCTCGACCTGCCGTGGGCCGCCGGGGGATGTTTCACGTGAAACTCCACGGCCAGGACGCGATGGCACGCGACGCCGGCGAGAAGCTCGTCGCACGGCGCGTCGAACTGCCCAAGCGGGTGGTGGAAAGGCCACTGCGCCAGGTCGCGCGACGGCTGCTGATGGCGCTGTTCGTGCTCTGTCTGACGGTCCTGATCGTGTGGCTCGACCGCGAGGGCTACCACGACAACGCCAACGGCAAGGTCGGCTTCCTCGACTGCGTCTACTACGCGACCGTCACCCTGTCGACGACCGGTTACGGCGACATCGTCCCGTACGGCGACGGCGCGCGGCTGGTCAACGTCCTGCTGATCACGCCGCTGCGCGTGCTGTTCCTGATCATCCTGGTCGGCACCACCCTGGAGGTCCTGACCGAACGCACCCGCGAAGAGTGGCGGTTGAACCGCTGGAGGAAGAACTTGCGCGAGCACACGGTCGTCGTCGGCTTCGGCACCAAGGGCCGCTCGGCGCTCCAGACGCTGCTGGCGACGGGCCTCCCGAAGGAGCAGGTCGTCATCGTCGATCCCAGCGCCAAGGTCATCGACATGGCCAACTCGGAGGGGTTCACGGGGGTCGTCGGCGACGCGACCCGTTCCGAAGTGCTGCTGCGCGCCGAGCTCCAGAAGGCCCGTCAGGTCATCATCGCGACCCAGCGGGACGACACCGCGGTGCTGGTCACCCTGACGGCCCGGCAGCTCAACCGGGGCGCGAAGATCGTGACAGCGGTCCGCGAGGAGGAGAACGCGCCGCTGCTGAAGCAGTCCGGCGCGGACGCCGTCATCACCAGCGCGAGCGCGGCGGGACGGCTGCTGGGGCTGTCCGTGCTCAGCCCGAGGGCGGGCGCGGTGATGGAGGACCTGATCCACCAGGGCAGCGGGCTGGACCTGATCGAGCGGCCCGTGCACCGGGCCGAGGTCGGCCGGGGCGTACGGGAGACGGACGACCTGGTGGTCAGCGTGGTGCGCGGGCACCGGCTGCTCCCGTACGACGACCCGCTCGCGAGCCCCCTCCAGCTGACGGACCGGCTGATCACCATCGTCCGGGCCACACCCCCGACGACCCCTCAGGTCACGTTCGGGACCGGGCAGTAGCGGGCGCGGTAGATTCCGGGCCATGCATGCGATCACCATCGAACAGCCGGGCGGCCCCGAGGCCCTCGTCTGGGCCGACGTACCCGATCCGGTGGCGGGCGAGGGCGAGGTGCTCGTCGAGGTCGCGGCGAGCGCCGTGAACCGCGCCGACGTCCTGCAGCGGCAGGGCTTCTACGATCCGCCGCCGGGGGCTTCGCCCTATCCCGGCCTGGAGTGTTCCGGACGCATCGCGGCCCTGGGCCCGGGGGTGTCCGGCTGGGCGGTGGGCGACGAGGTGTGCGCGCTGCTGTCGGGCGGCGGGTACGCGCAGAAGGTCGCCGTTCCGGCGGGCCAGCTGCTGCCGGTCCCGCGGGGCGTGGGCCTGGTGGAGGCGGCGGCGCTGCCGGAGGTCGTCGCGACGGTGTGGTCCAACGTGTTCATGGTCGCGGGGCTGCGGCCGGGCGAGACCCTGCTGGTGCACGGCGGTGCGAGCGGCATCGGCACCATGGCGGTCCAGCTGGGCAAGGCCGTGGGCGCGCGGGTGGCGGTGACGGCGGGCGGCAAGGAGAAGCTGGCCCGCTGCGCGGAGCTGGGCGCGGACATCCTGATCGACTACCGCGAACAGGACTTCGTGGAGGAGCTGAAGGCCGCGACCGGCGGAGCCGGCGCGGACGTGATCCTGGACATCATGGGCGCGAAGTACCTCGCGCGGAACCTGCAGGCGCTGGCCGTGAACGGCCGGCTCGCCGTGATCGGCTTCCAGGGCGGGGTGAAGGCGGAGCTGGACCTGCGGCTGCTCCTGGCGAAGCGGGGGGCCATCACGGCGACCTCGCTGCGGGCCCGTCCGCTGGAGGAGAAGGCGGCCATCATCGCGGCCGTACGGGAGCACGTGTGGCCCCTGGTCGAGTCCGGCCGGGTCCGTCCGGTGGTGCACGCGTCCTACCCCGTCGCCGAGGCCGCCGAGGCCCACCGCGTCCTGGAGTCCAGCTCCCACGTGGGCAAGCTGCTGCTGACGTTCTGACCCCCGGCGTTCCGGCGTCCGGCGTCCGGGGTCCGGCTTCCGGGGTCCGGCTTCCCGGCGTTCCGAGGTGGTGCCGCGGCTCAGCGGAGGGCCGCGGCGACCAGGCCCTCCAGCGCCTCGCGGGGGACCTCGCGGGCTCCGGTCGGCAGGTGTTCGAGCACCAGCCCGTCGACGCAGGCGAGCAGGGTGAGGGTGCGCGTCTCCGGGTCGGGGACGCCGTGTGCGGCCAGGAAGGCGCGTACGGCGTCCCGCCCGGCGTTCTCGCGCGGGACGAGGATCTCGCGCAGCTCCGGGTCCCGGACGCTCTCCAGCACGCACGCGTACCGGGCCAGTGAACGCCGCCGCCCCTCCCCGGTGAGCCGGGCGGCGGTGAGCGCGGCGAGCCCGTCGGCGAGCGCGGCGGGGGTGAGCGGCAGCGGGGTGTGTTCCCCGGCTGCCTGCAGCTCGGCCTGGTCCCGGTCCACGAGGCGGCGTACGAGGGCGGTCAGCAGGGCGGCCCTGGTGCGCAGGTATGCCGAGGTGGTCCCGGGGGGCATCCCGGCGGCCCGGTCGACCGCGCGGTGGGTCAGCCCGCGCATGCCGAGGTCGGCCAGTACGTCGATGGCGGCGTCGGCCAGCACGGTCCGTCGTTCTTCACTCACCCCCTCTTTCTACACCTGTAGAAGCGTCGGGCTATTCTCCACCCCAGGACTTCTACAGGTGTAGAAACGGGAGGGCGGGAGCATGACGGCACGACGGGCTCTGGTCGTCGGCGGCGGCATCGGCGGACTCGCGGCGGCCATCGGGCTGCACCGCACCGGGTGGCGGGTCCAAGTCCTGGAACGCGCCCCCGTCCTGGAGGACGCGGGCGCGGCGATCTCCCTCGCCGCCAACGGGATCCGCGCGCTGGACGCGCTGGGCGTGGGCGCGGACGTCCGGGCGGCCGCCCACCCCCAGTACACGGGTGGTACCCGCACCCCCGACGGCCGCTGGCTGTCCCGGATGGACGGAAGGGCCCTCGAACGCGCCCTCGGCACACCGGTGACCGGCATCCCGCGCGCGGTGCTCCACCGTCTGCTGCGGGAGGCCCTCCCGGCCGGCTGTCTGCGGACGGGGACCGGAACCCTCGAAGCCGCGGCCGACGCCCACCTGGTCGTGGCGGCGGACGGGATCCGCAGCGGGATCCGCGCGGAGCTCTTCCCGGACCATCCCGGACCGGTCTACAGCGGCTCGACGGTGCTGCGCGCCATCACCGCCGGGCCCGTGGACACGGACGCCGACTTCGCGCTGACGTGGGGGCCCGGGGCGGAGTTCGGGCACATCGACCTCGCCGACGGCCGTGCCGAATGGCACGCCGTGCTCACGGCACCGCCGGGAGTCCGGCACCCGGATCCGCTGTCCGCACTGGAGCGCCGCTTCGCGCACTGGCACGGGCAGGTGGGCGCGCTGCTGGCGGCGACCCGGCCCGAGGACGTCCTGCACCACGACGTCCACGAGCTGCTGACCCCGCTGCCCTCGTACGCCGTGGGGCGGGTGGCCCTGCTGGGGGACGCGGCCCACGCCATGACCCCGAACCTGGGGCAGGGGGCGTGCCAGGCGCTGGAGGACGCGGTGGTGC
The DNA here is from genome assembly GCF_044129415.1 of Streptomyces racemochromogenes. Classification (GTDB taxonomy): domain Bacteria; phylum Actinomycetota; class Actinomycetes; order Streptomycetales; family Streptomycetaceae; genus Streptomyces; species Streptomyces racemochromogenes_A. Next base: position 11,466 of record NZ_JBBDHD010000079.1, read on the forward strand.
TGGCGGCGGAGCTGGCGGGCGGGGGCCCGGTCGCCCCCGCGCTGTCCCGCTACGACGCGGTGCGCCGGCCGCGGGCCCAGGCGGTCGCACGAGCGGCCCGCCGGGCCGGTCGCCTGGGCCACGCCCTGGCACACCCCCTCGCGGTGTCGGCCCGCAACACCGCGCTCCGCCTCGCCCCTTCCGGGGCCACCGTCCGGGCCCTCCTGCGCCCGGCGGCCTGGACCCCGCCGGTCCTGCCCCCCGCCTGACGGCGGGGCGGGGGGAGCCTTCCTAGAGGCCGCGCAGCAGCACCGCCGGGTTCTCCACGCAGTCCGCGACGTAGCGGAGGAAGCCCCCCGCCGCACCGCCGTCGCAGACCCGGTGGTCGAACGTCAGCGACAGCTGGACGACCTGACGGACGGCCAGCTCCCCCCGGTACACCCACGGTTTCGGGATGATCCGGCCCACCCCGAGCATCGCCGCTTCCGGGTGGTTGATGATCGGCGTCGAGCCGTCCACCCCGAACACGCCGTAGTTGTTCAGCGTGAACGTCCCGCCCGTCAGGTCCGACGGGGCCAGCTTCCCCGCCCGGGCCAGCTCCGTCAGCCGGGCGAACTCCGCCGACAGGGACTCCGGACTGCGGCTCTGCGCGTCGCGTACGACCGGGACCATCAGCCCGCGCTCGGTCTGCGCGGCGAAGCCCAGGTGGACGGCCGGCAGCCGGACGATCTCGTTCGCCGCGAGGTCCACCGTGGAGTTGAGCTCCGGGTACCGTGCCAGCGCGGCCGTGCAGATCCGGGCCAGCAGCGCGAGCACCGAGATCTTCGGGCCCTCCACCGCGTTCATCGCGGCCCGCGCCGCCATCAGCTCGGTGGCGTCCGCGTCGACCCAGCAGGTGGCCTCGGGGATCTCGCGCCGGCTGCGCGAGAGCTTCTCCGCCACCGCGCCGCGCAGGCCCTTGAGGGGGATCCGCTCGCCCTGCGCGGCCACCGCCGCGGGGGCGGCAGGCGGCGCGGGGGCGGCCACGGGCGCGGGGGCCCGGAGCACGGCTTCCACATCGGCCCGCAGGATCAGGCCCTCCGGCCCGGATCCGCGCAGCGCCCGCAGGTCGACCCCGTTGTCCCGGGCCAGCTTGCGCACCAGCGGCGAGATGACGGGCACCGGCCCGGCGGGTACCGCCGGAGCCACGGGGGCCGGAGCCGCCGCGACGGGTGCCACGACGGGCGCCGACACCGCGGCGGTGACGGGCCGCACCCGCCGCCGGCGCGCCGGGCGGGAGTGGTCCGAGCCGTACCCGATCAGCGGCCGGGGCGCGTTCGCGGAGCCTTCGGCATCCGCCTGGACGACCGGTGCCTGCGCGGACCCGGCGGGCGCGGACTCCGCCCCCACCGCCACCGTGATCAGCGGGGCGCCGACCGGCAGTTCCTCGCCCTCCTCGCCGAACCGGGCGGTGACCACGCCTCCGTACGGGCAGGGCACCTCCACCATCGCCTTGGCCGTCTCGACCTCGACGACCGGCTGGTCGATGGCGACGACGTCGCCCACCGCGACCAGCCACCGCACGATCTCGGCCTCGGTCAGCCCCTCACCGAGGTCCGGCAGCTTGAATTCCATGACCTGCGGCATCAGTTCTCCCACTGCAGGCGGGCCACCGCGTCCAGGATCCGCTCCACACCGGGCAGGTGGTGCTTCTCCAGCATCGGCGGCGGATACGGGATGTCGAAGCCGGTCACCCGCAGCACCGGCGCCTCCAGGTGGTGGAAGCAGCGCTCCGTCACCCGGGCGGCGATCTCCGCGCCCGGCCCGCCGAAGCCGCCGGCCTCGTGGACCACCACCGCGCGGCCGGTGCGCCGTACGGAGGCGACGACCGTCTCCTCGTCGAAGGGGACGAGCGAGCGCAGGTCGACGACCTCCAGGTCCCAGCCCTCCTCGCGCGCCGCCTCGGCCGCCTCCAGGCAGACCGGCAGCGAGGGTCCGTACGTGATCAGGGTGGCGCTCGTGCCCGGCCGCCGGACCAGCGCCGTGCCGATCCCGGGGACGGCCGCCGGCGCGTCCGGCGACCACTGCGCCTTGGACCAGTAGAGCCGCTTCGGCTCCAGGAAGACCACCGGGTCGTCGCTCGCGATCGAGGCCCGCAGCAGCCCGTACGCGTCCTCGACGGTCGCCGGGGTCACCACCGTCAGGCCGGGCGTGGCCGTGTAGTACGCCTCGGAGGAGTCGCAGTGGTGCTCGACCCCGCCGATGCCGCCGCCGTACGGCACGCGGATGGTGATCGGCAGCGGCATCGCTCCCCGGGTGCGGTTGCGCATCTTCGCCACGTGCGAGATGAGCTGCTCGAACGCCGGGTAGGCGAACGCGTCGAACTGCATCTCCACGACGGGCCGCAGCCCGTACATGGCCATGCCGACCGCGGTGCCGAGGATGCCGGCCTCCGCGAGCGGGGTGTCCGTGACCCGGTCCTCGCCGAACTCCTTGGCGAGCCCGTCGGTGATCCGGAAGACCCCGCCGAGCGTCCCGACGTCCTCGCCCATCACGTGGACGGCGGGGTCCTCGGCCATCGCGTCGCGCATGGCCCGGGTCAGGGCCTGCGCCATCGTCGCGGGCTTCGCGGCAACGGTCGTCATCACTCTCCCTCCGCTTCCAGCTCGGCGCGCAGCATGGCGGCCTGCTCGCGCAGCCTGCCGGTCTGCTCCGCGTAGACGTGCGCGAAGAGGTCCATCGGGTCGATGACGGGGTCGGCGTTCATCCGCTCGCGCAGGTCCGCCGCCATCGCCTCGGCCGCCTCGCGCGCCTCCCGGATGCCGGTCTCGTCCAGCCAGCCGCGCCCGGTCAGCTCGCGCTCCAGCAGCTCGACGGGGTCGTGCGCCTTCCAGGCCTCGACCTCGGAGTCCGAGCGGTAGCGGGTCGCGTCGTCGGCGTTCGTGTGGGCCTCCATCCGGTAGGTGACGGCCTCGATCAGGGTCGGGCCGCCGCCCGAGCGCGCCCGGTGCACGGCCTCGGTGAGGACCTCGTGCAGGGCGGCGACGTCGTTGCCGTCGACCAGGCGGCCGGGCATCCCGTACCCCACGGCCTTGTGGGCCAGGGTCGGGGCGGCCGTCTGCTTGGCGAGCGGTACGGAGATGGCGAAGCCGTTGTTCTGGACGAGGAAGACCACCGGGGCCTGCCAGACGGCCGCGAAGTTCAGCGCCTCGTGGAAGTCGCCCTCGCTGGTGCCGCCGTCGCCGACCATGGCGAGCGCCACGACCTCGTCCCCGCGCAGCCGCGCGGCGTGCGCCACGCCGACCGCGTGCGGGAGCTGGGTGGCGAGCGGGGTGCAGAGGGGGGCTATGCGGTGCTCGCGCGGGTCGTAGCCGGTGTGCCAGTCGCCGCGCAGCAGCGTCAGCGCCTGGACGGGGTCCAGTCCGCGCGCCACGGCCGCGAGGGTGTCGCGGTAGCTGGGGAAGAGCCAGTCCTGCTCCTCCAGGACCAGCGCGGCCGCGATCTCGGCGGCCTCCTGCCCGACGGTGGAGGGGTACACGGCGAGACGGCCCTGCCGGGTGAGCGCGGTGGCCTGCGCGTTGTAGCGGCGGCCCCGCACCAGCTCGGCGTAGTAGCGGCGCATCAGCGCGGGGTCGAGGTGCTCGGCGGCCGCGGTGCCCAGGACCCGGTGGGGCTCGGGGTCCGGGAGCAGCGGAGCGGCGTCCGTGCGGGGCCTCCAGGCGGGCGGCGGGGTGACACGGTGGGACGCACCGGCACCGGGCAGCTCTTGGACCGTCATGGCGGCGTACACCTCCTCGTGGGAAGCGGGCTGGGGTACCCCCGGCGGTAGCCGGAGGAGGTGGCCCCCGGTTGCGGGGTGCCTCACCTACCGATTGTTCGGTCGTCGGCGCAATTTGGCTACAGGCGGCTCCAGGCTGTGGACAAACTGGCGACGGGGCCCTGGGATGGATGCAGGACGTCCAGGAGAGGGAGGCAGTGGGCAATGCCGGATGAACAAATGGCCGGAACGGGTTCCGGACCGGCTTCACCGGGAGGTGCCCCGGCCGCCCCACCGGCCCCGCCCCCCGCCCAGGTCACGGCACCGCAGGCCCCGCCCGCCCCGTCGGCGCCGCCCGTGCCGCCCCGCCCCCTGGACCCGATCGACCGGTCGATCATGCGGCTGCTCCAGGCGGACGGCCGCGCGTCGATACGGTCGGTCGCCGAGCAGGTGCACGTCTCGCGCGCGAACGCGTACGCCCGCATCAACCGGCTGATCGACGACGGGGTGATCCGCGGGTTCACTGCCCGGGTGAACCACGAACGCGCAGGTCAGGGGGCTTCCGCCTATATCACCTTGAAGATCGTCCAGAATTCCTGGCGCACGGTGCGCGAGAAGCTGCGCGAGCTTCCGGGGGCCGCCCACATCGCGCTCGTCAGCGGGGACTTCGACGTCCTGCTGCTGGTCCACACGGCGGACAACCGCACCCTCCGGGAGCTGGTCCTGACCCGCCTGCAGGCCATCCCCGAGGTGCTCTCCACCCGCACGCTTCTGGTGTTCGAGGAGACGGACCTGCTGGACCCGGGCCCGGCCGGCAGTCCTGCGCTGACGGAGGACTGAACGGGAAAGCGGAAGGGGCGGGAAGGCCGGACCCCGGCCTCCCCGCCCCTTCCCCCGCCCCTTGGGCTACGCCTTCGCGCGCAGGCCGTCCAGGGCCATGCCGACCACCGCGTCCGCGAGCTGGTCGGAGGTCGTGCCCGGGTGCGGGCGGTACCACTCGACCAGCGAGTTGACCATGCCGAAGAGCAGGCGCGTGGCCAGCCGGATGTCCACGTCCGCCCGCAGGTCCCCGTCCGCGGCGGCGGCCTTGAGCAGCTCCGCGACCTGGTGGTCGAACTCGCGGCGGCGCTCCAGCGCCCAGCGCTCGGTGCGGGTGTTGCCGCGCACCCGCAGCAGCAGGGTGACGTAGGGGAGCTCCGCGACCAGGACCTCGACGGTGCGGCGGGTGACGTACTCGACGCGCGCGACCGCCCGGCCGCGCAGGGCGCCGGGCTCCTCCAGCACGGCGAAGAGCTCGTCCAGCGCCCGGCTGACGGCCCGGTGCAGCAGCTCCTCCTTGCCGGCGACGTGGTGGTAGATCGAGGACTTGGAGATGCCGGCGGCCTTGGAGAGGTGCTCCATGGACGTGCCGTCGTAGCCGCGTTCGTTGAAGACCCGCACCGCCACCGACAGGAGCGTCTCGGGGGTGTAGGTGTCCCGCCTGGCCGTGGTCATCCGGTGCCCTCCTGCGCCTCGTCCACCGCGGCGTCGCCCTCCGCGGCGCCCCCGTCCGCCTCGCCGTCGTCCGCGTAGCCCAGCTTGAAGAGGGCCAGCGAGGGTGCGTAGCGGCCGCCGGGACAGCGCTCGTCCAGGTGGTGCAGCAGGTCGTACGCCCAGTCCCGGCCGAGGCGTGTGTGCCACTCGGAGGGGCCCAGCGGGTAGTTGACGCCGAGGCGCATGGCGGTGTCGATGTCCTCGGCGGAGGCCACCCCGCGGGCCACGGCGTCGGCCGTCAGGTCGATCAGCATGGCGACGGTCCGGGCGACGATCATGCCGGGGACGTCGCCGATGACGGAGACCTGCTTGCCGAGCCTCTGGAAGAGGCCGACGGCCTCGGCGAGGGTGCGCTCGCTGGTGTCCTCGCTGACCGACAGGGCGACGCGGGTGGCCTCGCGGTAGTCCAGCGCGAGGTCGAAGTAGACCACGTCGGTGAACTCGACCGCGGTCTTGCCGTCGGCGAGCACCAGCTGGCCCTCCCCGGGCAGCTGGATGTACGGGCCGCCGTGCGCGGTGGAGGTCACCGCGATCCCGGCCTCCTCGATGAGGTCCGCCAGGGCGGCGGCCGGGCCGAGGTCACCGACGACGGTCACCTTCTCCGGCGCCTCCTCGGGCCCGGCGGTGCGCGGCGCGGCCGGCTGCGCACCCTCGCCGTACGGGTACCAGCCGTGCCCGGACTTGCGGCCGAGGCGGCCCGACTGGACCAGGCGGCGCTGGGCGAGCGAAGGAGTGAACTTGGGGCTGCGGAAGAAGGACTCCCAGACCGAGCGGGTGACGGCCTCGTTGACGTCCTGGCCGATCAGGTCGGTCAGCGCGAACGGGCCCATCCTGAAACCGCCGCTCTCGCGCAGGACGGCGTCGATGGTCGCGGGGTCGGCGCCCTGCTCCTCGTACACGGCGAAGGCTTCGGCGTAGAAGGGGCGGGCGATCCGGTTGACGATGAAGCCGGGGGTGTCGGCGCAGCGGACCGGGGTCTTCCCCCAGCCCAGGACGGTGCGGTACGCGCGCTCGGCGGCGGCCGGATCGGTGGCGGAGCCGCTCACCACCTCGACGAGGGGGAGCAGCGGGGCCGGGTTGAAGAAGTGCAGGCCGAGGAAGCGGCCCGGGTGGGCGAGGCCGGCGGCGAGCTCGGTGACGGAGAGCGAGGAGGTGTTGGTGGCCAGGAGGGCGTCCGGCGAAACCACCTCTTCGAGTGCCGCGAAGAGGGCGCGCTTGACGGTGACGTCCTCGACGACCGCCTCGACGACGAGGGCGGCGTCGGCCAGGTCGGCGAGGCCCTCGGCGGCCCGGATCCGGCCGGCGGCGTCCTCGGCCTCGGCCCGGTCGAGGCGCCCCTTGGCGGCCATGCGCTCGACGCGGTCGCGCACGAGGCCGGCGCCGGTGGCGGCGAGGGCACCGTCGATGTCGTGGATCAGCACGCGGTGACCTGCGAGGAGGGCCACCTGGGCGATGCCCTGTCCCATGGTGCCGGCGCCGACGACCGCCACAGTGCGGGACCGCTCGATTGCTGTCATGTCCTGATCCTCCCGCACCGGGTTGTCCACAGGTCCTCCCGGGCCCTCTTGTCCCGACCGATCGTTCGGTTACTCTAACTCCAGTCTGCTCTTCTTCACCCGCCCCTGCCTGATCTCGCGCTGTGAACCAGCCGATCCTGCCCGGCTCAACGAGGAGTTGGTCCCTGATGGCCGCCGAGCTCACCCTCTCCCGGCTCACCGAGAAGCACCGGCCCACCCTGGACCAGGCGCTGGCTGCCATCCGCAGCCGCGCCTACTGGTCCCCGCACCCCGAGCACCCCAAGGCCTACGGCGAGACCGCCCCGGCCGACGGGCTCGCCGCCTTCGAGGCCGTCCGCGGCACCCGCTTCGACCTCGACCAGCCCGGAACCGACGGCTGGACCGGCGGGGAGGTCTCCCCGTACGGCCCGGAGCTGGGCGTGGAGTACCCGCACGCCGACGTGGACGTGCTGCTGCCCGCGATGAAGGCGGGCATCGCCGCCTGGCGGGACGCCGGTCCCGAGACCCGCGCCCTGGTCTCCATCGAGATCCTCGCCCGCATCTCCGCCCGCACGCACGAGTTCGCGCACGCGGTGATGCACACCAGCGGCCAGGCCTTCATGATGGCGTTCCAGGCGGGCGGCCCCCACGCGCAGGACCGCGGCCTGGAGGCCGTCGCCTACGCGTACGAGGAGCAGACCCGCGTCCCCGGCCAGGCCGACTGGTCGAAGCCGCAGGGCAAGCGGGACCCGCTGGAGCTCGGCAAGACCTTCACGGCGGTGCCGCGCGGCATCGCGCTGATGATCGGCTGCAACACCTTCCCCACCTGGAACGGCTACCCCGGCCTGTTCGCCTCGCTCGCCACCGGCAACGCCGTCCTGGTCAAGCCGCACCCGCGCGCCGTCCTCCCGCTGGCCCTGACCGTCAAGGTGGCCCGCGAGGTCCTCGCCGAGGCGGGCTTCGACCCGAACCTGGTGGCGCTGGCGGTCGAGCGGCCGGGTGAGGGCATCGCCAAGACCCTCGCGGTCCGGCCCGAGATCAAGCTGATCGACTACACCGGTTCGACGGAGTTCGGCGACTGGCTGGAGGCCAACGCCCGCCAGGCGCAGGTCTACACGGAGAAGGCGGGCGTCAACACGGTCGTCGTCGACTCGACCTCCGACTACAAGGGCATGCTGTCCAACCTGGCCTTCTCGCTCTCCCTCTACAGCGGCCAGATGTGCACCACCCCGCAGAACCTGCTGATCCCGCGCGACGGCATCGAGACGGACGCCGGCCACAAGTCGTACGACGAGGTCGTCGCCGACCTCGCCGCCTCCGTCGGCGGGCTGCTCGGCGACGACGCCCGGGCCAACGCGCTGCTGGGCGCGCTGGTCAACCCGGACGTCAAGGCCCGTCTGGAGGCGGCGGCCGGACTGGGCGAGGTCGCGCTGGCCTCGCGCGAGGTGGCCAACCCCGAGTTCCCGGACGCGGTCGTGCGCACCCCGGTGATCGTGAAGCTGGACGCCGGCAAGCCGGACCCGGAGGCCGCGTACCTGTCGGAGTGCTTCGGCCCGGTCTCCTTCGCGGTGGCGGTGGACTCCACGGCCGACGCCCTGGAGCTGCTGCGCCGCACGGTGCGGGAGAAGGGCGCCATGACGGTGGGCGCGTACACCACCTCGGCGGACACCGAGCGGGCGATCGAGGAGGTCTGCCTGGAGGAGTCGGCGCAGCTGTCGCTGAACCTGACGGGCGGGGTCTACGTCAACCAGACGGCGGCCTTCTCCGACTTCCACGGCTCGGGCGGCAACCCCGCGGCGAACGCCGCCCTGTGCGACGGCGCGTTCGTCGCGAACCGCTTCCGCGTGGTGGAGGTCCGCCGCCAGGCGTAGTCCTCGGGGGCGGGGTCCCCGGGGCGGGGTCCTCAGGGGCGCGGGCCGCCCCAGTGGAAGAGGGTCATGGCCACACTGGTGGCCAGGTTGTAGCTGGAGACCTGCGGCCGCATCGGCAGCGAGACGAGGTGATCGGCCCGGGCGCGCAGCTCGGGCGAGATCCCGTGGCGTTCGGAGCCGAAGGCGAGCAGGGCGTCGTCCGGGAGGGTGAGGGCACGGATGTCCTCGCCCTCCGGGTCGAGCGCGTACACGGGCCCGGGCGGGAGCTCCGCCAGTTCCACCCGGTCGACGGTGGTCGCGTAGTGCAGCCCGGCCCCGGCGCGGACCACGTTGGGGTGCCAGGGGTCGAGGTCGCCGCGCGTGACCACGCCGGTGGCGCCGAATCCGGCGGCGAGGCGGACGACGGCGCCGACGTTGCCGAGGTTGCGGGGGTTGTCGAGGAGCACGACGGGCGCGGGCCGGGGCATCCGTGTCAGGGCGGCCCGCCCGGCCGCGCGGTCGGGGCGTACGGCGAGGGCCGCGACCCCGGTGGGGTGCACGCGGGGCAGCAGCTCCTTGAGCGGTCCCGGGCGCACCAGCCGGGCCACCACCCCCTCCACGTCGGGAGCCAGCTCGGCGGCGAGGGCCCCGACCCCCTCGGGGTCGTCGGCGACGACGGCCAGCACCTCGGCCCCGAACCGCAGGGCGTGCTTCAGGGCGTGGAACCCGTCCAGCAACACGACGTCGTCCCGCCCGGCGCACTCGGCCCACTCCCGCACCACAACACTCATGCCCCGACCCTACGACCCGCCGCCGGCCGGACTCGCCGGCACCCGTCCGGCCGCGTCCGGGGGCACCTCCCAGGGCCGGGGCGCAGACCCCGGAGCAGGGGAGAGGGCGGGGCGGGGAGGGGCGCCGCGCCGCGGCAGGCGCACCCGCGCGCCCACCCGCACCAGCAGCCCCGTGGGGAGGAACACCGCGTCGGCGGCGATCATCGCCAACGAGAAGAACGGCAGCCCCAGCAGCACCGCGATCCCCGCGTGCTCCAGCATCATCACGGCGAGCAGCACGTTCTTGACCCGCCGGTTGAACAGCGTGAACGGAAAGGCGACCTGCACCAGCACGGTCCCGTAGGTCAGCAGCATCACCGCGACCCCGCTCCCGGCCAGCACCCCCGACAGCTCCGGCCACGGGGTGAAGTAGTCCAGCCGCAGCGGGTAGTACAGCGCGGTCCCGTCCTGCCACCGGGAGCCCTGGATCTTGTACCAGCCCGCCGTGGCGTAGATCAGGCACACCTCCGCCGTGATCACCAGCATCCCGGCGTTGTGCAGCAGGTTCGCCAGCACGTCCAGCGCGGCCCGCCGCTCGCCCTCGGGCTCGTACCGCTCGACCAGCCACCACAGCGCCGCGCCGGTCCACAGCGCCGCGAACACGGCCGTCCACCCGCCGCCCAGCCGCCCGCTCAGGCCCCCGTACGCGAGGACCGCGCCGAGCACCCCCCACAGCACCGGCCCGGTCGCCCCCGCCGACGCGCTCCCCCGCAGCCGGGCCCGGCGGGCGTCGAGGGACCACACCCGCGCGCAGCGCGTCAGCACCAGGTACATCGCCATCAGGTGGACGACGTTGTCCCCGCCGTCACCCATGAAGACGCTGCGGTTCTGCAGCGAGAGCACGCCGGCCATGAACAGCACGGAGGTCGCCCGCGTCCGCCAGCCCAGTGCCAGCAGCGCGCTCGCGGCGGCGGCGAGGCCGTAGACGAGTTCGAACCACCACCCTGACGCGGACCACAGCAGCACCGTGAAGGCGTGGTTCCCGGAGACGAGCCGCTGCGCGAGTTCCCAGCTCCAGGGCCCGTCGGGCCCGTACAGCTCGTGCCGGTGCGGGAACTCGCGCAGCAGGAAGAACAGCCAGGTCCCGGCGAAGCCGATCCGTACGACGGCGCTCTGGTACGGGCCGAGCGCCTCCCCGCTGACCCGCGCGAGCGCCCGCCTCAGACGGTCCACCACGGCAGCTCCCGGTAGTACGTCCGCGTGTCGGTCTTCTCCGTGCTCCAGGCCGGCGCCGCCACGGACCGGGTCGCCGAGCGCAGCTGGACCCGTACGATCCGGTCCCCGTCGGGCAGTCCGGCGCCCAGCCGGAGGCCCGCGATCCGCTTCAGGTACTCCTCGGACAGCTCGGCGCGCTCGGCCTGCACCGGCTTGTTGTCGTCGTCGTGGGAGCCGGTGAAGAAGTCCCAGGCCCGGCGGAGCTCGTTCTGCCGGGTGTGGCTCGGCAGCGGGTTGTGCCGGATGCCGGCCGCGTCCTCGGCGGACAGGTCGCGCCAGTCGGTGGTGACGAGGGCGCCCGCCGCGTCGCGGATCTGGGCGCGGGCCTCCACGGCGATGTTCTGCTGGAGGGGGTTGGGGGCGAAGAGCTTCCAGTTCTGTTCGAACTCCGGGTAGACCCAGCCGTCGACCAGGGCGGCGTGCCGCTTGCTCAGCGTGTTGGACGGCGCGACGTGCAGGAAGACCAGTCCCAGGTGCAGGCAGGCGGTGACGGCGAGGGCCGCCAGGACCAGCGCCGCGAGGACCCGGTACGGGAGGGACAGGCCGGCGATTCCGGGCGCCCGGGGAGGTGCGGCACCGGGCTCGTCCTCGCGCTCGCGCTCGTTCGAAACCATCCCGCCCCGATCATCCGGCGTCCACAGGGTTGCCCACAGAGGTTGACACCCTACGGGCCGCCGTCTCACCATTGAAGAGCATGAACCGAACGATCGGTCGGTCGGGCGGACGGGCGGGCTCGGACGCAGATTCGGACAGGGAGCCGTGATGGTCGCAGTGACTCCGGAGACGGGGACGTCGGGCGGGGCGGACGCAGAGGCCGCCGACCTCGGCGCGCAGCTGAGGGCGGACTTCGACGCCGCCGTCGCGGCGGACGAGCGCGTGGAGCCGCGTGACTGGATGCCCGAGGAGTACCGCGCCTCCCTGGTCCGGCAGATGGCACAGCACGCCCACTCCGAGATCATCGGCATGCAGCCCGAGGCCAACTGGATCACCCGCGCGCCCTCCCTGCGCCGCAAGGCGATCCTGATGGCCAAGGTGCAGGACGAGGCGGGGCACGGCCTCTACCTCTACAGCGCCGCCGAGACCCTGGGCACCAGCCGGGACGAGCTCCTCGACAAGCTCCACTCCGGGAAGCAGAAGTACTCCTCGATCTTCAACTACCCGACCCTGACCTGGGCGGACGTCGGCGCCATCGGCTGGCTCGTGGACGGCGCGGCGATCACCAACCAGGTGCCGATCTGCCGGTGCTCCTACGGCCCCTACGCCCGCGCGATGGTCCGCATCTGCAAGGAGGAGTCCTTCCACCAGCGCCAGGGGTACGAGCTGCTCCTCGCCCTCTCGCAGGGCACCGAGGCCCAGCACGCCATGGCGCAGGACGCGGTCGACCGCTGGTGGTGGCCCTCCCTGATGATGTTCGGGCCGCCGGACGACGAGTCGGTCCACAGCGCGCAGGCGATGGCCTGGCGGATCAAGCGGCACTCCAACGACGAGCTGCGCCAGCGCTTCGTCGACATCGCCGTCCCGCAGGCCGAGTCCCTGGGCCTGACCCTGCCCGACCCGGACATCAAGTGGAACGAGGAGCGCGGCCACTACGACTTCGGCGCCATCGACTGGGCCGAGTTCTGGGACGTGCTCAAGGGCAACGGCCCCTGCAACGAACAGCGCATCAGCCAGCGGCGCAGGGCCCACGAGGAAGGCGCCTGGGTCCGCGAAGCGGCCACGGCGTACGCGCAGAAGCACACCGGCACCGGACGAGAGGTACAGGCATGACGCAGAACTGGCCCCTGTGGGAGGTGTTCGTGCGCTCGCGCCGCGGCCTCTCGCACACGCACGCGGGCAGCCTGCACGCCCCCGACGCGGAGATGGCCCTGCGCAACGCACGCGACCTCTACACGCGACGCAACGAAGGCGTCTCCATCTGGGTCGTGCCCTCCGCCGAGATCACGGCCTCCTCGCCGGACGAGCGGGACCCGTTCTTCGCCCCGTCCGCCGACAAGCCCTACCGGCACCCCACCTTCTACGAGATCCCCGAGGGGGTGCGCCACCTGTGAGCGCCGACACCGCCACCACCACCCCGCCGGCGGCCACGGCCGCCGTCCTCTCCCTCGCGGACGACGCGCTGATCCTCTCCCACCGCCTCGGCGAGTGGGCGGGCCACGCCCCGGTCCTGGAGGAGGAGGTCGCCCTCGCGAACATCGCGCTCGACCTGCTCGGCCAGGCCCGCGTCCTGCTGTCCATGGCGGGCGACGAGGACGAACTGGCGTTCCTGCGCGAGGAGCGCGCCTTCCGCAACGTCCAGCTGGTCGAGCAGCCCAACGGGGACTTCGCCCACACCATCGCCCGCCAGCTGTACTTCTCCCTGTACCAGCACGAGCTGTACACGGAACTGGCCGCCGGTGAAGGGCCGTTCGCCGCGCTGGCCGCCAAGGCCGTCAAGGAGACCGCCTACCACCGCGACCACGCCGAGCAGTGGACGCTGCGGCTCGGCGACGGCACCGAGGAGAGCCGCCGCCGGATGCGCGCGGCCCTGGACGCCCTGTGGAAGTACACCGGGGAGCTGTTCCGGCCGGTCGACGGCCTCGACGTGGACCCGGCCGCCCTGGAGGCCCGCTGGCTGGCCGCCCTGGGCGCGATACTGGAGCAGGCCGGGCTCGACCTGCCCGAGGGGCCCCGCACGGGTGCCTGGGCCGCCGGAGCCGGCCGTCAGGGCCTGCACACCGAGTCGTTCGGGCGGCTCCTCGCGGAGATGCAGCACCTACACCGCAGCCACCCCGGGGCGTCGTGGTGACCGCCGCCGCCGGGACCACCCGTCTGGAGGCGGAGCTGGCCGAGCTGGCCGGCACCGTCCCCGACCCCGAGCTGCCCGTGCTTACCCTGTCCGAGCTGGGGGTCCTGCGCGGTGTGCGGATGCATGACGACGGGCACGCCGAGGTGCTCCTGACCCCCACCTACACCGGCTGCCCGGCCATCGAGGCCATGTCCGCCGACATCGAGCGGGTCCTGACCGGGCACGGCATACCCGAAGTGCGGGTCACCACGGTGCTCTCCCCCGCCTGGTCCACCGACGACATCAGCGCCGAAGGCCGCCGCAAGCTCGCCGAGTTCGGCATCGCCCCGCCCCGCCCGCACGCCGCCGGAGGGCCGGTCCCGCTCACCCTGTCGGTCCGCTGCCCGAACTGCGGCTCGACCGACACCGAGCTGCTCAGCCGGTTCTCCTCCACCGCCTGCAAGGCGCTGCGCCGGTGCGTCGCCTGCCGCGAACCGTTCGACCACTTCAAGGAGCTGTAGATGGCCGCACCCCGCCACGGCGCGTTCCACCCCCTGACGGTGGCGGCGGTCGACCGGCTCACCGACGACTCTGTGGCGCTGACCCTGTCGGTGCCCGAGGAGCTGCGCGCCGAGTACCGGCACGCCCCCGGCCAGCACCTCACGCTCCGCCGCCGGCCCGCCGAGGGCGCCGAGGTCCGACGCACCTACTCGATCTGCTCCCCCGCCCCGGCCGCCGACGGCCCGGGCCCGGCCGAGCTGCGGGTGGGCGTGCGACTCGTGGAGGGAGGCGAGTTCTCCACCTTCGCCCACAAGGAGATCGCCGCCGGCGACGTGCTGGACGTGATGGTCCCGGCCGGCCGCTTCGTGCTGGACCCGGCGGCCGCCCCGGCCTCCCCGCACTACGCGGCGATCGTCGGCGGCAGCGGGATCACCCCGGTGCTGTCGATCGCGGCGACCCTCCTCGCGGCCCGCGCCGACGCCCGGTTCTGCCTGGTGCGCAGTGACCGCACGGCGGCCTCCACGATGTTCCTGGAGGAGGTGGCCGACCTCAAGGACCGCCACCCCGACCGCTTCCAGCTCGTCACCGTCCTCTCCCGCGAGGAGCAGGAGGCAGGACTGCCGTCCGGGCGGCTCGACGAGGCGCGCCTCACGGCCCTGCTGCCCGCTCTGCTGCCGGTCCCGGAGGTCACGGGCTGGTTCCTGTGCGGCCCGTACGGGCTGGTGACGGGCGCCGAGCGGGCCCTGGGCGCGCTGGGCGTCGCACGGACCCGGGTGCACGAGGAGATCTTCCACGTGGAGGAGACCGCCCCGCAGGTGCCCGTACGGTCCTCGGCCCCGGTCGCGGCCCACGGGCGGGTCACGGCCCGGCTCGACGGCCGCTCGGGCACCTGGCCGGTGCGGGACGGGGAGTCCCTGCTGGACGCCGTCCTGCGCAACCGTGCCGACGCCCCGTACGCCTGCAAGGGCGGCGTCTGCGGCACCTGCCGGGCGTTCGTGGTGTCGGGCGAGGTGCGGATGGAACGCAACTTCGCGTTGGAGGAGGAGGAGACGGAGGCCGGGTTCGTACTGGCCTGCCAGTCCCACCCGGTGACGGAGGAAGTGGAGATCGACTTCGACCGCTGAGCCTGCCGGCAGGCTGTGTTTTTGCCGCCGCCTGTTCTATCTTGACGGCCCGTCAGATCCACTACCCGGATCGGAACCGGTGCACGCGGGAGGACAGGCAGTGGACTTCACCTTCACCGAGGAACAGCAGGCGGCCGTCGAGGCGGCCAGGGCGGTGTTCGCCGATGTCGCTCCCGACGGCGTGCCCAGCCCGGCGCTCACCCCGGGAGCCGTCGCGGAGGACTTCGACCGGCCCCTGTGGGCCACGCTCGCCGGCTCCGACCTGCCGGGCCTCGTCCTCGCCGAGGAGTACGGGGGCTCCGGCCTGGACACCATCGCGCTCTGCCTGGTGCTGCGCGAGGCGGCCAGGGTGCTGGCCCGGGTCCCGCTGCTGGAGCACTGCGCCACCGCCATGGCCGTCCAGGCCCACGGCGGCCCCGAGCTGACCGCCGCCCTGCTGCCCGGCGCCGCGCGCGGCACGCTCGTCCTCACCGTCGCCGCGCAGGGCCGCACCGGCCACGACCCCGCCGAACTGGCGGTCACCGCACGCCGGGAAGGTTCGGACTGGACCCTGGACGGGGTGCAGACGGCCGTCCCCTGGGCGCACGGCAGCGACTGGATCGCCGTACCCGCGCACACCGGAGAGGGCGAGGCCGTCCTCGCGCTGCTCCCGCGGGACACCGAGGGCCTCGCCCTCGCCGACCAGTACTCCACCAGCGGGGAGAGGCTCGCGGAGCTCACCCTGGAGGGGGTCCGCGCCCCCGCGGCCCACGTGATCGACGCCCCCGGCGCCTGGGAGCGGCTGCGCCAGGTCCTGGCCACCGGCACCTGCGCCCTCGCACTCGGCCTCGGCGAGGCCGTCCTCGCCATGACCGGCGACTACACCGGCAAGCGGGAGCAGTTCGGGTTCCCCGTGGCCACCTTCCAGGCCGTCGCGGTCCAGACCGCCGACCGCTACATCGACCTGCGGGCCATGGAGGTCACCCTCTGGCAGGCGGCCTGGCGCCTCGACGCCGCGACCGGAGCGGCGGGCGGCCCGCTGCCCGTCTCCGGGGACGTGGCCGTCGCCAAGATCTGGGCCTCCGAGGGCGTACGGCGGGTCGTGCAGACCGCACAGCACCTGCACGGCGGCTTCGGCGCCGACACCGACTACCCACTGCACCGCTACCACGCCTGGGCCAAGCAGCTGGAGCTCCAGCTCGGCCCGGCCGCCGCGCACGAGGAGGCCCTGGGCGACCTGCTGGCCGCCCACCCCCTCGGCTGACCCGGCCTACAGGACGAAGGCCGGGTTCCCGTGGTCCGTCACCATCGGGCGCCCGGCGCCCTCCCACGCCTGCATCCCGCCGGTCACGTTGACCGCGTCGATGCCCTGGCCCACCAGGTACTGGGTGACCTGGGCGCTGCGTCCGCCCACACGGCACATCACGTAGGCGGTGCGTCCGTCGGCGACCGCCTCCGTCACCTCGCCGAAGCGGGCGACGAAGTCGCTCATCGGGACGTGCAGCGCGCCCTCGACATGCCCGGCCGCCCACTCGTCGTTCTCACGGACGTCCAGGACGAGGCCTTCGGCGGGCACCGCGGCGGCCTCCACCGAGGGGAGCGGTCCGAAGTTCATGACAGTCGCCTTCTCTCTTCGCGGGTCTGGCTGCCAACCTATCCGACCCCGAGGCCACGGCTCACGGAGTCGCGTAGGAGGCCAGCTCCGCCTCGCGCTCGGAGACCTGCGCCAGCAGCTGCTCGGCGATCTCCTCCAGCAGCCGGTCCGGGTCGTCGGGCGCCATCCGCAGCATCGCGCCGATCGCGCTGTCCTCCAGCTCCTTGGCCACCATCGACAGCAGCTCCTTGCGCTGCGACAGCCACTCCAGCCGGGCGTAGAGCTCCTCGCTCTCGCTCGGCGCCACCGCCTGGGGCGCCGGGCCGGCGTCCCACTCCTCGGCCAGCTCGCGCAGCAGCTGCTCCTCACCGCGGCCGTAGGCGGCGTTGACCCGTGCGATGAACGCGTCACGGCGCGTGCGCTCGGCCTCGTCCTGCGCGAGGTCCGGGTGGGCCCGGCGGACCAGCTCGCGGTAGAGCCGGCGGACCTCCTCCGAGGGGCGCACCCGCTCCGGCGGGCGCACCGGCCGGTCGGTGAGCATGGCACCCGCGTCGTCGGAGATCCCGTCCGAACCCAGCCAGTCGTGGAACAGCTCGTCCACCCCGGGCATCGGCATGACCAGCGAGCGGGCGTCCTGAGCCCGCCGCAGGTCCTCGGGGTCGCCGCTGCGGGCGGCCTTCGCCTCCGCGATCAGCGCGTCCAGCTCGTCGAGCCGGGAGTACATCGGGCCGAGCTTCTGGTGGTGGAGCCGGGAGAAGTTCTCGACCTCCACCCGGAAGGTCTCCACGGCGATCTCGAACTCGATCAGTGCCTGCTCGGCAGCCCGCACGGCACGCTCCAGGCGCGCCTCGGGCCGCTCCCCACCGGAAGCGGTGGGCTCTTCGGGGGCTGTGTGTCCGCTCTGCTCGCTCACCCGGCCAGCCTACGGCCCGCGCCGGGACACGTTTCACGTGAAACATGCCCCGGCGCGGGCCGGGCCGCCGCTCAGACGCCGAACTCGGCCGCGATCCGGCCGGAGCGCACCGCCGCCAGCAGGTCCGCGTGGTCGGCCTCGCTGCGGTCGGCGTAGGCCACCGCGAAGGCGCCCACCGCCTCGTCCAGCTCCTCGTTCTTGCCGCAGTACCCGGCCAGCAGCCGCGGGTCGGCGCTGTGGGCGTGCGCCCGGGCCAGCAGGGCACCGGTCATCCGGCCGTAGTCGTCGAGCTGGTCGGGGGTCAGCGCCGCCGGGTCCACGCTGCCCTTGCGGTTGCGGAACTGGCGGACCTGGTACGGGCGCCCCTCGACGGTGGTCCAGCCCAGCAGGATGTCGGAGACCACCTGCATCCGCTTCTGCCCGGCCACCACCCGCCGGCCCTCGTGCTCCTCCTGCGGGGAGTGGAAGCCCAGCGCGGGCAGGTGCGGCAGCAGCACCGAGGGACGGGCCTCCTTGACCTGGAGGACCAGCGGCTCACCCCGGTGGTCCAGCAGCAGCACCACGTACGAGCGGGTGCCGACACTGCCGGTGCCGACGACGCGGAAGGCCACGTCGTGGATCGAGTAGCGGGCCAGCAGCGGCAGCCGGTCGCCCGACAGGGTCGTCAGGTACGGGCCCAGCGAGGCGGCCACGGCGGCGGCCTCCCGGTCGCCGACCCGGCGCAGCACGGGCAGCGCGTCCACGAAGCGGCGGCTGCCGTCCTCGCACACCTCGGTGGACTTGGCGGCGAACCGGGCGGAGGTGTTGTTGCGGGCCTTCTCGGAGACCCGTTCCAGCGTGCCCAGCAGGTCGCGGGCGTCGGTGTGGGAGACGAGCTCCTCGTCGGCGATGGCGTTCCACGCGTCGAGCGCGGGAAGCTTGGCCAGCAGCCGCATGGTGCGCCGGTAGGCTCCCACCGCGTCCTGCGCCGCCGCCCGGCAGGTGTCCTCGTCGGCGCCCGCGACGCGCCCGGCCAGCACCAGCGAGGTGGCGAGCCGCTTCACGTCCCACTCCCACGGGCCGAAGACGGTCTCGTCGAAGTCGTTGAGGTCGATCACCAGGCGCCCGCGGGCGTCACCGTAGAGGCCGAAGTTGGCCGCGTGCGCGTCGCCGCAGATCTGCGCGCCCACCCCGGTCACCGGGCCGCCGGACAGGTCGTGCGCCATCAGGCCGGCGGCGCCGCGCAGGAAGGCGAAGGGGTTGGCGGCCATCCGGCCGACGCGTATCGGGGTCAGCTCGGCCACCCGGCCGACGTTGGACTCCTCCACCGCGCGCACGGCGTCGGGACGGTCGGCGGGCATCTCGAAGGAAGCGTGGGCGCTGCGCGGTACGCGCAGCCGCAGCGCCTTGCCGGCCTCCTTGGGGGAGCCCGTCACGGCCCTGGGGGCGAAGCCCGGCACGCGCGGGATCCGCCCGGGCCGCCCCACGGCCGTACCGGCGGCTTCCGCCGCGTCCGTCGCGTACTGTTCCGCTGCCGTCACCATCTGCCCTGCCCCCGCACCTCGTCCGCCCCGCCGGCCGCTTCTTCGCCGGTCAGGTCGGCCCGACCGTACCCCAAGTCCCCTGCACGGCACCGCCACAGGGCCGCCACAGCCCTGCTACAAACCGGCGTCCCGGGCGAGCAGCGCCGCCTGCACGCGGTTCTCGCACTCCAGCTTGGCGAGGATCCGGCTCACGTACGTCTTCACGGTCGCCTCGCTCATGTGGAGCCTGCGACCGGCGTCCGCGTTGGACAGTCCCTCCCCGAGCAGCGCCAGTACCCCTCGCTCCCGCTCGCTCAGCGCGTCCACCCGCCGCCGGGCCTCCTCGGCACGGCCCGCGGCCCGGCCGGTGGCCAGCTGGTCCACCACGTGCCGGGTCGCGGCGGGGGACAGGTAGGCGTCGCCGGCGGCGGCGGCCCGGACCGCGCCGATCAGCTCGCCGGGCGCCGAGTCCTTCAGCAGGAAGCCCGCGCCTCCCTCGCTGAGCGCCCGCAGCACGTTCTCCCGCTCCCCGAAGGTCGTCAGGATCAGCACCCGCGCCCCCGGTACCGCCCGCCCCAGCTCGCCCAGCGCGGTCAGCCCGTCCATCACCGGCATCTGGATGTCGAGCAGCACCACGTCCGGGGCGTGCGAGCGGGCCAGCTCGACCGCCTCCCGCCCGTCGGCCCCCTCCGCGACGACCTCGATGTCCGGCGCCGAGGTCAGGATCATCCTGATCCCGGCCCGGATCAGCGGCTCGTCGTCAGCGATCACCACTCGGATCACCTTGGCTGTCACCCGCGCTCCTACTGCTTGACCTCGTACGCCTGCTTCTCGACGAGCTTGCCGTCCCGGAAGCAGAACCGGAAAACCGTGTCGGTCGTCATTCTGGAGTCCTCCGCCGACAGCAGGGCGAAACAGTCCGCCCCCTCGGGCCGCGGCGGGCCCTTGCGGTCCAGCCCCGACGTCAGGGCGCTGTCGCCGTCCGGCAGCCGGCCGCGGACCTCCTGCTCGGACTGGCCCACGTGCACGGCGTCGTAGTCGCCCCGGCCGATCATCGCCTTGTTCGCGGTGCCCACCAGCAGGGTCGCCCCGGCGCCCAGCACGATGACCAGCAGCACCAGGGCCGCCACGGCGATCCCGCAGCCCATCGCGACGCCCCCGGCCCGGGTACGGACGGGCCTGGCCAGCTCGCGGTCCAGCGCCGCCCAGTCCATGGGCGGGGCCGCCTTCGGCGTCCCCCGGAGCGCCGGCGCCCGCGCTTGCAGCTGCTGCCCGAAGTCGTCGGCAGCCTCCGCGACCAGTCCGGCCGGCTCCGTCCCGTACGGCAGCACACCTGCCACCCGGAACCCGCCGTCCTCGGTGGCACCCGCGTGCACCATGCCCCCGACCAGCCGGGCCCGCTCGCGCAGCCCCGTCAGTCCCTGCCCGCCGGAGACCACCTCGCCGGAGGACCGTTCGACCGCCGGACCGTTGGCGATCTCCACCACCAGCGAGTCGTCCTCGTACCGCAGTTCCACGGTGATCGCCGACCCCGGCGCGTGCTTGTAGGCGTTGGTCAGCGCCTCCTGCACGATCCGGTACGCGGCGTGGTCGCAGGCCGCGACCAGCGGCCGGGGCCGCCCCGCCGTACTGAGCCGTACGTCGGTCCCCGTGGCCCGCGCGGCCTCCACGATGCCCGCGATCCCGGCCACTCCGCGCGCGGCCGGCTGCGCCTCCTCCACGGGAGCCGGGGCCTCCACCCCGTCGCGCAGGATGCCGACGACCTCCCGCAGTTCGTGCATGGCCGCCACCGAGGCCTGCCGCAGCACCCCGACCGCCTCGCGCTGGCGGTCGGTCAGAGACGGGTCCACCTCCAGCGCCCCGGTGTGCACGGAGATGAGCGCCAGTTGGTGGCCCAGGCTGTCGTGCATGTCCTGGGCGATCCGCTGCCGTTCCCGCAGCCGGGCCTGCCCGGCGACCATCGACCGCTCCATCACCAGCCGGTCGTTGCGCTCCTGGAGGGCGCTCAGCAGGGTCCGGCGCTGGTGCCAGTAGCGGCTGGCCAGACCGGGCATGCCGGTCGCGGCCAGGAACAGCAGGGTGGTGAACACGACCGTCAGCAGGGGCCGCATCTGCGCCCACTGGTCGACCAGCGTGAGGCCGACCGACGCGAGGAAAGCCAGCACGAACGCGCCGAGCGCCCGGCCCACGCCCACGATCCGCCGTCCCGCGGACCAGCCCAGCAGGATCGTCACGAGGAACACGGCGGGGAGGAACGCGCTCGCCGCCGCGCCCAGCACGAGGGTGACCGCCGGCAGCCGCCGGCGGAGCAGCACCAGGGCCACCACGGCCACGGCGCCCAGGACCATCTTCGGGCCGGAGCTGTTGCTGAGTTCGTCGACGCCGAGGCCCAGCAGGGCCAGCACCCCGGCGATCGTCAGGTCCCCGGCCAGCATCCGCCGGGACCAGGGCTCGGGCCCCTTCAGCCAGTCCCGGCCCGCACGCATCCTCGCCTCGGCATCCACACGGCCGACCCTAGACAGCCGCGCTCCCTGGCGCCCACCCTCTTTCGTCGCGCCCTGCCTGACGAAAGTCGCACGGGCGCGGGCACGGCTCGGCCGTCAGTAGCGGTAGTGGTCGGGCTTGTACGGGCCCTCGACCTTGACGCCGATGTACTCGGCCTGCTCCGGACGCAGCG
>NZ_JBBDHD010000008.1:0-115576 GCF_044129415.1 Streptomyces racemochromogenes
GGGGGGGGGGGGGGGGGGGGGGGGGGGGGGGGGGGGGGGGGGGGGGGGGGGGGGGGGGGGGGGGGGGGGGGGGGGCCGCCCCCCCCCCCCCCCCCCCCCCCCCCGGGAGGGGCGTGCCTCAGTCGCCGAGGTGACGGGCCGCCGCCCGGACGTCGGACGCGGCGCGGGTGCACCGCTCCGCGTGCTCCAGCAGCCGCGCCCGGAAGCGCTCGCCGGTCTCGTCACCGTTCCAGCCCGGCTCGGCGGCGCAGGCGGCGAGGGCGCGGGCGTGCCCGTCGAGCCGGTCGGCGTCGGCGCGGGCCAGGGCCGCGGACGAGGCGGGGCCGGCGGCGGGAGCGTCCTGCGGGGCGGCGCCCGCGGGGGGCACGGCCACCCGCAGGGTGTGCGGCGCGAGCGCGAGCGGCATGCGGTCCGGGGCGAGCGCCGGGGAGAGCAGGACCGGCGGGGCGGTCGCGGTGAAGAACCGGACGATCTCCTCGGCCACGCGGACGGCGAAGGCGGTGGCGGTGCAACCGGTCGCGGATCCGCAGAACGGTGAGGTCCCCTCCTGGTGGAGGTCGCCGGCGGCGTCCGGCTCCGCCTCCTGGCCCGGGGAGGCGTCGGCGCCGTCGCGCAGCCACGCCGGGGCGGCCAGGATCTCGGTTCCCGGCGCGACCGCGAGCCCGTCCCAGACGAAGGGGGTCCGGACCGGATGGACGGCCGCCTCGACGGGCGGGAAGTGGGCGAGGGCGAGCGCCACGGCCCCGGCCGGGTGCGCGGCAGCGTCCGGCAGGCCCGCGGCGCTGAGGGCGAGGGCCTGGAAGGCGGTGGTGACGGCCGCGTCGGAGACCACGGCCAGGGTGTGCGCCAGCATGTGCGCCGACGCCGCCTCCTGACGGCCCTCCCCCGTCGCCGCGCCCTCCCGCGCCCGGGCGGCGGGTACGGCGGCCGTCCCGCGGGCCAGCCGGGCGGCCACGGAGGCGGGGTCCGGGTCGGACAGGTAGGGGGCGAGCCTGCGGTGCAGTGCGGCGGCCCGGGCGTCGTACGCACGGCTCCCGGCGGCCGCTGCCGCCCTCGGCAGCACCTCGCTGAGCAGGGTGTCGTCCGCCGCCGCCGCGCCCGCCACCACCCGGCGGGCGGCGCGCAGCAGCCCGGGCCGCCAGGCTTCCCAGGACAGGGCGTGGTCCTCGCCCGGTGCGGCGGCCACCCGCTCCAGCTCCTCGGCGAGCGGTCCCGCGAAGACGGCCGCGGGCACAGCGGCGTCCGGCGGGAGCGGGGCGTGGGGGTGCAGGCCGTGCCGGCGGCCCGCGGCGTCGAGGCGTACGGCGGGGGCGAGGGCGTCCGAGGCGGCGCCCTCGGCGAGGAGTCCGGCGGTGTCGGCCGGCGCGAGCGGGACGAGGAACGTGCCGAACGGGGTGCGCAGCCGGACGGGACGCCCGGAGCGGCTGCGGCGCAGATGGCCCAGGACCCCGCGGGCCGCGCCCTCGCGGGTGAGGGCGTCCAGGCCGAGGGCGCGGGCGGGGGCGTCCGCCCAGGGCAGGCGGTGGGCGAGCATGGCGGCGCTGAACACCGCGTTCTCCAGCGGCCGGGCGGTGGCGGGGGTGGTCATCGGGGGGCGTTCTCCCTCGGGTCGCGCGGAGGCGGGGGTACGGACGCGGGCACGGACGGGCTCACGGGCGGGGGCGGGGCCCGGGCGGGCTCACGGGCGGGGGCCGGGTGCGGGCCGGGTCAGCGGTCGCGCAGCATGTACGGCTGGTTGGCGGTGATGTCCCCGTCGTAGCACCGGATGAGCCCGTTGACCCGGTCCCGGTAGTGGCCCAGTTCGCCGCGCAGGCTGTCCGAGTAGGCCTGCGGGGCGTGCGAGAGCGGGTAGTCGTACGACTCGTCGAGCCAGGCCAGTTCCACCCAGTCGGCCGGGAGGTCGTGGGGGGACGCCGGACCGCGGCCGTCCAGCATCGGGATCACGTCGTGCTTGTTGACCAGGCTGACGACCCGGGTGGTGTGGTCGGCGGGCCTCTTGTTGTCGATCGGGGAGCCGAGCGTGACCACGTGGGTGACCCGGTACTCGGAGGCGACGTCCACGTCGGCGGCCAGGTTCATCGCGGTCAGGCCGCCGAGGCTGTGGCCGATGAGCATCAGCTCCGACCCGGCCGGCACGCCGGCCCGCGTCAGCAGCTTCTTCACCGCCCGGGTGTAGGTGGTGTCGGTGCGCAGGCAGCCGTCGAAGGCGCCGACCAGGTCCTGCGGGGTGCTGTTGCTGAGCAGGGCGAAGCTGGTTCCGGGGAGCAGCAGCACGTGCCGTACGGCGCCGTCCGCGCAGGCGACGCGGCGCAGCAGGACCAGGCCGTGGTTGCCGAGGGCGCCGATGTCGTTGACGTAGCTGACGATGTCGTTGCGGGAGGTGCCGAGGACCTTGGCGAGGATCGGGTCCGGGTCGGCGCGTTCGGCGCGGCCGGGGCCGGGGTTGAGGTACTTGAGGAGGGAGCTGGGCAGGCCGAGGAAGGGGTCGGTGGTGGGGACGCCGCCCGCGAGGGTCACCCAGGAGAAGTCGTCGTTGACGGGGTTCTCGTCCAGCAGTCCGGTCAGCGCGAGGAGTTCCATGATCACGGGGCTGACGGTGGTGAGGGCGCGGGTGACGCCGAGCCGTTCCACGAGGGCGTGCAGGGCGCGTACGGCCTCCAGCCGGTCGCCGGCGACGAGGGCGCCGGTGAGGCGGCGGGCGTGCGGGGAGTCGAGGTTGGGGTGGGTGACCGTGGCGGCTTCGATGCGCAGGGCGAAGGCGTCCACGGCCATGGCGACCGCGGCGGGCCGGCGGTGGGTCACGTTGCCCGCGATGCGGGCGAGTTCGCCGACGACACCGCCGTTGGCCCCGAAGCCGAGGCCCGCCGGGCCGGTCAGGGCGCGGACGCAGGACAGGGCGGTGCCCAGGGCCCAGGCGGGGCGGCGCAGGGCCCGGAGGGCGAAGCGGCCGCCGGTCAGCGCCGCCGTGAGGTCGGCTCCGGCCCGCTTCGCGGCGAGAGCGGCGTCGGCGAGCAGCACGGAGGCGGCGATGAGGAGTTCGGTGTCGGTACGGTCGGCGGCGACGGCGGCGACGGCGGCCGGGGGCGTGCCCGGCCGCTCGGGTCCGGCGCCCGGGCCGCCGGGGGTTCCGGGGTCGTCCGGGGTGTTCTTCCGCTGCCCGTCGGAGAGCTGCCGGGTGGGGTTCCCGGTCGCCTGAGGCGTCACGTTCCAACCTCTCGTCGCTTGACCCGCTGTTCGCGACGCATGGTGGCACCGAACGGGGGCGGGCTCCGCGCACCGGGGCGTCCGCTCCGGCGCACGCTCCGGCCACCGCCCGGCCGCGCGCCCCGCCGGCACTGGAATCCGGGTCTCCCCCGGCCCCGTGCCGGCCCGCACGGGATCGGGGGATGACGGCACGGCCCGCGGTTGACGCGGCCGGCCGCGTCGGGGTTCAGCAGGGTTTGCGCCAGGTGTCCAGCTCCGGGTTCTTCATCATCGAGGACAGCTTGAGCCGGCGGGCCTCGGGGCAGAAGCCGGAGGGCGTCCCCTTGTACTCGACGTGGAAGACCGCCTTGCCGGCCTTGATGAAGGGGCTCAGCGCCTCGCACTCGCCGAACTGGGCGCACTCCTCGTTGACCGCGAAGTCGAAGGCGCCTTCGAGCTGGGGGATCTGCGGCAGGTCGTTCTTGAGGCCGACCGACAGCCCGCGCGCGTGCGCGATCTCGGCGATCATGCGGTTGTACGCGAGCTGGTGTTCTCCGGTCAGCGGGAAGCCGGTGTCGTTGCCGTAGGCCTCCACCAGGTCGGGTTCCACCGCGTCGAAGCCCTTGTCCCGGCACATGTCGAAGCGCCGTTCCATGAGCGGGCGGAGCTGGTCGATGCGGCGGATGTCGAGCCAGCGTTCGCCCTTCCAGCCGTTGGGCTTGCCGAACAGGGTGGTGGGGAAGGCGTCCTTGTCCGGGCGGAAGTCCTCCCAGGCGCCGACGTTGACGTAGCAGATCACCTTGCGGCCGTCGCGGTGCAGCCGGGCCACGTCGGCGGCGGAGTTCTCGAACCCGTCGATGTCGTAGACGGGTACGTCGACCGAGGGGTCGGAGCGTCCGTCGAGCTGCCACTGCCAGGCCAGGCCCGGCTGGGGCTTCCAGCGGGCCTTGCCCGGGTCGCCGGGGGCGGTGGGGGACGGGGCCGGCGGCGATCCGGATGCGGAGGGGGAGCCCGAGGGGCCCGGGCCGGGCGAGGCGGGTCCCGGCCCCTGGGTGGCGGTGGGGCCGGACGGGTCGGGTGCGGCGTCGTCGCCGTCGTCGTCGTCCGCGGCGGAGCAGCCCGTCAGGACCAGGGCCGTGACGACGGTCAGCAGGCCGAGGCGGGCCGGCAGGGTGCGGCTCATCGTTCCTTCCCGGTGAGTGCGGGGGTCGGCTGTTTCCATGGGTTGGGGAGTTCGCCCGTCACCGGGCCGGACACCGCCGCGCCGCGTTCGCGCGCGGTGCGCACGGCGAGCGGGACCAGGGCCTCGGGCACCCCGTAGACGAGGTGGCAGAACCGCTCGGGGGCGTGCCGCGCCGTCCAGTCGGGGCGGGTGAAGGAGGAGACGTACGTGGACCAGTGGCCTTCGAAGGTGACGGTGAGGTCGGCGAGGCGGACGTAGCCGGCGACGGGGTGGACGCCCGGGTTCAGCACCACGGGCCCGGCCCCCAGCCGGCGCAGCGAGCGGATCAGCCGACGGGCGCCGGGCAGTTCCCCGCGGGTGGGGGCCATGCGGTCGAGGAAGCAGCCGTCGACCGCGTACCACTCCTGGTAGCGGCACATCTCGTGGACCATCTCGACCTGGCAGCGCGCACCGTACCGGGTGTCCACGTAGCCGAGGAGCCGGGCCCCGGCCGTCCGCAGGGCGGCGGCGGCCGCGGCGAACGCCGCGTCGGGGCGCTCGCCCGGCCCGTCGGCCGGGTTCAGCACCACCCCGTAGGTCGCGGCGGCGCCGGTGATGAGCCGGTGCCAGGCCCCGGGGTCCTCGGCGGGGTGGACGTACAGCGGAACGAGCAGGGTCATGGCGTCAGGGATCCCGCCGGGGCGGTCGCAGCCCAGAGCGCGGCGAGGGAGTCACCGAGGGTGTGCTGCGGGCGCCAGCCGAGGGCGTCGGCGGCGGCGGTGACGTCCGAGCACTGCCAGGACACCTGGGCGGAACGGGCCGAGCCGCCGTCGTCCTCCTCGATCCGGCCCTGGAAGCCCGCCCGTTCGGCCAGGCCCCGCACCAGGTCCCGGACGGGGACGGCGCGGCCGGCGCCGATGTTGAGGACGGACGGCAGCGGGCCGGGGGCGGTGACGGCGAGCACCACCGCGTGCGCCACGTCCCGTACGTCGACGAAGTCGCGGTGGGCGGACAGGTCGCCCAGCCGCAGCACCGCCTCCGGGTCGGGGCCGGCCTGGCGCAGCAGGGCGGCGATCCGCCCGGGCAGCCCGCTCGGCGGGGCACCGGGCCCCACCGGGTTGCCCACCCGCAGGACGACGCCGTCCAGACCGGAGGCGGTGACGGCGACGGTGCCGGCCAGCTTCGTGGCCCCGTACGGGCCGACCGGGCGGGTGGCGGCCGACTCGGCGACGCGGCTGCCGGGTTCGCCGGGCCCGTACTCGGCGGCCGAGCCGAGGTGCACCAGGCGCGCCGCGGGCGCCGCAGCGCGCAGCGCGGCGCACAGGGCAGCAGGGCCGCGGGCGTTGACCTCGGCGAGCGTCACGGCGTCCCCGCCGGTCGCGCCCGCGCAGTTGACCACCGCGTCGGGCGCAGCGGCGGCCAGGACCTCCGCCAGCCGGTGCGGCGGGTCGGCCGCGAGGTCGATGCCGAAGTCGGCGCCGGGCGAGCGTCCGCCGTCCGACACCCGCGCGCCCGGGAGGGCGCGCAGGCGGTCGGCGACATGGGCGCCCAGGTAGCCGGTACGGCCCAGGACGAGAATGCGCATGAGGTGCTCAGGCTCCCTTGAGCAGCAAGGACTTGCGGCTGGTGAACTCGGCGTTGGCCCGGTCGTAGTCGTCGGGGCGCCCGATGTCGAGCCAGTAGCCGTCGAAGGCGTAGGAGTGCGGCGGGTTCTGAGCGCCCAGCAGGTCCAGGACGAGCTCGTCGAACCCGAGGGGCAGACCGGGTGTGTAGTGGTCGAGGGTGGAGCGGCTCAGACCGTACACCCCCATGGAGACGTGGTAGTCCATGCTGGGCTTCTCGGTGAAGCCGACGACCCGGCTGGCGTCGGTGGTGAGCACCCCGAAGTCGATGCTCACCTTGCGCGGGTAGGTGGCGATGGTCAGCGGCGCCCCGGAGGCTTCGTGGCGGCGCAGCACGTCGGCGTAGTCGAGGTCGGTGAGGACGTCGCCGTTCATCACGAGGAAGTGCTCGGGCAGCCGGTCGCGCAGGTTGAGCAGGGGGCCCATGGTGCCGAGCGGGCTCTCCTCGGTGGCGTAGTCCACGCTCATGCCCCACTGGGAGCCGTCGCCGACGTAGGCCCGGATGATCTCGCCGAGGTGGCCGATGGCGATGGTGCACCGGGTGAACCCGGCCGTCGACAGCTGGCGCAGCACGATCTCCAGGATCGCGTGCTGGTCGCCGATGGGCACGAGCGGCTTGGGCAGGGCCGTGGTGTAGGGCCGGAGCCGGACGCCCTTGCCGCCCGCCAGGATCACTGCGTACATGGGACTCCTCCTAGGGTTGGGTGGGGGGAGGTTGAGAGGCGTGGGGTGGTGGGGAACGTCGGTGCGGCGCCCGACGGTCAGATGTTGTAGATGCCGGTCTTGTAGCGGGCCAGGTTGTCCGGGTCGCGGAAGAACTCGACGGTCCGCGCGAGGCCTTCCTCCAGGGTGTGGCGCGGCCGCCAGCCGGTGGCGGCGGTGAGCCGGCTCGCGTCGGCGACCAGCCGCATCACCTCGGAGGCGGGCGGTCGCAGCCGCTCGCCGTCCTCGCGGACCTCGATGGGGACGTCCATGACCTTGCCGATCAGGGTGACCAGGTCCGCGACCGAGATCTCGCCGCCGGTCCCGGAGTTGAAGGTGCGGCCCACGACGGCGCCGGCGGGTGCGGTGCCGGCGGCGAGGAAGGCCTCGGCGGTGTCCTTGACGAAGCTGAAGTCGCGGGTGGGCCGCAGGTCGCCGAGGGTGATGACGCGTTCCCCGGCCGCCACCTGGCCGATGACGGTGGGGATGACGGCGCGCATCGACTGGCGCGGTCCGTAGGTGTTGAACGGGCGCAGCGTCACGACCGGGGTCTCGAAGCTGGCGTGGTAGCTGTCGGCGAGCCGGTCGCCGCCCGCCTTCGAAGCGGCGTACGGGGACTGGGTGTTGATCGGGTGGTCCTCGGTGATCGGCACGGTCTGCGCGGTGCCGTAGGTCTCGCTGGTGGAGGTGTGCACGAGGCGGGGGGTGCCCAGGGCGCGGACGGCCTCCAGCACGTTGAGGGTGCCGGTCACGTTGGTGTCGACGTAGCTGTGCGGGGCCCGGTAGGAGTACGGGATCGCGATGAGCGCCGCCAGGTGGTAGGCGGCTTCGGCGCCTTCGAGGAGACCTCGGACGGATCCGGGGTCGCGGACGTCGCCGAGGACGATCTCCACCTGGTCGAGGACGTCGGGAGCCAGGGTCTCCAGCCACCCGTACGACGAGAACGAGTTGTACTGGGCCATGGCGCGGACCCGGTAGCCGCGGGCGACGAGGGCCTCGGTGAGGTGGGAGCCGATGAAGCCCTCGGCTCCGGTGACGGCGGCGAGCGGTGCGGAGGTCAACTGGTGCACCTTTCAGGTGGGTTGTCGTTGCGTACGGGTGCGAGTGGCATGCGGTGCGGCGTGGTGCGGTCTGGTGCCGGCGGTGGTCCGGGGGGTCAGGCGTGCCGGGCCGGGCGTCCGAGGATCCACAGGGTGCAGAGGACCAGCCCCAGCGCGGCGGGGCCACAGGACAGGGTCAGGGCGGACGGCCCCGCGGCCGGCGCGAGCAGGGTGAGGGTTCCCGCCGCGGCGGCCGCCGCCCCGCACAGGGCCGCCGGCGGCCAGGCGATGCCGAAGGCCTGGAGCAGCAGGGCGGTCCACAGGGTCGCGGCGAGCGGCAGCAGGGCGGCCGGGGCGGCGCCGGTCAGCAGCGCCACCGGCAGCAGGAGGAGCAGGTAGCCCGCCAGGCACAGCCCGAGGACCCCGGTGGACCTCAGCAGGAACCCCGCGGGGGTGGAGGCCGCGCCGAGCGCGGTGACGGACAGTCCGCGGAAGCGGTAGAGCAGCCATTCGGCCGGCCCCATGCTCACGGTCAGCGCGATCACCGCGTACGGCTCGGACCGTCCTTCCACCAGGACGAGCACGGCCGCCGCCAGGCCGAAGAGCCCGTAGGGCAGGGACCGCCGCAGCGGGGGCCGGGCGCCGGTGTCCGCGGCCGCCGGGGTGGCGCGGGCACCGCGCAGCACGTGGGCGACGGCGCCCAGTGTCGCGAGGAGCGCCGCCGCCGGGAGGGCGGTGCGGACCACGGGGCCCGGCTCCCACCAGGGCAGGACGGCGGCTCCCGCGAGCAGCGGGGTGAGCGCGGCCAGCAGCAGCCGTTCGCGGCCCAGGACCAGCAGGATCCCGGCGGCTCCCAGGTAGAGCGACTGCGCGGCCACCACCCAGGTCACGGCCGTGCCCCCGGCGGCCGCGGCTCCCGCCGCCGTGGCGGCGGCCGCCCCGAGCGGTGCCCCCACCAGCAGGGTCCGGGCCGCCTCGCGCCGTCCGGCCACCATGCGCAGGTAGGCGCGGTGGCCGAGGGCCTGGCCCCAGGCCCAGGAGACGATCCCGGCGACGACCGGCCCGGCGGCGTGCCGGCCGGGGTCCCACAGCGGGGCGGTCAGCAGGTAGGCCAGTCCCGGAAGGGCGAAGAGCAGCCCGCGCAGCAGGCACCGTACGGTGTCGGGCCGCCACGGGTCCGGCGGCCGGGCGGGCTCCGGGAAGACGCGGGGCACCCGCTCGTAGAGGGCGGCGGCGAGGGAGAAGATGTTGGGGTGTCCGTACCGCTCCCGGATCACCTCGGCCGACAGCCCCTCGGCCTCCAGCAGGGCGGCCACCTCGTACGGGTGGACGGCCGGCCCGACGCGGTCGGCGAGTTCGGCGGCCAGCCGGCTGACCTCCTCCTCGTTCGGGCCGGGCAGTCTGAGGGTGAGGGTGGTCTCGGCCCACGCCCTGCGGGGCGGCGGCGCGGTGTCGGCCAGCCGCAGGGCGAGGGTGTCCTGGTGGGCCCCGCCGGGTTCGAGTGACATGGGCCCGCTCATCCGGCGAGGCTCCCCGTGCCGGTGACCGCGGCGGCCTCCGTCTCGTGCGGCTGCCGCCCGTCGGGCGTGAGGGCACGCACGGGTGCGGGCGGCCGGGCCCGCTCCTGTCTGCGGGCCCGGCCGGCGGCGACGGCCACCGGGGCGAGGACGACCGGCGCGGGGTGCGGGGCGGCGGCGGCCGCCGGGACCGGGACGCGGCCGGCTTCGGTGAGCGGCGTGCGGGTGAGCCCGGGCAGTTCCAGGTAGATGGAGCGGAAGGTGTCGATGGTCTGCCGCAGGGTGAACTGTTCGATGACCCGCAGCCGGGCCGCCTCGCCCATCGCGGCGCGCCGCGCGGAGTCCCCCAGGAGTTCCAGGGCCGCTTCCGCCATGGCCGCC
Organism: Streptomyces racemochromogenes; assembly: GCF_044129415.1. GTDB lineage: Bacteria > Actinomycetota > Actinomycetes > Streptomycetales > Streptomycetaceae > Streptomyces > Streptomyces racemochromogenes_A. Next base: position 9,608 of record NZ_JBBDHD010000008.1, read on the forward strand.
GGATCGCGCGGCGGCACGACCAGGCCCGCTTCGCCGACCGCCTCCCGCACCCCGCCCACATCGGTGGAGACAGTGGCCCGGCCGCAGGACATGGCCTCGATGAGGGTGAAGGGGAAGCCCTCGCTGATGCTGGAGAGCATCACGACGTTCCCGGCCGCGTAGGCGTCCTTGATGTCGTCGACCCGGCCTTCGAAGGTGACCGCGTCCGCGTGGCCGAGGTCGTGGGCCAGCTTCTCGCACCGTTCCCGGTAGGCCTCCCCGCCGCGCGGGGTCCCGCCGAACAGGCGCAGCCGGGCCTCGGGGACCCGTTCGCGGACCAGGGCGAAGGCGCGGATCAGGGTCTCCAGGTCCTTGATGGGGTCGACCCGGCCCGCCCAGCTGAGGGTCGGCACGTCCGGTTCGGGGCCGGCGGGCGGGAAGGCGGCGGGGTCGACGCCGTTGTAGACGGTGCGGATGGCCTGCGGGTCGGCGCCGCCCTGCTCCTCCCACAGCCGGTTGTAGCGGTTGCCTGGGGTGACCAGGGCCGCCCGCCGGTAGCTCTCCTCCGCCAGCAGCCGGAAGAAGCCGAGGACGACGGCCTTGACGGGCCAGCGGTAGGGGGCCGTGCGGTAGCCGAGGTAGCGCTCGCGCAGGTAGACCCCGTGTTCGGTGAGCAGCAGCGGGACCCCGTGCCGTTCCAGTCCGGCCAGCCCGGGCAGGACGGCGACGCCGCCGCTGACGGCGTGGGCCACGCCGTGTTCCGGGAGCGGGGCGGCCAGGGGGCGCAGGGCGTGCTCCAGCAGGGAGGTGGCGGTGAGGGCGTCGTGCAGGGTCGGACGGGCCTCGCGCACGGTGAGCCCCGGGCGGTTCCAGACCGCCGCGAGTACGGCGACGGCGTGGTCCCCGCGCAGGAAGGGGCTCAGGGCCCCGTCGGAGGCGGCCCGGGCCATCGTGGACAGTGCGGGGGCGAACCCGGCCTCGGCGCCGGGGTCGAGGAGCGCGGTGAGGAACCGTTCGTAGGCGCCGGAGAGCCGGCGGTGGCCGCGGCCGCGCGGGGCGCGGCCCTCGGGGGGAGCGCCCCACATGGGTACCGACCGCACGTCCAGGACGTGGCCGGGCAGGTCCCAGACCACGGGTTCCCGGCCGGTGCCGGTGACGGCTATGACGTCGAAGTCGATGTCGGTCATGCCCTGGACGAGCTGGTCGCACCAGACGCTGACCCCGCCGTGACTGTGCGGATAGGTGCCTTCGGTGAGCAGGGTGACGTGCGGCGCGCCGGGGCGCCGCGCGCCGGCTTGAGCGTGCATGGGTGTGCTCCACGGCCGGTGTGTGGGGGTGGTCGGGCCGGTCCGGGCCGCGCTGGGCGGCCCGGACGGGCGGGACGCCGGGTCAGCGCCGGTCGGTGTCCGCCGCGCCTTCGCGCACGGCGGGCGGCACGCGGGTGCCGGGTGCCGGTGCGGTGGCGGGCGAGGGCCTGGGCGCGGCCGGGGCGGACGGCGCGGCGGGCGCCGACGACGGCAGGGTCAGCTCCAGGGCACTGCCGGTCGAGGGGGCCCAGCCGGACACCCGTCCGGCGTAGGGGCTGCCGAAGGCGGCGGTGCCCAGCCGGGTGCCCGGGGGCAGGGTCGCGGTGACGTCGAGTCCGGCCGGCGCGACGACGGTGACGGCGGTGCCGACGCGGTAGGCGGTGACCCGGCCGGCCTGGACGGCGCTCTTCCAGGCGCCGCGGCGCCGCAGTTCGGTTCCGATGTCCTTCATCCGCTCGTTCACCAGCGGGGTGTTGGCGGCGAACAGCGCGTCGTAGCCGTCGACGACCCCGTTCAGCACCGGGTAGGCCAGGCGCTCCTCGGCCAGGTTGGACTGGTGGATGAAGTGCGGCTTGGGGTCGTTGGACAGCACGTGTCCGAGCGCGGTGCGGGTCTCCGCCGGCACGATCTTCTGCGCGTACCCGGTGGCGGTGTCCAGGGGTGCGGGCAGGCAGGTCGTGGTGTCCGGGTGGTCCTCGCAGATGCCGCTGCCGCCCTGGGCGCGGGAGGTGTAGATCCAGTTGTACTCGTCGACCGCCTCGGTGGCCTTCCCGACGTTGTAGTAGACGTTCATCGGGTAGCGGGCGACGGTCAGGGCCGAGCCGACCTGGCGCTGTTCGGGGTCCCTGGAGTTGTCCGAGGCGACCCACGTGACGCCGTTGCCGGTGAGGGAGGCGGCGAGGTTCGGGTTGTCCTGCGGCTGCTGGGGCAGGACGGCCATCCCGGAGTGTTCGCCGGTGACCAGTTCGTCGTTCTGCAGGGGCAGGCCGAAGCTCTGGCCCCAGAGCCGGTTGAGGACGATCTCGTTGTCGATGGCGGTCCGGCTGACCCACTTGGTGCTGCCGTCGGGGTTGGCGGCGCACCGCCAGGGGACCACGCTGACGTCCTGTTCGCAGCCAAGGAAGGCGTGCGTGTAGGTGTGGTTGATCCAGCGGAACGCGTCGCGGTCGGCCTGGAGCCTGTCGGCGAGCAGGTCGACGCCGTTGTTGTCCTCCCGCTGGTCGAGGCTGCCGGCGCCGTTGTAGACCATGTCGAGGGTGAAGTTGCGTCCGGCCTGCCAGTTCTTGGCGTATGCGGCGTCGTCGGCGGTCATCCGGATGGGGTTGGGCGTTCCGCCCGCGCCGGCGGCGCAGTCGACGTCGCCTGGGGTGCAGTTGCGCTGGGTGTCCCAGCGGTCGTCGGCGGCGAAGACGTCGTCGACGTGGACGGAGAAGTAGTTGCGGGAGGCGCCCAGGTGGACGCCGCCGGTCATCCACTCGACGATCCCGCGGGCCAGCAGCCGGTACTGCTGCTGGTAGCGGTTGTAGACGAAGGTGACGACGAGTTCGCGGCGGCCGTCGTGCCTGTACTCGCCGACGAGCGAGCCGCGCCGGGAGGTGCCCGGGATGGGGGCGTCGACGTAGGGGGTGAAGTCCGCGCCGGGGGCGGGCTGGGCCAGGTAGGCGTAGCTCTCGCCGACGGTGGGTGAGTTGTCCTCGAACGGGACGGATCCTTCGAGGTAGCCGAAGGGGCCGGAGCGGCCGGCCGCGGTGATCCCCGCCTGGACGCCGTCGACGCTGCCGGCGTAGCCGCCGGAGACGAAGTACTGGAGTCCGACCTGGGGGCGGGCGTAGGTGTAGGCGTCGACCTGGGGAATCTCGTACGTCTGCTCGTAGGCGGCGAGCGCGGCCATCTCGGCGGAGCCGGCGGCGAACGGGTTGTCGTTGGGCAGGACCACCGCCTGGAACTTCGCGCGGGGCCGGCCGCCGACGGTGTCGGCGAGGAAGGCCGCGTCGATCGCGGGCCGGTCCGGCCGTGTCAGGTCGACCTGCGTGTACGGCGTCCCCGCCGAGTCCAGCTCCGCCGTGATGGCCTGGACCGCCGGGCCTCCGTCGGCCACGACGAGGACCCGCAGGTCCACGCGGGGCGCGGTGGTGTCGGCGTGCGCCGCGCCGGCCGGCAGTCCGGCGGCCGCTATCAGCGCGCCCGCGGATAAGACGGCGGTGCGTATGCTGCGCCTGTTTCGCTTCATGCGGTGAAAGTCCCCTCCCCGGGCAGGGGTGAGCGCGGCGCGCACGAAGCGGCGGACGCCCCCCTTGCGCGACGCCGGCCTCCCCCTCAGAAACCAGTCGTCGACGCATCCGTCGCGTCACATGGTGGTGCCTGTGTGTAGCTTTCGTGGGGGCGTTGCGAAAACCGACGAAAAAACGCAGGCGTACAACTGATGCCGAGCGCCTGGGAGTTGCCCTCCCCGGGCCCCTTCCGGAATGCGGCGGGCGGGCGGGTTCGGCGTCATGAGCGCCGGTCCGGCGGCGAGCGTGGCGCCGCCGGACCGAGCCGGTCCGACGGCGCCACACCCCGGTGGTCCAGACCACAAGGGCCGACGGTCGGGGGCGATTTCAAGCCATCCCCGATCGCGACCGTGGGCTGTCAGGCGCAGAGCACCCGCGTCTCGGGCGTGTAAACCGGGCCGGCGCTGGTGTTCGTGCTGTCGCTGAACTCGGCGTAGTAGTACGAGTAGAAGCCGATGTTGCCGTTGCAGCCGGAGTCGGCGGCGACCTGGAGGGTCAGCGTCACGGTGCGGCTCTGGCCGGGGGGTATGGTCGCGCCGTAGTTGCCGCCGAGGTCGGACGGGCCGACGCCGGAACACGACGCGGCTCCGGTCGGGGTCGCCACGCTGCAGCCGGTGAAGCTGTACTTGAGGTCGGCGCGCTGGGTGGTGAGCCAGGTCGGGGAGATGGTCTGGTAGACGAACCAGACGTCGTAGGTCTTGTTGTTGGTGAGCGTCATCGAGAGGTTCACCGTGCCGCCGGGGGTGACGGTGGCGGTGTTCGTGGCGAACGTCAGGGCTGCCGGGGCGGGGTCGGCCTGGGCCGCGGGTGCGAGGCCGAACACGGCCAGGACGACGGCGAGGAACGCGGTGAGGCCGAGGCGGCGCTTCAGAGGTGATCGCATGGCCCGGGAGGCTAGGACGACGGCTCGCGCCTCGTCTGCCCCCGGCGGGAGCGCGGGGGCGCGCGGCGGCCGGAAGTGTGCGCCCCGTGAAGACGCCCGGGAGAACCCGTGAAGGGTGATCACGTACCGTATACAGGCAGCCCACGGTGTGTTCCCGACCGTCCGCCCCGAATCCCGCCGGCTCCCGCTCCCGCCACCCCCCGAATGGCGCGTACCCGCCCCACCACCTCCCCGGAACCTCACCCCCCACTTCCCACCCGCCCCCCGCCGCCCCGCCGCCGCTCCATCTCCGTCACGGCGACCCCCACCCCACCCCGCCCCACAACCGGAACCCCCCACCACCCCCCTGACAGACCTTCGGCCCGCGCTCCCGGCACGCGGGGTCAGGGTGCGTCGAGGAGGGGGTCGAAGGCGGCGGGCAGACCCTTCCAGGCCTCCCTCCCGGCCGCGTACTCCGCGTCCGTCAGCAGACAGGAGTCGAGGCGCCGCTCCAGCACGTCCCGGTCGAGGCCGGGCGAGGTGAAGACGAGGTGCTGGCAGCGGTCTCCGTGGTCGGGGTGCCAGTCGAGCGCGGCAGCCGCTCGGCGCATCGGCGGGACCATCTCCCACGCCGCGTCCGGCAGCGACGCCAGCCAGGGTCCGGCGCTCTCCACGCACAGGGCTCCGCCGGCGGCGTCCCAGGCGAGGAGGGTGTCGGGGCGGTCCGCGAGCCAGAACCGTCCGCGGCTGCGGGCGGCGGCGCAGCACAGGTCTTCGAGCGCCCGGTAGAGGCGTTCGGGGTGGAACGGCCTCCGACGGCGCCAGACCAGTGTGGCGACCCCGGCCTCGTCGGCGTCCTGCGGCAGGAGTGCGCACGCCGGGTGCTGGGCGGCCGCCGCGGCCTCGACGTCGAAGCCCGCGAACGCCGCCCGGGCCAGTTCGACGGAACCGGCGGGCACCCGCCGGGCGGTGGGGTGCAGTTGCGCCAGCAGCGCGCGGTCCTCGTCGTCGGCCTCGTCGCTGTCGACGACGGCCAGGACGGGCGCGTACTCCAACTGCCGGGCCCAGGTGTCCCCGACGGTCCGCCGGTCGGTGCGCGCCGCCGCGAGGCCGGCTTCCGCCAGGTCGTCGCCGTTGCCGAGGCAGGGCAGGACGAGAGCCGGGTCCACAGCGGTGATCACGTTGGTCAGGACGAGCCGGTCCCCTCCGTGTGCGGCGACGACCTCGGCCATGGCCCTCGGTTCGACCGAGTCCCACAGCTCGACCACGGCGAGCCGGGTCGGGCCGCCGGCCGCCATCCGCTCCAGTTCGGGCACCAGGTCCTCGCGCAGTGCGCAGCACGCGCAGTCGTCGACCAGCGGCGCCTCGCCGCGGGAAAGGGTGCCGGAGGCGTCGCGGACGGTCCGGAGCACGGTGCCGCCGGCCGCTCCGGCCAGATCGTGGTGCAGGGCCACGCTCCCCCGCACGGACCGCAGAAGGCGTTCGACGACCTCTTTTCGCGCGTCGGCGTGCATCCCGGCGACGATCACGACGGGGAGCCGGTCCTCGTGCGCCGTCATCGGGTTCCGTAGCGGCGCTGGAACTTCTCGACGCGTCCGGCGGTGTCGAGGACGCGGGCGGTGCCCGTTGAACGGGTGGGGAAAGCGGTGCCCGGGGCGGTGTCGCGGAAGACGACGGGCCCGTAGGCAGGGTGGATGCCGGGCTTCACGGCGGGAACCTTTCGACGGTGGGACGGGATTGCCGGGGAGTCAGCGCTCTTCGCGGAAGTCGACGTGGCGCCGGACGACGGGGTCGTACTTGCGCAGCACCAGCCGGTCGGGGTCGTTGCGCCGGTTCTTGCGGGTGACGTAGGTGAACCCGGTGCCCGCCGTGGAGCGGAGCCTGACGACGGGGCGGATCTCGTTGCGTGCCATGGCGCTACTATATGGGAATGGTTTCCATTTCCAATACGGGACCTCGACGAGAGAGGCGGCATCCATGCCAGCGCACTGCCAACTGACCGGCGCCACACCGGGCTTCGGCCACCACGTCTCCCACTCGCACCGGCGCACCCCGCGCCGCTTCGACCCGAACGTCCAGCGCAAGCGCTACTGGCTGCCCAGCGAGGGGCGCCACGTCCGCCTGACGCTCAGCGCCAAGGCGATCAGGACGGTGGACGCGATCGGCATCGAGGCCGCCGTGGTCCGCATCCGCGCCCGAGGGGGGAAGGTCTGATGGCGAAGCGGAGCAAGATCGCGAAGAACGAGAAGCGGAAGGCCGTCGTCGAGCGCTTCGCCGCCCGGCGCGCCGAACTCAAGGCGGTCGTCCGCCGCCCGTCCTCCACCGCCGTCGAACGCGAGGCCGCCCTGGCGGAGCTGCGCCGGCAGCCGCGCGACGCCAGCGCCACGCGCGTGCGCAACCGTGACAGCGTCGACGGCCGGCCCCGCGGCCACCTGCGCACCTTCGGGCTGTCCCGCGTCCGTACGCGGGAGCAGGCACACGCCGGGTTCCTCCCGGGAGTGACGAAGTCCTCCTGGTAGCCCCGCGCTCGCCCCGCCCGGGGCCCACCGGTCCGTGTGCGGCCCACGGGCGGGCAAAGGAGCCCCGCGGAGGGCCGCACACGGACCGGGCACGACGCGCGTTCCAACAACCGGAATTTCACGTCGCCTGTACTAGGCTCCGCGACTGGCATCACTCGACCGACCGTTGCCCGCCCCACGGACAGGAGCCCCGATGATCGGCATGCTGGTGACTTTCACGCCCCGGAGCGGGACGTTCGATCGTTCCACCCTCGAAAAGATCGCCGGTGAACTCCGCGGACCGTTCGACGGCATGCCCGGGCTGCGCTTCAAGACCTTCATGGTCGACGAAGACGGCGCCCGGGCGAGGAACTTCTACGTATGGGAGGACGAGGAGAAGGGCCGCTCCTTCTTCACGGAGGAGCTCGTCGAGAAGGTGACGGGGATCTACGGCGCCCCGCCCGTCATCGAATACCTCGACGTCGTGGGGTTCGTCGACAACTCCGCCGGCTGATCCGCCCCCGCGGCGCTGCCCGTACTTCCCCGGGAGCCGCGAGATCGGCGTCCGGCGGAAGGAAGACGGACAGCACGGCGCCCCTCAGCGCGTGTCGCTGCGACTCCCGTCGGTGGGGGCGGTCATCAGCCAGGAGACGGTGCGGCTGATGTCGGAGGACGCGACGATGCCGGCCAGGCGGCCGCTGTCGTCGATGACGAGGGCCCGTCCGGTCCCGCCCGAGAGCAACTGCGGCAGCAGGTCGACGAGCTGGTCGTCGGGATGGGCCACGACGACCTCCGACCGGGGCACCATGACCTCCCGGACCCGTGTCGCCCCGCGCCGTGTCGCGGCGACCCGGCCCGCCGCGGCGAGCGTGAGCAGGCCCGCCGGCGAGCGCCCGTCATCGCCGATGACGGGGAAGACCGAGTGGCGGTAGCGGTAACGGGGATCCTCCAGAAGGTCCGCCACGGTCAGGTCGGCGGGCACCGTGACCGGGGACGGTGTCATGGCACGCCGCACGGTCACACCCGTCAGAACCGCCCGCAGCTGCGCCTGCCGGCCCTCCGCGGTCGCGGCGGCGATCAGGAACCAGGCGATCAGGACGAACCACAGTCCGCCGACCACGTCGCCGCGCGCGAACAGCAGCACGCCGGCCAGGAGGAGGAACCAGCCGAACCCGCGCCCCGCCGCCGTCGCACCGGCCGTGGCCCGTGCGCGGTCTCCGGTCTTCCACCAGAGGAAGGCCCGCAGCAGCCGGCCGCCGTCCAGCGGAGCGGCCGGCACCGAGTTGAACAGCGCCAGAAGAAGGTTGATCACGGCGAGCCAGACCAGCGCCTCGCTCACCAGCCCCCGCCCCGCCGTGCTGTCGACCGACCACGCGGCCAGTGCGAAGAGCGCGCTCAGCCCCAGGCTGACCAGCGGTCCCACTCCCGCGATGCGCAGCTCGGCGGCGGGGGTGGACGCCTCCGTCCTGAGTTTGGCGACCCCGCCGAGAAGCCAGAGGACGATGTCGTCCACCGCCACCCCGTTGCGGCGGGCCACCAGCGCGTGGGCCAGTTCGTGAGCGAGCAGGGACGCGAAGAACAGGGCCGCGGCCAGCAGGCCCACGAGCCAGTAGGCCCACGGGGCCTGGCCGGGGGACACCTCGGGCAGCCGCCCCTGCGCCAGGCCCAGGGCGATGAGCGTGAAGATCGCCAGGATGCTCCAGTGCACACCCACCCGGACGCCCGCGATCCGGCCCAGTACGAATGTCGGCGTCATGGTTCCTCCCTCGCCATCCCCAGCGCCTTCGGGCATCCGGCGAAGACACCACGACCGGCGCCGTTCCGGGCCCGCGGGGCGAGGTCCCTCACCCGGTTCCCCCAGGGGCCGCTCCCGTACTCGCCTCCCGGCCGCTCAGGCGGCCGTGGCCGTCGCCACGTTCGAGGCGATCCCGGCGGTCGCGCCGTGCCTGCTGCCGTGGGCGGCCGGCATCCTCTCGCCGGTCATGAGGGCTCTCCGGTCCGCGGGGATCCGGGACGCTTGACGGCGATGCTCCGACGGCCTGCCGGAGGCTCGGTCTCCATGGGGACGCGGACCGTGAGGATGCCGTCCTCGTACGAGGCCTCGACCCCTTCGGTGGGAACCCGGCCGGGCAGCCGTACGCTCCGGCGGAAGGATCCGTAACGGAACTCCGAGTGCTCCTTGTCCTCCGTGCTCTCGGCGTGCTCGGCGCTGACGGTGAGGGTGTCGCCGTCGACGGTGATCTCGACGTCCTTCTCGGGGTCCAGTCCGGGCATTTCGGCGCGAAGGGTGTACGTACCGCCGCTGGTGGTCACCTCGATCGGGATCGGGTGGATGTCAAGGGCCGGCCGCCACATCGGGAAGCGCGGGAAGTCGGCTCCGAACCAGTCCGCGAGGTCGGGAAAGAGGCCGCGCCTCCGCTCCATCTGCGTACCTGACATGGGATGCTCCTGGATCTCCGGCGCCCTGTGACGGGCGCCTCCATGCGGTTTCCGCCCCCACTGTCGGCCTGCCGGCCCACAGCCCGCTTGGGCCTGTCGGGGCAGCCGCCGGACCATTCGGCCCCGGTTCGCCCGCGGACACACGGACCCTCACGGTCGGTATTCCACCCGGCGGCCCGTCAGCCGCCGCGGGGAGAGCTTCATCCAGTGGGTGCGCGCCCCGCCCGCCCAGGGCACGGCGTGGGCGGCCTCGGCCAGGCGGTCGAGGGCGTCGGGGCGGGAGACCGCCCTGAGTACCCCCACGGCCAGAACGCTCCACCCCCTCGCCGCCACCTCGTCGATCCGCTCCACCTCGAATGCGGCCTCGCTGCCGGCGGCCCGTGCCAGCACCGTGTCGGCCGCGGTCCGGAAGACGACCTCCCCGTCGACGATGAGGTAGTTCACGGGATGCACGGCGGGGCCGTCCACGGTGAAGGCGGCGATCCGGCCGATGCCCCGGACCCCGAGGAGCCGTCGGCACTCCTCCTCGTCCAGGACGACCGGCTGAGCGGCGGCCTGGGGCGGCCCGGCCGGTCGCCCGGGGTGGGCTGTGGCGCCGGTGCCGGCCAGGGCCTCGACGGTGGTGCCGAGAGCTTCCGCGAGGCGGACGAGCACACCGACCGTCGGGAGGGCCGCGTCGTCCTCCAAGGAGGCGATGAAATGCGCGTCGGCCCCGCAGCGCTCCCCCAGGTCGTGGCGACTCATTCCGGCCGCGGTTCGACGGGCGGCGAGCCGCCGCCCCAGCTCGGTGGTCATGGTGTCGGCCCTCCTCGAAGCGGCTGGGTCGCCGCACGGTGCGGCGTTCCGCCGGGACGCGGGCGTTCGTCTTCCCGCTACGGCCAGCCTGTGCCGAGGCGGGACCGCTCCGCATGGGCCGGTCGGTCCCCTGCTCGGGAGCCTTTCGGAGTGGCCGGCTCCGTTCGCCGGCGGGCCGGGTCGCGAACGCCACGCGCCGGCGGGCCCCGCCACGGCATCAGCCGGGCAGGCGCGGATGGACGCGGCGCACCACCGCGGAGCAGGGCCGGCCGGCGTCGCGGATCCGCATGCCGGAATGCGGGGGCATGCGCCAGGCGTCGCGGGGCCGTGGCGCACGGCCGTCGGCCCGGGCGTGGGCCGGACGGTACGCGCGCGAGGCCGGGGCGCCCGCCGGGCGGCGCGCGTCAGGGGTTGCGGCGGGTGAGGGAGGCGTTCAGGGCGGTGGCGAAGACGCACCAGGCGGCATAGGGCAGCAGGGCGCGGGCGGCGACCGGGTCCGTCCGCGCGGTGCGGCGGATGAGTGCGGCGTTGCTGAGGTCGAGGGCGAGCGTGCCGGCCAGCGCGGCCCCGGGGCTGCGCCGGCGGAAGAACAGCCACGTCCATCCGGCGTTGAGCGCCAGGTTCACCCCGAACGCGAGGGCGGTGCCGGCCCGCTCCCGTCCTCGGGAGCGGCCGAGCGCGTGGCCGGCGGCGAAGGCGATCGAGGCGTACAGCGGCGTCCACACCGCCCCGAACGCCCACGGCGGGGGCTGCCAGGCGGGCTTGCGCAGGCCTCGGTACCAGGCGCCGTCCGCGTCGACGGCCACCGAGCCCGCCGTCGCGGCGGCGGCCACCGCGACGGCCGCTGCGGCGTACCGCTTCCAGGAACCGGGGCTCGCGGCGGGATACGGGTCCTCGCTGGTCGTCCTCATGAGGGGATGCTCCCCCCTCCGCCCGTCGACACGCACCGAGCCCCCGCCCGCCGCGCCGGAACCCCACCCCTGGGGCGGACGGCGAGGGCCGTGCGGACGGCAGCCGGGCGCGGCCCCGGGTCGCCCGCCGTCTGGGCTCGGCCGCACGTGCCGCAGCGGTCGGGTGTCAGGCCGGTCGCACCCCCGGGGCGGTGAGGTCCCCGTCCGAGGAACGGGGGCCCGCGGCGCGGCGGAGCCGGTTGCCGATCGCCACGCCGAGCCCCTCCGCGACGGGGAGGGACGCGATGATCAGGTCGCAGCCCCGCTCGTCGAACGCGCGCAGGTGCCCGTACAGCTCGCGGGCGTGGGCGGCCGCCGAGGCGGGCACCTCCACCACGGCGTGGGCCTTCACCGGCTCACCGGCGAAGGCGGCGGGCAGGAACACGCCCACCCGGTGTCCCCGTTCCTGCGCGAGTTCCGCTTCGGCGACGACCCGCTCGGGCTCGACGAGGACGACCCGCGCACGCGGCGCGTAGTGGGACGGGTGCTGGCCCGGAACCCGGATGGGGCCGGCCGAGGGTGCCGCCGGCGGGTAGCCCAGGACCGCTTCCAGGTCCTCGGCCGTCACTCCGCCGGGCCGCAGGACGCTCGCGACGTCTCCGGTGACGTCGACGATGGTCGACTCGACGCCGACCTCACAGGAGCCGCCGTCCAGGACGAAGTCCACGGCGTCGCCGAGTTCCGCGCGGACGTGGTGGGCGGTGGTGGGGCTGACCGAGCCGAAGCGGTTCGCCGAGGGAGCGGTCACGCCGCCGCCGAACGCGGACAGCAGGGCGAGGGCGACGGGGTGGTCGGGCACGCGCACGGCGACCGTCTCCAGTCCTCCGGTCGCTTCGAGGGGCACCCGGCGCCCGCGTCGCAGGACGAGCGTGAGGGGACCCGGCCAGAACGCCTCGGCCAGCAACCGTGCCGTCGCCGGAACGTCTTCCACCCACTCGCCGAGCTGCTCGCCTCCGGCGATGTGGACGATGAGGGGATGGGAGGGCGGGCGGCCCTTCACCTCGAAGATCCGGCGCACGGCGGCGGGATCCTCCGCGTTGGCACCCAGACCGTAGACGGTCTCGGTGGGCAGTGCTACCAGGCCGCCGGCGCGCAGAACGCCCGCTGCCTTCTCGATGTCGTCGTTCGTTGCCGTCACCCGCACATTTTCTCATCGCGTCGACCCTGCCCCGGCCGGGTCCCTCCGGCCCGTCCGCCGCGGCCGGCGGCTCCGGCGGTCGATTCGCGCCCTCCGGGGTGGACGAGCAGCATGGAGGTGCCGCCCCGGGCCCGCTCGGAGCCCGGCGGTATCGGCCGGTGCTGGGAGGTCGCCGCGATGGAGCTGTCCCTGACCGTCGGTTTCGACGGCTCCGAACCCGGTTTCCGGGCGCTGGACTGGGCCGTGGACGAGGCGGCCGTGCACGGGCTCACCCTGCGTGTGGTCCACGCCTCGCGCTGGGAGCGGTACGAGCTCTCCGCGGGGCCGTTGCAGCGGCGGGCGGGGGAACAGGCCGGCCGGGACGCCGTGGGGGCGGCCGTCCGGCGCGCCGAGGAGCGCAACCCGCGGGCGGTGGTGGAGACCGAGGTGCTCGCCGAGGACCCGGCACAGGCGCTGGTCCGGGCCAGCCGCACGTCCTGGGCGCTGGTCACCGGTGCGCGCGGCCTCGGCGGGTTCCCCGGCCTCCTCCTGGGTTCGGTCGGCCTTGAGGTCGCCGCGCGCGCCCTGTGCCCGGTGATCGTCGTCCGAGGCGACGCGAGCGGCTCCGGCGCCGGTGCCCGCCGGATCCTGCTGGGGGTGTCGGACTCACCGGGAAGCGCGGAAGCCGTACGGTTCGCGCTGCGGGAGGCGGCCGCGCGCGGCTGCCCGCTCGAAGGCGTACGCGCCTGGCGCTGCCCCGCCCACGAGACGACCCCCCACCCGGCCCTCGCGGACGGGGTCTGCCTCTACCACCAGGCACGCGCGGACACCCTGCTCGACGAAGCCCTGACCGCTCCCCTGCGCCACTGTCCCTCGGTCCACCCGATCCGGACCCTTGTGGAGGGGCCCGCGCACCGGGTGCTCGTGGACCGCACCTCCGGCGCCGACCTCGTGGTGATCGGCGCGCACCGCCGTCCCCACCGTCCGGGCCCGCAGCTCGGCCGTGTCGCCCAGGCACTGCTGCACCACTCCCGTTGTCCCGTCGCGGTCGTGCCCCGGGTCGAGGACGGTGCCCGGGGATGACGCGGCCCGGCAGGCGGCCGGTGCGCCCGTCCGCGGACCGCGCCCGGCGTGCGGCGGTCATCGGCATCGGCAACGAGTTCCGCCGGGACGACGCGGTCGGGTGGGCCGCCGTCGGGCTGCTCCGGGAACGGAACCAGCGTCGCGCACTGCCGCCCGACACCGTCCTGGCGCAGTGCGACGGGGACCCCGGCCGGCTGCTGGAGCTGTGGCAGGACACCGGCCTGGTGGTCGTCGTGGACGCCTGTACCCGCCCGTCGCCCCGGCCGGGCCGCACGCACCGGTGGTACGGCGGCCCCGGCGCGGCCCTGGGTCCCTCCGGCCCGGGCAGGCACAGCACCCACGGTCTGGGCCTGTCCGAGGCGCTGCGGCTGGGCGCCGCACTGGACCGCGGCCCCGGCCGGCTGGTCGTGTACGGGGTCGAGGGGGCGGACCACTCCTGGGGACTGGGCATGACCCCGGCGGTGGCGGCGGCGCTGCCCCGCCTCGTGCGGCGCATCGAGGCGGACCTCGTCGGGTACCGCACCGCTGCGGCCCGCGCCCGCCCCGTGACCGTTCGGCCCGCGGCGACTCGCCGAGCAGCCTTCGGCGCCCCGGGAGCGCGGGCCTGACACCCTGTCGGTGAGCGGCGGCACCCCCGCGGGCCCCGAGCGCCGGACCTCAGGGCCCCTCCGCCGCCGCCCGGGCACACGCGCCGAGAAGGAGGGGCAGGGCGATGACGGACCCCGCGTGCGAGGCGGTGCTCGGAACGGACGGGCTGGAGGCGCTCGTACGGGTTCTGCGGGGCCGGGGCCGGACGGTCATCGGTCCGACCGTGCGCGACGGGGCCATCGTCCTGGACGAGCTGGACTCGGCGGCCGCCCTGCCGTACGGGTGGGGGGTGGAGCTCGAAGCGGGCCGGTACCGGCTGCGCCCACGGCCCGACGGGGCGGCCTTCGCGCACAGCGCGGGACCCCAGTCGTGGAAGTCCTTCCTCCATCCCGAGCGCGTGCGGCAGTGGTCGGCGAGGCGCGGGCCCGACGGCGGGATGACCGTCCGGGCGGAGGAGCCCTCCGCTGTCTCGTACGCGTTCCTCGGGGTGCGGCCCTGCGACCTGCGCGCCATCCGGATCCTGGACCGGGTGCTGTCGGGCGGCCGCGTCCAGGACCCTGTCTACGCGTCCCGGCGGGCGGGCGCCTTCCTCGTCGCGGTCGAGTGCACGGAGCCCGGTGCCACGTGTTTCTGCGTCTCGATGGACTCGGGTCCGGCGGTGGACTCCGGGTACGACCTGGCGCTGACCGAGCTGGTGGACGGCGAGGGCCACCGCTTCCTGTGCCGCAGCGGGACGCGGGAGGGGGCCGAGGTGCTCGCGGAGCTGCCCCGCCGCACGGCCGACGAGGCCACGCGCACCGCGGCCGCGCGCGCGGTGGAGGAGGCGGCGGAGCGGATGGGCCGCTCCATGCCGCTGGTGGACCTGCGGACCCTGATGCGGGACTCGCTGGACGCGGACCGCTGGGACGACGTCACGGCCCGGTGTCTGAGCTGCGGCAACTGCACCATGGTCTGCCCCACCTGCTTCTGCACGACCACCGAGGACGTGACCGACCTGACCGGCGACCACGCCGAGCGGTGGCGCCGCTGGGATTCCTGCTACGACCTGGACTTCTCCCTGCTGCACGGCGGCCCGGTACGGGCCACGCCGCACAGCCGCTACCGCCAGTGGCTGACGCACAAGCTCGGCACCTGGCACGACCAGTTCGGCAGCTCGGGCTGCGTGGGGTGCGGCAGGTGCATCGTGTGGTGCCCCACCGGCATCGACCTCACCGAGGAGGTCCGTGCCCTGCGGGCGGAGGCCGCGCGTCCGGAGGACGCCCGGTGAGCGCGGCTCCCGGACCGCCCGGTGCCGAGGGACTGCTGGGCGCCCTCTCCCCGGAGGACCGCGAGCGGCTGATGGTCCTGGCCTCCGCCGTCACCCTGCCGGGCGGCACGCGGGTCTTCGAGGAGGGCGGGGAGGCCGACCGGTTCTGGATCGTCCGCTCGGGCGCGGTCGCACTCGACGTGCACGTTCCCGGCCGCGGGCGGACGGTCGTCGAGACGATCGGTGCCGGCGGCCTGCTCGGGTGGTCGTGGCTGTGTCCGCCCCACCACTGGCACCTGGGTGCCGAGGCCCGGGGGACGACCGCGGCCTGGGAGTTCGACGCCGCGGCCGTGCGCGAGCTGTGCGCCGAACGGCCCGTGCTGGGTCTGGCGGTCCTCACCTCGGTCGCGGGGACGATCGGGGAGCGGCTGCGGGCAGCCCGGATCCGGCTGCTCGACCTGTACGGTCCGCCGTGGGAGGGGCCGGTGCCGTGACCCTGGTGCCGCTCCCCTACCGCGTGCGGGACCGCCGGGAGGAGACCCGCGACGTGGTCACCCTCACCCTGGAGCCGGCCGGCGAACCGCCGGCGCCGTTCACGCCGGGCCGGTTCGCCATGCTGTACGCCTTCGGGGTCGGCGAGATCCCCGTGTCCGTCTCGAAGATCCTCGACGGGGGCGCGCTGGCCCACACGGTACGGGCCGTGGGTGCCGTCTCCCGCGCGCTGTACGGGCTCCGGCCCGGCGCGGTGCTCGGGGTGCGCGGCCCGTTCGGCGTCGGGTGGGACGCGGCCCGCGCGCGGGGCGGTGACGTGCTCGTCGTCGCGGGCGGCATCGGCCTCGCCCCGCTGCGTCCCCTGATCGACGCCGTGCTGGCCGAGCCGGAGGCGTACGGGCGGCTCAACGTCCTGGCCGGTGCCCGGACTCCGGCCGACCTGCTGTATTCCGGGGAGTTCCCCGCGTGGTCCCGGCCGTTCGCGGGCGCCACCGTCGACCGGCCCGGCGGCGGGTGGGACGGGCGGGTCGGGATCGTCACCGCGCTGCTCGACGAGGCGGTGTTCACCCCGGCGCGGACGACGGCCTTCGTCTGCGGCCCGGAGGTCATGATCCGGGCCACCGGCCGCGCGCTCGTGCACCGGGGCGTGGACCCGGCCCGCATCCGGGTGTCCCTGGAGCGGAACATGCGCTGCGCCACCGGGCACTGCGGACACTGCCAGCTCGGCCCCCTGCTGCTCTGCCGCGACGGCCCCGTCCTCGGATACGACCGAGCCGAACCCCTGCTCTCCGTCCGGGAACTGTGACATGAACACCACCTCCGCACCGCCGCCACCCGGCCGCCCCCGGCTCGGCGTCTTCAAGTTCGCCTCCTGCGACGGCTGCCAGCTCACCCTCCTCGACTGCGAGGACGAACTGCTCGGCCTCTCCGCCGAACTGGAGGTCGCCCACTTCGCCGAGGCCTCCAGCGACGCCGCGCCCGGCCCGTACGACCTCGTACTCGTCGAGGGGTCGGTCAGCACCCCCGAGCACGTGGACCGGATCCGGCGGATCCGGTCCGAGGCCCGCCACCTCGTCACCATCGGTGCCTGCGCCACCGCCGGCGGCGTCCAGGCCCTGCGCAACCACGCCGACGCCGGGGAGTACCTCTCGGTGGTCTACGCGCGACCCGAGTACATCGCGAGCCTCGCCACCTCGACCCCCGTCTCCGCCCACGTCCCCGTCGACTTCGAGTTGCGCGGCTGTCCCATCGACCGCGGCCAGCTCCTGGAGGTGATCACCGCCTTCCTCGCCGGACGCAAGCCCGACATCCCGAACCACAGCGTGTGTTTCGCCTGCAAACGCCGGGGCACCGTCTGCGTCACCGTCGCCCACGGCACCCCGTGCCTCGGCCCCGTCACCCACGCCGGCTGCGGAGCGCTGTGTCCCGCGTACGGACGGGGGTGCTACGGCTGCTTCGGCCCGGCCGGCACCACCAACCTGCCCGCGCTCCTCCCGTTGCTGCGCCGCGACGGGATGGACGAGGAAGACGTCGGCAGGTTCCTGCACACCTTCAACGTCACGGCGTTCACCGCCGTGGAGGAACGGGGGCCCGGTGTGACGGGCGCGGGAGGCGAGGGATGAACGGGCCCGTGCCCCGCTCCCGGGAGCTGCGCGTCGCCGCCCTCACCCGGGTGGAGGGCGAGACCGCGCTCCGCCTGCGGATCCACCGGGGCACCGTCGTCGAGACGCGCCTGGCGATCTACGAGCCGCCGCGCTTCTTCGAGGCCTTCCTCCGGGGCCGCGCCCACACCGAGCCTCCCGATCTCACCTCGCGGATCTGCGGGATCTGCCCCGTCGCCTACCAGATGAGCGCGTGCCGGGCGGTCGAGGACGCGTGCGGTGTGGACGTCGGCGGACAACTGGCCGCTCTGCGACGCCTGTTGTACTGCGGTGAGTGGATCGAGAGCCACACCCTGCACATCCACCTGCTGCACGCCCCGGACTTCCTGGGCCACGACGACGTGATCGGGCTGTCCCGCACCCACCGGGAGCACGTGGAGCGTGGGCTGCGCCTGAAGCGGACGGGCAACAGGGTGATCGAAGTGCTGGGAGGGCGCTCGATCCACCCCGTCAACGTCCGCCTCGGCGGCTTCCACCGCACCCCCACCCGCGCCGAGCTGCGCCCCCTGGCGGAGCTGCTGCGCGCCGCCCTGGACGACGCCTGGGACACGGTGCGCTGGGTCGCCGGCTTCGACTTCCCCGACGCCGAGTGCGACGCGGACCTGTTCGCCCTGGCCGAGGCGGACAGGTACGCCATCGAGTCCGGTGTTCCGACCGTGCTGCCCTCCGGGGAAGGAGCGGCACCGCGCGGTTTCCCCCTGCGGGACTTCTGCGACCACGTCGCGGAGGCGCAGGTGCCGTACTCCACGGCCCTGCATTCCCGGCTGGACGGCCGCCGGCACCTCACCGGCCCGCTCGCCCGCTGGGCCATCAGCGGCCACCTGCTCTCGCCGACGGCGCGCGAAGCGGCGCGGGAGGCCGGACTGGGCGATCCGCGGACCGGGAGCGCGGGCGCCGACGGCGGCGGGGTCTGCAACCCCTACCGGAGCATCCTCGTCCGCGCGGTGGAGGTCCTCTACGCCGTCGAGGAGGCCCTGCGCGTCATCGACGCGTACGAGCCCCCGCCGCGCCCGTACGTCGAGGTGCCCGCCCGTGCCGGCACCGGACACGGGGCGACGGAGGCCCCCCGGGGGCTGCTCTACCACCGCTACGCCCTCGACGGGGCCGGACGGGTCACCGACGCCCGGATCATCCCGCCGACCGCCCAGAACCAGGGCGCCATCGAGGAGGACCTGCGCCGGACGGTCCAGACGGGGCTCGACCGGGGGGAGGATTCCGACGCCGGTCTGACGCGGCTGTGCGAGCGGGTGGTCCGCAACCACGACCCGTGCATCTCGTGTGCCGCCCACTTCATGCGGCTGGACGTGGAACGGACGGAGTGAGGGTCAGGAGCCGGCCATGTCGAGCCGGCCGGCGGCCCCGGCGGCCGGGCCGCTCCGGTGGCCGGTCCCGGGGCCGTCCATGTCGCTGAAGGCGATGCGCTTGAGCTGGACCGCCAGGTCCTCGAAGGCGCGGGCGGCGGCGAGTTCGTCGCCGATCTCCGGAACGTTGTGGTCCACGGGGTGGCAGTGGGCCGTGCCGTGGCCCGTCATGCGGGTGGTGCCCGTGTCCAGCTCGACGCGCACCGTGGTGGTGCGCTCCTCCTCGAACAGGTGGACGCGGGTCTTCCATTCGGCGATGTGCGACATGGCCTTCCTCCGGGGCTCGGGGGCCGGGGCGCGGCACCCGGCGGGCACGCGGCCAGGATCCCCCGGCCGGACGGTCGTCCGCCTGGGTCGAACGGTTCCCGCGCGGGCCCGTTCGGCCCCGGCGCCGCCGCCCCGCACAGGGGCCCTTCGGCCCCTTCTCGGTCCCGGTCGGCCCCTGACCCGGCGCCCGGTCCGGCAGGACGCTGGAGACCGCGCCCGCCGGACGCGCCATCCTGCCGCACCCGTACTTCCCGGAGGCACACCATGACGGCTCACGTGACCGTCGGCCTGGACGGATCCGGGGAAAGCCTCGCCGCGGCCTCCTGGGCCGCGCGGGAGGCCGTGGTGCGCGGGCTGCCGCTGCACCTCGTCCACGTGGAGGAGTGGCCCGCCGCGCCCGGGATGCCGTACCCCGTCGCCTCGTACGCGGCCGAGCGGTCGGCCGGGCTGCTCCGCGACGTCGCCGAGCAGGCGCGCGCCGATCATCCGGGGCTGGAGGTGAGCACCGAGGGCGCTCGCGGCCGGGCCGCGCAGATCCTGCGCAGGGTGGCGGACGAGTCGGACCTGACGGTGTTGGGCTCACGCGGCCTCGGGGGGCTCGCGGGATTCCTGACCGGCTCGGTGTCGCTGGCCGTCGTCGGCGGATCCGGCCGGCCCGTCGTCCTCGTACGGGCCGACGAGGCGGCCCTGCCGGCAGCGGCCCCCGCGCGGGAACCGTCCGCCGGTGAGATCCTCGTCGGCGCCGATCTCGCACACCCCGACGCCTCCGTGTTCGCCTTCGCGTTCGAGGAGGCCGCGCTGCGCGGGGCCGCACTGCGCGTGCGGCACTGCTGGACCCTGCCCGGTCCGG
The DNA here is from genome assembly GCF_044129415.1 of Streptomyces racemochromogenes. Lineage (GTDB taxonomy): Bacteria > Actinomycetota > Actinomycetes > Streptomycetales > Streptomycetaceae > Streptomyces > Streptomyces racemochromogenes_A. Next base: position 29,373 of record NZ_JBBDHD010000008.1, read on the forward strand.
CGGCGTACGCGATCGTCGCCGACCCGGGCATCGGTGACATGGTGGGGCAGCGGACCGCACACGCGCTGACGGAGCTCGTCCGGCCCTGGAGGGCCCGGTACCCGGGCGTACAGGTCACGGACGAGGCCGTCGTCGGCGCGGCCGCGGTCCAGCTCGTCGAGGCCTCGAAGGGAGCGGATCTCGTGGTCGTCGGCCGCCGTCGGCGCAAAGTGCCGCTCGGCCCCCACCTCGGCCACGTCGCCCACGCGGTGATCCACCACTGCGCCGCCCCCGTCTGCGTGGTGCCCAGCGGCTGACCCCCGCCCCGCCGCCCCGCTCCGCAGGCGGCCGGATTCACCCGCCGCGCTTCGCCGGGCCGTGCGCGTCTTCGAGCGTGAGGGCGGCCCAGCAGGTCCAGCCGACCGGCTGGAGCATCCAGAACCCGATGATCCGGTAGAGGAACGTCGCGGCGACGGCCTGCGCCGACGGCAGGCCGGAGGCGACCAGCAGCGCCGACATCGTCGCCTCGGCGATGCCGAGGCTGCCCGGGGTGAGGCGGAGGCTGCCGACGGCCTGGGTGAGCGCGTAGGCGGCGACCAGCCCGCGCCAGGGCACGGCCAGGCCGAGGGCCCACAGGGCGGTGGCCAGGCAGGCCAGGTCGAACAGCCAGTTGAGGAGCGCGTACCCGAGCGGCCGCAGCCAGGGGAGCGGCCGGGGCTCCACCCTGCGGGCCTGCTCGACAAGAGCGCTCAGGTCGGCTTGCACCCGCCTCAGCCGTCCGGAGCGGTGGCCCGTCCTCTTCCAGACGCGGCCCAGGGCCCGGCGGACGGCCGCGGAGCGCAACAGCCAGACCAGCACCGGGACCGCGACGAGCAGCGCCAGGAGGAGCGGGAGGAGGGACCGGAGCGCGGCACCGGGGCCGGACGGACCGGCCGCGAGGGCCCCCACGGCGACCAGCAGGAGGAGGCTCACGACCGAAGCCGCGCCCGACACGGCCAGAACGGCGGCGGCGAGCACCGGGCCCACCCCGCGGCGGACCAGGACGCGCAGGAGCCAGGCGGCGGAGAAGGCGGCACCACCCGGCAGAGCCCCCGCGACGGCGCTGCCGGCCGCGGTGGTGCACGCCATCCTGCGCAGGCTCCACCGGACGCCCCCCGCCCTCAGCAGCCAGCGCGGCACTGCGGCGAAGCACACCAGGGACAGCACCTGGCAGGCCAGCGGCACCGGCAGGCGACCCGGACGGACCTGCGTGACGAGGCGGAGGGCCGCGGCGATCTCGGCGCGCCGGGTGAAGGCGAACACGGCGGCCGCCAGGACGAGGACGCCCGAGCACAGCCACCAGATGCGGCCCGGTGGCGCGGCGGCCGGGAGGGCGTCGCCCCCGTTCCGTGGCTGTGGCATGGCCCCTCACCTTCGACGCCGACGCGGCGCGCGGGACCACGGGCAGGACGGCGCCAGGGGCGATCCAAGCGCACCGCGCGGTGTCCCCGGGCCCCGGCACGCCGCGGCGGCGGACCCGCGTGGCGCGGGGCGCGCGCCCGGGCCCGCTGCCGGCGTCCTGTCCGGGAGTGCGGCCTCGACGGCCCCGGGGTCGCCTCGTGTCACCATGGGGCGAGGGTGAGCGCCCCGTCGCCGCCGACGGTGAGGCCGGCGGTGAAGGGGGCTCCGTGCCGGGTGAGCGCGGCGCACAGCCAGCGGGCGTCGGCGAGGGCGGCCCGGTGCAGTGTGAGGCGGCGGGCGTGGAACGGGACCAGGCGCAGTCCGCGGAGCGCCCCGGTGGCCCGGTCGAGGCGGGCCGTGCAGAGGAGGCGGAGGTCGCCGCGGTACTGCTCGTACCCCCTGATCCCCTCGTAGTCGTCGATCAGGTCGCCGCAGCCGTAGAGGACCAGGCGCCCGCGGTAGACCTCCAGGGGGCGGGGGTGGTGCGAGGAGTGGCCGTGGACGAGGTCGGCGCCTCCGTCGACGAGGTCATGGGCGAACCGGATGTGCTCGGGCGGGACCCGGTAGCCCCAGTTGGAACCCCAGTGGAGGGAGACGGCCACCAGGTCGCCGGGCCGGCGGGCAGCGCGGATACGGGAGACGAGGCCGGCCGCGACGGCCGGCGAGGGCGCCGGGGCCAGGGCGATGCCGCTGCGGTCTGGGGTGGCCGCCCAGTCGGGCGGGATGCCGCTGGAGGGGAGCCCGACCGCGTACACGAGGAGGCACGGCCCCTGGGGGGACGCGGCCCCCGCGCCGGGGGCGGGAGGTGGCAGCGTCACCCGCGCCGGCCGCCACGCCTCGGCGGCGTCGCCGCCGGCACCTGCGGTGCGCAGCCCGGCGGCGCCGAGGCTGTCGAGGGTCTCGGCCAGCCCGTCCCGGCCGAAGTCGAGGACGTGGTTGTTGGCCAGTGCGCACACGTCGGGCCGGGCGGCCGTGAGGCACGGCACGTTCGCCGGGCTCATGCGGTAGTGGACGCTCTTCCCGGGGGCGAAGCCGTCCGCCCGGGTGACGCTCGTCTCCAGGTTCAGGACCCAGGCGTCCGGCCCGGTGGCGCGGAGTTCGTCCATCAGGTCGCCCCACGGGCCGTCGTGGCCGAGGGGTCTGGACACCGGTCCGTTGACGGCCTCGGCCATCTCGACGTACGCGCGTGCGTCCGTCACCCACGGTTCGGCGAGCCGCGGGTCGCCCGGATGCGGCAGCACCTGGTCGATGCCCCGGCCGAGCATCACGTCGCCGGCGAGGCAGACGGTGACCTCGCGGTCCGTCCCGGGCCCGCCGCTCGCTCCCACTCCTCCACGGTAGGCCCCCGGTGCGGCGGCCGAGCCGTCGCCCGCGACGCGACCGCGGGGGCCTGCGGCCTGCTCGGCCCGGTACCGGACTCGTCGAATGCCGCAGCGTGATTCGGCCAGATCCGGCGGGAGCGGCGGGCACGACGGGCGCGACACCCCGTCCGGCAGGGCGCGCACGGGGCCGGTACGACCGTCGCGCGGCCCGAACAAGACGCAATGAAGCGGTCATTAAGGGGTAAACGGGACCGAAGAATCGATGCATCCAGTGATGTTCCAGCCAAAACGTCCCAATATCGCCGAATGCGTCAGCGGACCGACATCCGTCACCGTCCGTGGTCTTAACGTCACCCGCACCAGCCGGTGATGACGTGTCCACACGCAGGGGTTCCCATGGCACTGACAGTCGATGAACTGCACGCGCTCTTCCCCACCGGGGCGCCGGGCCCCTTCGAGCTCGACACCGGAAGGCTCGGGTGGGGCGACGAGTCGACCACCTTCGAGCACCTGCCGGAGCGGCAGCTGATCCTGACCGGTGCCACCGCGGACCCGTCCGCGCTGACCGTCACCGGCAGGGTCGCGCTGGCCGGGGAGGAGATGCCGGCCACGGCACGGTTCGTCGCCGCCGGCGGTACGGTCACCGGCCTGGTCTTCGAGGCCACCCCCGCCACGTGGCTGCTCCAGACCGCCGTGGCGCGCGTCGACCTGACCGAACTGGCCGCGCGCGGCCGCGGCCTGCGCGTTCTCCTCGCCGCGGGCCCGGACGGCGCGCAGGCCGGACAGTGCCCCCACCCCGGCCCGTGGGCGGCATTCCACCTCGGCAGCGCCGTCGAGCAGTCCGTGGAGTTCCGGGCCGAGCTCCGCAAGGACTCCATCGGCGCGGCCGGGGCGGTCGAGGGCCAGCGGCCACTGGTGGCGCCGCTCCTGGAGGCCCTCGGCGAGCACGGCGTGGAACTGCCCGGCCCGCTCGTCGACTGGCTGGAGGAAGTCCGGCTGCACCGGCACCCCATGGGCAAGACCGACAACATGATGGTCACCGCGGTCGCCCCGATCGACCAGGGCACCGGCCCGGAGCCCGTCGAGGTGCTGCTGCTGCGCACCACCGTGCTCGGGCACCAGAACGAGGAAGGAAAGCCGAAGGCCACCACCGTCGCCCTGCTCCGGGCCCGTACCGACTGGAGTTCGGCCGGACTGCCTCTGGTCGGTCCCATGATCGGGCCCGGGCTGGTGTCCCTGCCGGCCCTCCAGATCATCTACGTCTCCGTGGAACTCTCCGCCGAGGACGCCCGGAAGGTCAACCAGGTCATCACCGAGTACAACCTCGGCCCGGTCCAGCAGCTACCGGCCCCCAACGAGGCCGCGGGGGTACCCCTGACCAAGGGCGTGAACGCCGCCGTGTACCTCTCGGTGCTCGGCACCCCGGCTCCCGCCGCGGTCATCAGCGTCCCGCCCAAGGACAAGCCGGCGGGCGACGGGGACAAACCCAAGTGGAAGCTCCAGCACACCTTCGAGGTGGACAAGACGCTCGGGCCGGTCCACATCGCGCGCATCGTCCTCACCTACGACGTCAAGAAGGGACTGCTGGTCTCGTTCGAAGGGACGGCCGCCGTCGGCCCGCTGGTCTGGGACGTCGCAGGGCTCGGCTTCTACGTCGGCATGAGCGGCGGTTTCCCGATCCTGCCGTTCCTGCACGGGATGACCATCGAGGCCACCGCCGCGAACGGCCTGATCGCCCTCAGCGGTGGCCTGCACAACCGTGAACCCGACGACCCCTCCCTCGACTTCGAGCTCGCCGGGCTGGTCCTGGTCCGGGCGATGGCGGTGGAGGCCGGCGCCCAGGCCGTCTGGGCGCGGAGCAACGAGGGCTGGCACTCCGTCCTCCTCTACGGCGAGGCGTCGCTGGCCGGCGGAGCAGCGCTGTTCGGTCCGCCGCCGTTCACCGTCACCGGGTTCTCCGCCGGGTTCGGAGTCAACAGCACCTTCAAGAAGGTCCCCACCGGCGCCGAGATCGCCGAGTTCCCCCTGGTGGCGCGGCTGGACGCGGCGCAGGCCCTGCCCGGCATGCCGGCGCCCGAACCGTACACGCCCGAGGACGCGCTCAAGGCGCTGACCGGGCCCACGGGCTGGATCCGCCCCGACCAGGGGAACCACTGGATCGCCGCCGGGGTGAAGTTCACCAGCTTCGGCTTCCTCGACAGCAAGGCCCTCGCGGTGATCGAGTTCGGCGACTCGGTCAAGGTGATGCTGCTGGGCCGCACCTCGGTCACGCTGCCCCGCACCCTCAACCCCGCCGACCGCGTCATCGCGAAGGTCAACATCGGGCTGAGCCTGGCCTACGCCTCGGACGAGCACCGGCTGTCGATGGACGTGGCCCTCCTGCCCGGCAGCTACGTGCTCGACCCGTCCATCATGCTGACCGGCGGCATCGCCGTGTACGCGTGGACCGGCGGCTCCCGGGCCGGGGACTTCGTCGTCAGCCTCGGCGGCTACCACCCCGACTTCAACGTCCCCGTCCACTACCCGCGGCCCCAGCGCCTCGGATTCGTCTGGTCCCCGGCGAGCGACATCACCGTACGCGCCGAGGCGTACGCGGCCGTGACGCCCGCGGCCCTCATGTTCGGCGGCCGGCTGGCCGCCGTCTACGACAAGGGGGTCTTCTCGGCCTGGTTCACGGCCCACCTCGACGCGCTGGTCCAGTGGAAGCCCTTCTACCTGGACCTCTCCCTCGGGATCAGCATCGGCGTGGCCGCCACCGTCAAGGTGGCGTTCTTCCGGGTGCGCATCTGCGTCGAGGTGGGCGTGGCCCTGCACCTGTGGCTGCCGCCCTTCGGCGGCCGGGCCACCGTCAAACTCTGGTTCATCTCCTTCAGCTTCGGTTTCGGCTCGTCCCGCGACAGCACCCCGAGCGTGGACTGGCCCGAGTTCCGTACGCAGATCCCCGCACCCGTCAAGGTCACCCCGCACGAGGGACTGCTCGCGGACGTCGACGAGGCGGAGGCGGTCTTCCGGGCGGCCTCCAAGGCCCCGGTGCTCGTCTCGTGCTCCGGTTTCAGCTTCAGCACCGAGGCCGGGATCCCCGCCTCCCACCTCTACGTCAACGGCGTCCTGTGGAAGGAGTCGGAGCACGGACTGATCGACGTCCGCCCCATGGACCGGACCGGTGTGCGGTCCGAACACCACGTCACCCTCACCAAGGACGAAGAGCCCTTCCACCCGGCCGACCACTTCTGGAAGCTCGCCGAGATCACCGCCGCCGTCGCCCCCGGCCTGTGGGGCAAACCGCTGGCCAAGCCCGGCGACGCCCTCAAGGGCGAACGGCTGCTCGAAGGCCGCTTCACCGGGCTTCGGATCACCCTGCCCGAGCCCGACCGGGGCACCGACACCGGACCGGTCACCTCCGAGGCCCTCGCGTACGAAGGACTCCCGGACGGCGACATGCCGCTGAGGGACGCGGACCCCGCCGGACCGCGGCCCACCGCGGACCCGGACAGCATCGCCCTCATCGAACGCACCGTCGCGGACCCGGATGCGGCCGCCCGGCGCAGCAGGGTGCTGGAGGCCCTCGCCCGTTTCGGCGCGGGGGCCGGCGCGGACGCCGACAGCCCGCTCACCGGCTACGCGGAGCTGGCCGGCCGCAGCCTCACCAGCCCGCCCATGACCACCACTGCGACGAGGTGACCGCCACCGTGCCCACCGTGCCCACCGAGCCCACGCTCCGCGTCAACTTCATCGACCACCTCATCCCCCGGGCCACCCCGGGCCGGTACCGGGTGACGGTGCACCAGACGCTGACCGACGCGGAGGGGGAGCTCGACACCCCGGACCGGCTGCCCACCACCGAGGAGACCTTCGAGATCCGGGCCGCCCGGTTCGTCCTCGCCCAGCCGACCGTGCACGCGCTGTACCCGCCGCCCGGCAGCCGGTCCTCGTACGGCAGGACCCTGGCGCACATCACCTTCAACCGGCCCACTCTGCCGTGGGAACGCAACCAGGCGGGCACCCGCAGCGAGCCGGAGGCCCGGCCGCCGTGGGTGGCCCTCCTGGTCTTCCGCGCCGGCGAGCTGCCCGACGACCCCGGAGCGGCCGGCGCGACCGTCCTGCGCACGGTGGCCGAGCTGCGGCGCCCGGCCGAACCGGGCGTCATCGGCCCGGAGCTGCCCGACGGCGGCGTGTCCGAGTCCGAGGCCGCGAGCCGGTGCGCCACGATCGACGTGCCGGCCGGGCTCTTCACGGCCGTCGCCCCGCACGACGACGAGATGTACCACCTCGCCCACGTCCGCAAGGTCGCGGCGTCGAACGCGGCCCGCGCGGACGGCGAGGTGCTCGCCCCCGGCGAGTACGCGGTCGTCACCGCCAACCGGTTCCCCCGTACCCCGGGGGACTACGTCGCCCACCTCGTCTCCTTCGAGGGCTTCGAGGGCCGCCTGTCGGGCACCCTGCCGCCCGGCACCACGGCGGTCCGCCTCGCCTCACTCCACCGCTGGACGTTCACCAGCAGCGACGGCCCCGCCTCCGACCCCGGCGCCCTCCTCCAGAACCTCGTCGGGCCCGGCGATCCGGCCGACCCGGATCCCGAGCGCCTGGCCCTGCGCCTGCCCGCCACCCGACCGGGGGGCTCGGACCCCGCCGAGCGCACCGCGTACGAGCGGCTCCGGCTCGGGTACGTCGCCGTACCGCACCGCCTGCTGTCCGGTGAACTGACGTACGCCTGGTACCGCGGCCCGGGCACCCCCGTCACGGCCCCCGGCCTGCCCGCCGACCGGCCCGAGGGGCCGCACACCACCTCCGACCACGCCCTGGTCTACGACCCGGAGCACGGGCTCTTCGACGTCGGCCACGCCGCCGCCTGGACCCTCGGCAGGACCATCGGTCTCGCCGACCCCGACTACACCACCGCGCTCACCCGGGCCCGCCGCGAACTCGCCAACCAGGCCTCGGCCCTGATGTGCGGTGCGCGGGCCGTCACGGACGGCGGCCAGGACGGCCCGCCCGCACTGGGCCCGCTGCGCGAGCTGGCCGCCGCCGACTTCCGCCGCACCCTCGTGGACGGCCTGGCCGGCCCACAGCTCCCGGACGGCGGAGGCCGCCGGGCCGCCGCCGCTCCGCGTACCAGGAGCGGGATGCGGGCGCTGCTGGGCCACGCGGGCAGTGCCGCGGTACTGCGCGAGACCGCGGACCGCAACGCGGAGCGGATCGCCGCCTGGCAGGCCCGGCTCGGTCTGCTCCAGGGCCTTCCGTTCCACCACCTGGTCCCCGATCCGCGCATGCTCCCGCCCGAATCGCTGCGCATGTTCCGCATCGACCCGGGCTGGATCGACGCCCTCGTCGCCGGGGCCGCGGACGTGGCGGTCCACACCTCCCTCGACGCGCAGCTCGCGCCGGAGCTCGCCCGGGCCGCCCGGCGGCGGTTCCCCGCCACCACGGCGGCGGCCGGGATGCTCATCCACTCCGCACTGGTCCCCGCCTGGCCGGACGTCGTGATCACCGCCAGTCTGGGCGAACGGACGCTGACCGAGCTCCGCAGGACCCTGCCCGACCCCCGGATCATGATGGTGCTCTGGGACGACGTGCCCGACAAGGTCGTCCTGCGCGAACCCGGCCAGGGCATCCACTACGGGATCGACGCGGGAGACCGCATCAGCCTGCGCGACCTGACCCCGGGCCCCGGTCTCGGCACGCCGCTGGAGACCTTCTATCCGGCCGACGGCCAAGGCACGGTCACCGAACTCCACCTCCGCCCCGGCCCGGAGGACGGCCCGGCCGTGCTGCGGCTGTTCGGCGAGGGCGGACTCGTCGCGCCGCTCGCCCGGGCACTCGGGGCCGGCGACGACCTCGTCCCGGGGCAGCTCGCCATCGAGCTCGTCAACGCCCCCCTGCAGCAGGAGATCATCAGCCCCGCCGCCGACCACGTCCGGACGGAGACCCTCCGATGACCACCACCGACCTCGTCGTCCCCGTCCGGGTGAACGCCCTCGTCGTCAACCGGCTCACCCGCACGGCGGAGACCTTCAACCGCTGGACGCCGAACTTCACGGCCATGACCGACGAAGGCGGCGGCGCCGAACCGCCGCCCGGCGTCGGCACCGAGACGATGGGACCGGAGAGCGAGGGCGTCTACGTCCACTGGCAGCTGCCCGAGGTCCTGACCGACGGGTACGTCGATCAGGACACCGGCGAGACCACGTTCCCCTTGGTCCCCGACCGCTGGCTGGTGGTGCGCTACGCCACCGCACCCGGGGCGGAGCAGCCCTCCGTCGCGGGCTGGATCGTCCACAGCGACTACCTGGAGAGCCGCGGCGCCGACGACGGCCCGGCGGAGGGCACCAACCCCTACCCTGACCCTGATTCCCGGCCCGGCGAGCCGCTGCGCATGACCTTCCTGGGCCGCCGACACGACCTCGCCGACGGGCCGTGGAGCGAACCGCCCGCCCAGCCCCCGCACCTGACCGCGGTCGGACCGGGTCTCCCCGGCTTCGCGGCCTACCAGCCGTACAACAAGGACGTCTTCTCCCTGCACGACACCCTCCAGGACCTGAGGGGTGAACTCGACAACCACCCGCCCGACGCCACACTCGGCTACCTCGTCGTCGGCTGGTACGGGAGCGACGCCGAGTTCCTCCGTGCCGCCGCGGACATCCCGGGGCTGCTGCCCCCGGACGCCGACGGGATCGCGGACCTGCTGGCCGCGCTCGGCTGGGCCGCCCCGGAGGGCACGGAAGCGGACCTGAGCCGGACCCTCTACCACGGCACCGCGCTCGGGGTGCGCTGGGAACGCGAGGGCGCGACCCCGCCCTCCGACAAGCCGGACAACGTCGAGCTCAGCGAGATGCTGGCCCTCGGCAGCAGCACGGCCGAGGCGCTCGGGCGGCTGGCCGCCCGCCAGAGCCGCTCCGCGCGCACCGGCGACCTCGTCCGCTCCCTCTTCCACGGCACCCTGGAAACACTCGACACCGCCGACGGGGAAGAGGACCTCGACGCCATCACCCACCACTCCTGGTTCTCCGGTTCGAGCGGCGGCCATGTGTGGCGGATCTCCGCCCGGCCCGTCGACGGCGACGCGCAGGCACCGCCGCCGCCCCCCGAACCGGGCTGGCTGGCCGATCTCAACGACACCCAGAGGCAGTACGACGACCTCGCCCCCACCCTGCTGCGGGCCAGGGAAAGGCTGTGGAACATCTGGTGGCTGCGGCACAAGCCCGTCCCGCCCTTCACTCCCGGCCGCCCCGACGGATTCGACGAGCGGGCCGACGCGGAACTCGACCCCCACAGGGCCGGCAGCCTCGCCGCCCGTGTCGACGAACTCCTGGGCCGGCGGGACACCCTCGTCGGTGAACTGCCCACCGGCAGCACGCCGGAGGAGCTCCAGGCAGCCGCCGACGCATACGCCGCCGCCCTCGGCCTGGCGCCCGAGTACGTGCTCGAACGCACGGCGCGCGAGTCCTACTACCGGCCGGCCGACCCGGTGGTGCTGATCAGGAACACCGGCGCCACCCAGCCGCTGTCCCGCGACACCCCCCTGCCCTGCCGCGTCCCGGGCACCCTGCTCACCCGCGTCAAGGCCGCCGGGCAGTGGATCGACCGGCCCACCGAGCCGCCCAAGCCCGACCTCACCCGCCTTCCCGCGGCCTGTTCCGCGCTCCTGGCCGAGTTCGCCCTCCTCGACCGGGTCGCCCGCTCCGGGCACCTGGCCGACGCCCTGGCCGATCCGGACGCCACCGACGGCCCCGTCCCCGAGTACACCGGCGTGTGGCGACAGCCCTGGCTGCCGATGCACATGGAGTTCGAGCTCCGCTACTGCCCCACCCCGTACCAGACGGGGGAGGGTACCCACTGGACGTTCGACGGGCACCGCTACGCATGGTCCGGCGAGGGCGCCCAGGCCGGTGGCGGGGAGGGCGACCTGCGCTGGCTCACCTTCAAGAACCGGGCCTTCCTCACCCCGACCGCCCCGTACGTCCTGGCCCACCAGATCGACCGGTACCTGGACACCTACTCCGACGCACCCGCCGAGGGCCTCCTCGCGCTGAAGGAGGAACTCGGCGACCCCGCCCTGCTCTCCCAGCGGCTCGACGGCTTCCACGACTGGCTGCTCCAGCAGGACGGCGCGGCCCGCACGACCGTGCACGTCCCCGCCGACGCCGCGCGCCTCGTGGGCGACGTCCAGCGGGTACCCGACCCGGGGCCGGTCGATCCCCCGACCGGACACCCCGGGGGCGCCTACCAGCCCGTGCGGGCCGGCCAGTTCTTCTTCCACGACCTGCGCATCGTCGACCGATTCGGCCGCACCTTCGACATCGTCAACCACCGCAACGCGGAATCGGTGAGCCTCACCCTCGCGGACAGCGTGACGCCCGACGCCGTACTCGACGACGACCTGATCGGCCGGGCACGGTTCGTCCAGCTCGGCCCCCGGCTGCTCCAGGGAGCCCGGGTGCGCCTCGAAACGGTGCGGGCGCTCGACGGCGCCGCCCTGTCCCCCATGGCCCGGGCCGGCACGGCGGAGAACCCCCTGGCCGGCTGGGTCCTGCTCAACCACCTCGACCAGACGCTCATCGTGCACGCCCCCGACGGACGGGCGTTGGGCGAGCTGCGCATCGTACGGAACACGGCCGGCGAGGACGACACCGTGTGGCTGCCCCTGCCCGGATCCCCGCACCCCGACCCGCAGACGGAGTCCTTCGCCACCGCCCTGCCCCACCTGGCCGGCTTCCTACGGCCCCTGCTGGCCAAGCCCGCCGCCGCGTTCGCCGGGCTGCTCGACACCATCGACGCCACCCTGGACACCATCACCGACCCGGCCGCGCAGGACGACGGCTCCCCGCTGCGCCTGCTCGGGCGCCCGCTCGCCCTGGTCCGCGCCGACCTCGGCATCGAGCTGGAGGGCCCGCTGGTCGGCAGCCCGGGCTGGGACTCCGTGCTGGAGGACACGGCCGAGGAGTACGACACGTACGACTGGGCCGTCCGGCTGGGCAACGAACGCCTCCTCGGCGACGGGCTCGTCGGCTACTTCAGCGGCGCCACCGGACCCGACCAGGACACCTCGTACGAGGTCTTCCACGCGGTCCTGCCGCAGGGCGGGGACGGCTACGTCGCACCCATCGGCGAGGGCCACGGCCTGGCCGTGCCCGCCCGCACTCCCGACGAGCCGGTGACCCACCACCTGACGCTGATGATGGACCCGTACGCCCCGGTGCACGCGACGACGGACATCCTCCCGGTGACCCGGGTCGAACTCCCCGACGACCTCGTGTCCGACGCGCTGCGGCGCATCCGCGCGACCTTCCGGCTCGGCCCGCTGCTCGCCCCCGAACGCACCGCCGGCGCCGGAATCCTCGACGGAGCCGGCGTGCCCCCGGCCCGCGGAGTGGTCCTGCCCCGGCCCGCCTCGTGGCACGGCGCCTGGTCCTGGGCCGAACCCCGGGGTGCGGAAACGGAGTGGGCCGAGCTGCCCGTCCTGCCGGCCGACGCCTCGGCCCACCCGGGCGATCCGGCACCCCAGGCGCGGTACGGCTACCTCGTGCTCGACGCCACCGAAACCTTCTGAAACGCCCGTCCGGAAAGGCGACGCCATGGGCATCCTGATGGTCAACGCGACCAACCTGCTCCCCTACGAACCCTCCACCGACCCCAACCCCCTCCGGGTGAGCTCCGCGGAGGAGACGGAGCACGGCTCCATCAACATCAACGTCGGCGGCGGCATCAGCGCCCCCGCCTGGTGCAACAAGATCACCGTGCGGGTGCCGCTGGGGTCGGGCGCGGGACACCTCACCGGCAACGGCGCGGACATCAGGACCGGCGCCAGCACCGGCTGGACCGCTTCCCCGCCCAGCGTGGTCGGTGAGTTCGCCGTGGTCACGTTCGCTCCGGCCCGTCCGGTCCAGTTCACCGGACAGATCATCTCGCTGACCCTGTCCAACATCGAGGTCAACCGGGCCCCCGGCCGGGTCACGATCGACATCGTGGAGAGCTCCTCCCCCACGAACGGGAGCTTCACCGACAAGAGCGCCGCGGTCGAAGTGGACAAGTTCCCCGCCGGGTTCGTGTTCCGCAACTTCGCACCGGAGAAGATCATGGTGGAGAACGGCGAGGCCGCCGTCCTGCGCTGGGAGGGCTCCGACGCGAAGTACACGATGTACTGGGGCGACGCGCCCGCCGGCGTACCGCTGGACAAGGAGCGCACCTGGACCACGCCCGTCGGGCTCACCACCGTCACCGGCTTCATGCTCCGCGCCGAGGTGTCCGAGGGCGGCACCACGCTGACGCACACCCTCACCACGGCGGTGACCGTCCGCATCCCCGACCTGATCGTACGGAACCTGACCGTCCAGGGGCCTGCCGTCTTCTCCGACTCCGTCAGCCTCAGCAACACCGCCAAGGACCTCACCGTCGCCGGCAGCGTCCGGGGAGCGGGCGACAACCCCCTGCGGGTGAGCCAGAACGCCGGGCTCAAGGTCGACGCGAAAGCCCAGGTTGGCGGTGTCTTCTCGGTCGACGGCACGAGCACGTTCAACAACAACGTGACCGTCGCCGGAACGCAGACCACCACGCTCACCGTCCTGGGCTCGATGCGGGGCTCGGGCACGGACCCGCTGCGCGTGAGCCAGCCGGCCGGGCTGAAGGTCGACGCCGCGCTGTCCGTGGCCGGGGCCGCCTCGCTCACCGGCACGACGACGCTGAGCGGATCGACCACCCTGTCCGGCACCACCGTCCTGTCGGGAACGACCCAGCTCTTCCAGGGCGCGCAGATCCGGTTCTGGAACAAGGGGCAGGCGCCCGGCTCCGGCAACAAGTTCACCTCCACCGCGCAGACCGACGGCATCCTCACCTGCTCGGTCAAGCAGTTCGACGCCACCAGCATGGAGAAGAACATCGGGTACAAGGCCAACCTCACCCTGAAGGTCGGAGCCCGCTACCACTACTGCGCGGCCCCGATGCTCCGGCAGGTCGGGGGCGGATCCGAGTACAACATCACGGTGCCGGTGCGCAAGGGCGAGCAGATCGAGGCCTGGCTCACGGTCGACGGCAGCAACTGGTGGTCGCTGGTCGCGCTGGCGCTCGCCTGGTCGGCGGTCGGGAAGAGGGCCGACCTCGCGGCCGTCTCCGGCGAGGCCCCCTACGTGCTCGACGACTCGGAGGAGGGCATGGCCGAGTACCTCAGGCTGCTCGCCGAGGACGCCGCACGGCCGGTCGGCGAGAAGCCCGAGGAGCAGGAGGCGGCGACGGTGTGACGCCGCGCGGGGGCGGCCCGGACGGGAGCCGCCCCCGTGTCAGCCGAGGCCGGGGATGGTGGACACCAGCAGGTCGATGAGCTTGATGCCGACGAAGGGCAGGACCAGGCCGCCGAGGCCGTAGACGCCGAGGTTGCGGCGCAGCAGGTCGTGGGCGGAGGCGGGCTTGTAGCGGACGCCGCGCAGGGCGAGCGGGATGAGCGCGACGATGATCAGCGCGTTGAAGATGATCGCCGAGGTGATGGCGGACGTCGGGCTGCTCAGGCCCATGACGTTGAGGGCTTCGAGGCCCGGGTAGGCCGTGGTGAACATCGCGGGGATGATCGCGAAGTACTTCGCGACGTCGTTGGTGATGGAGAAGGTGGTCAGGGCGCCCCGGGTGATGAGGAGCTGCTTGCCGATCTCGACGATGTCGATGAGTTTCGTCGGGTTGGAGTCGAGGTCGACCATGTTCCCGGCCTCCTTGGCGGCCGAGGTGCCCGTGTTCATCGCCACGCCCACGTCCGCCTGCGCGAGCGCGGGGGCGTCGTTGGTCCCGTCACCGGTCATCGCGACGAGCCTGCCGCCGGCCTGCTCCCGCTTGATGAGGGCCATCTTGTCCTCGGGCGTCGCCTCCGCGAGGTACTCGTCGACTCCGGCCTCGGCGGCGATGGCGCGGGCGGTCAGTTCGTTGTCGCCGGTCACCATGACCGTGCGGATCCCCATGCTGCGCAGTTCCTCGAACCGCTCCCGGATGCCCTCCTTGACGACGTCCTTGAGGTGGATGATGCCGAGGACCCTCGGGCCGTCCCAGTCGTGGACCGCCACCAGCAGAGGGGTGCCCCCGGATTCCGCCACGGTGGCCGACCAGGCCACCGCCTCGGCCGGTACGGTACCGCCGCGCATCGCCACCCAGTCGCAGACCTGGACCGTCGCGCCCTTGCGGATGGCGCAGCCGGCGCCGCCCTCCCAGCTCAGGTTGACTCCGCTCATCCGGGTCCGGGCGCTGAACTCGGTGAACCTCGGATCGGCGAGGTCCTCCACGGCGGCGGGCGGCAGTCCGTACTGCCGGGCGAGAGCGACGACGGAGCGGCCCTCGGGCGTCTCGTCGGCGAGGGAGGACAGCTGGGCGGCGTCCGCGAGCGTGAGCCGGTCCACCCCGGGCAGGGGGATGAAGGCCACGGCTTCGCGGTTGCCGAGGGTGATGGTGCCGGTCTTGTCGAGGAGCAGGGTGTGCACGTCTCCCGCGGCCTCGACGGCCCGGCCGCTCATCGCGATGACGTTGCGCTGGACGAGCCGGTCCATGCCGGCGATGCCGATGGCCGACAGCAGGGCGCCGATCGTGGTGGGGATCAGGGTGACGAGGAGGGCGACGAGGACGGTCGTGGACTGGGCGGCGTGCGCGTGGTCGGCCATCGGCTGGATGGCGACGACCACCAGGACGAAGATGACGGTCAGGGCGGCGAGCAGGATGTTCAGCGCGATCTCGTTCGGCGTCTTCTGCCGGGTCGCGCCCTCGACCAGGGCGATCATCCGGTCGATGAAACCGTGGCCGGGGCGCGAGGTGACCCGGATGACGACGCTGTCGGACAGCACGGTCGTACCGCCGGTGACCCCGGACCGGTCGCCGCCCGCTTCGCGCAGGACCGGCGCCGACTCGCCGGTGACGGCCGACTCGTCCACCATCGCGGCCCCGTCGACCACCTCGCCGTCGGCCGGGATCAGCCCGCCGGCCTCGACGAGCACGCAGTCGAAGGGCTGGAGCTCGCCCGGCGTGACCACCTCCGTCTCGGCCCGCCGCAGGTTCGCCCCGTACGTCCAGTGGTTCAGCCGCACCGCGACCGTGTCGGTACGGGCCTTGCGCAGCGACTCGGCCTGGGCGCGGCCCCGGCCTTCGGCGACGGCCTCGGCGAGGTTGGCGAACAGGACCGTCAGCCAGAGCCAGACGCTGATCACCCAGGTGAACACGGACGGGTGGATGAGCGCCGAGAGCGTGGTCAGCACGGATCCGACGGCGACGACGAACAGCACCGGCTTCTTCACCAGTTCGCGCGGGTGGAGCTTGCCGACGGCCTCCCGCGCGGAGGCGGCCAGGAGCTCGGGGTCCACCGCGTTCGCCCGGCCGGACCGTCTGCGGGAGGGCCGGTCGGACGGGGCTCGCGGAGGGGTCCCCAGACCCGTGGGTACGTGCTGCGCGGCGGCGGGAGGCATGGAACGACCTTCTGGACGGGTACGGGGGTGGCGGCCCCGGGCAGCTCGTGGCCAGGGCGCGGCAGGGGGGTCGCCGCCGGGGACCGCCCCTCACCGACCCCCTCGGCCGTCGTGTGAGCGGTGTGCGGGTCCCCGGCAGCGCAACAGGCAGGAAACTACTGCCCGGTCCACCGGAAATGCCCGTGTGGGCGCCGGAATTGGCACCTTCTTGATGGCGGCGCACACGACGCGTCAAACCGCCGTCAGAGGCGCGTCAACACCCGTCGGCGCGGCTCGGCCGGGATACGGAAGCGGAGTCGGCAGATCACGGCGTCGGTGTCGCGGCGGACCGCGTGGGCGACGACGGAGCCGCGCTGGTTCTGGAGCAACCGCTGCCACAGGCGGGCGGGTTCGGTCTCCGGGACGAGCACGGTCACCTGGGCGTCGCGATGGGTCCGGGCCAGCTCCTGCACGTACGCCGACAGGGGGCGGCCGAGCGAGCGGGTCCGCGAGGAGAGCTCGACCAGTTCGACGCCCGGCTTCCACAACTCCCAGTCCCGTCTGAGGGCTTCGGCCAGCCGACGGTCCTCGGGAGCCGGGTGGGTGACGGTCACGGCCAGGACGTCGTCGCCCAGGGAACGGGCGGCGGTGAGGGCCTGGCTGGTCAGGCGGGACAGGCCGGATACGGGGACCACGACCAGGGAGCGGGAGCGCTGCGGGGCCTGCGGGATCCGGCCGAGCTCCAGGCGTTCGCCGATCTCGGTGTAGGCACGGTGGACCTTCTCGAAACCGAGGACGAGCAGCGGCAGCGCGACGACGACCAGCCAGGCCCCCTCGGTCAACTTGGTGGCCGTGACCACGACCGCCGAGACGCCCGTCAGCAGCGCGCCGAAGCCGCCCAGCGCCGCCTTCGCCTGCCAGCCGCGCGGGCGTTCCCCGTACCAGTGCCGGACCATGCCCACCTGGCAGATCGTGAAGCCGATGAACACGCCGATGGCGAAGAGCGGGACGAGGGTGTTGGTGTCCCCGCCGGAGAAGACGAGCAGGAGGGCGGAGACGAGCGCCAGCCAGACCACTCCGTGGCGGTGGACCTGGCGGCCGGCCTTGAGCGCGAAGACGTGCGGGAGGTGGTTGTCGCGGGCCAGCAGGCTCATCAGCACGGGCAGCCCGCCGAAGGAGGTGTTCGCGGCCAGCGCGAGCAGCACCATGGTGGCGCACTGGACCACGTAGAAGGCGAGGTCGTGGCCGAAGGAGGCGTCCGAGAGCTGCGCGAGGACGGTCACGCCCTCGACCGGCTGGAGGTGGAAGCGCCCGATGAGGATCGACAGGCCGATCAGCATCACGCCGAGGAGCGCGCCGAGGGCCACCTCGGTGCGCTGGGCCCGGCGGGCGGCGGGGGCGCGGAAGGAGGGCACGGCGTTGGCGACCGCCTCGACCCCGGTCAGGGCGGAGCAGCCGGCGGCGAAGGCCTTCAGCAGCAGGAGCACGCCCACCGTGGTCGCGCCCTCGCCCAGGGCCGAGGCGTGCCCGGTGGCGGACGCGGTGCTGACGGGGGCGTCGCGGAAGAGGCCGACGACGACCATCGCGAGGATCGAGCCGACGAAGACGGCGGTGGGTACGAGGAACGCCTTCGCGGACTCCACGACGCCGCGCAGGTTCACGGCGGTGACCAGGACGAGGACGCCCAGGCAGAGCCACACGCGTGCCCCGTACAGTCCGGGGAAGGCCGAGGTCAGGGCGGCCACGCCGGCCGTGATGGAGACGGCCACGTTGAGGACGTAGTCCAGGATGAGCGAGGCCGCCGCGATCAGGCTCGTACGCCGGCCCAGATGGCGTTTGGCGACGGCGTACGAGCCTCCGCCGTCAGGGAACGCGGCGATCACCTGCCGGTAGGAGGCCACCAGCACCGCGAGGAGCGCGGCGATGGCCAGGGTGACGGGGAGGGTGAACCCCATGCCGTGGGCGCCGGCCGCTGCCAGGACGAGCACGATCGACTCCGGCCCGTACGCCACGGACGCCATCGCGTCCAGGGACAGCGCGGCCAGCCCCTGGAGGGCGGTCAGCCGGTGCCGGTCCTCTGCCGCCGGTGTGCGCGGACCGGTATCAGGAGGCTCTTCCGTGCCCGGAGCCCGTCCCGCAGTACCCGGCATTTCCATGTCTGTCGACATCTCTCGCTGTTCCTCCATCGGACAAATTGAGGACAGCGTCGGAATTCCATGGCCGGATCACCAGGGTTCTTGACGGGGTCCATACGGCCGCCGCACCAGTCCTCACGCGCCCTTGATGCGGCAGCGGGAGGGCCGCCGTAAGGGGGGCGTCAAGAGTTCCCCCGTGCCCGTATGGACACCGTCAAGGTCCCTTAACGCCGGGATGAAGACACGGTTGTCTCGTCATCGGCCAGCTGGCCGATTCATTACTTCCCACTTCACTCAGGAGCTCGCGATGGCCGATCTGGCCTTCGTCGTCACCACGGCCGCGGTGTTCGCGCTGGTGGCTCTCATCGCCAAGGGGGTGACCAAGCTGTGACCGCCGAAAACGTCGTCGGCCTCGTCGTGGCCGTCGCCCTGCTGGGCTACCTCGTCCTCGCCCTCGTCAAGCCGGAGAGGTTCTAGCCACCGATGAGTCCCGTTCTCGCTGGTGTGCTCCAGCTCCTCGCACTGACGGCCGCGCTCGCGCTGGCCTACCGCCCGCTGGGCGACCACATGGCCCGCGTCTACTCCTCCGAGAAGCACTACAAGCCGGAGAAGTGGATCTACAAGGCCATCGGCGCCAACCCGTCCGCGGAGATGCGCTGGCCCGCCTACCTGCGCGGCGTCCTCGCCTTCTCCGCGGTCGGCGTCCTGTTCCTGTACGCCCTCCAGCGCGCCCAGGGCGTCCTGCCCGGCTCGCTCGGCTTCCAGGCCATCGACCCGGACCAGGCCTTCAACACGGCCGCGTCCTTCGTGGCCAACACCAACTGGCAGTCGTACTCCGGCGAGCAGGCCATGGGCCACGTCGTGCAGACGGGCGGCCTGGCGGTGCAGAACTTCGTGTCCGCCGCCGTCGGCATGGCCGTGGCCGTCGCCCTCGTACGGGGCTTCGCGCGCTCCCGTACCGGTGAGCTGGGCAACTTCTGGGCCGACCTGGTGCGCGGCACCGTGCGGATCCTCCTTCCGATCGCCGTGGCCGGCGCGGTCGTGCTGGTCGCATGCGGCGCCATCCAGAACTTCGCCGGGATCCACGAGGTCGGCCAGTTCATGGGGGGCACCCAGCAGTGGAACGGCGGGGCGGTCGCCTCGCAGGAGGTCATCAAGGAGCTCGGGACCAACGGCGGCGGCTACTTCAACGCCAACTCCGCCCACCCGTTCGAGAACCCGTCCCCGTTCTCCAACCTCTTCGAGGTCTTCCTGATCCTCGTCATCCCCTTCGCGCTGACGCGGACGTTCGGCCGCATGGTCGGAAGCCTGCGCCAGGGCTACGCGATCCTGGCCACGATGGCGACGATCTGGCTCGGGTTCACCGCGCTGATGATGTGGACGGAGTTCGCGCACCACGGTCCGGCCTTCGAGGTCGCGGGCGGTGCGATGGAGGGCAAGGAGACGCGGTTCGGCATCGGCGCCTCCGCGATCTTCTCGGTCGCCACCACGCTGACCTCGACCGGTGCGGTCAACTCCTTCCACTCCTCCTACACCGGATTGGGCGGCGGCATCCAGCTGCTGGGCATGCAGCTCGGCGAGATCGCGCCCGGCGGCGTCGGCTCCGGCCTCTACGGCATGCTGATCATGGCGATCATCGCGGTCTTCATCGCCGGCCTGATGGTCGGCCGCACCCCCGAGTACCTGGGCAAGAAGATCGGCACCCGTGAGATCAAGCTCGCCGCCTGCTACATCCTCATCACCCCGGCCCTCGTGCTGTGTTTCACCGCCGCGGCCATGGCGCTGCCGACCCCGCCCCACTCCATGCTGAACTCGGGCGCGCACGGGTTCTCCGAGGTCCTCTACGCCTACACCTCCGGCGCCAACAACAACGGGTCCGCCTTCGCCGGCCTGAACGCCGACACGCAGTGGTTCAACTCGACCATCGGCATCGCGATGCTGCTCGGCCGGTTCCTGCCCATGGTGTTCGTCCTCGCGCTGGCCGGCTCGCTCGCCGAGCAGAAGCCCGTCCCCGAGACGGCGGGCACCCTCCGTACCGACAAGCCGCTGTACACCGGCCTGCTCGTCGGCACCATCCTCATCGTCACCGGTCTGACCTACTTCCCCGCGCTCGCGCTGGGGCCGCTCGCCGAAGGGCTCGCATCATGAGCACCGCCACTGAGACCCGTGCTCCGCACGAGGACCTGCCCACCGGCCACAAGCCGCCCGCCGGCCGCGTCGGCGGGGGTCTGTTCGACCCCAGGCAACTGGTCACGTCCTTCCCCGACGCGATCCGCAAGCTCGACCCGCGCGTGATGGTCAAGTCGCCGGTCATGTTCGTCGTCCTCGTCGGGTCGGTGGTCACCACCGTCCTCGCGTGCCTGGACCCCACGGACTGGTTCGGCTGGGCCATCACCGCCTGGCTCTGGCTGACCACGGTCTTCGCCAACCTCGCCGAAGCCGTCGCCGAAGGCCGCGGCAAGGCCCAGGCCGACACCCTGCGCAAGGCCAAGACCGACTCCGTCGCCCGCCGCCTGACCAAGGACGGCGGCGAGGAGTCCGTAGCGGGCACCGAGCTGAGGATCGGCGACCTGGTGGTCTGCGAGGCCGGCGACATCATCCCGGGCGACGGTGACGTCGTCGAGGGCGTCGCCTCGGTCGACGAGTCCGCCATCACCGGCGAGTCCGCTCCCGTCATCCGGGAGTCCGGCGGCGACCGCTCGGCCGTCACCGGTGGTACGAAGGTCCTCTCCGACCGGATCGTCATCAAGATCACGACGAAGCCGGGCGAGACCTTCATCGACCGGATGATCGCCCTCGTGGAAGGCGCGGCCCGGCAGAAGACGCCCAACGAGATCGCGCTGAACATCCTGCTCGCCTCGCTGACCATCGTCTTCCTGCTCGCCGTCGTCACCCTGCAGCCCTTCGCGGTCTACGCCGGCGCCGAGCAGTCGATGATCGTGCTCACCGCCCTCCTCGTCTGCCTGATCCCGACGACCATCGGGGCGCTGCTCTCCGCGATCGGCATCGCCGGCATGGACCGCCTGGTCCAGCGCAACGTCCTCGCCATGTCGGGCCGTGCGGTCGAAGCCGCCGGCGACGTGTCGACGCTGCTGCTCGACAAGACCGGCACCATCACCCTGGGCAACCGCCAGGCCTCGGAGTTCGTCCCCGTGAAGGGCACCACCGAGGCCGAACTGGCCGACGCCGCCCAGCTGTCCTCACTGGCCGACGAGACCCCCGAGGGCCGTTCCGTCGTCGTCCTGGCGAAGGAGAAGTACGGGCTGCGCGAACGCCACCGGGGCGAACTCGCGCACGCCGAGTGGATCGCCTTCACCGCCCAGACCCGTATGTCCGGTGTGGACGTGGACGGCAGGCAGACCCGCAAGGGCGCGGCCGGTTCGGTCATCACCTGGGTCGAGGAGCAGGGCGGCGAGGTGGCCGACGACGCCGACCTCCTCGCGAACAGGATCTCGGAAGCGGGCGGTACGCCGCTCCTCGTCGCCGTCAACGACGAGAAGGGCGCACGGGTCCTGGGGGTCATCCACCTCAAGGACGTGGTCAAGGAGGGCATGCGCGAGCGGTTCGACGAGCTGCGCCGCATGGGCATCAAGACCGTCATGATCACGGGCGACAACCCGCTCACCGCGAAGGCCATCGCCGAAGAGGCGGGCGTCGACGACTTCCTCGCGGAGGCGACGCCCGAGGACAAGATGGCCCTCATCAAGCGGGAGCAGGCCGGCGGCAGGCTCGTCGCGATGACCGGTGACGGGACCAACGACGCCCCCGCGCTGGCGCAGGCGGACGTGGGCGTGGCGATGAACACGGGCACCTCGGCCGCCAAGGAGGCCGGGAACATGGTCGACCTCGACTCCAACCCGACGAAACTCATCGAGATCGTCGAGATCGGCAAGCAGCTCCTCATCACCCGGGGCGCCCTGACCACGTTCTCCATCGCCAACGACGTCGCGAAGTACTTCGCGATCATCCCGGCCATGTTCGCCGTGGTCTACCCGGGCCTGGACAAGCTCAACATCATGGGCCTGCACTCGCCCGAGTCGGCGATCCTCTCGGCCGTCATCTTCAACGCGCTGATCATCGTCGCGCTCGTCCCGCTCGCCCTCAAGGGCGTGCGGTACAAGCCGACCAGCGCCGACAGGATGCTCCGCCGCAATCTGGGGCTGTACGGCGTGGGCGGCCTGATCGCCCCGTTCATCGGCATCAAGATCATCGACCTGCTCATCACCCTCATCCCCGGAATCGGCTGAGACGACATGAACAACTCTGTAGGCAACACGGCACGGTTGATCGGAGCGGGCCTGCGCGCCCTGCTCGTCCTGACCGTGATCTGCGGGGTCGTCTACCCGCTCGCCGTCACCGGCATCGCCCAGGCCCTCTTCCACGACAAGGCCAACGGCTCCGAGGTCAAGGACAGGAGCGGGCGGGTCGTGGGCTCCTCCCTCATCGGGCAGACCTACCACCTGCCCAAGAAGGACCCGAACGACGCCGAGGAGGCCGCGAAGCCG
This sequence comes from Streptomyces racemochromogenes, assembly GCF_044129415.1. Lineage (GTDB taxonomy): Bacteria > Actinomycetota > Actinomycetes > Streptomycetales > Streptomycetaceae > Streptomyces > Streptomyces racemochromogenes_A. Next base: position 52,154 of record NZ_JBBDHD010000008.1, read on the forward strand.
GACCTGAGGTGGTTCCAGCCCCGCCCCTCCAACGGACTGGGCAGCAACTCGGTCAACACCCGGTACTCGCTGATCCTGTCCGGCGCCACCAACCGCTCCGCCGACAACGGGGCCGTGAACGGCAAGTGCACCAAGGACGCCGGTGAAGGCACCCTCTGCGCGCAGGTCGTCGCCGCCAAGGAGGCGGTCATCGGCGACAACTCCACGGCCACCTACAAGGTCAGGCCGGAGGACGTCCCGGCCGACGCCGTCACCTCCTCCGGGTCGGGCCTGGACCCGGACATCTCTCCGGAGTACGCCGAGATCCAGGTTCACCGGGTCGCAGAGCGGAACAAGCTCGACGTCAGGCAGGTGGAGAAGCTCGTCGCGGACCACACCACCGGCCGTACGCTCGGCTTCATGGGCGAACCCCGCGTCAACGTCCTCGAACTCAACACCGCCCTCAGGGCACTGAGCAAGAGCTGATGTTCCCCCTCACAGGGACGGGGAGCCGGCCGGGCGCGGGACACGCGCGCCCGGCCGGCTCCTTACCGCCCGCTCTCCTCACAGGAAAGGCTGCACACCAATGACCCGGGTGCTGGTGGTGGAGGACGATCCCCAGCTCGTCCGCGCGCTCAAGATCAACCTCCAGGCGCGCACGTTCGAGGTCGAAGAGGCTCCGGACGGCAGCTCGGCCCTGCGGCTCGCGGCCGCCCGCAAGCCGGACGTCATCGTGCTGGACCTCGGCCTGCCCGACATGGACGGCGTCGACGTGATCAAGAACGTCCGCGGCTGGAGCCGCGTGCCGATCCTGGTCCTCTCCGCCCGGCACACCTCGGAGGACAAGATCCGGGCCCTGGACGCCGGCGCCGACGACTACGTGACGAAGCCCTTCAGCATGGACGAGCTCCTGGCCCGCCTGCGGGCAGCCGCCCGCAGGCAGGAGGCCCCGGCCGCATCCCTGGCCGACGAGGTCGCCGTCGTCACGACGGACGAGTTCAGCGTCGACCTCGTCGCGCGGAAGGTGCGGCGGGGAGAGCGGACCGTACGCCTCACCCCGACCGAGTGGCACCTGCTGGAGATCCTCATCACCCACCCTGGCCGACTGATCACCCAGGCCCGGCTGCTGCTGGAGGTCTGGGGCCCCACGTACGCCGCCAACACCAACTACCTGCGCGTCTACATGGCCCAGCTGCGGCGCAAACTGGAAGCGGACCCCTCCCACCCCCGGTACCTGATCACCGAACCGGGCATGGGGTACCGCTTCGAACCCTGATCATCCGCCCGGTCGTCGACAGAGAAGAAGAGTCTGAACATGGGACGCGGCAAGCTCCGCATCTACCTCGGTGCGGCACCCGGCGTCGGCAAGACGTACGCGATGCTCTCCGAGGCGCACCGGCGGGTCGAGCGGGGCACCGACTGCGTCATCGGCTTCGTCGAGCACCACAACCGGCCGCGCACCGAGGTGATGCTGCACGGCCTCGAACTCATCGGGCGGCGCGAGCTGGAGTACCGGGGCTCCACCTTCACCGAGATGGACGTGGACGCGATCCTCGCCCGGCGCCCCGCCGTCGCCCTGGTGGACGAGCTCGCGCACACCAACGTCCCCGGCTCGCGCAACGCCAAGCGCTGGCAGGACGTCGAGGAACTGCTCCAGGCGGGCATCGACGTCGTCTCGACCGTGAACATCCAGCACCTGGAATCGCTGGGCGACGTGGTCGAGACGATCACCGGGGTCCGGCAGCGCGAGACCGTCCCCGACGAGGTCGCGCGCCGGGCCGACCAGATCGAACTCGTCGACATGTCCCCGCAGGCGCTGCGGCGGCGCATGGCCCACGGCAACGTCTACAAGCCGGACAAGGTCGACGCGGCCCTGTCGAACTACTTCCGGCCCGGGAACCTGACCGCGCTGCGCGAGCTCGCGCTGCTGTGGGTCGCCGACCGGGTGGACGAGTACCTCCAGGAGTACCGGGGCGAACACAACATCCGCTCGACCTGGCAGGCGCGCGAGCGGATCGTCGTGGGTCTCACCGGCGGCCCGGAAGGCCGTACGCTCATCCGCCGCGCCGCCCGGCTCGCCGAGAAGGGGGCGGGCGGCGAGGTCCTCGCCGTCTACATCGCCGCCAGCGACGGCCTCACCTCCGCCTCGCCCAAGGAACTCGCCGTCCAGCGCACCCTGGTCGAGGATCTCGGCGGCACCTTCCACCACGTCATAGGCGACGACGTCCCCGACGCCCTGCTGGAGTTCGCACGCGGGGTCAACGCCACGCAGATCGTGCTCGGGGTGAGCCGGCGCCGCTCCTGGCAGTACGTCTTCAGCCCCGGGGTCAGCGCCACCGTCGCCCGCGAATCCGGCCCGGACCTCGACGTCCACATCGTCACCCACGACGAGGCCGCCAAGGGCCGCGGCCTGCCCGTCAGCCGCGGGGCGCGCCTGGGCCGCTCGCGCATCATCTGGGGCTGGCTGACCGGAATCGCCGGCCCCGCCCTGCTCGCCGTCCTGTTGTACCGCTTCGTTCCCGAACCGGGGCTCGCGAACGACATGCTGCTCTTCCTCACCTTCACGGTGGCGGCGGCGCTGCTCGGCGGGCTCCTCCCCGCGCTCGCCTCGGCGGCGTTCGGGTCCCTGCTGCTGAACTACTTCTTCACGCCTCCGCTGCACGAGTTCACGATCTCCGACCCGAAGAACATCGTCGCCATCGCGATCTTCGTCGGGGTGGCGGTGTCGGTGGCCTCCGTGGTCGACCTCGCCGCCCGGCGCACCCATCAGGCCGCCCGCCTGCGCGCCGAGTCCGAGATCCTTTCCTTCCTGGCCGGCAGTGTCCTGCGCGGCGAGGACTCCCTCGACGCCCTCCTCGAACGGCTGCGCGAGACCTTCGCCATGCAGTCGGTGGTCCTCCTCGAACGCACCAGTGACGTCGACCCCTGGACGACCGCCGCATCCGTCGGCACCGGCCCCGTCGGCCGGCCCGAGGACGCGGATGTCGACCTGCCCGTCGGCGACACCCTGGCGCTCGCCCTGACCGGCCGGGTCCTGCCCGCCGAGGACCGCCGCGTCCTGGGCGCCTTCGCCGCCCAGGCGGCGCTGGTACTCGACCGCCGGCGCCTCGTCGACGAGGCGGAGAAGTCGCGCGGACTCGCCGAGGCCAACCGCATCCGCACCGCCCTCCTCGCCGCGGTCAGCCACGACCTGCGCACCCCGCTCGCCGGCATCAAGGCCTCCGTCAGCTCGCTGCGCTCCGACGACGTCGAATGGTCCGAGGAGGACAGGGCCGAACTCCTCGAAGGCATCGAGGACGGCGCCGACCGCCTCGCGGCCCTGATCGGCAACCTCCTCGACATGTCCCGCCTCAACACCGGCACCGTCGTCCCGCTCATCCGGGAGACCGACCTCGACGAGGTCGTCCCCATGGCCCTGGGCGGCGTACCGGAGGACAGCGTCGACCTCGACATCCCCGAGACCCTGCCGATGGTCGCCGTCGACCGCGGTCTGCTGGAGCGGGCCGTCGCCAACATCGTCGAGAACGCCGTCAAGTACAGCCCCCACGGCCAGCCCGTCAGCGTCTCCGCCAGCGCCCTGGCCAGCCGCGTCGAGGTCCGCGTCGTCGACCGAGGCCCCGGAGTCCCCGACGAGGCCAAGAACCGGATATTCGAACCCTTCCAGCGCCACGGGGACGCCCCGCGCGGAGCGGGAGTGGGCCTCGGGCTCGCGGTCGCCCGCGGCTTCACCGAGGCGATCGGCGGCACCCTGACGGCCGAGGACACCCCGGGCGGCGGCCTTACCATGGTCCTCACCCTCCCCATAGCGGGGGACGGCCCTCCGGTATCACCGGAGCTCCCGATTTCCGCGGTGACCTGACACCGGGGCGCCCTGACGCGGAGGAGGCCGGCGGCCGGCGGCCCGGGCAGGCTCGCCGGCCTCCGGCCGTCAACGCCCCGTCAAAATACCGGCCGATGTGCGTCAGGAAGTCGTATGGGCCGTTTCGTTCGGGGCTTCCTTGAGGTTCGCTGGTGCGGTCGAGGACGCACGGAGGAGTCGGTGTACGGGTGAGCACGGAGAACGTCGTAGGCATCGTCGTCGCGGTCTGCCTGGTCGGATACCTGGTCCTGGCGTTGTACTTCCCCGAGAAGTTCTGAGCGGGAGGCCCGACGAGGGGCCGCCGCGTCACGCGGCGGCCCCTCGTCGTGGCCCCGGGCGGCAGGCCTTCTGCGTCGTCGGCGGCACCGGCACCGAGGGCGGGCGGCGGTACCGCGTCCCTGCGGGAGTACTCGCCGCCCGCTGTGCTTCAGGCGGGGGGCGGTGTGCCGGGGCGGGGGCGGCGGGCGGTGTCCCAGGCGTGCCAGAGGGCGGCGTACGCGCCGTCCGCGGCGAGGAGTTCGTCGTGGCTGCCGAGCTCGACGATACGTCCGCCGTCCATGACCGCGATCCGGTCCGCGTCGCGTACCGAGTCCAGGCGGTGCACGATGGACACGACCGTGCGGCCCTCGATCAGCGCCGCCAGCGAGCGTTCGACGCGGCGGGACGCGGTGGAGTCCATCATCGCGGTGGCCTCGTCCAGGACCAGCGCGTACGGGTCCGACAACAGGAGCCGCGCCAGCGCCAGTTGCTGGGCGTGGGAGGGGGAGACCAGGACCGCGCCGGGGCCGATCTCGCTGTCCAGGCCGTCGGGCAGGGAGCGCACCCAGTCCGCGAGGAGGACGCTCTCCAGCGCCCGCCACAGCGGGGCGTCGCCCGTGCCGGCCCCGCCCGCGGCCTCGGCGGTGTCCGCCACGGGTGCGCGGCCGTCGGCCAGGAGGAGGTTGTCGCGCACCGTCCCGGTGAAGACGTGCTGTTCCTGGGTGACGAGGACGATCTCGCGCCGCAGCTGTCCCACCGGCAGGTCGGTGATGTCGGCGCCGCCGATCCGCACCGTCCCGCGCGTCGGGTGGTGCACGCCCGCGAGCAGCTTGCCCAGGGTGGACTTGCCGGCGCCCGACGCCCCGACGACCACCAGCCGTTCGCCGGCGGCGATGTCGAGGTCGATGCCGGTGAGCACCTCACGGCCCGTTCCGTAGCCGAACCCGACCCCTTCGAGGCGCACGGCGTGGCCGTCGGTGGGGGCCGGCGGCCGCGGCTCCTCGCGGGGCAGCCGCTCGACGCCGAGGATCCGGCGCAGCGCGGCATTGCCGATCTGGAGCTCGTCGGTCCAGGTCAGCAGGTCGTTCAGGGGCTCGCCGAGGGCCTGGACGTAGAGGACCACGGCGGTCAGCTCGGCCAGTCCCACCTCGCCCCGCTGGTAGGCGAGTCCGCCGATGAGGAGGGTGAGCGCCATCGGGACCATGGTGGCCAGGTCCAGGCTCGGGAACCAGATGGTCTGGAGCCAGGTGGTGCGCTGACGGGTGCGGACCACCCGGTCGACGGCCGCGCCGTGGCGGGCCGCCTGGCGCGGGCCGAGCCCGAGGGCCTCGGCGGTGGCGGCACCGCGGGCGGTCTCGTGCGTGACGGCCAGGACATCGGCTTCGTGCGCCAGGAGCCGCTCGTACGCGCGGGTGGCGCGCGGCCGGTACCACCACGTGGACAGCACGGCGAACGGCACTCCGGCCAGCAGGCCCAGCGCCAGCAGGGGCGAGGTGAGCAGGATGGCCGCGAAGGTGAAGACGAGGGTGACGGCGGCCAGCGCGATGCGGGGAACGGCCTGGCGGATGCTCTCGCTCAGCCGGTCGGCGTCGGTCGTGGCGCGGCTGAGGAGGTCACCGGTGCCGACCGCCTCGACCTCGGACAGCGGCAGTGCGAGGACGCGGCGCACGAAGTTCTCGCGGGTACGGGCGAGGACCCGTTCGCCGAGGAGGGTGGCCTGGGTGCGGGCGGCCCGGGCGAGGAGGGCCTGGCAGAGGAGGACGGCGACGAAGGCGAGGGCGAGCAGGTCGACCCGTCCGGCGGTGGTGCCGTCCTTGACGGATTCGACCAGGTGGCCCAGCAGTCGGGGGCCGATCAGGCTCGCGACCAGCGCCGCGGCGAACATCCCGAACGTGAGGGCCAGTCGGGGTCCCTCGCCGCGCAGGAAGACCCGGGTCCAGGTGCGGACGTCGGACCGGTCGGCCAGGGGCAGCCGGCCGGCGCCGCCGGGCGGGCCGGCGGCGCCGGGGTCCGCGGTGGCGGCCGGGGCGGTGTCCGCGCCGGCCGCGGCGGACCGGGTGGGGGTGGTGGTCATGAGGGCACTCCTGCGGAGCGGTGGGTGCTGCCGGGGACGGACGGCCCGTCGAGGCGGACCACCTGGTCGGCGGCGCCCTGCCACAGGGGGCTGTCGGTGAGGACCACGGTGGTGCGGCCGGCGCGCAGTGCGGCCACGCGGGCGACGATGCGGGCTTCGGTGTGGGCGTCGACGGAGGCGGTCGGGTCCTCCAGGACCAGGACGTCGGGCGCCGCGAGGAGGGCGCGGGCGAGGATCAGCCGCTGGCGCTGTCCGCCGGACAGGGCGCGGCCGCCCTCGTCGAGGCGGGCATCCAGAGCGCCGGGCAGGGCCTCGACGACGTCGACGGCGTCGGCGGCGAACAGGGCCTGTTCCAGGGCCTGCCCGGACGGGTCGGTTCCGGCGGTCAGCTCCTCCCGTACGGTGCCGCTGAAGAGGATGTCGGCGGGGCCGGAGCGCAGCAGCCGGGTGGCGATCGCGGCGGGGTCGGCCCGGTCCAGGGGGACGCCGCCGAGCCGGACCTGCCCCGCGGCGCCCTGGGCGCCGGGGCGGCTGAGGCGGTCGGCGAGGTCTCCGGCCCGGTCGGCGGGGGCGGTGACCACGGTGAGGCGGCCCGCCCCGGCGGTGATGCCGGTGCCGGCGTCGGCGAGGTCGAGCGGGCCGGCCGGGAGCGGTTCGGGGCGGTCGGGCGGGACCGCCGCGGGGGTGAGCCGCAGGAGGGTGCAGACCCGGCCGGCGGCCACCTTGGCGAGGCTGAGGGTCTCGGCGGCCTCGGTGGCGGTGCTGACGGGCAGGGTGAGGAAGGCGGAGGCCCCGTAGAACGCGACGAGTTCGCCCGCGGTGATGGTGCCGTCCAGGGCGAGGCGGGCACCGAACCAGACGATGCCGACCGTGACCAGTCCGGGCAGGAAGACGCCGGCCGCCTGGAGCCAGGCCTCCATCCGGCCCGCGGACTCGCCGGCCCGGCGCACCTGCTGGCTGGTGCGCCGGAACCGCTCGGCGAAGCCGGCCTCACCGCCGATGCCGCGCAGGATGCGCAGGCCGGCCACGATGTCGCCGGCCTGGGAGGTGGCGATGCCCATCTGCTCGCGCTGCTCCTCGTCGCGTGCCTGGAGGGGGCGCAGCAGGGGTCCGATGCCGAGGACGGCGGCGGGTACGCCGATGAGGACGGCGAGGCCCAGGACGGGTGAGGTGACGGTGAGGGCCACGGCGACCAGGACGGCGGCGACCACCGCGCCGACGGTGCGGCCGATGACCTCGAAGGCGTTGCCGATGCTCTCCACGTCGGCGGCGGCGGAGGCGGCGACGTCCCCGGAACGGGCCTTTCCGCGCAGGGCGGCGCCGAGCCGGACGACCTGCCGCATCAGCACCCGGTGGGTGACCGACAGGGCGTGGGCCTCCGCTCCGACGGCGGCCTGGATCAGCCCGGCGCCGGCGAGGGCCTGCAGGACGCCGAGGCCGAGGGCGAGCAGCGACCACAGGAGCAGCCCGGACGGGTCGGTTCCCTGCCCGGCTTCGTCGATGGCCCATCCGATGACCAGGGGGATCAGCGCGAGGGGGACCATCCACAGGGCCCCGAGCACGGCGGCGAGGACCAGCGGCAGGGGCCGGATCCGCACCAGCCACCACAGGTAGGCCCACGGGCCGCCGGCGTCGGCCTCGGGGACGGCGGCGGGGGCGACCGAGGCGTCGAAGAGTCGGTTGCTCACAGGTACCGGTCCCGGGTCGCGGCGCGGTCGACCTTGCCCGTGCGGGTGTGCAGCAGGGCGGGTACGGCCACGATCCGGTCGGGGACGAGCGGCCCGGGGACGGCGGCGGACAGCCGCTCGCGCAGCGCGGCCGCGGATTCCTGTGCGGTGCCGCGTCCGCTCGCGCCGGGGGTGGGGACCACGAAGGCGAGCAGGACGGTGTGGTCGCCCTTGGTGTGCGCGGCGGCGGCGACCGCGGCCACGCCGGGGAGCCGGCCGACGGCCTCCTCGACGTCGAGGAGGTCCACGCGGTGGCCGCGGATCTTGACCTGGTGGTCGATGCGGCCGTGGAAGACGAGTGCGCCGTCGGCGCCCTCGGTGACGAGGTCACCCGTGCGGTACCAGCGGTCGGTGTCGTCCGGGCCGGTCCCGGTGAACCGGGCGGCCGTGCGCACGGGGTCGTCGACGTACCCGGTGGCCAGCTGGGGCCCGGCCACGAGGAGTTCGCCGGGGCCGTCCGGGTCGTCGGCCCCGGGGGCCACCGCCTGGCGTACGGACGGCAGCGGGCGGCCGATCGGCACCCCGTCGGGGAAGTCCGCGGGCGCTCCGGGGCCGGCGAGGACGGCGCTGTGGGTGACCAGGGCGGTCTCGGTGGAGCCGTAGGTGTTGAGCAGGACGACGTCGTCGGCGCCCAGCCGGCGCCAGCGTTCCAGCATGTCGGCGCGGACGGCCTCGCCCCCGATGACCACGGTCTCCAGGGAGCGGGGCAGGGCGCGTCCGGTGTCCAGCAGGTGGCCGGTGTAGAGGTGCCAGTAGTCCACCGGCAGGTTGACGAGGGTGACCTCGTTGTCGGTCAGGACGCGGTCGAGGTCCGCCTCGCCGTCCTCGTCGAGGACCACGAGCCCGCCGGTCAGCAGGGCCGGGAGGATCTCCTCCAGGCTGGTGTCGCCGTCCAGCCGGTGGAAGTTGAGGGCGACGGTGCCGGGTCCGGCGCCGTACCGGCGGATCAGGTGGGGCAGCACGGCGTGCAGGGCCCGGTGGGGGACGGCGGCCGCCCTGGGTGCTCCGGTGGAGCCCGAGGTGAACAGGACGTACGCCGGGTCCTGCGCCCGTACGGGCTGGCCGGCCTCGCGCAGCGGCGCGCGGGACGGCCCCCAGTGGGGGCGCAGGACGCGGTCGACGGCGGGCAGCCGACCGGTCTCGGCGGTGGCGACGAGCTCGCGGCAGCCGAGGGCGCGCAGGGCCCGGTCGGCGTGGCCCTCCGGTCCGTCGGCGACCGGGACGTAGCCGCGGCCGGCGGCGAGGACGCCGAGGACGGCCGCGATGTCGCGGACGCTGTGGTGCACGTGGACGGCCACCGGCGGTGCGCCCGCCGTGCCGCGGACGGCGACCAGGTCGGCCACCGCCCCTGCCCAGCGGGCCAGTTGGCCGTAGCCGACGGTCACCCCGTTGTCGACCACGGCGGGCCGGTCGGGGTCCGAGCGGGCGATGGCGAAGAAGGGGTCCAGCACGCTGGGCAGGATCATGGCAGGGGTCTTCCGGTCCGTCCGTGGGGCGTTCAGCGGGTGGGGGCCTGGGGCGCGCCGTGCGCACCGGGCCCGGACAGGGCGTCGAGGAGGGTGGTGAGGGCGGCCCGGTGGCGGCCGGCCAGCGCGCGTACGGTGGCCTCCTCGTGGAGGGCGGTGGAGTACCACCACTCGACGCGCAGGACGCCGTCGTCGGTGGTGGCGATCACCTCGACCGGGTGCGGGCGGGTCCAGTGCCCGGCGGTGATGTCGCCGACCGGTTCCGGGGCGATGTCCGGCAGGAGGGTGCCCAGGGGCAGGGTGTCGGCGTCGTCGCCCTCGAAGTCGAAGGAGACGTCGCTGGGCGCGACGGCGCGCAGGGCGGCGGCGATCCGGGGCCGGCCGTGCCGGGCGAGCGCGCCGAAGCCGACTCCGCCGCCGGGGAGGGCCGCGAGGTGGCCGACGGTCCGGGCCAGGCGTTCGGCGGGGGTGCCGGGGGCGAAGTCCAGGCGGACCGGGACGGTGGTGGTGAACCAGCCGGTGGTGCGCGACAGCCGGGTGTCCCCCACGGTCTCCTCCCGGCCGTGGCGCAGGACGTCCAGGCGTACGGCCGGCTCGCCGAGCCGTTCGGCGAGGACCTGCCCGAGGGCGTGCAGGACGAGGTCGCCGGGGTGGGCCCGGTGGGTGCGGGCCGCCGTGTGGAGGCGGGCGGTGAGGTCCTCGGGGAACTCCTCGCGGTGGGTGGCGGCGGTGGCGGCGGTGTTCACCGCCCGCGGGTCGGCCACCGGGTGGTCCGGCGGGAGGCCGGCGGGGGTGCGGGCCACTTCCGTCCACCACTCGGCCTGCTCCTCCGCCTCGGGGGTGCGGGCGTGGGCGGCGAGCGCCCGGGCCCACTCCGGGTAGGAGGTGCCCTCGGCCGGCCACACGTCGCGGCGGCCCGCCTCCAGTGCCGTGTACACCTCCTCCAGGTCGGCGAGGAGCACGGACCAGGACACCATGTCGACGGCCATCTGGTGCACGGTGACCAGCAGTCGGCCGGGGCGGCGGGGTCCGGCGTCGAAGCGGACGAAACGCGCCACGCGTCCGGCGGCGGGGTCCAGGGAGCGCTGCTCCACCGCGCACCGCAGGGTGACCGCGGCCGACAGGTCCGCGTCGGCGAGTTCGCTGACGTCGACGGTGTCGAGGACCGTGCCGAGGGCCGCCTCCGGCGGGCCGTCGGTGGCGAGGGCGGCGGCCAGCTGCCGGGGCCGGCGGGCGGGGCGCTCCTCGACGGCCAGGCGCAGCGAGGCGTGGCCGGCCACGAGCCGCCGGACGGCCTCGGCGAACAGCCCGGGGTCGATGCCCGGCCGGGTGGTGAACAGCATGGCCTGGTTCCAGTGGCCGCGGTCGCCCGTCTGCTCCTCCCAGGCGTGTTCCTGGGCGGGGGTGAGGACGACGGGGCCGTGGGCGGCGCCGGGCGGGGCGGCCTCGGCGCCGCCGCGCCGGGCGGCCCGCTCGGCGACGAGTTCGGCGAGGCGGGCGGCGGTCACCTCGGGTCCGAACAGCTCGCGCAGCTGCACCTGGACGCCGAAGCCGGCTTCGATGCGGCGGGCGGTGCGGATCAGGTCGAGGGAGTCCACACCGAGGTCGCGCAGCGGGGCGGTGAGGTCCGCGTCGGGGGCCAGGACCGCGTCGGCGAGCCAGCCGGCGAGCCGGTCGTACACCTCCGCGGGCGTCGGCCCGTCACCGGCGGTCCGCCCCTCGCCACCGCCCGGCGGCCGGGGCTCAGGGGCGGTGGCGGGATCGGGGGCCGCGGGGTGCTCGCCGGGGGACGCCTGTCGTACGGGGGTGGTCACGCGCCGGCCTCCCCGAGGGATCCGGCGGGGCGGCGGACGAGGAAGGGGCCGAGGGCGAGGGCGTCCAGGGGGAGCCGGTGGAAGGTGGCGAGCGCGTCGCCGGGGCTGCACACGACCGGCTCGTCACGGCCGTTGAAGGAGGTGTTCATGATGACCGGGGTGCCGGTGTGCCGGGAGACCTCGCCGATGAGGCGGTGGTAGAGCGGGTCGACGGCGGGGGAGACGGTCTGCGGGCGCGTGGTGCGGTCGCTGTGGACGACGGCCGGCATGGCCGCGGCCCCGGCCTCGGTCACGGGGGTGGTGACGATCATGTAGGGCAGCGGGGTGGCGGTGCCGATGAGGGCTTCGGCGGCCTCCTCCTGCATGCTCGGGGCGAAGGGGCGCCACGCCTCGCGGTCCTTGATGCGGACGTTGACCCGGTCGCGGGTGGACTCGGGGTCGGGTACGGCGACCAGGCTGCGGTGGCCCAGGGCCCGGGGCCCGCCCTCGGCGCGGCCCTGGAACCAGCCGGCGACCCCGCCGGCGGCCAGCACCCCGGCGGTGGCCGCGGCGATGTCCGAGGGTTCGGTGTACGCCGTCCCGGAGGCCTCCAGCACGTGGCGGATGCGGTCCGGGGACCACTGCGGGCCCCAGGCCACGGAGCCGTTCATGGGCTTGATCCGGTCGCCCTCCTGGGCGGCGGCCCAGACCGCGGCGCCGAGCGAGACGCCCTGGTCGCCGGCGAGGGGCTGGACGAAGAGGTCCCGGACCTCCGGCATCCGCATGATCTTGCCGTTGAGCGTGGCGTTGAACCCGACCCCGCCGGCGATCATCAGGGTGGTCTCGCCGGTCTCCCGGAGCAGGCCGCGGACCAGTCCCATGACGGCGCGTTCCAGGGCGGCCTGGGCCGTGGCGGCGACGTCGCGGTACGCGAAGGGGTCCCGGGCGGTGGCCCTGGCGAAGCGGCCGGTGGCCGGGTCGAAGCGGCGCGTGCTGCGGTTGGGGCCGTCGGGGAGGGCCCCCTCCAGGTGCTCCAGCCAGTGCCGGATGGTGGCGGCCTCCTCGTCGGTGCTGCCCGTGGAGCGCAGGTCGGGCGGGACCACGCCGATGGTGAAGTCCTCGTCGGTGAAGTCGAAGGCACCGCCGAAGGTGAGGTCCCCGGGGGTGCCGTAGGAGGCCAGGCCCATCATCTTGCCGGCGTTGTCGGCGCCGAGGCCGGCGTAGGCGCAGACGGCGGCGTAGAAGTAGCCCAGCGACCAGCCGGGGGTGTGGGCGCGCAGTTTCTTGATCTCGCCGTCGATGCCGACGGCGAGGGTGGTGCTCTCGTTCTCGCCCTGGCCGTCCAGGACGAGGATCGCGCCGCGGTCGCGGCCGGAGAGGTGGTAGGCGCTCGCGGCGTGGGCGATGTGGTGGCCGACGAAGGTCAGCCGGGGGTCGGCGCCGCGCGGGAACAGCTTCTTGGGCAGCAGGTGTTCCAGGGCCTCGGCGTCGCTGCCGAACCACTCCAGGCCCCGGTCCGCGAAGAGGGCGGGCAGGTCCCACCCGTGGGCGACCACGTCGATGTCGTCCAGGGTGAGACCGCCCTCGGCGAGGCAGTAGGCGGCGGCGTTGAGGGGTGCCTCCCCGTAGGCGTGCTTGTGGCGGGTGAAGCGTTCCTCCTCGGCCAGGGCGATGACGTCGCCGTCCACGACGAGGCAGGCGGCACCGTCGTGGCTGGCACCGGGCCAGCCGTTGACTCCGAGCACACGCATGGTCAGTCCCCAAAGGTCGGTCGGATCCTCCGGTTCCGCCTCGGGCCCTGTCGGGGCGCTCGGCGTCCGGTCACGGCAACGGATCTTGTCGGTCCGCCGGGTTGTACACGACCTGGGACTTTGTGCGGAGATCCGCGGCGAAGATCGCGGAGGCCGCTTTCAGCACCTCGTTGGCGTGCCGGAGTTCCTCGACCTCGTCGCGCAGCCGGCGCAGTTCGGCCCGTTCGTCGGGGGTCAGCGCGTCCCCGGCCGGGCGGCGCGCGGCGGCGCCGGCCGAGGCGGCGGCACGGGTGCCGCTGCCGGTCCGGCGGGGACCGCCGGAGCGCGGCCCGGCCGCGGGCGGCGCGGGCTGGCGGGGCAGGGCGCCGGGCGGGGGCGGCGCGGTCGGGGGGAAGGCGGCGGCCCGGGAATCGGAGGCCGGTTCGCCCTGCAGGGGGCCGCGTCCGGCGCCGGGCCGGGCGGCCGCCGGGCCGGCCGCGGTGGATGCCGGGCGGCCTCCGGAGGGTCTGTCGCTCTCCGCCAGTTCGCTGCTGAGGCGGTTCCAGCGGCGGGTCCAGGGCTCCGGATCGCCGCCGCACGCCGCCACGTAGGCGAGGGTCACCTTCAAGGAGGGTTTGTGCAGTCCGCGGGCCGCCTCGGCGAGGGTGGCCACGGAGTAGTGGGCCCGCTTCGCCATCGTCCGGTACGAGGGGTTGCCCGCCTGCCTGCGTAAGCCGCGCAGTTCGTGGGCGAATTCCTCCAGCGGTCCTGCCATGGGGTCCAACAACCGCTCTGGCCTGGGCATGCTTCTCCCCTGGTGGTGGATGGTGTCGAGCGAAGCGCGGGTCTTCGTCGCGCCGTACAACCTGCTGGGCGGCGGACGCACCCGGCGTGACGGCCGGTTGCCGGCCCCCGGGGCGACCGGGGCCGCCGCACCGGGACCTCTCGGACATTGGTACATGCCCCCGGCATATCGATCAATCGCCATCCGAGGAATCCGGCCACCATTCGGCCGGGTTCGTCCAAATAAGGCTGCCCTAACCCACACCAGGGGGCGGGACGTCCGAAGACGTTCGCCGCGCGTTCCGCTTGTCGGCACGCGACGCCGCGCCGCACAAGGCGCCCGCCGTCCCATGCTCAGTACAACTATCCGCCTTCGGCGTGATGTTGTACAGGGCCGAACCCACCCTGCGCCCCGTACAACCGCCCCTCGTGTACAACTCCGGGGCTCTGCAAGATCGGTTGCCGTCAGGCGATAAGGCCGAAAGCGACGGGAATGGGTGGCGGGTTGGTGGACACAGCACGCAGCCAGACGGAATCAGCGGCGATCGAAGGCGTCTACACGTACCGGAGCAACCCCCTCGTGGAACCGGACTGGCGGCGCTTCCCCGGATGGCGGGATGTCACCGAAGCCCAGTGGGCGGACCCCCAGTGGCAGCGCGCCCACTGCGTCAAGGACGCGAGAGGACTGCGCGCCGTCGTCGGCGACCTGCTCGACGAGGAGTTCTACGAGGACTGGGAACAGGACCGCCGGCACCGGGCGACCATGTCGGTGCTGCTGCCGCCCCAGATGCTCAACACCATGGCCCCGGACGCGGCCGCGGCCCGCCCCGGCGAGCTGACCAAGGCCTTCTACGACGACCCGGTGCGCCGCTACATGCTGCCGGTCTTCTCCGACCGGCACCCGCGCTGGCCCTCGCACCCGATGGCCAGCCGGGACTCGCTGCACGAACAGGACATGTGGGTGGTGGAGGGGCTCACCCACCGCTATCCCACCAAGGTGCTGGCGGAGCTGCTCTCGACCTGCCCCCAGTACTGCGGGCACTGCACGCGGATGGACCTGGTGGGAAACTCCACCCCCCAGGTCACCAAGAACCGGCTCCTGCTCAAGCCGGCCGACCGGGCCGAGCGGATCCTGGAGCACCTGCGCGCCTCCCCCGGCATCCGGGACGTGGTGGTCTCCGGCGGCGACCTGGCCAACCTGCCGTGGCCGCGGCTGGAACGGTTCGTGGCCGGCCTGCTGGAGATCGAATCCGTCCGCGACATCCGGCTGGCGAGCAAGGGGCTGGTAGGGCTGCCGCAGCACTGGAGTTCCGGCCCGGTGCTGGAGGGTGTGGAGCGCCTCGCGCGTACGGCCCGCTCGCGCGGCGTGCGGATCGCGCTGCACACCCACGCCAACGCGGCCCAGCAGGTGACGCCCGGGGTGGCGCGGGCCGCCTGGGCGCTGCTGGGCGCCGGCCTGCACGACGTGCGCAACCAGGGCGTGCTCATGCGCGGGGTCAACGACAGCGCGCACGACCTGCTGGACCTGTGCTTCGCGCTCGCCGACCACGCCGGCGTCACTCCGTACTACTTCTACATGTGCGACATGATCCCGAACGCCGAGCACTGGCGGGTGCCGCTGCACCGGGCACAGGTGATCCAGCGTCAGATCATGGGCTACCTGCCCGGGTTCGCCACCCCGCGCATCGTCTGCGACGTGCCGATGGCCGGCAAGCGGTGGGTGGACCAGGCCGACTCCTACGACCGCGAGCTCGGGGTGTCGCACTGGAGCAAGAGCTATCTCACCCCGCTGGAGGCGGCGGATCCGGACGCCCACAGCGGCTCGTACCACTACTACGACCCCATCGACACGCTCCCGCTCTCCGGGCAGCGGTGGTGGCGGGACACCCGCCAGGGGTAGAAGAAGGGACAGTTGCACAGCCATGAGCAGTCTCCGTCCACGGCGTGAAGACCCTCCGGTGCTGGAGGAGTGGTACCGCCGGCACCTCGGCCCCGACATCCACGACATCAGCTCCAGCGGGGTCCATCCGTACACCTTCGCCGAAGTGCGCGACCTCTGCGGCATCCCGGCCGCGGACCTCGACGCGGTCGTCATGGACGACAGCGTCTCCCAGGGCGGGGCCGGCATCCGCCAGGCCATCGCCGACCGCTACGCCGGCGGCGACGCCGACCGGGTGCTGGTCACCCACGGCTCCAGCGAGGCCATCGCGCTGACGCTGGGCGCCCTGCTGCGCCCGGGGGACCGGGTGGTCGTCCAGGAGGGCATCTACCACTCGCTGGGCCACTACCCCCGGGCCGCCGGCTGCGAGGTGGCACGGCTGCCGGGCGGCGCCGTGCGCGACGGGGAGATCGACCCCGACGTGCTCAGCGCCCTGGTCACGCCCGGCACCGCGGCCGTCGTCGTGAACTTCCCGCACAACCCCACCGGCGCCACCCTGTCCCCGCAGGGCCTGAAGGCCCTCAAGGAGCAGGCCGCGCAGGTGGGCGCGGTGCTGGTCTGGGACGCCGCCACCGCCGAGATCACCCACCGCTGGGAGGTGCTCGACGACCCCGGGGCGGACGGCGGCCCCACGGTCTCCTACGGCACCTTCTCCAAGACCTTCGGCCTGCCGGGCCTGCGGGTGGGCTGGGCCGTCGCACCGACGGAGCTGATCACCGCCACCTTCCCGCTGCGCGACCGGACCACGCTGTTCCTCTCGCCGCTGGTCGAGCTGATCGCGGAACGGGCCATGCGGCACGCCGACGCGCTGATCGCCACCCGGGCCGCCGAGGCGCGCGGCAACCTCGCGCACCTGACGCGGTGGATGGCCGAGCACGAGGACCTGGTCCGCTGGACCCCGCCGGAGGGCGGTGTGTGCGCGCTGCCGGTCTTCCGCGAACTGGAGCGGGCGGCGGCGGGACCCGAGGCGGTGGAACGTTTCTGCCTGGAGCTGCTCGACCGCCACCGCACCCTGCTCGTGCCCGGTACGGCCTTCGGCGCGCCGCACGGCGCCCGGCTCGGCTTCGGCGGCCCCCAGGAGGGCTTCCGGGCCGGACTCGCGGGGCTGTCGGCGTTCCTGCGCTCGCGCGGGGGAGGCCGGTGACCGCCGTGGCCGGACCCGAGGTCCTCGGCCTGTGGGACCGCTCGGTGCGCGAGCACGCCGCCGGCCCCGCCCTCGTGACGCCCCGCCGGGTGCTGTCCTACCAGGACGCGGACCGGCTGACCGACGCCTGGGCGGCCGCCCTCACGGCGCGCGGGGCCGGGCCCGGGAAGCTGGTGGGCCTCGCCTTCGGCGACCCCGCCCGCACCGTGCTCGGCATGCTGGCGGCGCTCAAGGCCGGGGCGGGGTTCACCGTCCTCGACGACCGGCTGCCGCCCGCGGCCCGGGCGGCGCTGGTGGAGCGCACGGCGGCCGCGGTGTGGCTGGGCGACGGAGCGCACGCGCCCGAGGGGGCGTTCGTACCGGCCGCCCAGGACCCCGCCGGCGGCGCGGCGACGGCGGCGCCCCGGCCCGGGCGGCCGGCCGACGGGTCCGACGTGGCGTACGTGCTGTTCACCTCCGGGTCCACCGGTCGGCCCAAGGGCACGGTCGTCGAGCGGGACGCCCTGGGCCGGTTCACGTCGGCGGTCGCCGAACGGCTCGGGCTGACCCCGCGCGACCGCTGGCTGCAGGTGGCCTCGCTGGGCTTCGACGTGCTGATCGAGGAGGTGTTCCCGGCCTTCGCCGCCGGGGCGGCCGTGGTGTGCCGGGACGACACCCGGGCCCTGGACGCCGAGGAACTGCACATCACCCTGGCCCGGACCCGGACCACCGTGGTCGAACTGTCCACCCAGTACTGGCTGGAGTACGCCCGCTGGCTCACCGCGAGCGGTACGACCACCCCGCCGCAGCTGCGCACGGTGGTGGTGGGCGGCGAGCGGATGGACCCGGGGCCCTACCGCGCGTGGCAGGCACGGCAGCCGGCCGGCCTCGCCCACGTCTACGGGCTGACCGAATGCACCGTCAGCTCCACCTTCTACACCGGGCTGCTGCCGGCCGACGCGCGGGAGGTTCCGCTGGGCACCCCGCTGCGGGACGTTCTCATCAGCGTCCGGCGCGAGGGCCGCCCGGTGCCGGACGGCGAGACGGGGGAGATCCACATCGGCGGACCGCTCCTGGCCCGCGGCTTCCTCGACGACGAGGCCGCCACGGCCCGCCGCTTCGTCCCCGATCCGTACGCCGCCGAGCCCGGGGCCCGGCTGTACGTCACGGGTGACCTGGGACGGATCGACGCCGACGGGCAACTGGTCTTCCTCGGCCGGGCCGACGACCAGGTCAAGATCCGTGGCCACCGGCTGGAGCCGGCCCGGGTGGAGCGCGCCCTGTGCGAGCTGCCCGGGGTGGAACAGGCGGTGGTCTTCCCCGACCCGGCGACCGGTACCGCCCTGTGGGCCTTCACCGTTGCCGCGGACCCTGCGGCCGCTCCCCTGCCCGGCGAGGCCGTACGGCTGACGGGCCTCGACCGGGACGCGCTCGTGACGCCCCTGGAGGCGCAGCTGCCGGACTGGGCGGTGCCGCGGGTGCTGTACCGGGTGGCGGTCCTGCCGAAGAACCCGCACGGCAAGGTGGACAAGCGCCTGCTGTCCGCCTGGGCCGCCTCGGCCCCCGCCGGCGTACAGGCCGCCGGTGGGCCGGGCCCGGACCGGGCCGTCGACGCCGCCCGGGAGCCGCTGGAGCCCGTCCTCACGCTCTTCCGCGAGGTCCTGGGCGCGCCCGCGCTCGGCCCCGACGACAACTTCTTCGACCACGGCGGCCAGTCGCTGCTCGCCATGCGCCTGCTGGCACGGCTGCGGGAGTCGGACCCCGCAGCCGCCGGACTGCGGGCGAGCACCCTCTTCGCCTCCCCGACCCCCCGGCTGCTCACGGGAGCGCTCGCCGAGCGCCGGGCCGCCGCCCGGACCTGACCACCCCGTCCGACACCGCACCACCGAGGGCCCGCGGCCCCGGCCCCGGCCGTCCGCGGGCAGCACCCATCCCCCGACCACTCAGCGAGAGTTGGCATGTCGAACCTCACCGACCAGTCCACGCCCGGCTACACCCTGACGGCCGCCGAGGCCTCCGCCATCGCGGAACTGAGCCTCGAACTGGCCGCCGCCTACCCGTCCTTCGGCGACCCCGGCCTGCTGCGCGACCTGCCGCGGCTCGCGGCCCGGCTGCCCGAGGGCGTGCAGGACTTCCTGCGCGAGTTCAAACTGGCCGACCGCCACGGCCACACCGTGATCCGCGGGCACGACTTCGACCAGCGGCGCATCGGCCCCACCCCCGGCCACTGGCGGGGCCGCGGCCGGCCCGGCCCGGAGTTCCCCGAGGAACTGCTGCTCATGCTGTACTCGGCGCTGCTCGGGGAGCCCTTCGGCTGGGCCACCCAGCAGGACGGCCACCTCGTCCACGACATCTTCCCGATCCGCCAGCACGAGAACGACCAGCTCGGGATGGGCAGCAAGGAGCTGCTGACCTGGCACACCGAGGACGCCTTCCACCCGTACCGCAGCGACTACCTGATCCTCGGCGCGCTGCGCAATCCCGACCACGTGCCCACGACGGTGGGCGAGCTGGACCTGTCGTCGCTGTCCGACGAGGACGTCGACATCCTCTTCGAGTCGCGCTTCCACATCGCCCCCGACGAGTCGCACCTGCCGAAGAACAACACGATCGCGTCCGAGGAGGAGGCGGCCCGGTTCGCCACCATCCAGCGGATGATCGACGAACGGCCGCTCGGCCCGCTGCTCTACGGCTCGCGCAGGGACCCGTACATGCGCCTCGACCCGTACTTCACCTCCGTGCCGGAGGAGGACACCGAGGCGCGGCGGGCCTACGACGCACTGTTCAAGGTGGTGGACGCCGGGATGCGGGAGGTCGTCGCCGACCAGGGCGACGTGCTGTTCATCGACAACCACCGCGCGGTGCACGGCCGGCTGCCCTTCCAGGCCCGCTACGACGGCACCGACCGCTGGCTGAAGCGGGTGTGCGTGACGTCCGACCTGCGGCGCTCGCGCGAGATGCGGGCCACGGCCCGGACCCGGCTGCTGGGCTGACGCGCCGGTGTCCCCGACCCTCACCGACCTCTCCCGCGACCCGTGGCTGCTGCCCGCCGTGGACGACCTGATCGCCGCCAACATGCCCGCCTTCATGGGCTGGGAGTCCCCCGGGAACTGGCGCTGGCACGGCATGTACGAGCGCTACCCCGCCCACCAGCTGTGCCTGGTGGACGAGGACGGCCTCCTGGTGGCGGCGGCCAACGGGCTGCCGGTCCGCTGGGACGGCAGCGCCTCGTCGCTGCCCTCCGGCAGCGACGAGGTCCTGGTGGAAGCCGTCGACCACGGCCCGCCGGAGCGTCCCGACGCCCTGTGCATGCTGTCGGTGTCCGTACACCCCGGACACCGGGCCGCGGGCCACGCCGAGCGGCTGCTGACCGAGGTGCGGCGGCGGTCCGCGAAGGACGCGCCCCGCGGGGTGGTCATCCCGGTCCGGCCCACCCGCAAGCACCGCTACCCGCTGATCCCGATCGGCGCGTACGCCGCCTGGGTGCGGCCCGACGGGCGCTGCTTCGACCCCTGGCTGCGCACCCATCTCGAACTCGGCGCCGCCCTGCTGGGCGCAGCCGAGCGTTCCCTGGTGATCCGTCAGCCCGTGTCCCGCTGGGAGGAGTTCCTCGGCCATCCGCTGCCCGGCCCGGGGGACCACCTGCTGCCCGGCGCGCTGGCGCCGCTGCGCGTCGGCGAGGACGGCCACGCCACGTACACCGAGCCCAACGTGTGGGTGCACCACCCCGCCGGACCGCCCACGCCGTGACACCGGGGCGGGACCACGGCCCGTCCCGCCCCGCGCCATCCCCTTTCCCGAAACGACCCCTGGAGCACACATGCCTCCCGTACGCCTCGCGATCATCGGGTGCGGCGCCGCCGCCCGCGGCTGCCACCTGCCCGCGCTGCCCCCGCTCAAGGGCGACGTCCAGCTGACGGCGCTCGTCGACCGCGACCCGCGCCAGACCGAGGCCGCCCTGGCCCTCTACCGGGAGCTGGGCGGCACCGACGCCGACCGGGTGGTGCTCGCCACCGATCCGGCGGAGGCCGCCGGCGCCTTCGACGCCGCCGTGGTCGTCGCCCCGCACACCCTGCACGCCCCGATCGTGCGGGAGCTGCTGGCAGCCGGCAAGCACGTCCTGCTGGAGAAGCCGATGACCACCTCGGTCGAGGACGCCGAGGCGCTGGCCGGGGCCGCCGCAGCCGAGGGCGCTCCGGTGCTCGCCATGGCCCACCCCCGGCGCCTGTTCCCCGCCTATGCCTGGATCAAGCGGCTCATCGACGCCGGCGACCTCGGCGAGGTGGTACGGGTCGACTGGTCGGAGGGCCACCCGTACGCCCACGAGCCGGTGTCCTGGTCGATGTTCGACCGGCGGCTGGCCGGCGGCGGGGTGCTCACCGACACCGCCTCGCACGTCTTCGACACCCTGCTGTGGTGGCTCGGCCCCGACGTCGAGGTGGTCCGCTACGAGGACAACTCCCTCGGCGGGGTGGAGACCGACGCCCGCGCCGAGCTGCGCTTCGGCGCCACCGACGTGCGGTGCGACTTCAGCCGGCTGCGCGACCTCGGGATCAGCTGCACGGTCACCGGCACCCGGGCGACCGCCACCATCGGCACCGACTTCCCGGCCGGGGAGTGCACCCTGGTCACCGCGGACGGAGTGGAGCTGCACCGCGGCGACGTGGACGCCGTCGCCCCGGCCCAGGACGAGTGGGAGCTGCTCTTCACCGAGCAGCTGGCCAACTTCGCCGCCGCCGTGCGCGGCGCGGCCCCCGCGCACTCCGGTGCCGAGGACGGCGTCCGCGTGGTGAAGCTGATCCAGGAGTGCTACGCCGGCCCGGCCCGCGAGGCCTCCGCGCAGCCGTGGACCACCCGCGGCGGCGACGCGGCCACCGGGGGCCCGGTGCTCGCCGGCCGTACGGTGGCGGTCACCGGCGCGAGCGGGTTCATCGGCGGCAGGCTGGTCGAACGGCTCGTCCTCGGCACCGAGGCCCGGGTCCGGCCGGTGGTCCGCGGTTTCGGACGGGCCGCGCGGCTGTCGGTGCTGCCGCAGGACCGGCTGGAGTTCCACCGGGCCGACCTGCTGGACGCCGGCACACTCCGGGCGGCGTTCGAAGGCTGCGACACCGTGATCCACTGCGCGTTCGGCAGCTCCGGCGACGAGGCCGGCCGCTGGGCCGCCTCCGTGGAGGGCACGGCGAACGTGCTGGAGGCGGCGCGCGCCGCCGGTGTGCGCCGCGTGGTGCACCTGAGCACGATCGACGTCTACGACCCCGCCGTCACGGGCGCCTTGACCGAGGACTCCCCCGCGCGGCCGGGTGACCCGGCCGACCGCGAGTACGAGCAGCAGAAGCTCGCCGCCGAGCGGCTGGTCGTGGAGGCCCACGGCGACGGCCTGGAGACGGTGGTGCTCCAGCCGGGCGTCGTCCACGGCCCCTGGGGCGGCCAGTGGACCACCGCCCAGCTGCGGCGTCCCGAGGGCGACTTCGCGCAGCTTCCGGCGGACGGCGGCGGGGGCGTGTGCAACGCCGTGTACGTCGACGACCTCGCCGAGGCCGTGCTGCTGGCCGTCGAGAGCGCGGCGGCGGCCGGCGAGCGGTTCCTCGTCGGGCACGCCGAGGAGCTGCGCTGGGGCTCCTTCTTCGACGCGGTCCGCGCGCTGCGGGGCCTGGGCGGGCCCGTGACGGTGGCGGCGGGTGAGCCGGTGGCCGACTGGGAACTCGACCTGTACCGCTCGACGGCCCGCGCCGACGTGGGCAAGGCCCGCCGGGTCCTGGGCTTCACGGCGCGCACCCCGTTCGCCGAGGCCGCGGAGCTGACCGGCCAGTGGGCGCGCTGGGCCGGGGAAGCCCCGGAGGCGGGCGCATGACCGGGGTGAGTGACGTCCTGGTGGTCGCGCCGCATCCCGACGACGACGTCATCGGCTGCGGCGGGTCCATCGCCAAGCACGTGCGCGACGGCGCCCGGGTGACGGTGGTCATCGTCATCGGCCGGGAGCGCAGCGCCCTCGACGACTCGGTGAGCGACGCCGAGTTCGCCGCCGAGACGGAGGCCGCCGCCAAGGCCCTGGGCGTGCACCGCTGCGTCCGCCTGGAGGAGCCCTCACGGGACTTCGCCCTCTCCCGCCGGGTGCACCTGGACCTGGTGCGCGTCCTGCGGGAGGTGCGGCCGCAGGTGGTGTACCTGCCGCACGACAACGACGACGACGTCGAGCACCGCATGGTGCACCAGCTGACCGTCGAGGCGCTGTGGATGGCGCAGTCGGAGTTCTTCCAGGAGACGGGCGGCCGCCCCATGCCGGCGCCGCGGCTGGTGCTCGGCTACGAGGTGTGGGCGCCGATGGCCCGCTTCCAGTACGCCGAGGACATCGACGGGCAGATCGAGACCAAGGTCGAGGCGATGCGCGCGTACGCCTCCCAGCTGCGGCACGCCGCGTGGGACGAGGGCATCCGCGGCCTGGCCCGCTACCGCGGGGCGGTGTCGTCCGGGTCGGGGCACGCGGAGGTGTTCCAGGTGCTCTCCCTGGGCGCCGTACCCGCCGGTCCGGCGGGGGGCGGCCGTGACTGACCGGCTGCTGGTCTGCGGGCTGGGCTCCGGGATGGACCACTCCCTGACCGAACTGCGTTCGCCCCGCCGGGAACTGGTGGTGGCCACCGACCGGCCCACGGACCGGGCCCGCGCCGCCGCCGACGTCCTGCTCGCCGTCGATCCGAACGACGCGGTGGCGGTGCTCGCGGAGCTGTCGGCGGCCGGCATCGACCGGATCGACGGGGTGTTCTCCCTGGGCGCGGACAACCCGCCGGTGATCAGCACCCTGGCGCGGCGCTTCGGCTGTCCGGGGCTGCCGCTGGAGACGGCCCTGGACTGCACGCTCAAGGACCGGCGGCTGCGGATCCTGCGCGCCGCCGGGCTCGACCTGCCGCGGTTCGCCACCGCCGAGAGCGTCGGCGAGGCGGTGCGGGCGGCCGCGGACATCGGGCTGCCGGTGGTCCTCAAGCCCAGCGACCAGACCGGCTCGCTGGGCGTGCTGAAAGCGGAGTCCGCCGATCAGGTGCGCGCGCTCGCGCAGGAGGCGCTGCGGCTGAGTCCCGGCGGGCGGATCGTGGTCGAGGAGTTCCTGGAGGGCACCGAGCACACGCTGGCGGCCTTCATGGCCGACGGCGAGCTGCACCGCTTCGGGTTCGCCGACCGGGAGTACGGCCACAAGGAGCGGTTCGCCCCGCACTTCTTCGAGGGCGGCGACACCCTGCCCAGCCGGCTGACCGCCGAGCAGATCGAGGAGGTCACCGAGACCGTACGCCGGGGCGCCGCGGCGCTGCGCCTGGACCCGGCGGTGGTCAACACCGACATCCTGCGCACCCACGACGGCCGGGTGGTCCTCCTGGAGATCACCTGCCGGCTGACCGGCGCCCGCATCGCCACCGAGGTGATGCGGCTGGCGACGGGGGTGGACCCGCTGCCCAACGTGGTCCGCCTCGCCCTGGGCCGGCCGCTGGACCTGGAGGAGCTCAGGCCCCGGCACGGCCGCGCCGTGGTCCAGCGGTTCCTGCCGGCGGACGGCGGGGTGGTCGAGTGGGCCGGCGACCCGCGGGACGTCGCCCGCCGGACCGGGGTGCACGACGTGTTCTGGGGCCTGGACCTGCGGCCGGGCACCGTGGTGCCGCCCTATCGCGGCGGGGCCGAGGTCCTGGCCGGGGTGATCGCCCACGCCGAGGACCTGCAGGGGGCCGAGGCGATCGCCGAACGCACCCTGAACGCCCTGCCGCTGCGCTTCAAGGCGGGGACGCAGTGACCGGGCCCGGACCGCGGGCCCACCGTACGCACACGAGCCTGCCGAGGGAGAACGACATGGCCACCGACCTGGTGGACGAGGCGGAGGTCGACAAGGGCATCGCCCGGACCAGTGTGGTCATCGCCCTGCGCGACGACCTGCGCATCGCCGACTGCATCGCCTCGATCGACGAGGACGTCGAGATCGTCCTGGCGCTCAACGGACCGAGCGACGCGGTCCTGAAGCTGATCGCCGAGCACCCCCGTCCGCTGACCGTCACCGAGATCGAGGACGTCGGCAACCTGGGCGCCGCCTACAACGCGGGGGCCGCCGCCACGGACCGCCGGTACCTGCTGCTGATGGACTCCGACTGCACCTTCGCCCCCGGCGTGGTCCGCGCCATGGTCCGCGCGGTGCTCACCGCCCCCGTGGTCAAGGGCCAGGTGGTGTACGGGGAGTCGGAGGGGCTGCTGAGCCGGCTGACCGCGCGGGTGAGGGAGTTCGACGAGGGGGACTACGTCAGTGCGCTGTCCCCGCCGCTGATCTACAACCGCGACATCGTCGAGCACATCGGCGGCTACCACTTCGACGAGCTGATCCACTGGTGCGAGGACCGGGAGTTCGACTTCCGGCTCCAGCTGGCGGGCATCCCGGTGGTGTACCTGCCGGAGGCGCGGATCTTCCACGACGCCCAGCACGGCTTCGCCAACATGCGCAGCTACTTCCGCTACGGCGTCGGCGAGGGCATCGCCCAGGAGACCGGTGTCTTCACCACGCCGGCGGTGCCGGTGGTGTGGCGGCTGTGGGAGGCGTCGCGGACGCTCCTGCACTGCGCCCGCGACAAGGGGGTGGGGGCGGCCGCGTACTACGCGCTGCTGAAGGCGGCCTTCCACGTGGGGACCGCCCACCACCTCCTCAACGACCCCTACCGGGTCCGCGAGCGGTACCCCGCCTCCGCCAAGCGGGCGCGGATGGTCCGGTCCATCCCGCAGCACAGCACCAGGCTGACCGGTGCCCAGCTGCGCCGGCTGCGGCGGGCGCACTGGGAGGCGGGCCGGCGGATCGAGAAGGTGGCCGACCTCTCGGTCTTCCACCCGGACGCCGCCGGCCCGCCCGGCCCGTCAGCCGCCGGCCAGGTGCGGCAGCAGCAGGCGTGAGGGGTGGTCGCCGCCGTGGTGGACGGTGTGGCGGGCGGGGACCGGCGGGTGGACGTCGAAGCGCGGCGCGTTGCTGGCCGCGACCTCCAGGCGGATCCGGTGACCCGGGCGGAACACGTGGCCGACCGCGCCCAGCGCGACGGTGACCTCGACCGGTGCGCCGGGGGCGGGCGCGGTACCCGCCCCCGGCGGGAGGCGGCGCACGCCGTCGCACAGCAGCTCGGCCCGGCCGTCGGGGTACACGTCGACGAGCTTGCCCGTCACGTCGGCGCCCGCGGCGTCCGGGGTGACGTACACCGTCAGGACGGTGTCGCCGACGACGGTCAGCGGCTCGGTGAGCTCGTCGCCGGTGAAGCACAGGACGTCGGCGCGGCCTTCGACCTCGCGCTGGTCCAGCGGGCCGCAGTCGCCTCCGGTGAACTGGCCGGGCTGGGCGGTGGCGCCGCCCGTGGTGGGCACCGGGTCGGCCGGGTCGTGGCGGAGCCGGCGGGCGCCGGCGGCCGCGGAGGGGCCGGCGGGCGTCAGGCGGTCGCCGTCCAGGTGCAGTACGAGGTCCCGGGTACCGGGGACGGGCCAGTCGGGGACGGTGCGCCAGGTGTCGGCGCCGGTGAGGAACAGCCGCACCGGCTCCGCCGCCGCCGTGCCGGGCCGCCCGCGCAGATGCCGGTCGAAATGGTCCAGGTGCAGCCCGGTGACGTCGACGCTGCGTTCGTCGGCGGCCAGCCCGTAACGGCGCTGCGGGAAAATTCCGCCCGTGACGCAGTGGGACCACGGACCGACCACCAGCCGCGAGGACCGTCCGCAGTCCCGAATTCCCCGGTAATTCTCCAGGGCGCCGGCCAGGAATATGTCGTACCAGCCGGTGAGATGGAGGACCGGGACGTCGATCGCCGGATAGGAATCCCGCGGGGAGGCTCGCCGCCAGTACGGGTGGCCGGCCGGGTGCGCACGCCACCGCCGGTAGTACGGGGCCAGCCGGTCGAGCAGGTCCGAGGCGGCGTCCGGGTCGCGGTAGAGCTCGTCGATCCGGTCGACCGCCCGGGCCACCTCCTCCCGCTCGGCTCCCTCCAGGCCGGCCCCGTCCAGCAGCAGGTCGTAGAGCACCCAGTACAGGACGAAGCCCAGCTGGAAGGCGCCGCCCTGGCGGGTCCAGCCCTCGTCGAAGCCCGATCCTGCCACGTGGGGAACGATCGCGCCGAGTCCCGGCGGGCGTTCGGCGGCGGCCAGGAGCGCGGCCATCGCCTCGTAGGAGCGGCCGAACATCCCCGCGGAGCCGTCGCACCACGGCTGGCGCACCGCCCACGCGACGGTGTCGGCGCCGTCCTCGGCCTCGTGCCAGTACGGCTCGAAGGCGCCGCCGGAGCCGAACCGGCCGCGGACGTCCTGCACCAGCAGCGCGTAGCCGGCGCGGACCAGGCGCATGCCGTCGACGGAGGCGCCGCCCGGAGCGCCCGATTTCCCGTACGGAGTCCGGCGCACGAGCACCGGAACCGGATCGCCGGTGTCCGGGCGGTAGAGGTCGGCTTTCAATAAGGTGCCGTCGCGCAGGGGTATTTCCAGTTCATGTTCCACAAGAATTCGCACCCGCCCATATTCCATCAGGACGAGGAAGTTCACAATGCATCCCGGCAATTCCGGAATTGATTTCCTGGAACCGTTCTTCGAGACGGCCCGTACCGATCCGGCGCGGCCGGCCGTGGTCGACAACGGGCTCGTGGTCGGCTACGGCACGCTCGCCGCCTGGGTGCTGGAGGTGGCCGGCTCCGTCACGCCGCGCACGGACGGGCCCCAGCCGCCGGTCGGGGTGGTCGTGCACCACTCGGTCCGCGACGTGGCCGCCCTGCTGGGCGTGCTCGCGGCGGGCCGCGCGTACGTGCCGCTGGAGGCCGCGCATCCCCCGGCCCGGCTGGAGTCGATCCTGTCCCGGCTCGGCGTCGAGGAGGCCGTAGCGACGGCCGGCACCGGCTGGCAGCCGCCCCTGGGGCGGGTGGTCCGCCCGCGCTGGGCACCCGCGGCGGCGGCGCCCGCCGCCACCGCCGCCCGGGCCGGCCGCGGCGTCCGGCCCGAGGACCCGGCATACGTCCTGTTCACCTCGGGCTCCACCGGCGAACCCAAGGGGGTCGTGGTGCCGCACCGGGCGCTGGCCGCCGTGGTGCCGCCGCTGCGCGCCCTGTACGGCATCGGGCCGGACGCGACCGTGCTGCACTTCCACGGCGCCGGCGGCGACACGAGCCTGGAGGAGATCCTGCCGGCCCTGACCGGGGGTGCCACCCTGGTCGTCGACGACGCGGCGCGCGAGCGCTTCGCCCAGGTCGCCGAGGACCAGGAGGTCACGGTGGCGGTGCTGCCGACCGGCTTCTGGCACGCCCTGGCCGGTGACCTGCTGCACCAGGGAGCCGCCCTGCCGCCGTCCCTGCGCACGGTGGTCATCGGCGGCGAGGCGGTGCGCGCCGACATGCTGGAGCGCTGGCACCGGCTCGGTGCGGACGGGGTGCGGCTGCTCAACACCTACGGCTCCACCGAGACGGCCCTGGTCACCCACGCTGTGCAGCTCGCCGGACCGGGTGCGCCCGAACTGCCGGACACCGGCGGCGACCTGCCCATCGGGCTGCCCCTGCCGCACGTCGGCCAGCGCGTCGACGACAGCGGTGAGCTGCTGGTGTCCGGGCCCGGCCTGGCCCTCGGCTACCACGCCGCCGCACGGGCCACGGCGGCCCGGTTCCGCGAGGAGGGCGGCGTCCGCTGGTACCGGACCGGGGACCTGGTCACGGCGGCGCCCTCGGGCGCGCTGGTCTTCCGCGGCCGCTCCGACCACCAGGTCAAGATCCGGGGCCACCGGGTGGACCTCGTCGAGGTGGAGGGCCTGGTCGGCGGCTGTGCCGGTGTGCTGGAGGCGGCAGCCGTACGGGTGGACCGCGGCGAGCACAGCACCCTGGCGGCCTTCTTCGTCCCGCTGCCGGACCACGACCCCGCCGAGGTGGCCTCCGGTGTGCGGGCCCGGCTCGCGGAGTCGACGGCCCCGCACCTGGTGCCCAGCCTGCTGGTACCGGTCCCGGAGCTGGAGCGCACCCACACCGGCAAGGTCGACCGGACCGCGACGCGGGACCGCTACCTGGCCGCGACGGGAGGCCCCCGTTGAGCCGGCCGACGGGCACCCCGTCCGGGCCGGCCGCAGCCGGAGCCGGGTCAGCGAGCCCGCCCGTCCCGGCGCACGGAAACCCGGCCGCCCCGGCCGACCACACACACCCGCCCCTCCCGGCACACCCGACCGCCCCGGCGGACCTGGCGGAGTCGGCGGAGCCCGCGGGCGTGGTCGCGTGGGTCTCGCGGCGGCTGGGGGTGGCGCTGGAACCGGCGACCGCCCGTGTCGACGACTCGGGCTGGGACTTCCGGGTGCTGCACGTCCGGGGGGTGGACGGCACCTGGTGGATCCTGCGCCGGCCGCGCCGGGCCGAGGCCTCGGCCCGGCTGGCCTTCGAGGGGGCCGTGCTCACCGCCGTACGCGACCGGATCCCCGTGCCCGTGCCCTACTGGCGCCTGCACACCCCGGGCCTGGTGGCCTACCCGCGCCTGTCCGGTGCCCCGGCCGGCACGGAGGATCCCCAAACCCTGGTCTACGACTGGTCGGTGGACCCGCTGGCCCACCCCGCCCACTACCTGGAGCCCCTCGCCCGGGCGCTCGTCGCGGTGCACACCACCCCGCTGGAGGGCTCCCCGGTCCTGGCGGCCCGCGCCGGGGCGGACCCCGGCTCCGTGCGCGCGCGCATCGCGGACCGGCTCGACCGCGCCCGCGCCGAACTGCCCCTGCCCGCGGCCGGGGTGCGCCGCTGGCGGGCCTGGCTGGACGACGAACGGCTGTGGCCCGACCGGCTGACGCTCGTCCACGGCGACGTACACCCCGGACACACCCTGGTGGTGCGCCCCCCGTCCGGCCCGCCGGTCCTCTCCGGCCTGCTGGACTGGGCCAACGCCGACGTCGGCGACCCCGCGGCCGACTTCGTGGACATGCTGTACGCGGGGGGCACCCCCGTCCTGGACCGCCTCCTGGCGGCCTACCGGGCGGCGGGCGGCGAGGTGCGTCCCGGCCTGCGGGCGCACGTACTGGCGCGGGCCTCCTTCCTGTGGGTCCACGTGGCGCTGCGCGGCCTGGACACCGGCCGCCCGGCGTGGACCGGGACGGCGCTGCGCAGGATGGCGCCGTGAGGGCCGCGCCGCAGCGGACCGAGGGGCACGGGCGCAGGACGGGGCACACGCCCGCCGGGACGGCGTACACCCTCCACCAGCCCGGGCACGTACTGCCCGGGGATGCGCCGCCGGTGGTCCTGGTCGCGGGCGCCGCAGGCTCCGGGCGGATCTGGGAGCACCATCAGGTGCCCGCGCTGACCTCGGCGGGCCACCGGGTGGTCACCTTCGACCACGGACCGGGGACCGGCGGTCCGGCGGACCCGGCCGAGCGGCTGCGGGAGCTGCTGGCGGCGCTCGGCGCGCCGCCCTGCCCCCTGGTCGGCCATTCCCTCGGCGCGCTCGCCGTCCAGGAACTGCTGCTGAGCGACCCGCACCTGGCGAGCGGCGCCCTGCTCGCGGCGACCCGGGGCCGGCCCGACGCGGTGGGCGAGGCGCTGGCACGCGCCGAGGCCGCGACCGCCGCCGCCGGAACCCGGCTGCCCGCCGAGTACGAGGCCTTCGTTCGCCTGGTGCAGAACCTCTCCCCCAGGACCCTCGCCGACGAGGGCGCCGCGGCGCAATGGCTCGACCTGTTCGAAGTCGCCGCGCTGACGGGCCCGTCGGCCGCGGGCCGCAGCCCGGCCGCGCCGGTCCCCGACCGGCTGGCCGCCTACGGCGGGATCGGCGTGCCCGTCCTGGTCGTGGGCTTCGCCGACGACGTGCTGGCGCCCGCCCCGCTGGGCCGGGAGGTCGCCGCCGCGATCCCCGGCGCCCGCTACGCGCAGCTGCCGGACGCCGGCCACCTGGGGTTCCTGGAACGCCCCGACGACTTCAACTCCCTCCTGCTCGACTTCCTCGCCGCCCTGGCCCCGACCGATCCCGGAGCGTCCCGTGTCCCCTGACACCCCCGCACATGCACCCGCACCCGCCTCCGCCCCCGTCTCCGTCCCCCCGGAGGTCGTGGTCGTCCACGTCGGAGAGGAGCCGCCGCGGTCGTGGGCCGCCGCCGTGTACCTGTGCGGCCCGACCCCCACCGACCCCGCCGAGCCGTCGTGGCGGCCGGACGCCGTCGCCGCGCTGCGGTCCCTGTGGTCCGGCGCCGGGCGCCTGGCCGTGTTCCTGCCCGAGCCGGTGCCCGGCGGCTCCTACCCGGCGTACGCCGACCAGATCGTCTGGGAGGAGGAGGCGATGCGACGTTGCGACGTCGTCCTGTTCTGGATCCCCCGCGACATGGCGCGGCTGCCGGGCCTGGTGTCGAACGTCAAATGGGGCGCGTGGTGCGGGTCCGGGC
The DNA here is from genome assembly GCF_044129415.1 of Streptomyces racemochromogenes. Lineage (GTDB taxonomy): Bacteria > Actinomycetota > Actinomycetes > Streptomycetales > Streptomycetaceae > Streptomyces > Streptomyces racemochromogenes_A. The sequence goes on from NZ_JBBDHD010000008.1 coordinate 83,250, forward strand.
GAGCCGTGCTCGGGGCGCCGCCCCGGGCCGAGCGCATGGACTACCTGCTCCACTTCGCCGAGGCCCTGGGGGTCCCGGTGGAGCGGACCCTGACCGGTGCCGCCGGGGCCGCCCTGCGCGCGGTCGGACCGGGGGCCGTACGCGGGGGCGGCGAGCGGGCGGTGCCGCTGACGGTGTGGCGGACGGACGAGTTCCAGGCCTGGTACGCGTCCGGCCGGGAGGCCGGTGACCGGCTGCTGGACGCACGTGTCGAGTGGTACGCCCCGGCGCCGGAGCCGGAGGGTGCCGCCGCCTGGCTGCTGACCGCCTCGGTCGCGCCGGGCGACGGCCGGGGCCCCGTCGTCAGCCGTCTGCTGGCGGCTCAGGGACAGGGCTTGCTCATGTAGAGCGCGTGCTCGCCTTCGGACTCGGTGCCCTGGTACAGGGCCGTGTCCAGGCCGCAGAAGGCGAAGCCCATCCGCCGGTAGGCGTGGATGGCCGGGGCGTTGACGTTCGTCACCTCCAACCACAGGTGTCCGGCGCCGCGTTCGCGGGCGAAGTCGGCCGCGTGCCGCATCAGCGCACGGCCGATGCCCTTGCCGCGGTGACCGGGGGCGACCTCGATGTCCTCGATGGTCAGCCGCCGGTTCCACGCCGAGTAGGACACGGCGGCGAAGCCGGCGAGGTCGCCGTCGGCGCCGACGGCCACGAACGTGCGGCTGTCGGCGTCCTCGCCCTCCGCGCCGTCCTCCCCGTCGCCTCCGCCGTCGTCGGGGAACACCTTCACCAGCGGCGGGTCCACCGGGACCTCGCGCAGGGCGAACCCGTCCGCGGTGACGTCCACTTCGAAGACGGTACTGGTGGTGAAGGACCCGTCGAGGCCGTCGATGGCCTCGGCGTCCTCGGGCCGGGCGCTGCGGAACTCGTACGTGCTGGCATGCGTCGTGGTCATGACCCGAGGCTATGACCGACCTGCCCCGGTGAGGTCTGGTTTCAGCCGAATGCGCCGCGGGGCCCGGGGCCCGGGAAAGAACGGGTCGACGCACCCTCAGGAGCTCCGGTCGGCGTCAACCGGCGCCCCTGCCCCGGCTCAGGTCATCCGCTGGACGTCGTGGTCGTCCTGCAGCATGTGGAGTCGTTCCTGTTCGCGCTTGGAATAGGCGGCTGCCCGGATGGCCTCGTCGCTCTCCAGGCCGGAGCCCAGCGCGCCGCCCACTGTCGCGGTCGAAGCGACGAACCATGACAACGTCCAGTAGTCCGTCGCGTCCAGCGGTTCTCGTGTCGTGGAGGCGAACACCTGATCATTGAGGATGAACACCGCCCACACCACGTTGATGAGCAGGAGTCCGGCATAGCAGACCAGCACCCCGATCCCTACGGTCAGGACCGTCGACGCGTTGTAGAGCCTCGCCTTCTTCCTCGCCTCCGGCGAACCCTCGGCTGGGCGATGCCACAGCTCCGCGTCCACGATCAGCCAGCCGATCATGAGCGCGACAGATCCGACCGTGGCGATCACGAGGCGCGGTGCGCTCAGGGCCTCGGCGAGAGTCCAGACGGTGGAGTTCACGGTGGCGACGGCCCCCGTGGCGAGTGCGGCCGCCAGAGCCTTCGACAGCCCCGGCACCAAGCGCCAAGGCCGGTTGGCGCGGACCATACCGAGGAGCACCCGTAGGTAGCCGCGTGACCCGCTGACGACGTACCGCAGATCGGCGGTCTCCTCCTCCCCGATCCGGCCCGGACGGATGGGCGTGAGACGACCGGAAAACGGTCCCGGATGCCGCTGCCCCTGGGGAGCCTCCCCGACGCCGGTGTCCTGCGGACCCGCCAAGCCAAGCACGGCTTCCTCCACGGCCCGCCGGGCCCTCGACTGCAGGCGCAGACCCCCGAGAGAAGGGAGCGAAAGCAGCGCCAGCCCGTGCTCGCGACTCAGATCCGCAACGATCCTGCGCCCGTGTGAGTGCAGGGGAAGGTCGGTGAGGGCCACGATGATGTCCCAGTCCTCCGTGCTTCCGCGGTCCTTGATCCGGCGCATCAGGGTGTGCGGGTCCTCGGTCCCCGCGGTGAAGGGCTCACTGACGACCCTGACGTCGAAGCGACGCCCCTGGCCCGAGCGGTCGGCGAGTCGAGTGGCAAGTACCCGGGCCACGCGCCGCGCGATGTCCGTCGGCGCGTACGGATCGGCCAGAAGGGCCACGACCGTGACGTCCTGGGGCGACGTATGCATGACCCGGCCCTTCTCCTCCTCGGCCGCCTCGACGATCGCAGGCGCCCGCGGGACGCCTTCACGGCGACGACGCCGTACGGGTCGGGCCGCGTGTCGGGGGCCGTCAGGGGCGGTCACCGTCAGGGCACCGACCGACCCGCCGCCGGCCGAGGCCCTTCTTCGGGGCCTGCGGGGCCTGCGGGGCGGACCAGGTTGCCCGACACCTCCCGGTGCTCGTGCACGAAGCGGATCGCCATGGCTCCCTCACCGGCGGCCGAGGCCACTCGTTTGACCGAACCGCTCCTCACGTCGCCGGCTGCGAAGACCCCTGGCAGGGTCGTCTCCAGCAGGAGCGGACCGCGGCCGAGCGATTCCCACCGGGATGCGTCGGCCGCTGCCTGAGCGTCGGCGCCGGTGAGGACGAAGCCCTTCTCGTCCAGGGCCAGCACGCCTTGGAGCCAATCCGTGCGCGGCCGGGCCCCGATGAACACGAACAGCGCCGCGGCCCGCAGCTCGCGGCGCTCACCGCTTGCGTTGTCCTCCACGACCAGCGACTCCAGCTTCCCCTCCCCCGAGATGCCCCGGACTTCGGTGTGGAGCAACACGTCGATCTTCGGGTGCCGTTCCACCTGATCCACCAGGTAGCGCGACATGTCCGCGTTGAGGTCGCCGCCCCGGACGAGCAGATGGACCCGGGAGGCGTGGTTCGCGAGGAACAGCGATGCCTGACCGGCGGAGTTCCCGCCGCCCACCACGGCGACCGGATCCGCCCGGCAGAGACCGGCCTCGTGGACGGTCGCCGCGTAGTGGACGCTGATGCCCTCCACGCGGTCGATGCCGGGGACCTCAAGCCTGCGGTACCACACGCCCGAGGCGAGCACCACGGCGCCCGCCCGCGCCGTGGACCCGTCCGTGAAGGTGACGACGTACTCGCCGTCCTGCGGGGTGAGCCCCGTGACCTGGGCCGGCACCATGAGGCGGGCGCCGAACTTGTGGACCTGGAGCACCGCGCGTTCGATGAGTTCGCCCCCGGAGATGCCCGACGGGAAGCCGAGGTAGTTCTCGATGCGGGACGAGGTGGCGGCTTGGCCTCCGGTGGCCACCGCGTCGACGGTGACCGTGGTGAGGCCGTCGGAGGCGCCGTACACGGAGGCGGCGAGTCCCGCCGGGCCCGCGCCGACCACCATCACGTCGCACCGCGTGGCCTCCGGCACCGGGGCGGGCAGCCCGATGAGCCGGGCGAGTTCGGCGTTGCTCGGATTGCGCAGCACCCGCTCGCCCTTCCAGAGGACCACCGGGGTCTCCTCGGGCCGGATCGAGAACCGGCGCAGCAGCGCGTCGGCCTCCCTGTCCTTCTCCAGGTCCACCCATCGGTGGGGCAGCCGGTTGCGGGCGGCGAACTCACGCAGCCGCAAGGTGTCCGGTGAATAGCACGAGCCCAGGATCCGGAAGCCGGCGCCGAGGCCGATGAGCAGATACCTGCGGCCCAGGTAGGCGCGCAGGATCAGGTCACCGAGGACGGGGTCGCGATCGACCAGGGCCCGTTGCCGCTCCACCGGCACGGCCAGGACCTCGCCGCTCTGGCGCATCACGGCGGTGTCGAACGCGGCTTGGCCCTCCAGCAGACCGAGTTCACCGAGGAACCTGCCGGGCCCGTGCACGGCCACCGTGTGCTCCTCGGGCCCACCGTGGTCGTGGAGGATCTCGACGGTGCCGCTGAGGATCGCGAGGAATTCCCGGAACGGCTCACCCTCGCGGTACAGCAGCTCGCCCTCGGCGACCCTGCGGCGTTCGCCCTGCGCGGTCAGGTCCTGAAGCTGCTCCGGTGTCAGACGCGGAAACGCCCCGTACCGGTCGGGTGTCTCGCGGAGCGCACCGTGCTTGTGCTCGGTCATGCTCATCGGACCGGCCCCTCGTGAACGAGGCACCGGCGCCGTCCGGCGTGTTCGAGGGGCGAGGAGCCCTCCGGGGTACGCGGCGTGACCGGGCGCACCATCGCCGGGTGCGGGTGGGGAATCGTGGCCATGAGGGTTCTCCTTCCATGGACGGGATGCTCAGCCGCGGTCGGCGACCGGCCGGCCCGCCATCGCCCGCTCGACCCACGCGCGCAGGACGTGTGCGGGTGCCGCACCGGACTGCCGGGCGATCGTCTCGCCCTTGTCCAGGACGAGGAGGGTGGGGACGGCCTGCACGTCGAACCGACGGCTGAGCAGTGGGTTCTTGTCGACGTCGACCTTGACGAGCTTGATCCGTCCGGCGAGGTCGCGGGCGACCTGTTCGAGGGCGGGGCTGACCATGCGGCAGGGGCCGCACCAGGTGGCCCAGAGATCGACGACCACGGGCACGGAGGCCCGCTCGGCCACCTCGGCGAAGTCGTCGTCGCCGGCGTCCACGAGCCAGGGCAGCGGCTGCTTGCAGTGGCCGCACCTGGGCCGTCCCTCGGCGGCCACGGGAATCCGGTTGCCGCGCCCGCAGTTCGGGCAGGCAACCGTCGTCGTCCGGGTGGTGTTCACGCCGCCCTCGCTTCCCAAGCCCCCTGCTGCCGGTCGTAGGTGACCACCAGCTCTCCGTGCTCGGCGTCGACGCGCACCGTCGCACCGTCCTGGACGTCGCCGCGCAGCAGGGCGCGCCCGACCAGCGTCTCGACCTCGTGGGAGATGTAGCGCCGCAGCGGCCGGGCCCCGTACACCGGGTCGTAGCCCTGGTGGGCGATCAGCTCCCTTGCGTTAGCGGTGAGTTCGACGGTGATGCGGCGCTCGGCCAGCCGCTGCCGCAGCTCGTCGAACTGCAGCTCCACGATCCGCTCGATCTGCCGCTCACCGAGCGGCTTGAACAGCACGATGTCGTCGACGCGGTTGAGGAACTCCGGGCGGAAGTGTCCGCGCAGTTCGCCCATCACCAGGGCGCGGGCCTCCGGCTTGATCTCGCCCTCGGCGGTGGCGCCGTCGAGGAGGTGCTCGGAGCCGATGTTGGACGTCATGATGATCACGGTGTTGCGGAAGTCGACGGTACGGCCCTGGGCATCGGTGATACGGCCGTCATCGAGGATCTGCAGCAGGGTGTTGAAGACATCGGTGTGCGCCTTCTCGACCTCGTCGAACAGCACGACCGAGTACGGCTTGCGGCGTACGGCCTCGGTGAGCTGGCCGCCCTCCTCGTAGCCGACGTATCCGGGCGGTGCACCCATGAGCCGGCTGACGGTGTGCCGCTCCTGGTACTCGCTCATGTCGAGCCGCACCATGCTCTCCTCGGAGTCGAACAGGGCCCGCGCCAGGGTCTTGGCCAACTCGGTCTTCCCGACGCCCGTCGGGCCGAGGAAGATGAACGAGCCGATGGGCCGGCGGGGGTCGCGGATGCCGGAGCGGGCACGGATGATGGCGTCGGCGACGAGCTTGACGGCTTCGTCCTGGCCGATGACGCGCTCGCGCAGGATCTCGTCGAGGCGCAGCAGCTTCTCGCGTTCGCCCTCCTGGAGGCGGGCGACGGGTACGCCCGTCCAGGCGGCGACGATCTCGGCGATCTCCTCCTCGGTGACCACCTCGCGCAGCAGCCGGTTCGGCCCTTGTTTGGCGGCCAGTTGCTCCTCCTCCGCGGCAAGCCGGCGCTCCAGGTCCCGGAGGCGGCCGTAGCGGAGTTCGGCGGCGCGGTTGAGGTCGTAGGCGCGTTCGGCCTGCTCCGCCTCCAGGCGGACCTGCTCCAGTTCCTGGCGCAGCTCCTGCACACGGCGGATCCCCTGCCTCTCGGCCTCCCACTGGGCGCGCTTGGAGTCGGCCTCGGCGCGCAGGTCGGCCAGTTCCCTGCGCAGCTCCCGCAGGCGGGCCTCACTGGCGGGGTCGGTCTCCTTCGAGAGGGCGGCGTCCTCGATCTCCAGGCGGGTGACGCGGCGGGTGATCTCGTCGAGTTCGGCGGGCATGGAGTCGATCTCGGTACGCAGCCGGGCGCACGCCTCGTCCACGAGGTCGATGGCCTTGTCCGGCAGGAACCGGTCGGTGATGTAGCGGTGGCTGAGGGTGGCCGCGGAGACCAGCGCGGTGTCCTGGATCTTCACACCGTGGAAGACCTCCAGGCGTTCGCGCAGTCCGCGCAGGATGGAGACGGTGTCCTCCACGCTCGGCTCGTCGACCACCACCTGCTGGAAGCGGCGTTCGAGGGCGGCGTCCTTCTCGATGTGCTTGCGGTATTCGTCGAGGGTGGTGGCGCCGATCATGTGGAGCTCTCCGCGCGCGAGCATCGGCTTGAGCATGTTGCCCGCGTCCATGGCTCCTTCGGCGGCACCCGCGCCCACGACGGTGTGCAGTTCGTCGACGAAGAGCAGGATGCCCCCCTGGGCGGCCTTGACCTCGCTGAGCACGGCCTTGAGGCGTTCCTCGAACTCACCGCGGTACTTGGCCCCGGCGACCAGGGAACCCATGTCAAGAGCGAACACGATCTTGTCGCGGAGTCCTTCGGGCACGTCACCGCGGACGATGCGCTGGGCGAGGCCCTCGACGATGGCGGTCTTGCCGACGCCCGGGTCGCCGATGAGCACCGGGTTGTTCTTGGACTTGCGGCTGAGGATCTGGGTGACGCGACGGATCTCCGCGTCCCGGCCGATGACCGGGTCGAGCCTGCCGGCCCTTGCCTCCCCGACCAGGTCGCGGCCGTACTTCTCCAGGGCTTCGTAGGCGACTTCGGGGTTGGCGGAGGTGACGCGCTGGTTGCCGCGGACCTGGGTGAGCGCGCCCAGGAACGAGTCCCTGGTGATGCCGGCCTCTTTGAGCAGGCGTCCGGCCTTGGTGGAAGAGCCCTCCTCGGCCAGGGCGAGCAGGAGGTGCTCCACGGACACGTACTCGTCCTTGAGGCGCTTTGCCTCCCGTTCGGCCGCGTCGAGCAGGCGGGAAAGGCGCTGGGTGACGAAGACCTGGCCGGGTGCGGCGCCGGGGCCGGTGACCTTGGGACGGCGGGAGAGTTCCTCGCGCACGGCCTCGCGCAGTTCGCTCGGCTCGGTGCCGGCCTGCTGCAGCAACCCGGGGATCAGACCGTCCTCCTGATCGAGGAGTGCGAGCAGCAGGTGTTCCCCGTCGACCTCGGTCTGCCCCATGCCGACGGCCGCGGTCTGGGCTTCCTGGAGTGCTTCTTGGGACTTCTGGGTCAGGTGGTTCATGTCCATGGGGGTGTTTCACTCCTCGTGCCGCGGCCGCGCAGGGCGGCTTCGAGCAGGCTGATGCGATCGAGCAGGTCGAGCACCAGACCGATCGAGGCGTAGTTGAGGCAGAGTCCGGAGCGCAGCCGCTGGATGCGGGCGAGCACCGCCGGGGCCGTGGGGTCGAACACCAGGTGCCCCGCCGCGTCGCGGTCGGCATCGACCAGTCCGAGGGCGACGAACCGGCGGATCAGGTCGGGGTGGAGGCCCGAGAGACGGGCCACGGCGTCCAGGGAGAGTCTGTGGACGGGCACGAGCGCGTACCGGACGGCCGTCGAGACGGTGATGTCGGCGCCCGTTCGTACCGGACGGGCGCCCGCACCGGCCCGGCCGGTGCCCGGCGCTCCCGAGGGTCGGTCGTTCATCGTGTCCTCCTGGGGTCGAAGGAGGAGGTGGCGGCGAGCTCCTCGAACAGTTCGCGCTCCCGGTCGCCCAGGGTGGGCGGCACCATGACGCGGAGTTCGGCGTACAGGTCGCCGTCGGCGCCGCGCGGGTGGGGCATGCCCTCGCCGCGCAGCCTCAGCCGCCGACCGCTGGACGAGCCCGCCGGCACGGCGACCTTGGCCGTGCCACCGCCAGGGGTGGGCACCGGCACGGTCGCGCCCAGGGCCGCCTCCCAGGGAGTGACCGGCACCTGCACGTGGACATCACGGCCGTCCAGCCGGAACTGGGGGTGGGGCTGGATGCGCACCCGCAGGTAGAGGTCGCCTCCGGGGGCGTCACCACTCCCCCGGCCGCCTTCCCCCGCCAGCCTTATGCGCTGTCCGTCGGTGACGCCCGGCGGCACGTTGATCTCGTACCGCCGCGGCTGACCGGCGGGACCGGCGAGGGTGACGGTGCGACGGCCGCCCCTGAACGCCTCCTCCACGGTGAGCGGCAGCTCGGCCTCCTGGTCGGCTCCCGGTACACCACCGCGGGGGGCGCCTGCTCCGAACATCGAGCCGAGCAGGTCCTCGAAGTCGACGCCGTCCGCACCGAAGTCGTCGCCGAAGCCGGTGGCGTACCGGACGCGGGGGCCTCCCGCGCCCGCCGTCCTCCCTGCGCGGAAGCCGCCCGCGCCGGCCGCGACCCGTTCGTCGAAGTCCTCGGGGACCTTTCGGAAGTCCTCGCCGAAGCGGTCGTAGCGGGCCCGGGTCTTCGGATCCGACAGCACGCTGTACGCCTCGTTGAGGTCCTTGAAGCGTTCCTCCGCCGCCGGGTCCTTGTTGACGTCGGGGTGGTTCTTGCGGGCGAGTTTGCGATATGCCTGCTGGATATCGGCCTGGCTCGCGGTCCGCGACACGCCCAGCACCTCGTAGAAGTCCCGTGCCATGACCGGTCACTCCCGTTTCGCGACCGTCACGGCGGCGGGCCTGAGCTGCCGCTCGCCGTCCCCGTAGCCCGGGCGCAGCACCTCGACGACCGTCCCCGGTTGCGCGTCGGGGTCCTCGACGACGGCGACCACCTCGTGCCGGGCCGGGTCGAAGGCGATGCCGGTCTCCGCGTGCCGCGGGTAGCCGAGCAGTTCGAGGACGTTCACCGCCTGATCGCGTACGGCCCGTACGCCCTCCACGATCGCGCCGGAGTCCGCTCCGGCGTGGGCCAGGGCGAGTTCGAGGTTGTCCAGGACGGGCAGGAAGGCGGCGGCAGTACGGGAACGCTCGACCGCCCGCTCCCGTTCCAGCTCCCTGGCGTGACGCTTGCGGAGGTTGTCGAGGTCGGCAAGGGCGCGCCGCCAGCGGTCCTCCAGCTCCCGGATCGCGGTCGTGTGCTCGTCCTCGGACGGTGCGGGGCCGCCGGCCGCGTCGGGGCCGGGTTCCTCGTCCGTGGCGGGCCCCGCCCCCGCCGGCGGGCCCGAGGGCGGAAGATCCCCGCGGGGACGGCGTTCGGCGCCCTCCGGGGCCGGGCCGGCCTGGTCCCGCACGGCCGGGGCGGGTTCCCTGGGGTGGATCGGCATGGCGGGTCCTCAGGTCCTGTCGAACTCGGCGTCGATGACGTCCTCGTCACCGCCACCGCCGGCCGGGCCGTCCCCGGTGGTGTCCCGGGCCGGGCCGCCGGTGGCGGCACCGTCCTGATGCGCCACCAGCCCTGCCAGGACCTGTTGGAGTTCGGAGGTCAGGGGCCGTACCCGCTCCTCGCCCGCCTCCTCCTTGATCGCCGCCCGGGCGTCCGACACGAGCATCTCGGCGCGGGCCTTCTCGTGCGCGGGTGCGGCGTCGCCCAGCTCGGCGAGGCGCCTCTCGACCTGGTAGGCAACGGCGTCGAGCTCGTTGCGGGCGTCGACGGCCTTGCGGAGTGCCTGGTCCTGGCCCTGGTTCCGCTCGGCCTCCTGGACCATGCGTTCGACCTCGCCGCGGTCGAGGTTGGAGCTCTCGCTGATGGTGATGCCCTGTTCCTTGCCGGTGTCCCGGTCCCGGGCCTTGACTTCGAGGATGCCGTTGGCGTCGACGTCGAAGGTGACCTCGATCTGCGGTTCGCCCCGCGGCGCCTGCCGGATGTCGGTGAGCTGGAACCGGCCCAGGACCCGGTTGTCCGCAGCCCGCTCGCGCTCGCCCTGGAGGACCACCACGTCGACCGCCGGCTGGTTGTCCTCGGCGGTGGAGAAGGTCTCGGAGCGGCGCACCGGGATGGTGGTGTTCCGCTCGATGATCTTCGTCATCACACCGCCGCGCGTCTCGACGCCCAGCGACAGGGGCGTCACGTCGAGCAGCAGGACGTCCTTCACCTCGCCCTTGAGCACCCCGGCCTGGATCGCGGCGCCCAGGGCCACGACCTCGTCGGGGTTGACGCTCATGTTGGGTTCCTTGCCGCCGGTCAGGCGGCGCACGAGGGCCTGGACGGCGGGGATGCGGGTGGAACCGCCGACGAGGATGACCTCGTCGATGTCGCTCTCGCCGACCTTGGCGTCGGCCATGGCCTGCTGGACCGGTCCCAGGCACCGCTCCACCAGGTCGCCGGTGATCTGATCGAACGTGGACCGCATGACCGAGTCGGTGAGGTGCTTGGGACCCGACGCGTCGGCGGTGACGAACGGCAGGCTGACCTGCGTCTGCGTCACCGAACTCAGCTCGGTCTTGGCCTTTTCCGCAGCCTCGAACAGGCGTTGCAGCGCCTGCGGGTCCTTGCGCAGGTCGATGCCGTTGTCCTTCTGGAAGTCGTCCGCGAGGTGGTCCACCAGACGCCGGTCGAAGTCGTCACCGCCCAGGTGACTGTCACCCGCCGTGGACCGCACCTCCACCACGCCGTCGCCGACGTCGAGGATGCTGACGTCGAAGGTGCCGCCGCCCAGGTCGAAGACGAGGACGGTCTCGTGCTGCTTCTTGTCCATGCCGTACGCGAGGGCCGCCGCGGTCGGCTCGTTGATGATCCGCAGCACTTCCAGTCCCGCGATCCGTCCGGCGTCCTTGGTGGCGGTGCGCTGGGCGTCGTTGAAGTAGGCGGGCACCGTGATGACCGCCTCCGTGACCCGCTCCCCCAGCTGCTTGGAGGCGTCGTCGGCGAGTTTGCGCAGTACCTGGGCGCTGATCTCCTCGGGCGCGTACAGCTTGTCGCGCACCTTGAAGCGTGCCGCACCGCCGTCCCCCTCGACGACGTCGTAGGCCACCGCCCTGGCCTCGTCGGAGATCTCGTCGAAATGCCGGCCGATGAACCGCTTGGCCGAGTAGATGGTCCCCTTGGGGTTGAGGATCGCCTGGCGCCGGGCCAGCTGGCCCACCAGGCGCTCGCCGGTATCGGTGAAAGCGACCACGGACGGTGTCGTACGGTTGCCCTCGCTGTTGGGCACGACGGAGGGTTCGCCACCCTCCCACACGGCGATCACCGAGTTCGTGGTGCCCAGGTCGATGCCCACTGCCTTCGCCATGAGGAACTCCTCCCGTGCGACGGCACGCGCCGACACTGCGGATCTGATCGTTCGGGTAGGGACGGGTGGGGCGCCGGCGCCGGTGGTCCGCGCACGCTCGGCTCCCGCACGTTCCACACTGGCGCACCGAGCAGCACGAGAGCCTGAGCCTGGCGGGTCAAAGAACCGCCAGGCCCGTCGCCCTGCGAGCACGACACGAATACTCCGAACGATCTGGGTAGGTTTATCAGGGAAAGGCCCGAGAAGGGACACTGCCGAGGAACGGAGTGATCCCATGGCCGGCAGTCGGCCGCACGACGTGTACCGTCACTGCTCCGATCGAGGGGGAAGCCCTCCGCCGGGCGGTGCCGGGCGGAAGTCCACGGCCGCGCGGAGCGGCCCCCGAGCCGGCTCCGTTCGCACCCCATGCGATGACGCCCTCCACGAACTGCTGGTGCTGTCCAGCGCCCTGTTCGAGACCGGGGACGAAGGCACGATCCTGTGCCTGGCCATGGACCACCTGGCTGCCGCGGGGCCGTACAGCGCCGAGGCCGGATACCTCAGAGTGGACGGTGACCTGGTTCGCTGCCCCAGGGGCAGCCGTGCGCACGCCTTGGCCGTGGACCGGAGGGTGCGGGAGCTGACCGGGCGCGACGGCCCCGTCACGGTACCCGGCCGACCGTGGGGGCGGGCCCTGGGGCTACGCGGGCGAGAGGGGCTCCACGGCTATCTCGTGGTGACGTCCGGCTCCCGGCCCAGCGAAACCGAACGCTTCCTGCTCGCCACACTCGTCCGGCACACCGCTGCTGCCCTGTCGGTCGCGTTCACACACCGCCGGCGGCGCGAGGACGCGCTGGAGCTGCACCTGCTGAGGAAGGAGCGGGAAGCCCTCCGGGAGAAGCTGGACTCCGTGGCGGCCGAGCTCGGGTACCAGCGGGCCGTTCACGCGCTCATGGCCGACGTCGCCGCCTCGGGCGGCGGCGAGGAAGCCATCACCCGCGCACTGCACGAGCTCACCGGGCTCCCCGCGCTGATCGAGGACCGCTTCGGTCGGCTGAGGTCCTGGACGGGCCCCGACCGCCCCGACCCCTATCCGGAACCGGACCCCGTGCGCCGGGGCGAAATGCTGCACGCCATGGCCCGGGAGGTCGGGCCGGTACGGATGAAGGACCGGCTGGTCACCCTGATCCGCCCGCACGGCGAGATCCTGGGCGTCCTCGCCCTGGTCGGTGCCCGGGGCGAGACGGACGAGCACACCGTGCTCGCGCTGGAACACGCCGCCACGTCGCTCGCCCTGGAGCTGGCGCATCTGCGGAACCTGGCCGAAGTGGAACTGAGGCTGCACGGCGAGCTGGTCGACGACCTCCTCGCGGGGACGGACGAGGCGAGCGCCTACGCCCGGTCCGAGGCGGTCGGGCACGACCTGCACCGCAGCAACTACGTCATCGCGGTGCAGTGGTCGAACCGGACCGCGGACGATTCCTTCGCGCAGGCCGTGAGCCGGGCGGCTGCTGCCGTTGGCATGCGCTCGCTGCTGGCCCGGCGTTCCGATCACGTGGTCCTGGTCGCGGACGACAGGCCGGACGCCCACGCCCTGTACGAGGCGCTCGCCCGGGAGACCGGGACGCGGTCCGGGACGATCGGGGTGAGCGCCCCGTGCGAATCCCTGGACGCCATCCCCCACCGCTACCAGGAGGCACGGCGCGCCCTGGAAGTGCGCCGCCACTCCCTGGAGCGCTACGGCACGACGTTCTTCGACGAGCTCGGCCTCTACCGCGTCCTGGGACCCGGCAACGACTACCGGGAGCTGGAAACGTTCGTCCACGAGTGGCTCGGGCAGCTCATCGACTACGACTCCCGGCACCACGCGGCCATGGTGGAAACCCTGTCCCGGTACTTCGACTGCGGCGGCAACTACGACGAGACCGCCGAATCGCTCGCGATCCACCGCAGCACGCTGCGCTACCGGCTCAAGCGCATCCGTGACATCAGCGGCAACGACCTCGCGAACGTCGAGGACCGGCTCAACCTCCAGGTGGCGACCCGAGTGTGGAAGATCGTGCTGGGCGGATCCGGCTGAAACGCATCAGCACCTCCCGCGCCCCGGATGGAAGCGCGGCCACACCACCCGGTTGCCCTGGCGGCTCGTGGGCCGGGCCGGCGGCCACATCGGCGCCGAAGTCGGTCACGCACCGTCCGGCGTCCCGGAAGCGCCGGCCCGAGTGCCCGCGGGATGAAGTGGGTCCCCCGCCCGTAGGTCCGGCCTGCGGGGCACCGTGCTGCCTCCGAGCGAGTTCTCCGAGCTGTTGCCGGCCGTCGGGCCCGCTGGAGTTTCACCACACCCCCGGCACCCTCCCGCCCCGCGCCCAAGCCGGCCGAACCGGCCCTGTGGGCCCAGGCGTTCCGGCGCCGGACACGCCCTGCTGACGGTCCGGTAGATTCAGCGATACGGCTGATCTTCAAGAAGGCGGCAACATGCCGCACGTGCGACACGGGGGCAGTGGGTGCGGAGCGGACACGCGCAGGATCGTCGACGGAAGGCCCTGCTGGAGTGCTGGCGTGCGATCGAGCTGTTCAGTCCGCCAACCATCCCGGCACTGCCTCGCCGGCGCCCCGCCGCGCGCTCCGGGCCGAGGGACGAGTACGTAGTCGACCTGACTCCGGAGCCGGGCCGAGTGACACCGCTCCTGCCGTGGGCTGCGGACCATCCGGAGACGGGGGCACGGCGGGCACCGTACGGACGTATGTGGCGGCACGAGGTCTACTGCGGGGTCTTCGATCTGGAGCTACTCCGCCGGGCGATGATCTCCGTACTGCCCGCGGGGACGGATCCCGACCCCGGCGTGCCTCAGACCGAGCTGGTGCTGTCAGGCCAGAGCGCGATGTTCGCGCTGATCCTGGACGACGAGGGCCGGCCGATCGAGGACACGTCCGTGATCTCTGCGTGCGCTTGGGCGACCGGCCGTCTGTTCGACCCGGGGCCGTCTGCACCGGGGTGGCTGGACGGGTTCGAGGAACTCGACGACGCGTTCGGCACCGCGATCGACGAGCTTACGGCCACCGCGATCCCGTACGGCCCCACCGCCCCGGCCGCCGGAACGTCGTACGAGCAGTGGCCCGGCTCCGCGGCCGGGCCGGGAACTCCGGCCGGGGCCGGCGGCGGAAGCTGGCAGCGGCTGCTCGCCGAGATCCTGGGCGGCGCGGCCGTCGGCGCGGTCGGAGCCCTGTTCGGCGAGGTCGCCGGCGCCGCCGTGCAGGGCGCGGCGGAACCCCTGGTGCGCCGCGCCGCGGACTGGGTCGCCGCCCGCCGCCCCGCCGAGGAGCGGGTGCAGCCCGGGCGGCCGGCCGGCACCTGGGGCGTCCCCGAGCGGGCGGCGGCCGACGGCCCTGACATCTCGACCGAGGCCAGCCACAGGGCCGACGCCGGTGCCCGTGCGCTCGGGTTCGCCGATCTCGTCGCCCTGACCGCGCAGATCGCCGACCTGTGCGGGGTACGGGACCACCTGCGGCCGCAGACGGTCCGGGTGCGCAGCAGGCTGGTCCACCGGCCGCGGGACCCGCGGGCGAAGATCGCCGCCGCCGCGCCGTTCCTGAACAGTCTGCTTCCCCCTGATCTGGCCCGGGTGTCCGCGACCATCGGGAAGGGGTTCGGCCCGGCGCTGGAGGCGTACCTCACCGAGCTCGACGCCGTCGACGTGGGGGCGCGGACGGATGTGCGCCGGGAGCGCGGGGTCGTGCTGGAGGGGGTGGCTCCGGACCTGGTTCCGGCCGGCCGCTGGCCCGCACCGGCGCGGTTCCCGCTCGCCCTGAGCCAGCAGTTCGCGATCGACCGCATGCTCGCCGACCGGGCGGGAACCGGGGGTGGGATGTTCTCCGTGAACGGTCCGCCGGGCACCGGCAAGACAACGATGCTGCGTGACCTCGTCGCCGCCCTGGTCGTCGAGCGGGCGGCGGTGCTGGCCACGTTCGACCGGCCCTCGAAGGCGTTCACTGGTCCGGCGTGGCGGGGCAGGGACCGTCAGGGGCAGCACCCCCGCTTCGTGTCGCGGCTCGACCCTCGGCTGGCCGGGTTCGAAATCGTGGTCACCTCCTCCAACAACGGCGCCGTGGAGAACATCACCGCCGAACTGCCCGGCATCGACGCGCTCGACGAGCACTGGCACGACGGCCCCGACCACTTCTCCGACCTCGCCTCCGCGCTCCTCGGCGGGCCGGCCTGGGGGCTGGTCGCGGCGGTACTCGGCAACAAAGCCAACCGCAGGGAGTTCGGGGAACGGTTCTGGTGGGGACGGCTGCCCGAGAAGGAGACCCAGGCCCGCTCCGCTGCGGGACTGCCGCCGCTGCGCGGCATGCAGGAGGTCCTGCGGGACTGGCTTCCGCCGAAGCCCCCGCCGGGGGGCCGGCGTCCCGTCACCCCGGCGGACCAGGCCGGGGCCGCGGCCGCGGGGCCCGCCCAGCCCGTGCCGTCGTGGACCGACGCCGTCGCTGCGTTCCGTACCGCCCAGGCCGAGGTGGAGCGGCTGCGCGCCGGACGCGTCCGGCTGGCCAGCGCCCTGACGGCCGTCGAGTCCCCGTCGGCCGGACAGCGGATCGCGGACCTGGAAGCCGCCGTGTCCCGGGCCGACCAGCAGGTCGCCACCGCCACGGCGGTCCTGGACCGGACCGCCGCCGCCTCGGCCACCGCCCGGACGGCCGTGATGGTGGCCGAGGCCGGATATGGGACGGCCTCCGAGCATGTACTGCAGGCCCACCAGGAACTGGCCACCGCCCGCGCGGACCTGTCGGCTGCCCGTGAACTGGCTGCGCACCACCGCGAGTACGTGACCGCGCTCACCGCCCGCCAGGACGCGCCCCCGACCGTCGAGCGGGGCCTGCGCGGCAGGCTGCGCCGCCTGCTGCAGAGCGCGGCCGACCGGCAGGCCGCCGAACGGCGGCAGGAGCACACCCAGGCCGAGATCGCGCACCTGCTCGTCCAGCAGCGCACCGCGCTCGCGGACTCCCTGGAGCAGGTCGCCGCAGCCGTGCGCGCCGAATCCCTGGCCGCCGGCCGGCACGCCCGGTCCGGTACCGACGTCGACGAGGCCGCCGCCCGCCTCACCGCCGCCCGCGACCACGAACGGGCCGCGAGCGCGCGGGAGGCCGTGGCAGCCTCCGACCTGCGACACGCCCGGCACAGCGCAGGCGGGGCCCGCCGCAACCTGCGGGCCGCCGTGGCCGAACTCGACCGCCGCCACGGCGAACTGCGGGAGGCGGCCCGGACGCTGCCGTCCCTGCCGATCGGCTGGGCTCACCTCGACGAAGCCGACCAGGAACTCGGCTCGCCCTGGTCCGACGAGGCGTGGTCCACCGCGCGCAGCGACCTGTTCCTGCGCGCCCTCGACCTGCACCGTGCCTTCATCGCCGGGGCCGCGAAGAAGGTCCGCGGCAACCTGCAGGTCCTCATGGAACTGATGGCCGGGACCAACGGGCCCGTCCCCGACGAGGAGGTCGAGCGGGCCTGGCAGACCCTGTTCCTCCTGGTGCCCGTCGTCTCGACCACCTTCTCCTCCATCGGCAGCATGTTCGCCCGCCTCGGCCGGGAGTCGATCGGCTGGGTCCTCGTCGATGAGGCCGGGCAGGCCACCCCGCAGGCCGCCGTCGGCGCACTGTGGCGGGCCCGCAGGGCCGTGCTGGTCGGCGATCCGCTTCAGCTCGAACCCGTCGTCACCATGCCCACGGCCCTGCAGCTCCGGCTGCTGCGCGCCTACGGCGTCGACGAGCACTGGCTGCCCTCGGCCACCTCGGCCCAGGCCGTCGCCGACCGGACCAACCGCTACGGCACCTACCTGCCGGCCCCGGACACCGGCGAAGAGCACGTATGGGTGGGCTCGCCGCTGCGCGTGCACCGCCGCTGCGAAGAGCCGATGTTCACGGTGAGCAACGAGGTCGCGTACGGCGGCCTCATGGTCTTCGGCACCCCACCCAAGGCGTTCCCCGAGGCGGAGCGGGACGGCCTGCTGCCCAGCCGCTGGCTCAACACCGACGACCCGGCGCGTCCGTCGGAGGCCGCATGGGGCGAACGCGACCGCCGAGCCTTCGAGTTCGTCCTCGACGTCCTGCATCGGCACGGCGTCACCGTCGAGCGGGTGCGCGTCATCGCCCCCTTCCGAGCCCTCGTTGCCGAATGCCAGAAGGTCTGCCGCGGCCGCGACGGCTGGACGTCCGAACTGATCGAGGAGCGCTGCGCCACCGTCCACCGGGCCCAGGGCAAGGAAGCCGATGTCGTCGTCCTCGTGCTCGGCGGCGGCCGCCCCGGCGCCCGCGAGTGGGCGGCCCGCACCCCGCACCTGCTCAACGTCGCTGCGAGCCGCGCCAAACGCCGCCTCTACGTCATCGGCGAGCGCAGCCTGTGGGCCCCGCTCCCCCACTTCGACGTCCTCGCCTCCGAGCTGACGGAGTTCCACCACCTCCGCGACCACGCCACCTGGCCGCCGGACGGCGAGTGACCGCCGACGGAACACCAGAGCAGAGGGCTACGCGGGCGTCACGATACGACGCGCACCAACCGACGATCAGATGATCCGAGAGAAACGGCCCAGTCGACCCACTCTGGAAAATCGCAGGTCAGCGCACCCTTCCCCGCGCCTTCAGGTGGGTCGGGGGGAGTTCCGGGCACGGGATCGGGGGGCCGTCGTAGCCCTTCACCTCGCCGAATCGGGTTCCGTTCATCCAGTCCTCGCGGGCCTGGGCGATCTCCTCGTGGGAGCGGCCGATCCAGTTCCAGAACATGACGATCTCCTCGTCGAACGGCTCGCCGCCCAGCAGCATCAGTCCCGCGTCCGAGGAGGCGCGCAGGGGGAGTTCGGTGCGGCCGCAGCCCAGGTAGAGCATCGAGCCCGGTAGGAGGGGGACTCCGTCGACGTGGGCCTCGCCGGACATGGAGAGGACCGCGTACTCGAAGTCCGGGTCGAGGGGCAGGCGGCTCTCGGTGCCCGCCGCCAGGGCGAGGTCGGCGCCGACGATGGGGGTGTACGCGGTGCCCGGGGAGGTGGCGGTGTCCAGGGTGCCGAGGATGACCGTGGCGTTCAGGCCGGGGGCCGTGACCTGCGGGAGGTCCGGGTGGTGCTGGAAGTGCGGCTCGACGTCGCGGTGGGCGTCGGGGAGGGCCACCCACAGCTGGGCGCCGTGCAGGAAGCGGGCGTGGGGGCGGGGGCTCTCCTCCGAGTGGCTGATGCCCCGGCCGGAGGTCATCAGGCCCAGCTCGCGCGGCCGGATCGTGGCGAGGCTGCCCACGCTGTCGCGGTGCAGGACCTCGCCCTCGTGCAGCCAGCTCACGGTCTGGAGACCGGCGTGCGGGTGGGGCGCGACCTGCATGCCGGGCTCGTCGGCGATGTCGTCGGGGCCGTAGTGGTCGACGAAGCACCAGGCGCCCACCATGCGGCGGCCCAGGTTCGGCAGGAGTCGGCGGACCTCGGTGGATTCCCCGAGCCGGACCGTGCGCGGGCTGAGGAGCTCCCGCACCGGTTCGGCCACGACGAAGCCGCGGCCGCCGCAGGAGGAGAGAGCGGGCTGGCGATCGAGATTGCTCATACGGGACAAGGTAGCCCCGCCGGGTGCGGTTGCCCCCGTCCTTTCGGCGCCGAGGACGCGGCGTGCGGGGCCCGGCGGCCGCCTCGGCTAGCCTGGGTCCGATATGAACCGCCTGACCACGCCTTTCGGCTCCTACGAACTCACCCGCTTCCCCGCCGACCCGCGCGACCGGCTCCGCGCCTGGGACGCCGCCGACGAGTACCTGCTGCGCCACCTCGACGCCGGTACCGGCGAGCACGGCCCGGTGGACCTGGCCGGCGCCGGGCAGATCACGGTCGTCGGCGACCGCTGGGGCGCGCTGACCACCGCCCTGGCCGCCTACCACCCGGCCCAGATCACCGACTCCGCGCTGGCCCGGGCGGCCACCGAGGCCAACCTGGACCGGGCCGGCATCGGCACCGCCAAGTCGACGGTGACCCTGCTGACCACGCGGGACGCGCCGCCCGCGCGGATCGATGTGCTGCTCGTCCGGGTGCCCAAGAGCCTGGCGCTGCTGGAGGACCAGCTGCGGCGGCTGGCCCCGCACCTGCACGGGGGCACGGTGGTCGTGGGCACCGGCATGGTCAAGGAGATCCACACCTCCACGCTGGACCTCTTCGAGAAGATCATCGGTCCGACGCGCACCTCCCTCGCGGAGAAGAAGGCCCGGCTGATCTTCTGCACCCCGGACCCGGCGCTGCTGGCCTCGGCCGGGGAGTCCCCCTGGCCGCTGACGTACACGGTGGACCAGGACGGCGGCTCGGGCGCCGGGCTGACGGTGGTCAACCACGCCGGGATCTTCTGCGCCGACCGGCTGGACGTCGGCACGCGCTTCTTCCTCCAGTCCATCCCCACCAACACCGACGGGGCCCGGGTCGTGGACCTGGGCTGCGGCAACGGCGTCGTCGGCACGGCGGTCCAGGTCGCCGACCCGGACGCCGAGGTCGTGTTCACGGACGAGTCGTACCAGGCCGTCGCTTCCGCGCGGGCCACCTACGAGGCTAACGTCCGCCCCGGCCGCCGGACGGCGGAGTTCCTCGTCGGCGACGGCGTGGCGATGCTGCCGCCCTCCTCGGTGGACCTGATCCTCAACAACCCGCCGTTCCACTCCCACCAGGCGACCACGGACGCGACGGCGCTGCGCATGTTCGCGCAGTCGCGCAAGGCGCTGCGCCCGGGCGGGGAGCTGTGGGTGGTGGCCAACCGCCACATGGGCTACCACACCCATCTGCGCCGGCTCTTCGGCAACTGCGAAGTGACCGCCAGCGAACCGCGGTTCGTGGTGCTGCGGGCCGTCAAGCGCGAGGAGCGGCCGCGCAGCCGCTGACGCGGCCCGCCCCGCCCCATGTGACCTGCCGGTACACCCGCCGGTAGGTCCTACACTCGGCCGCGTGAGCACTGGGGCGGGGACGTACGGCGGAGACGGGCGGCGGCGCTGGCGCCGGGAGGAGGTGGCCCGGGAGGCCGGGGTCAGGGTGCGCAACCTGCGCTACTACCAGGAGCGCGGGCTGCTGCCGCCGCCGCGCCGCGAGGGCCGGATCGCCTGGTACTCCGACGACCACCTCACCCGGCTGCGGCTGATCAGCGACCTGCTGGGGCGGGGCTACACGGTCAACGGCATCGGCGAGCTGCTGGCCGTCTGGGAGCAGGGCGGCGGGATCTCCCAACTCCTGGGCCTGGAGCAGGAGATGACGCGGGACTGGGTGCGCGAGGAGCCCGTGACGATGACCCGGGCCGAGCTGCGCGAGCTGTTCGGCCCGGGGGCGACGGCCGAGCACACCCGGCGGGCGGCCGAGCTGGGTTACGTACGGGTCGACGGGGACCGGGTCACGTATCCGAGCCGCCGGCTGCTGGAGGCGAC
This sequence comes from Streptomyces racemochromogenes, assembly GCF_044129415.1. Taxonomy (GTDB): domain Bacteria; phylum Actinomycetota; class Actinomycetes; order Streptomycetales; family Streptomycetaceae; genus Streptomyces; species Streptomyces racemochromogenes_A. The sequence goes on from NZ_JBBDHD010000008.1 coordinate 103,843, forward strand.
GGTGGCGCTGGTGCGGCAGGGCATGCCGCTCGGGGAGATCCTGGACGCCGGGGAGTTCGTGCAGGAGCAGGCGGCGGCGCTGGCGGACCGGTTCGTCGGACTGTTCCGGAGGCATGTGATCGGTACGGAGGCGCTGGGGACGCTTTCGGCCACCCGGCTGGATCACATCCGGGAGGCGGTGGCGGCGCTGCGGCCGGTGGCGGGCGAGGTGGTGGCCTCGGAGTTCGCCCGGGCGATGGGGCGGCGGGTGGAGGCGGAGGTCGCCGAACTGCTGCGTACGGAGCAGTAGGAGTCGGCCTAAAGGGTGCGCTCGCACAACCTTGCCAACCGTGATTGGCACTCTTACATTCAACTCGTCGGTAACAAAGGTGCACAGCCGAGATAAGGGACGATCTCATGGCAGAAACACCGCACTTACCCGCATTCGATTCCGAGGGCGGAGTCGGGGACGAGTCCGCGAACAGAGTGGAGGGCAGGGTCCGGTGGCGCCGCTTCGCGCTGCTGACCGTGCCCGCCGTGGCGGTGACCGCCGGGCTCGGTATCGCCCTCGCGCAGGGCGCGCTCGCCGCCTCCTTCGCGGTGTCGGGGCAGCAGTTCAAGGTGTCGGCGCAGAGCCTGGAGGGCGAGGGCTTCGCCCAGTACGGCAGCGTCGACGTCAACGCCCGCCAGGAACTGATCCCGGTGGCCGTCACCGCCATCAAGCAGGCCAAGCTGCACAGCCTCTGCCAGTCGGTGGTCACCACCCTCCCGGTGATCGGGGACATCTCACTGAACCTGACCGCAGGTCAGAAGACCCCTGTCGAGGCCTCCAACCTGTTCGTGGACGCGACGCAGCTCGCGGGCGACGCGGAGTTCACGAACATCGAGATCGGGCGCGACGCCTCCACGCTGGACAAGGGTCCGGCCGAGGCGCAGGGCATGCAGGACCTGTTCGCCCAGCAGGCGGACAAGGTCAGCATCAGCAGCCTCCAGCAGACGGCGTGGGCCACCAACGCCGGCACCTTCAAGCTCTCCGGGCTGAGCATGAACATCAGCAAGGGCAAGAAGGAATGCTTCTGAGCCGCTGGCGGCGGTGGCGGCGCGGCAGGCCCTTCTGGGGCGGGCTCTTCGCCGTCCTGGCCGGGGCGTGGATCTGCGTCCTCCCGCTGGCACCACTGAAGATCATGCTCCAGCAGGGCATCGCGGGGATCCCGTCCGTCCTGATGGGCGTCATCATGATCGTCCTCGGTCTCACCGCCTGGCTCTCGCCCCGCCAGCGCGCCCTGGCCGGGGTGCTCACCACCCTGATCGCCACCGCCGCGCTGGTCCTGTCGAACCTCGGCGGGTTCCTGATCGGCACCCTGCTCGGCATCCTCGGCGGCGGGCTGATGTTCGCCTGGCAGCCGTACGCCGCCCCGCGCGCCGGGGGCTCCGCCGCCCCCGCCCGGCCCTCCCCCGCCGGGAACTCCCCCACTCCGCACCCCGATCCCCAAGGAGCACAGCCATGAGCCGTACGCGTACCGCGCTCGCCGTCGGCATGGGGGCCGCGGCCGCCCTGACGGTGGCCTCCGCCACCGCCGACGCCGCCCCGTTACCGCTGGCCGGGTCGACGACCGTCACCCCCGCCGGGCACGCCTTCAAGGCGTCCCTCAGCGGAAAGGCCACCCTCAAGGCCGGTTCGGTCACGGTGACCTGCTCGGTCTCCGTCTCCACCGGTTCGGTGCCGGCCGCCCCCGGCAACCAGAACCCGGCCGGGGCCGTCTCCTCGCCGATCTCCCCGCCGACCTACAGCTCCTGCACGTCGAGCATGCCGGGCGTGACCCCGACGGTGACCACGAGCGGTGCCTGGTCGGTCTCCATGCAGAACGGCTCGCCGATCACGGCCACCATGACCGTGCCCGCCGGCGGCCTGGTCGTGCACACCTCGGGCCTGGCCACCTGTACGGTCACCGCGGCCCCCGGCGGCCCGGCGAGCGTCCCGGGCAGCTGGGCCAACGGCGCCCCGTCCAGCCTGACCTTCTCGGGCGCGTCCGTCCCCGTGACGGTGACCGGCGGCTTCGGCTGCCCGACCAGCGCGACCTCGTCCGCCTTCACCGCGGTCTACCTGGTCTCCGACACCACCGACCCCGCCCAGCAGATCACCGTCACGTCCTGACGGCGGCCCTGCGGTCCGCCGCCGCCCCCGGCAAGCGGGGGCGGCGGCGGATATTGCGTTGCCCGGGGCGCCCGGCCGGGGCGAAGCTCGGGACATGTCACAGACCACCGGCCGGCACATCGCCGACCAGCACAGCACCGACCAGCAGGGCACCGACCAGCAGGGCGCCGCAGGCGGGGAACCGGCGCACCGTGCCCCGCGCGGGGTGTCCGACCTGTTCTCCGGCGGCCGCCTCGTCGCCATCCCGCGCAAGGCTGCACGGCGCGAGCAGTTGCTCGCGCACCTCACCGGGACCCTGTTCGCCCCGGACCGGGAGTACTCCGAGCCGGAGGTGAACGACGCGCTGCGGACCGTCCACGAGGACTGTTCCGCGCTGCGGCGCCATCTGATCACCTCGGGGCACCTGACGCGGACCCGGGACGGCAGCAGCTACCGGCGGGCCGTGACCACGCGGTAGTGGGTGGTCAGCCGCCCGTCCTCGCCCAGGACGTGGAAGGCGAGGGCCGGCGGCTCGTCGAGGAAGACGTGCTCGTCGGGGCCCGACGGCGCCTCCCAGGGAAGCCGCAGGGTGGACACCACCCCGGGGGCCACGAGCAGCGGCCGGCCCGCGAAGGTGGTCGCCGCCGCCGTGTGGGCGTGGCCGCACAGGAAGGCCCGCAGGTGGGGGTGGCGTTCGGCGAGCGCCGCGAGCCGTTCCTCGCCGAACAGCCGGATGTCGTCCACGTACGGGGTGTGGAGCGGGACCGGCGGGTGGTGGAAGGCGACCAGGACCGGCACGTCGTGCGGGGTGCCGGTGAGGATCCCGTCGAGCCACTCCAGGGTGGAGTCCTCCAGGCGGCCGTGGTGCTCGCCTGGCACGGAGGAGTCGCAGACGGCCAGGACGAAGCCGTCCCCGCGCAGCGCCTGGTCGACGGGGCGCGCAGAGGGCTCCTCCTCGCCCAGCAGGACGCGCCGGAAGGCGGTGCGCTCGTCGTGGTTGCCGGGGCAGACGACCATCGGGTGCCGCGAGACGAGGTGCCCCCGGGCCTGCTCGTACTCGGCCGGGGCGCCGTTGTCGGCGATGTCCCCGCTCACCAGGACCGCGTCCAGGTCGTACGGGAGGGCGTCCAGGTAGTCCATCACCGCGCGGGTGCGCTCGGCGGCGCGGGGGCCGCCGTCGAAGTGGACGTCACTCAGCTGCGCTATCACGATCACGGACGGTGTCTCCTCCATCGCGGGTACGGGACCGTCTCCGGCGGCGGGGGTGACGGTCGGTCATCCGCCGCTCGCAGAAGGCCCGTTCAACCTATCCGACCAGGGCGGGAGGGCCGGATGGGCCATCCCCGGACGCCATCCGCGACGGGGGGCGGGCGCCCCGGGTTGCGGGAGCGGCCCGCATGGGGTTCGTTCGAAGGAGGGGTTCCCCGGGACGGGGGTGAGCGGTGATGGCCTCCACGGGCCGGTTCTTCGCCGACCGCGCCGACGCGGGGCGCGCGCTGGCGGAGGCGCTGCGGCACCTGGCGGGCGCGCACCCCGTCGTGCTGGGACTTCCCCGGGGCGGGGTGCCCGTCGCGTACGAGGTGGCGCGGGCGCTCGGGGCCCCGCTCGATGTGATCGTGGTCCGCAAGCTCGGCGTCCCCGGCCACCGGGAGCTGGGTTTCGGGGCGATCGGCGAGGGCGGGGTGCGGATCGTCAACGAGGAGATCGTGCGCCGCAGCCGCGCCTCCCGGGCCGACCTGGACGCCGTCGAGCGGGCCGAGGAGGCGGAGCTGGAACGGCGGGCCCTGCGCTACCGCGAGGGCCGGGGCCGGGTGCCGCTCGGCGGCCGGACGGTGATCGTCGTGGACGACGGCATCGCGACCGGTGCCACGGCCGCAGCCGCCTGCGCGATCGTCCGGGCGTCGGGCGCGGTACGGGTCGTGCTGGCCGCGCCGGTGGCACCGCCGGAGGCGCTCGCCGCGCTGCGCGGGGCGGCGGACGAGGTGGTCTGCCTCTCGGTCCCGCCCGGGTTCCGGGCCGTCGGCGAGTGGTACCGGGACTTCTCCCAGACCCCTGACGAGGAGGTCGTCGCCGCCCTGTCCCGCCCGACGGACGGCCCACCGCCCGCGCCCTGACCGGCCCGGCGGACGACCCGCCCCCCTGACCGTCCCGCGCAGCGCATACGGCCGGAGGGCGGCCCCGGGCGGGGCACGGGAGCGGGCGCGGGGCCCGCCGGGGGAAGGCGGGTGGCTCCGGCCGGACGGAATTCGGGTGAGCGGGGCCGGGGTTCATGATCGGATGGCGGTGTCAGCGGGCCCTCGACCGGCCCGGAGCCCGACATCGAAGGAGTCCCGATGCCCCAGTACGAAATCACCGGCGCGACGGCCGGCGCAGCGGCCCGGGAGCGCGCGGCATGAGCCGGGGCGTGCTGGTCACCGGCGCCTCCCGGGGCATCGGGCGGGCCGTCGCGGCAGCGTTCGCCCGGCAGGGCGACCGGGTCGCCGTCCACGCCTCCGCCCCGCACGCCGAGGCCCGCGCGACCCTGGCCGGCCTGGAGGGCGAGGGCCACGCGCTCGTCACCGGCGACCTCGGCGACCCGGCCCGCGTCGAGGAGCTGGTCGCCGAGGCCGCCGAGGCGCTCGGCGGCGTGGAGGTCCTGGTGAACAACGCCGCCGCGTTGGTCGCCCACCCACTGCCCGGCACCTCGTACGCGCAGTGGCAGGAAGCCTGGCGGCGCACGGCGGCGGTGAACCTGTTCGGCGCGGCCGACGTCACCTACTGCGTGGCCCGCCGCATGATCGACGAGGGCCGGCCGGGGCACATCGTCAACGTGGGCTCGCGCGGCGCGTTCCGCGGCGAGCCCGACCATCCCGCGTACGGGGCCACCAAGGCGGCCCTGCACGCCTTCGGCCAGTCCCTGGCCGTCTCCCTGGCGCCCCACGGCATCACGGTGGCCTCGGTGGCCCCGGGGTTCGTCGCCACCGAGCGGGTCTCCGGCCGGCTCCGGGGCGCGGAGGGCGAGGGGATCCGCGCCCAGAGCCCCTTCGGCCGGGTCGCCGAGCCGGAGGAGATCGCCTCGGCCGTGCTGTACCTCGCCTCGCCCGCGGCCGGGTGGAGTTCGGGCGCGGTCCTTGACGTCAACGGGGCCTCGTACCTGCGGACCTGACGCCCCGGCGCGCTCAGCCCCGGTAGGCCTCCAGGAGCCGCAGCCAGACCTCGCTGATGGTCGGGAACGCCGGCACCGCGTGCCAGAGCCGGCCGATCGGCACCTCCCCGACGACGGCGATCGTCGCCGCGTGCAGCAGCTCGGCGGCGCCCGGACCGACGAAGGTGGCGCCGAGGAGGACCTCCCGGTCGAGGTCGACGACCATCCGGGCCCGGCCCCGGTAGCCGTCGGCGTACAGGCCCGCCCCGGAGACCTTGCCCAGGTCGTGGTCGACGGCGCGCACCCGGCGCCCGGAGCGCTCGGCCTCCGCCAGGGTCACGCCGACCGCCGCCGCCTCCGGGTCGGTGAACACGGCCTGCGGCACGGCCTCGGTGTCGGCGGTGGCGGCGTACGCGCCCCACCGGCCGCCGTCCGGGGCCGGGGCGCCGGTCCCCCGGCCCGCGCGGGCGGCGATGGCGGCTCCGGCGATCCGGGCCTGGTACTTGCCCTGGTGGGTCAGGAGCGCCCGGTGGTTGACGTCTCCGACGGCGTAGAGCCAGTCGTGGCCCTCGACCCGGCAGCTCTCGTCCACGCCGATCCAGTCGCCGGGGGTCAGCCCGACGGTGTCCAGCCCGATGTCCTCGGTGCGCGGGGCGCGGCCGGTGGCCATCAGCAGTTCGTCGCCCTCCAGCAGTTCGCCGCCCTCCAGGACCACGGTGACGGGGCCTGTCGGACCGTCCCGTACGACGGCTTCGACGGCCACCCCGGTGCGGACGACGGCGCCGGCGGCGGTGAGGGCCTCGGCGACGAGCTCCCCGGCGAAGGGCTCCATCCTCGGGAGCAGCCCGGAGCCGCGGACCAGGACGGTGACCTGCGAGCCGAGGGCCTGCCAGGCGGTGGCCATCTCGCAGGCCACGACGGAGCCGCCGACGATCAGCAGCCGGCCGGGGACGTGCCGGGCGGAGGTGGCCTCGCGGCTGGTCCACGCGCCGGCGCCGTGCAGCCCGGGGAGGTCCGGGACGACGGCCCGCGTGCCGGTGGCGACGACGACGGCGTGCCGGGCGGAGAGGACGTGGTGCACGCCCTCGGGACTGGTCACGGCGACCTTGCGGATCCCGTAGAGCCGGCCGTGGCCCCGGTAGAGGTGCGCGCCGGTGGACTCGACCCATTCGGCCTGGCCGCCGTCCTTCCAGTCGCCCGTCCAGTAGTCGCGGTGCGCGAACACCGCCTCGGCGTCGAGCGGCCCGGAGACGGCTGCGGCGAGGCCCGGCACCCGGCGGGCGTCGGCGCGGGCCAGTGCCGGGCGCAGCAGGGCCTTGCTGGGGACGCAGGCCCAGTACGAGCACTCCCCGCCGACGAGTTCGCTTTCCACCAGGGCCGTGCTCAGCCCCGCGGCACGGGTGCGGTCGACGATGTTCTCGCCTGCCGGGCCCCCGCCGAGCACCACGACGTCGTACTCCACCGGTTCGGTCATGCCGTCCAGTGTCCCCGCGGGACGGGGGCCGTGTCCGGCAATCTCAGCCCTCCGGCGTGCCGGAGGCCCCGCCCTGCGCCTCCCCCGGGCCCGGCTGCCGCTGCGCGGCGATCTTCTCGCGGACCTCGTCCATGTCGAGGGCGCGGGCCTGGCCGATCAGGTCGGTCAGCGCGGCCTCGGGAAGGGCGCCGGGCTGCGCGAAGATGGCCACCTGGTCCCGGACGATCATCAGCGTGGGGATCGAGGTGATCTGGAAGGCCGCCGCCAGCTCCTGCTGGGCCTCGGTGTCCACCTTGGCGAACACGAGGTCGGGGTGGGCCTCGGAGGCCTTCTCGTAGACCGGGGCGAACTGGAGGCAGGGGCGGCACCAGCCCGCCCAGAAGTCGATCAGCACGAACGGGTTCTCGCTGACCGTCCGGTCGAAGTTCTCCTTGGTGAGCTCGACTGTAGCCACGGTTCCTGACCTCCTGGTCGCTGCGTCCTGATCGCCGCTTCGCTGTGTGTCCTCGGTGTCCTCGTGGAACGAACGGCCGCCCCGTGGCATTCCGCCGGGGCCCGCGGTCCCTAGAACGGGTGACCCGGCGGGGTCCGGCGGACGGTGGTCCAGCGCAGTTCCGTGAAGGCGTCGAGGTTGGCCTCGCCGCCGAACCGGGCGCCCGTACCCGAGACGCCCACCCCGCCGAAGGGGGCCACCGCCTCGTCGTTCACGGTCTGGTCGTTGACGTGGGCGATCCCGGTCGGTATCCGGTCCGCCAGTTCCAGGCCGTGGGCGGCGTCGCGGGTGACGATGCCCAGGGAGAGCCCGTACGGGCCCGCCGCGGCCAGCTCGACGGCCTCGGCCTCGGTCGTGAAGGAGCGTACGGGCGCCACCGGGCCGAAGACCTCCTCCGTGTAGGCGGGGGTGTCGTCGGAGACGCCCGCCAGCACGGTCGGCCGGTAGAACAGGCCCTCGTGGGTGCCGCCGGCGACGAGTTTGGCACCCCGCTCCACGCTCTCCTCGACCAGGCCGTGCACCCGCTCCAGCTGGGTCCCGTCGAGCAGCGGTCCCAGATGGACGGGCTCGCGGTACGGGTCGCCGACGGCGAGCGCCTCGGCCCGGGCGGCGAGCCGCTCCACGTACTCGTCGTAGAGCGAGGCGTGGACGAGGTGGCGTCCGGCGGTCATGCAGATCTGGCCCTGGTGGAAGAAGGAGCCCCAGGAGGCCTGCGCGACGGCGGCCTCGACGTCGGCGTCGGCGAGCACCACGAGCGCCGAGTTCCCGCCCAGTTCCAGGTGCGCCCGCTTGAGGTGACGGCCCGCCAGCTCGCCGACGGCCCGGCCGGCGGCGGTGGAGCCGGTGAAGGAGACGATCCGTACGCGCGGGTCGGCCACCACCGCTGCGCCGGTCCCCGCGTCGCCGGGCAGGACGTGCAGCAGCCCGGCCGGGAGTCCGGCGGCCGCGAACACGGCGGCCAGGGCGAGTCCCCCGCAGACGGCGGTGCGGCGGTCCGGCTTGAGCAGGACGGCGTTGCCGAGGGCGAGGGCGGGGGCGACGGAGCGGATGGAGAGGATCAGCGGGGCGTTGAACGGGGCCACGACCCCGACCACCCCCGCCGGGACGCGGCGTGTGTAGGAGAGCCGGGGCGCCTCGCTGGGCAGCACCTGCCCGGCCGGACGCGAGGCCAGCGCGGCGGCCTCGTAGCACTCCTGGGCGGCGACGTGCAGTTCGAAGTCCGCCTTGCCCGGGATGGACCCCGACTCCCGGACCAGCCAGTCCCGCAGCTCGTCGGCGTGCGCCGCGAACAGGTCACCGGCCCGGCGCAGCACGGCCGCCCGCTCGGCGTGGGTGGCCCGTGCCCAGTCGCGCTGCGCGGCCCGTGCCCGTACGGCGGCCTCCGCGACGTCGGCGGGGGCGGCCAGGTCGAGGGTGGCGAGGGTACGCCCGGTCGCGGGTTCGACGACGGGGGCCGTACCGCCGGTGAGGGTCGGTCCGTCCTGCCAGAGTGTCGGGTCGAGCAGCGGCATGGCGCGGGGCCTCCGGAGGGTGGGCGCGGTGGGGTGGGCCGTGCCGGTGGCGGCGGCATCGGCCGTGGCAGGCGCCATCGTGCCAGACCCTGGTCTCCGGATTCTGTTCAGTTATTGGGCAGTTGGGACCCGGCCCTGTCCGGAAACCATCGCCGCCGGGGCGGCCGTGGGCCGCCCCGGGCTCGCGGTCAGCGTTCGAGGACCAGGGCGATGCCCTGGCCGACGCCGATGCACAGCGCCGCCATCCCGGTGCCCGAGCCCGCGGCCGCCAGCTGGTGGGCGACCGAGCCCGCCAGACGCGCTCCGGAGGCGCCCAGGGGGTGCCCGATGGCGATGGCGCCGCCGCGCGGGTTGACCACGGCCGGGTCCAGTTCGGGCCAGGCCGCCAGACAGCCGAGCGCCTGCGCGGCGAAGGCCTCGTTGAGCTCGAAGGCGGTCAGGTCGGACAGCTCGCGGCCCGCCTTGGCGAGCGCCCGCTGGACGGCGTCCACCGGTCCGAGGCCGAAGAACTGGGGCTCGATGCCGGTGACGGCCGAGGCGCTGATGCGCGCGAGCGGCTCGCGGCCGGTGGCGGCCAGGCCCTCCTCGTCGGTGAGCAGCAGGGCCGCGGCGCCGTCGTTGAGGGGGGAGGCGTTGCCGGCCGTCACGGTGCCGGTACCGTCGGTCCGGAAGGCCGGCTTGAGGCGGGCGAGGGCCTCGGGGGTGGAGCCCTCGCGGATGCACTCGTCGCGGAGCAGCTCCACGCCGGGGTAGGGGACGACCTCGTCGGCGTAGAGGCCGGCGTTCCAGGCCGCGGCGGCCTTGCGGTGGCTGTCGAGGGCGAAGGCGTCCTGGGCCTCGCGGGTGATGCCGTGCTTCTCCGCGATGAGCTCGGCCCCCTCACCGAGGGAGCCGGTCCACTCCGCGGGCATCCGGGGGTTGGTCATCCGCCAGCCGAGGGTGGTCGACCACATCTGCTGGTGCCCGGCGGGGTGCGCGCGCTCGGGCTTCTGCACCACCCAGGGGGCGCGGGTCATCGACTCGACGCCGCCGGCGATGGCGACGGAGGCGTCACCGAGGGCGATGGCGCGGGCGGCCTGGATCACCGCTTCGAGGCCGGATCCGCAGAGGCGGTTGACGGTGGCGCCGGGGACGGTGACGGGCAGCCCGGCGAGGAGCACCGCCATGCGGGCCACGTCGCGGTTGTCCTCGCCCGCGCCGTTGGCGTCGCCGAAGACGACGTCGTCGATGCGGGCGGGGTCGAGGTCGGGGGTCCGGTCGACGAGGGCGCGGACGACGTGGGCCGCGAGGTCGTCGGGGCGGACTCCGGCGAGGGCGCCGCCGAACTTGCCGATGGGGGTGCGGACGGCGTCGACGACGTAGACGTCGCGGACGGTGCGGATGCTCATGGGGGCTCTCCTGGGCGGCTCCGTACGATCGGCGGCGCGCCGGCGCCGATGTGGGCACCGGACCACACCACCGGGCACGCCCGGTGGGGCGCGCCCGCAGTCTCCGCCGCGGCGTCGCCGCGTGTCAACGGTGTCCCTGGCCAGGCCGTGTGCCGCCGCCCCGGCGGGGCGTTCACGGGGTCGGGGTGGTTGCCGGGGCCGCGCGGTCCGGAGCCGGCGGGCTGCTCGGCAACCCCGCCCCGCTCCGAGGCGGGGCGGGGCGGTCGGGCCGGTCGCGGGGAACGGCCTCCTCCTCCAGCGGCTCGTGGCGCGCCGGTCAGGCGCCTCCGGGCCAGGGTTCCGCGGGGCCGCGGCGGTCGGGCGGGGCGGCGTTGAGGCGGGCCGCCTGGCGGGTGAGGTGGGTGCGCTCGGCCAGGTTGGGGGCGCGGTGGGCGGCCTCGGCGTAGAGCTGGGCGGCGTCGGCCCGGTCGCCGGCCCGGTCGTGCAGCCAGGCGGCGACGGCGGTGTACCGGGGCAGGTCCGGGTCGAGCCCGGCCAGCGCGGCGAGCCCCGCGCGCGGCCCGTCGGCCTCTCCGACGGCCACCGCCCGGTTGAGCCGGGCGACGGGGCTGCCGGTGAGGGCGACGAGTTCGTCGTACCACTCGACGATCTGCGGCCAGTCGGTCTCGCGCGCGGTGGGGGCGTCGGCGTGCAGGGCGGCGATGGCGGCCTGGGCCTGGTACTCGCCGAGCCGGTCGCGGGCCAGTGCCCCGTGCAGGATCCCGATGCCCTCGGCGATGGCCGCCGTGTCCCAGCGTCCGCGGTCCTGTTCGGCGAGCGGGACCAGGCTGCCGTCGGGGGCGGTCCGGGCGGCCCGCCGGGCGTGGTGCAGGAGCATCAGCGCGAGCAGTCCGGCCGGTTCGGGGTGGTCGACGGCGGCGGCGAGCCGGCGGGTGAGCCGGATGGCCTCGGCGGCGAGGTCGACGTCGCCCGAGTACCCCTCGTTGAAGACGAGGTAGAGGACGCGCAGGACGGTGGCCACGTCGCCGGGCCGGTCGAGCCGGACGCCGGAGAGGGTCCGTTTGGCGCGGCTGATCCGCTGCGCCATGGTCGCCTCGGGGACGAGGTAGGCGCGGGCGATCTGGCGGGTGGTGAGGCCGCCCACGGCCCGCAGGGTGAGGGCGACGGCCGAGTTCGGGGACAGCACGGGGTGCGCGCACAGGAAGTAGAGGCCGAGGGTGTCGTCCGCGGCGGGCGCGGGGCCCGGATCCGGCTCGCGGTCGGCGAGGTCCTCGCGGCGCCGCCGGGCCGCGTCGGCGCGGGTCGCGTCGAGGAAGCGCCGCCAGGCGGCGGTGACGAGCCACCCCCGCGGGTCGCGGGGCGGGTCGGCGGGCCAGACCCGGAGGGCGTCGAGCAGGGCGTCCTGGACGGCGTCCTCGGCGGCCGCGAAGTCGGCGCCGCGGCGGACGAGGATGCCGAGGACACCCGGGGTGAGTTCCCTGAGCAGGGTCTCGTCGAAGGCGGCGGGCGGGGGGGGGGGGCCCGCCGCCGGGGGGGGGGGGGGGGGGGGGGGGCGGGGGGGGGGGGGGGGGGGGGGGGCGGGGGGGGGGGGGGGGGGGGGGGGGGGGGGGGGGGGGGGGGGGGGGGGGGGG
>NZ_JBBDHD010000080.1:0-31954 GCF_044129415.1 Streptomyces racemochromogenes
GGGGGGGGGGGGGGGGGGGGGGGGGGGGGGGGGGGGGGGGGGGGGGGGCGCCGCGGGGGGGGGGGGGGGGGGGGGGCTGTTTTTGGTGGGGGGGGGGGGGGGGCGGGCGCCCCCCCCCCCCCACTACTACGCGGCCCCCTACGTCTCGCCCTTCTACTCCCCCTGCCTGGCGGAGAACTGCGAGACGATGCGCGGCGGCCCCAACCTCCCCCTCCTCGGCAGCTGGTGGGGCCTGTCCCCCGCCCTGCTGATCCTGGTCTTCCCCCTCGGCTTCCGGCTGACCTGCTACTACTACCGCAAGGCCTACTACCGCAGCTTCTGGGCCTCCCCGCCCGCCTGCGCGGTCGCCGAACCGCACACCGGGTACACCGGCGAGACCCGACTCCCGCTGATCCTCCAGAACGCGCACCGGTACTTCTTCTACGCCGCCGTCCCCGTCGCGGGCATCCTCACGTACGACACCGTCCTCACCTTCCGCGACGGGCACTACGCGTGGGGGCACATGGGCCTCGGAACCCTGCTGTTCCTGGTCAACATCACGCTGATCTGGGCCTACACCCTGTCCTGCCACTCCTGCCGGCACATCATGGGCGGCCGCCTGAAGCACTTCTCCAAGCACCCGGTGCGCTACCGCCTGTGGAGCTGGACGGGCCGGCTCAACGCCCGGCACATGCAGCTCGCCTGGGCCTCACTGATCAGCGTGGCCCTGTGCGACTTCTACGTGTACCTGCTGGCCACCGGCACCTTCACCGATCCGAGGATCTTCTGACATGACCCAAGTCGACCGGCAGCAGTGGGACGTGGTCGTGGTCGGGGCGGGCGGCGCCGGGCTGCGGGCCGCGATCGAGGCCCGGGAGCGGGGCGCCCGTACGGCGGTGATCTGCAAGTCCCTCTTCGGCAAGGCCCACACCGTCATGGCGGAGGGCGGGATCGCCGCCTCCATGGGCAACGCCAACGCCCACGACAACTGGCAGGTCCACTTCCGCGACACCATGCGCGGCGGCAAGTTCCTCAACCAGTGGCGGATGGCCGAGCTGCACGCCAAGGAGGCCCCCGACCGGGTGTGGGAGCTGGAGACCTGGGGCGCGCTCTTCGACCGGACCCCCGACGGGAGGATCTCCCAGCGCAACTTCGGCGGCCACGAGTACCCGCGCCTCGCGCACGTCGGCGACCGCACCGGACTGGAGCTGATCCGCACCCTCCAGCAGAAGATCGTCCAGCTCCAGCAGGAGGACTTCCGGCAGCACGGGGACCACGAGGCCCGGCTCAAGGTCTTCCAGGAGTGCACGGTCACCAGGGTCCTGAAGGACGGGGACCGGGTCTCGGGCACGTTCTGCTACGAGCGCGAGACCGGCCGCTTCTTCGTCCTGGAGGCCCCGGCGGTGGTGCTGGCCACGGGCGGCATCGGCAAGTCCTTCAAGACCACCTCCAACTCCTGGGAGTACACCGGCGACGGCCACGCGCTCGCCCTGCTCGCCGGAGCGCCCCTGCTCAACATGGAGTTCGTGCAGTTCCACCCCACCGGCATGGTCTGGCCCCCGTCCGTGAAGGGCATCCTCGTCACCGAATCGGTCCGCGGCGACGGCGGGGTGCTGCGCAACAGCGAGGGCAGGCGGTTCATGTTCGACTACGTCCCCGACGTCTTCAAGGAGAAGTACGCCGAGACGGAGGAGGAGGGCGACCGCTGGTACGAGGACCCGGACAACAACCGGCGCCCGCCCGAGCTGCTCCCCCGCGACGAGGTCGCCCGGGCCATCAACGCCGAGGTCAAGGCCGGACGGGGCTCCCCTCACGGCGGGGTGTTCCTGGACGTGTCCACCCGGATGCCGGCCGAGACGATCAAACGGCGGCTCCCGTCCATGTACCACCAGTTCAAGGAGCTGGCGGACGTGGACATCACCGCCGAGCCCATGGAGGTCGGGCCGACCTGCCACTACGTGATGGGCGGCATCGCGGTCGACTCCGACACCGCCGCCACCGTCGGGGTGCCGGGGCTGTTCGCGGCCGGCGAGGTCGCGGGCGGGATGCACGGCTCGAACCGGCTCGGCGGCAACTCCCTCTCCGACCTGCTGGTCTTCGGCCGGCGGGCCGGACTGCACGCGGCGGAGCACGCGGCGGCCGGCGGGGAGCGTCCGGCGGTCTCCCAGGCACAGGTCGACGCGGCCGCCGCCGAGGCACTGGCCCCCTTCCACGCCGACGAGGGCGCGGAGAACCCGTACACGCTCCACCAGGAGCTCCAGACGACCATGAACGACCTGGTCGGCATCATCCGCCGCGAGGCCGAGATGGCCGAGGCCCTGGAACGGCTGGCCGCCCTGCGGGTACGGGCCGCCCGCGCCGGGGTCGAGGGGCACCGCCAGTTCAACCCGGGCTGGCACCTGGCGCTGGACCTGCGGAACATGCTGCTGGTCAGCGAGTGCGTGGCCCGCGCGGCCCTGGAGCGCACCGAGAGCCGGGGCGGGCACACCCGCGAGGACCGCCCGTCGATGGAGCGGGCGTGGCGGCCGGTGAACCTGCTGTGCCGGCCCGTCGACCCGGCCCCCGCCGATCCGGCGGCCGACCGCATCGCCCTCGAACACGTCCGGACCGATCCCATCCGCCCCGACCTGCTCGCGCTGTTCGAGAAGGACGAGCTGGCCAAGTACCTCGCCGAAGAGGAGCTCCACGGATGACCACCTACGACGCCCGCTTCCGGGTCTGGCGGGGCGACGCGGAGGGCGGGGACCTGCGGGACTTCACCGTCGAGGTGCACGACGGCGAGGTGGTCCTGGACATCGTCCACCGGCTCCAGGCGACCCAGGCCCCGGACCTGGCGGTGCGCTGGAACTGCAAGGCGGGCAAGTGCGGCTCGTGCAGTGCGGAGATCAACGGACGGCCCCGGCTGATGTGCATGACCCGCATGTCGGTGTTCGACCGCGCGGAGACCGTCACGATCACCCCGCTGCGGGCCTTCCCGGTCGTGCGGGACCTGGTGACGGACGTGTCGTTCAACTACGAGAAGGCGCGGTCTGTGCCCGCGTTCGTACCGCCGGCCGGGCTGGCACCGGGCGAGTACCGGATGCAGCAGGTGGACGTGGAACGCTCGCAGGAGTTCCGCAAGTGCATCGAGTGCTTCCTGTGCCAGGACACCTGCCACGTGGTGCGCGACCACGAGGAGAACAAGCCCGCCTTCGCCGGGCCGCGCTTCCTGATGCGCGTCGCCGAGCTGGACATGCACCCCCTGGACGCGGCGGAGGAGGCCGGCCTGGACCGCAAGCGGACGGCCCAGGAGGAGCACGGACTGGGCTACTGCAACATCACCAAGTGCTGCACGGAGGTCTGCCCGGAGGGCATCAGGATCACCGACAACGCCCTGATCCCGCTGAAGGAGCGGGCGGTGGACCGCAAGTACGACCCGCTGGTGTGGCTGGGCAGCCGGATCCGCCGCCGTTCTCCCTCCGACCCCCGGTAGTTCACTTCGCGGTGGAGAATGCCCCCTGGACGACCGTCGGATGACATGGTGGTGTCAGGGGGCTTCGCGGTGCGGGTGGGGGAACTGCTGGCGGACCGGTACCGGCTGGAACGCCGGATCGGCGCGGGCGGCATGGGCGAGGTGTGGGCGGGACACGACCTGGCCCTGGACCGGCCGGTGGCGGTGAAGGTGCTGCTGGAGGCGGCGACCGACGGGGAACTGATCGCCCGCTTCCGGCGGGAGGCCACCATCGGGGCGCGGCTCCAGCACCCCGGGATCACCGTGGTGCACGACGTGGGACAGCACGGGGGACGGCTGTTCATCGTGATGGAGCTGCTGTCCGGGGAGGACCTGGGCGCGGTCCTGGCCCGTGAGCGGAGCGGCCTGCCGGTGGCGCGGGCGGTGGAGCTGGCCGCGCAGACGGCGGAGGCGCTGGCCGCCGCGCACGAACGGGCCGTGGTCCACCGGGACCTGAAGCCGCAGAACCTCTTCCTGCTGCCCGGCGGGCGGCTGAAGATCTGCGACTTCGGCATCGCGCGCTCCGCGGACGCGACGGCGGGCTGGACGGTCACAGGCCGGATGTTCGGCACCCCGCCGTACATGGCGCCCGAGCAGTGGCGGGGCGAGCACGTGGACGCCCGGTGCGACCTGTACGCATTGGGGTGCGTGCTGTACGCCCTGCTCACCGGCGAACCGCCGTTCGGCCAGACGGAGGGCCCGTACGTCCTGATGCTCCGCCACATCGAGGAGCCGCCGCCCCCGCTGCGGGAGGCCGGGGTGGCGGTACCCCCGGAACTGGAGTCCCTGCTGACGTCACTCCTGGCGAAGTCCCCGGCGGACCGACCGGAGTCGGCGGAGACGGTGGGCCAGGCCCTGCGGGGCCTGGCGGCCGGCGGAGGGCTGCCGGGGGCGGGGGTTCCGCGGCGGGGGAAGGAGCGGGCCGGGGGACGGGACGAGGCACCGGACCGGGACGGGGACCGGGAGCGGGACCGGGAGCCGGAGCCGGAGCCGGAGCCGGACCGGGACCGGGAGCCGGAACGGGAGCGGGACCGGGACCGAGAGCGGGCGCGAAGGCCGGAGCCGGACCGAGAGCGGGAGCGAGGGCCGGAGCCGGAGCGAGGGCCGGAGCGGGGGCCGGAACGGGGGTCGGGCGGGCATGGCGGCGGCGGGCGCGGCGGGGTCGGGGCGCGGGCTCCGGAGCCGGGACCGGGACCGGGACCGGCAGGCGGCGACGAGGGCGCGACCGGACTCCCCTCCCCCGTACGGGAGTTCGTGCGCGAGCTGCTGCTGGAGGCCGAGGAGACCCTGGGCGCCCTGCCCGCCGGGGCCGGGGAACCCCGGATCGACGGGCTCGCGATCGCGGCCGAGGCGGCGGCACGGTTCGACGCGGCGCTCGCGGAGCGGCTGCTCGCCGACGCCGAGCGCTGGGCCTGGCTCGACGGCGGCGGGGACGGCGCCCGGGTGGCCGGGCTGCTGACGGGGCTGGCCCGGCGGATCTCGCGGGACGCCCCCTCGCGCACCGAGCGGATCCTGACCGACGCCCAGCAGGCCCTGTTCACGGTGTTCGGGCCGCGCCGGGCGAGCCGGCTGCGGAAGGTGGCGGAGGAGCTCGCGGCCGTGGCCCCCGAGCGCGGGGTGCGGCTGGCCCGGCGGCACTTCGCCGGGAGCGCGGCAGAGGAGGAGGCGGTGGCCCGGGCAGCCGTGGCCAGCGCCCCGACGGACCCGGCGGCGGCCGAGCGCTGGCTGGACCGGCTACCGGGTCCGGCGGTCCGCGCGACCACGGAGACCAGGATCCTCCACGCCGTCGCCCGGCACGACCTGCCCGCCGCCTTGCGGCTGGCCGCACGGCTGCCCGCCGGCGACGGCCGGGTGATGGCCCTGCTCACCGTGGCGCGGGAGCGCGGCGGCGTCGGGGACCCGGCGGGCGTGGCCGAGGCCCTGGACCGGGCCGAGGACGCCCTGGCCGAGCTGGTGGCGGCCTCGGGTGAGCAGGACGAGGTGGTGGACGACGTCCGCGCCCGGCTGGCGTCCGCCCGGAAGCTGAACAGCGGGGGTCACCGGCCCGTACGGGTTCCGGACGTGGCCCGGGAGCGGGCCGCAGCCGCGCGGGAGCTGGCCGAACCGGCCGAGCGAGGACGCGAGTTGGCCTGGATCGCCCGGGACTGCGCGACGGGCGCGCCCTGGCTGGAGGCGGCCGCCGCCGGCTCCGGCGCCCGCCCGCCGCACTCCGTGACCTCGGCGCCGGGCAGGGCCGGCGGGCTCCCCGCCCGGCCGGGAGGGTCGCGGGCGGAACGCTGGCGGGCCGAGGGCGCCCGCCCGGACGCGCTGTACGCGGCCGGACAGCGGGTGGTGTGGATGGCCGGTTCCGAGGTGGGGTGCGCGGAGGCCGACTCCGGGACCACGCGCTGGACGGCGTACGCCGACGAGGGCGTGGCGGCCCGTCCGCTCCCGGAGCCGGAACGGGTGTGGTGCGCGGCCGACGCGGACACCGTGTGCGTGGTGGTGGAGTCGGACGGCGGGCCGGGCGCCCGCCTGGTGGCCCGGGAGCCGGCGGACGGGCGGGTGCGCTGGTGGCGGGAGCTTCCGGCGGCGGCCTCCCTGACGCCCGCGCCCGGTGTGCTGCTTCTGGCGGCGGACGGCGAGCTGAGCGCTCTGCGCAAGGACACCGGCGAGCGGGTGTGGCGGCAGCCGGTGCCGGAGACGAGCCCCCGGACGGTGACGCTGTCGGACGAGTGCCTCGTCCTCGGCGACGGCCGCCGGCTGCGCGCCCTGCACCTGCCGACCGGGGCCCCGCTGTGGTCGTGGCCGCGCGGCTACGGCGCCGGCGCGCGGGAGGTCCCGGACCTGTCGGCGGGCACCGTGCACGTGCTGGACGGGGGCGTGGTGCGGGCGCTGGACCGGCGCAGGGGCTACGAGCTGTGGCGCTTCGAGCCGGGCGCGGCGGCGGACCGGCTGCTGGTGGAGGACGGGGTGGTGTATGTGGCCGCGTACCGGCCGGAGCAGGGCTGGGACACGGTGTTCGCCCTGGACGGGGGCAGCGGGGCGGTCCGTTGGCAGCAGCCGGTGACCCGGCGCGAGGGCACGGACTGCGTACTCGAACTGCTGGGCGTCCGGCGGGGGGTGTTGTACGTCCGCTCCGCGCACGGAGGCCGGCGGGGCCTCCTCGGGCGGGGGGCGCCGCCGTTCGTGACGGGCCTGGAGGTGACGACGGGCCGGGCCCACCGCCTCTGGGAGCACGAGTCGGCGGGAGGCCCGGCGGTGGTGTTGGCGGCCGGCACCCTGGTGGCGGGGACGCCGCTGCTGACTGGGGTGGGACTGCCGGGATGAGCCCGCCTCCCCCGCGCGGGCCGGACGCTCCGGGTGCGGCCCGCCGGAAGCCCCCATAACCTCGCCCATGTGTACCCGCCGAGAAGCCGGACGCCGCGGCAGCGCCCCGCGCTGTGGCTCGTCGTCGTCCTCTTGGCGCTCGCCGGATGGCGGGGCGTGGCTGTCGCGCCCCCGGCGCGGGCCGAGGATCCCGTGACCCTGGAACAGGGGCGGATCACCGACCGGGTGGGTGCCCTCGGGGACCGGCGGGCCGCCGTCGCCGCCGCCCTGGAGCGGCTGTACTCCCACCGGCGGATCCGGCTCTTCGTCGCGTACGTCCACGACTTCTCCGGCCGCTCCCCCCAGAGCTGGGCCGACGCCACCGCCCAGAGGAACGGCTTCGGCCGGGACGACCTGCTGCTCGCCGTGGCCACCGGCACCCGCCGGTACGCCCACTCGGCCGACGTGGACTCCGGTTTCACCGAGGCGCAGCTCGCCGACGTCGCCCGTACCGCCATCGAGCCCGCCCTGCGGCAGAACGACTGGGCGGGGGCGGCCATCGGCGCGGCGAACGGGTACGACGCGGTGCTCGGCGGCAAGCGCGTCCCCGTGCCCGCCGTCACGCCCGGTCCGGCCAACCCCGGCGGCGGGGCGGTGGAGGGGGGCGGGGCCGGGGACTACGTGCTTCCGGCGGCCGTCGTCGCCGCGGCCGGGGCGCTCGGGGCGTACGCGTTCGCCCGCCGCCGCAGGCGCGGCAGCGGCGGCGGGCCCGGCGGCCGGGGGACGGCGACCGTGCACCCCGGGTGGGACGGACGGCGGGCGGAGCCGGCCCCGCTCCCGGAGGTGGAGGCGCGGGCCCGGACCCTGCTGGTGGAGACCGACGACGCGGTCCGCACCAGTACGGAGGAACTCGGCTTCGCGAACGCCCGGTTCGGCGACGAGGCCGTGACCGCCTTCACCGAGGCGGTGGCGTACGCCAGGGGCGAGCTGACGCAGGCCTACCGGCTGCGCCGGCGGCTGGACGACGCCTTCCCCGAGGACGACGCCACGCGCCGCCGGATGCTGGAGGAGATCCTGGCCCGCTGCGCGGAGGCGAACCGCAGGCTCGACGCCGAGGCGGCTGCCTTCGACCGGATGCGGGACCTGGAGGAGAACGCCCCGCAGGCCCTCGCCACGGTGGAGGCGCGCTTCCGTGCGCTGACCGGCCGCACGACCACGGCCGGGGCCACCCTGACGGCCCTGGCCGGCCGGTACGCGGACTCCGCGTCCGCGCCGGTCGGCTCCCACGCCGAACAGGCCAGGGACCGGCTGCTGTTCGCGACGGCCAGCCTCGGCGAGGCGCGGGCTGCGCTCGACGCCGGGGACACCGGCCGGGCGGCCGTGCACGTACGGGCCGCCGAGGGGGCGGTGGACCAGGCGGCCACGCTGGTGGACGGGGTCGAGCGGCGGGCGCGGGAGCTGGCGGAGGCGGCCGGGAAGCTGCCGGGCGCCCTCAGCGAGACGGAGGCCGACCTCGCGGACGCGCACGGCCTGCCGGCCGGTACCGCCGCGGGATCCTCCACGGCGGACCTGGCGGGCCGGATCGGCCGGGCCGAGGCCGTACTGGCCGGCGTACGGCGGGAGCAGGCGGCCGGCCGCCGGTACGACCCGATCGACGCGCTGCGCCGGGTCGCGGAGGCCGACGCGGCCCTGGACGCGGCCCTCGCCGGGGCGCGCGAGCCGGAGTCGGGGCGGCGGCGGGCGGCGGCTCTGCTGGAATGGGCCCGGCTGTCGGCCCGCAGCGCGGTCGGCGCGACGGCGGACTACGTCACCACCAGCCGGGGCGCCGTGGGCAGCGAGGCCCGCACCCGGCTGGCGGAGGCCGAGCGGCACCTGGAGCGGTCGGCGTCCCTGGCGGAAGCCGACCCGGCGGCCGCGGCGGCGGAGGCGCAGCGGGCGGACTCCCTGGCCCGGGAGGCGCAGCGGCTGGCGGAGCAGGACGTACGGGCGTACCGGAACCCGTACTCCGGGCAGCGTGCCGACGGGGGCCGGGGCGGGGCGGTGCTCGGGGGGATCATCCTCGGCGGCTTCGGAGACGAAGGCGGAGGCAGCGGCCCGGGTTCCTTCGGCGGCGGGGGCACTCGCGGCCGCAGGGGCGGCGGCCGCTTCTGACCGGCGCACCCGACGTCAACGCGCTGCTGGACCGGGCGGAGGATCCGCAGAGGACGGGCCGGTGGCCCGGGCGAGGACGGCGCGGGCGCAGGACACGATGCCGGACGCCGTGCGGAACGTCGACGTGCCGGACCCGGGCGGTGTCCGCGGTGGAGGCGCGGTCCGAGTCGCCGGAGGAGCTGGGCCGGGCCTCGGAGATCGAGGCCCGCCCGGCCGTCCTCAAGGCGAGGACGGCCTGAACCCCGTCACCCGTACATGCTCAGCAGCTGCTCCGCCGTGAGTTCGGTGGCCGCCTCGTCCGGGGCGCCGCCGGGCATGGGCAGCGGGAGTTCGAACCAGACCGTCTTGCCCCGGTGGGTGCGGCGGGTGCCCCAGCCGGCCGAGAGCAGGCCGACCAGCTGGAGGCCCCGGCCGCCCTCGTCGGTGTCCCGGGCGCGGCGCCGGCGGGGCTGGGCGAGGTTGGCGTCCCAGACCTCGCACACCAGGGTCCGGTCGAGCAGCAGCCGCAGCCGGATCTCGCCCTCCCCGTAGCGCAGGGCGTTGGTGACGAGCTCGCTGACGAGCAGTTCGGTGGTGTCGAGCAGGCCCTCCAGGCCCCAGGCCGGGAGCTTGGCGCGGGCCAGTTCACGGGCCCGGCCCACCGAGCGGGCCTCGCGGGGCAGCTGCCAGTCGCCGACGGCGTCGACGGGCAGTCCCTGGACGCGGGCCATCAGCAGGGCGATGTCGTCCTCGCCGTGGCGGGTGTGCAGGGTGTTCAGGACGTGGTCGCAGACCTCCTCCAGGGGGCGGGAGGGGTCCGCGACGGCACCGCGCAGTCCGCGCAGCCCCTCCTCCAGGGGGTGGTCGCGGGATTCGACGAGCCCGTCGGTGTAGAGGGCGAGCAGGGCGCCTTCGGGGAGTTCGACCTCGACCTCCTCGAAGGGTTCGCCGCCCACCCCGAGCGGCATGCCGGTCGGGATCTCCAGCAGCAGTCCGGGGCGCGGGTCGGAGCCGTCCTCGGCGGGTTCGACCAGGACGGGCGGCATGTGGCCGGCGTTGGCGATGGTGCAGCGCCGGGTCACCGGGTCGTAGACGGCGTAGACGCAGGTGGCGAGGTAGACCTCGGAGCGGTCGGCGTCGCGGGAGTGCAGGGCCGAGCGGGAGGCCTGCTGGGCGCCGCCGGGAGCGCCGAGGCCGCGGGCGACCTCGTCGAGGGCGGAGAGCACCTCGGCCGGTTCGAGGTCGAGCAGGGCGAGGGTGCGGACGGCGGTCCGCAGTTCGCCCATGGCGACGGCGGCACGCAGCCCGCGGCCCATGACGTCGCCCACGACCAGGGCGGTGCGGTGTCCGGGCAGTTCGATGACGTCGAACCAGTCGCCGCCGACCTCGGTGGCGGCGTTGCCCGGCAGGTAGCGGCAGGCGATGTCCAGGCCGGCGGCCTCCGGGTCGCCGGGGGGGAGCAGGCTGCGCTGGAGGATGAGGGCCCTTTCGTGTTCGCGTCGGTAGAGGCGGGCGTTGTCGATGCAGACGGCGGCGCGGGCGGCGAGTTCGACGGCGACGGCCCGGTCCCGTTCGCCGAAGGGCTCGCTGCCCTTCGTTCGGGAGAACTGGGCGAGGCCGACGACCGTGTCGTGGGCGACCATCGGCACGATGAGGGTGGACTGGACGCGGTCGTCCGCTCCGCCCCCCTCGATCATCCGGGTGCGGGCGGTGCGCAGGGCGACGGCGCCGGGGGAGGCGGCCGGGTAGCGGTGGGTCTCCCCTACGGAGGCCGGTCCGCCCGGGCCCGGCAGCGGCGTGTCCGACACGGCGGAGGCGAAGGCCACGCGCCGCAGCGGGGCGGAGGGGGCGCGCCGGGCTCCCTGCCCGGGCAGGGAGGGCAGGCCGGGGCCCTGCGGGCGGGCGGGTCGGTCGTCGTCGCCGAGCAGGAGCCCTTCGTAGAGGTCGACCGCCGCGAGGTCGCAGAAGCCGGGGACGGTGACGTCGAGGAGCTCGCGGGCGGTGGTCTCCAGGTCGAGGGAGTTGCCGATGCGGTGCCCGGCCTCGTTGAGGAGGGCGAGGTTGCGTCGGACGCCGGCTGCCTCGCGGGCGGCGAGGTGGCGGCGGGTGACGTCGGTGCCGAGGCCGGCGATGCCGATGGGGCGGCCGGTGCCGTCGTGGACGCGGTAGAGGTTGATGGACCAGTGCCGGTTCTCGCGGCTGCCGGGGGCGGCGCCGGTGATCCTCAGGTCGGTGACGGATTCGCCGGTCTCCAGGACCCGGCGCAGGGCGGTCGTCATCCGGTCGGCCTCGTGCGGGGGCAGGTAGTCGTGGACGGTGCGGCCGCGGTGCTCTTCCACGGCGCCGCCGAACACGGTCGCGAAGCGGCGGTTGGCGCGCTGCACGGTGAGGTCCGTGCCGAAGAGCAGGAAACCGAAGGGAGATTGGCCGAATATGGCCTGCGAGGCGGCCAGGTCGGATTCGATGCGGCGCAGCGCGCGGACGTCGACCACGACGCAGAGCGCGGCCCGCTCCCCGGCCCCGGTCTGGGTCGGCATCACATAGATCTCGGCCACGCCGTGCGCGCCGTCCCCGCCCGGGATGCGGAACGGGACCAGGCCGGTCCACTCCTTGCCGTCGAGGATCTCGGCGACCTTGCGGTGGCCGCCGTCGCGCAGTTCGGGCGGCATGAAGGCGTCCACGGGATCGCGGCCGACGACGCGGGCCGCGGGGAGGCCGAACAGCTCCTCGGCGCGCAGGCTCCACTGGTCGACGAGCCCGTCGGGGCCGATCGAGAACGACGCGACCTTGATGTAGTCATATATCGAGCCAGGCGGACTGGTATGCCACAAGGAGTCGTGCCACGTCTCCCCGGGCACTCGGGTCTGATGTGCCTGCGCAGGTATCTCGCTCACGCGACCGTCCCCTCCAGCTCACCGCAACCGGACCGGCCATGACCGAAGTATTCAGCACCACGGCCCCGTACGGCACGGCGTTCACGATCACAAAAGGGTCCCGTTGTTTTCCGGCCACGCCCGGCGGTCATTCCCGGCGCGTTCCGGGAGACCCCCTGCCGCCCTTCTCCTTGTTACTCACCAGGAAGAGCCAACTCGAACCACACGGTTTTCCCCGACTTCCCGTGGCGGGTCCCCCAGCGGCGCGCGGAGACGGCGACGAGGTGCAGTCCGCGGCCGCCCTCGTCGTCGCTGTCGGCGACCCGCTCGCGGGGCGGATCCGGAAGCGGATCGGAGACCTCCACGAGAAGCGCCGGCCCGCCGGCGACGCCCGGAACGGCGGGATTGCGCCGCTCCAGACGGACCCCGATGGGCCCGGAGGCGTAGCGCAGGGAGTTGGTGACCAGCTCACTGACCAGCAGGACGGTCACATCACCGACGGCGTCCAGGCCCCAGGACCGCAGGGCGCCGCGGACGGCGTGGCGCGCGGTGCGGACGGCACCGGGCTCGGCGGGGAAGGCCCACTCGGCACATTCACCGTCTGTGTCGATCACGCCGATCACTTCCCGGGCCACCAGCGACCCCAGTCAGGTTCGTCGGGGACGAATGGGGGACGAGATAGGGACTAATAGCGACATACCCGATATTTGGGGCGCCGTACCACCCCACCTCGCACCCACCGGCGCACTGTGGCGCAGACGGCCCGGAACGGGAGCGTCATGCGCCCCGGTGCGCCCCGCCCGCTCCCTGCCCGCCGAGCCTGCGGCCCGCTTCGGCGACGAAGGGCCGGTCCTGGTCGAGCCAGTCGACGGAGTCCAGCTCGTGCGGCGCGAGCCAGCGCAGCTCGTCGTGGTCCTCCAGCGGGGCGGGCTCGCCGGAGAGCAGCCGGGCGGTCCACACGTGCAGGACGAGGCCGGGCTTCAGCGGCCACTCCCCCGGGATCCGCTCCAGGGCCTCGGTCTCGACGCCGAGCTCCTCGCGCAGCTCGCGCACCAGCGCCTCGGGCACGGTCTCGCCGGGCTCGGCCTTGCCGCCGGGGAGTTCCCAGCGGCCGGCGAGCTCCGGGGGTGCGCTGCGCCGGGCGGCCAGCAGGCGCCCGTCACGACAGAGGGCTCCGCCCACGACCACGCGTACAGTCATGGACGGAGCCTATGCCAGGCCCGCGGCGGGCCTTCAGTTCCTGCTCGGGGCGGCCGGGCTGCTGTCCGCCTGCCCGATCCGCTCCACCCAGTAGAGCTGCTTGTGCCCCCGGTCCTCGAAGACGTCGACGACCTTCTGAGCCTCGGCCCGGGTGGCGTACCGGCCCACCCGGTAGCGGTTGCCGTTGTCGTCCTGACGTATGACCAGCCATGGAAGCAGGGCACCGCTGTCGTTCATCGCGCTCCACCCTCCGCCGATGTTCCTGACCAGGAAACCGCATTGCGCATATGCCCGAGCTTACGCCCGACCTTCACTGAGCGGATACGGGTTTTCACGAAGAGGTACCTGGGGGGCGTATGCATCCGGCCAGGCGTGCGAAAGCGCCGCCGCGGCCCCCTCTGAGAGCCCCGGCGGCGCCTGGGAATCGCCCGGTCAGCGCACGGGCAGGTGGTACGAGAGCCGGTAGCGGTCCGCCGGTACGACCACGTCCGCCGTCTCCACGGCCCGCCCTGACGCGTAGTACGTCCGCGCCACCACCAGCACCACGTGCCCCGGCACCCCGCCGAGCACCAGGTTCTCCTCCGCCAGGCCCGGCCGCGCGCCGACCTCCTCGACCACGTTGTCCACGACCACGTCGATCGCGGCCATGCGGTCGACCACCCCCGAGCCGCCCAGCGGCCCCTCCTCCGGCAGCATCACAGGGGTGCGGCCGGTGACGGAGAGCGGCTCCCACGAGGTGGACAGCATCATCGCCTCGCCCCCGTCGCGGAAGACGTACCGGGTGCGCATGACCCGGTCCCCCGGCTCGATGCCGAGCCGCTTCGCGATGTCCGCCGGCGCCGCCGCCTGCTCACTGCTGGACTCCCACGTGCCGTGCGCGCCCGACTCCGCCTGCTCCTGCCGGAACGGCGTCGACGCCCCGCCCGTGCGGTAGCCGGAGCGCGCGACCCGGCGCGGGACCGGCTGCTCGCGCACGTACGTGCCGGAGCCGGAACGGCCCTCGACCAGACCCTCCGCCATGAGGACCTTGCGCGCCTCCAGCGCGACGGTGTCGGAGACCCCGTACTCCTCGCGGATCCGGGCCTGGGAAGGGAGCCGGGTGTGCGGGGGCAGGGACCCGTCGACGATCTTCCGCCGCAGATCGCCGGCGACACGAAGATAGGCCGGCTGCTCACCGAAAGTCACGGGCCACTCCCATCAGGTTGACAGACAGCTACACCCTGGCAACCCACTGTTGAGCTGTGCAAGTGCGGGCCAGAGTTTCACCCGATGTGATGAAGCCTGGTCACTCAAACCCCTTACCGCGCGTTACCCCCTGGGCCTTCAGGCCGCGTCGGAGGAGGGCCCCCGCCCCGGCCCCGAAGGGCTCTCCTCCAGCCACTCCGGAACCCGGGTCGCCAGTCCGTACGCGCCCCGCAACGCCTTCTCCGTGCCGGTCGTCAGCGCGCCCTCCGCCTCCTCCCGCGCCCGCTCGAAGTCGGCCGGCCGGACCGCCCGCGCCGCGCGCTGCCACGCACCGCGGGCCACCGCCAGTTCCTTCAGCCGGGCCCCCGCCTCCGGATGCGCCGCGACCGCCTCGCCGAGCATCCGCTCCTCCGCGGCCAGCGCGCCGTCGACCTCCCGCGCCCACGCCCGGTACTCCGGCAGCGCCTCGTCGAGCTCCCGCTCCGGGGCGCGCCCCAGCGCCCCGTCCGCCCCGTTCAGGGCGGTCAGCAGGGAGACCTGGTCGGCCGTCAGCATCCCCGCGTCCTTGCGCAGGCTCCCCTTGTGTTCCTGCCCCGAGGTGCCGATCACGCACGTCAGCCGCCGGTCGCCGGCCCGCCAGGCCTCCCGGGTGGGCGCGAAGTAGTACATCTCCGCGTAATCGGGCAGGGCCCAGGTGTCCATCGCGTACGCGTCCTGCGCCTTCCAGCACGCCTCCGTGGCCGTGTCCTTGAGCTTCGAGGCGCCCGGGAAGGGCCCCGGGCCGAGCGTCGTCGCGGAGGTCACCTCGGCGTCGTGGACCTGCGCGCAGTCGGTCCGGTAGGTGAAGGGGGTCTCGTCGAGCAGGTCCCCGCCGGGGACGTTGAAGCAGTCGCCCGCGCGCAGCAGGCCCATGTCGGTCAGCTGGCCCTCCACCCGCTCCGGCTCCGGCCGCGAGGCCAGGCGCTCCAGGAACGGCCGGGCGTAGCCGGCCACCCCGTAGAGCAGCACCGCCGACGTCGTCAGGGAGACCGCCAGGCCGACGACCGCCAGCGCCCTGCCCCGCTCGCGCCTGCGCCGGATCTGCACCAGCGCCACCAGGCCGAAGACCACCCCGAGCGGCGGGAAGCAGAGCAGCCCCACCAGCAGGGAGGCGAGGGCGAACCCGTTGAGCGCGGGCGGCCCCGCGGGCCCCGGCGGCGGTCCCCAGCCCGGCTGCTGCGGCGGCGGCCAGGAGGGGCCGGGGCCGGCGGGGCGGGGAGGTTGCGGGGGCGGGGTGCTCACAGCGTGAGGTGCTCCATCACAGGGGGGCTCGAAACGGCTGCGCGTGTACGACCTCACGCGAAGGCTGCCCGAAATAGTACGCAGCGGGGGCGACCCGGTGTCCGGTCGCCCCCGCTTTCACCGGGCGGTCGCGCCCGGTGTCACGCCCCTTCGGCCCCGGCGGGTCAGAACTGCAGCGCCCAGGAGTCGATCTTGCCGGTGTCGGCGGCCGCGTTGTCGCTCACCCGCAGCTTCCAGACGCCGTTGGCCACCTCGGAGGAGGCGTTGACCGTGACGGTCCTGACGATGTCGTCCGCGCTGCCGCCGCTGCGGTTGTGCAGGTTGTAGAGGGTGCCGTCGGGGGCGACCAGGTCGACCTTCAGGTCACCGATGTAGGTGTGCTTGATGTCCACCGAAACGCCCAGCGTGGCCGGGGCGTTGCCGGAGACCCCGCTGACGGTGATCGGGGACTCGACCGTCGCGTTGTCGTTGATCGCGTAGTCGGCGGTGTTCTCGAAGCGCGGGCCGCTCGGCGGGGTGGTGCCGGCGCCCACGTTCAGCAGCCGGTTGGGGGAGCCGGTTCCCGGCCCCGTCACCACGTTCGGGGTGGCCGCCGCGACCAGGCCGTCACGCACCTGCGCGGGGGTGGCCGACGGGTTCTGCGAGAGGTAGAGGGCGGCCGCGCCCACGACGTGCGGGGTGGCCATCGAGGTGCCGGAGATGGTGTTCGTCGCCGTGTCGCCCGTGCCCCACGAGGAGGTGATGGAGGAGCCCGGGGCGAAGATGTCCAGGACGGAGCCGTAGTTGGAGTAGCTCGCCTTGGCGTCGGTGTTCGTGGTCGCGCCGACGGTGATGGCCTCGGCCACGCGGGCCGGGGACTTGGTGGAGGCGTCGGTGGACTCGTTGCCGGCCGCGACGCCGTAGGTGATGCCCGACGCGATGGAGTTGCGCACGGCGGTGTCGAGCGCCGAGTCGGCCCCGCCGCCGAGCGACATGTTGGCCACGGCGGGCTTGACGGCGTTGCGGGTCACCCAGTCGATGCCCGCGACCACCTGGGCGGTCGTGCCGGAGCCGTTGTTGTCGAGCACGCGCACGCCGACGATCTTCGCCTTCTTGGCGACGCCGTAGCTGCTGCCGGCGACGGTGCCGGCGACGTGGGTGCCGTGGCCGTGGCCGTCCTGGGCGGTGTTGTCGTTGTCGATGGCGTCGTAGCCGTAGGAGGCGCGCCCGGCCAGGTCCTGGTGGGTGATGCGGACGCCGGTGTCGATGATGTACGCCGTCACCCCCTCGCCGGCCTTGTCCGGGTAGGTGTAGCTCTGGTCCAGCGGGAGTGCGCGCTGGTCGATGCGGTCCAGGCCCCAGGACGGCGGGCTGGGCTGGGTGGCGTCGACGGTGAAGGTGCGGTTCTGCACGACCGACGCGACGGCCGGGTCGGCCGCGAGCTTCTTCGCCTGCGCCTCGGAGACCTCGACGGAGTAGCCGTTGAGGGCGGCGCTGTAGGTCCGGTCGATCTTCGCGCCGTAGCGCTTGGCGACGGCCTTGCCGCTGTCGGCGGTGGAGCGGGCGGCGGAGTCCTTCAGGGTGACGATGTAGCTGCCGGGCACGGCCCCGGCGACGCCTGCGTTCTCGATGACGCCCTGCGCGCCGCCGCCGGCGGCGGACGCGGCCGAGGCGGGTAAGGCGGCGGCCGCGCCGAGCGCGAGGGCCACGACGGCGGTCGCGATGCCGGCGGTCTTCCGGCGGGTGTGACGCATCACGGACATGTGAGGGGTCCTCCTCATAGGGGTGCGCTGCGTGGGGGGTGCGGGCCGGCGGCGGCGGGCGTACGGAATCACACATTCCGAGGAGGATGGTCATGCACATGACAATCCCTTGCGCCCAACGGGCCGTCGTCGCAAAAAGGTTGGCCCACCCGTGCGTCATCCCACAAGAGCCCCAGGGACGCGTAACATCCGTGCCATACGACGGCCATGAACGAGCAAAGGTGCTCCGCACATGACGCACGCACTTCCCGGTTACCTCTGCCCCGAGGACGGCACGAGCGCGGACGTGCGGACCGCGCCCTGGTGCTGCCCGGTCTGCGGCGGCCCGTGGGACCTGGACTTCGCGCCCGATCCGGCCATCGCGCTGGAGCCCTCGGCGGGTCCCCACTCCCTGTGGCGGTACGCGTCGGCGCTGCCGCTGCCGGGGGCGTTCTCGGTCACCCTGTCCGAGGGGCACACCCCGATGCTGCCGCTCGGGGAACGTGTTCACGCCAAGCTCGACTACCTGATGCCGACCCTGTCCTTCAAGGACCGGGGCGCGGTGATGCTCGCGGAACTGGCCCGGCGGCTGGGTCCGGAGCGGGTGGTCGCGGACAGCAGCGGGAACGCGGGGACCTCCGTGGCGGCCTACTGCGCCCGGGCCGGGCTGAGTTGTGAAGTTTTCGTGCCCGAGGGCACCTCGGAGAAGAAGACCGGGCAGATGCGGGCGCACGGGGCGGCCGTACGGGTCGTGCCGGGCGGCCGCGAGGCCGCGGCGGAGGCCGCGCGGGCGGCGGCGGACGAGCCGGGCGTCTTCTACGCGAGCCACGTGTTCAACCCCTACTTCCTGCACGGCACCAAGACGTACGTGTACGAGATCTGGGAGGCGCTCGGCGGCCGCCTCCCCGAGGTGCTCGTGGTCCCCGTCGGCAACGGCACGCTGCTGCTGGGCGCGGCGCTGGCCGTGGCGGAGCTGGGCCGGCGGGGCGTACGGGCGCCCGTGCTGGTCGGGGTCCAGGCGGAGGCGGTGTCGCCGCTGGCGGCGGCCTTCGCGTCGGGTGCGGAGGAGGCGGAGCCGGTGGAGCAGCGGCCGACCCTCGCCGAGGGCATCGCGATCCCGGCGCCGCCGCGGGCCCGCCAGATCCTGGCGGCGGTCCGGAAGTCGGGCGGCACGATCCTGACGGTCCCGGACGCACGGGTCCGCGAGGCCCAGCGGGAGCTGGCCCGGCGGGGGCTGTTCGTCGAGCCGACCGCCGCGGCGTGCTGGGCGGCGGTGGGGCCGGGCGCCCCGTCCGACCCCCTGCACGGCCGCACGGCGGTCATCCCCCTGTGCGGCGCGGGCGCCAAGTCCGGCCTGGCCCCTTAGGGCCTGTCGGTGTTCGAGGGGATGCGGCACCGCGCGGGGGCACCCACCCGCACCGCCGCCCCACGCGTTCCCGTCGGAAAACCGCCAGCCCCCGGCGCCCCGGTCTGCTGGACTGACCCCATGACCACCGCACTTGCGAAGGCCACCGCCTTCACCGCCCTGCACACCCCGGCCGCCCCCCTCCCCCTCGCCAACGCCTGGGACGTCGCCAGCGCCCGCATCGTGGAGGCCGCCGGCGCCCCGGCCGTGGCCACCACCAGCGCCGGCGTCGCCTGGTCGCTCGGGGCGCCCGACGGTGACGCCCTCGCGCGGGACCGGGCGCTGGACCTGATCGCCCGCGTGGCCGGCGCCGTCTCCGTCCCCGTCACCGCCGACATCGAGGGTGGCTTCGCCGCCGACGCCGCCGGGGTCGGGGAGACCGTCGCCGGCGTCCTGGCCGCCGGCGCGGTCGGCGTCAACATCGAGGACGGCACCCGCGCACCCGCCGAGCACGCCGAGCGCCTGGCCGCCGCCCGTGCCGCCGCCGACGCCGCCGGGGTCCCGCTGTACATCAACGCCCGCGTGGACACCTACCTCTTCGGCCTCGGCGAGAGCGCCACCCGCCTCGACGAGACCCTCGCCCGCGCCTCCGCCTACCTCGCCGCCGGCGCCACCGGCATCTTCGTGCCCGGGGTCACCGACCCCGCCGTCATCGCGGAGCTCGCCCGGGGCATCGACGCCCCGCTGAACGTCCTCGTCGGCCCCGGCGCCCCCTCCGTCGCCGAGCTCGGCGCCCTGGGCGTGGCCCGCGTCAGCCTCGGGTCCTGGGTGGCTGAGGCCGCCTACGCCGTCGCCCGCCGCGCCACCGAGGAACTGCTCGGCGGCGGCACCTACGCCTCCCTCGCCGGCTCCCTCCCCTACGGAGAGGTGAACTCCCTGCTCAAGGGGTGAGAAACCGAGAAGCGTGCATGCGCCACCGACCGTAGGATCCGGCCATGAGCACCTCGATACCGGCGAAGCCGAAGGGGGCGGCGGCCGGCACCGCCCGCCGCGGGACCGGCGGCGCCGTCTGGACCGCCCTCGCCGTGGTGTACGTCGTCTGGGGTTCGACCTACCTCGGAATCCGGATCGTCGTCCAGACCATGCCGCCGTTCCTCTCCGCGGGGGCCCGCTTCCTCACCGCCGGCCTGATCCTGGCCGGCGTCGTCGCCTGGCGGTACGGGCCGGCCGCGCTGCGCGTCACCGGCGCGCAGCTCCGTTCGACGCTGGTGGTCGGCCTGCTGCTGGTGCTCGGCGGCAACGGCCTGGTCGTGCTGGCCGAGACCTCGGTGCCGTCGGGGCTGGCCGCGCTGCTGGTGGCGTCGGTGCCGATGTGGGTGGTGGTGCTGCGGGCGGTCACCGGGGACCGGCCGCCCCTGCGCACCCTGCTCGGGGTACTGGTGGGGCTCGCGGGGCTGGCGGTGCTGACCAGCCCGGGGCTCAGCGGGGAGGTCCGGCTGTCGGGCGTCCTGCTCGTCGTGGCGGGTTCGGTCGCCTGGTCGCTGGGGTCCTTCTCGGCGGGGCGGCTGCCGCTGCCGGGCAACCCCTTCACGGGCAGCGCGTACCAGATGCTGTGGGGCGGCGCGTCGCAGGTGCTGGTCGGGCTGGCGCGCGGGGAGCAGCGCGGTCTGGACCCCGGGTCCTTCTCCACGGCCGCGTGGCTGGCCCTGGGCTACCTGGTGCTGATCGGTTCGGTCGTCGGGTTCACCGCGTACGCGTGGCTGCTCCAGGCGGCGCCGCTGTCGCTGGTGGCCACGTACGCGTACGTCAACCCGGTGGTGGCCGTGGCGCTGGGCGCGCTGGTCCTGGACGAGCCGCTGACGCTGCCGATCGTGCTCGGCGGCGCGATCGTGGTGGTGGCGGTGGGTGTGATCGTCAGCACCGAGCGCCGGACGTAGCGGCGGTCCCGGCCCGTCCGCCGGCCCGGCTCGGACGCCGGTCGCCCGGCCCCGCTCAGCCTCGGGCGGCGGCTTCGTAGAGGGCCTTGGCCCGTTCGTCGTACAGGGCCGCCGTGGAGTCCACGTCGGTGTCCCCGCCGCTGAGCACCCCGATGAGCCGTCCCGGCTGGCCGGTGCCGCCGCGGTCGGCGATCCAGGGGCTGCCGCTGGTGCCCGTCCAGAAGCCCGCGCAGCTGATGTACAGCATGTCCGGGTCGTCGGTGTCGTGGCGGGTCTGGGTGGTGCAGGAGACCGGCTTGTTCTGCGGGTTGTGGTCGGATTCCGGGTAGCCGACGACGGTGACCTCGCGCTCGTACCCCGAGGTCCAGTCCGGCTTGGGCGCCTCGCCCTGGCCGACCCGCTGCTGGAGGCTGCGCCCCTCCCTGTCCGGTTCGACGGTGAGGAAGGCGAAGTCGGCGGTCTCGTCGCCCCATTTCGTCCAGCGCTCGTCCACGTGGATCGAGCGGACCTTCCACACCCCGAGGGGCTGGGTGCCCGAGCCCTCGCCGGAGAAGGCGGGCGCGAAGGAGAGCTCGCCGATGGCGAGACCGTCGTGCGCCACCTCGCCCGGCCGGCCGTCCTCCCCGGCGGGGGCGACGCAGTGCGCGGCGGTGGCGACGACGTTGCCGTGCGGGCTGTCGACCACGCTGGCCGTGCACCAGTGCTCGCCGTTCGCCATGAGCACGCCGACGGTGGGGAAGGGGTGCACGGGCTTCTCGCCGGACGCGCCGAGGAGGACGACGGCGCACGCCGCCACGATCCCCGCGGCGGCGGCCGCCGCCGTCGCCCCCTTCACCACCTGGCTCATCGCACGCCGGGGTCGGGTGTCGGTGCCTGCATCACCTTGCTGATCCACTCCAGGGAGCCCTCCCTCATACCACGTACGTACGATTTTCCGTTGTGCTCACCATCCTGGATCACCTGGAGCCGGGTGTGCACGGGGCCCTTCCCGTACTCCTTCATGAACTTCTCGGCGAGGTCCCGGCCGCTCTCCTTGGTGCCGATCTGGAAGTTGACGTACACGTCGGGGCCGCCCTCCCTGATCAGCTTCTCGGCCAGCTTCTCGGGGTTGTTCTCGTCCATGGCCTGCCGGTTCCCCTTCCACAGCGGGGAGTCGGGAACGAAGTCGACGCCGCTGGCGATGACCGCTTTGAAGCGGTCGGGGAACTTCAGCACGTCCTTGAAGGCGCCGAACCCGCCCGAGGAGGAGCCCATGAAGGCCCAGCCGTCGCGGGAGGTGAAGGTGCGGAAATTGGCCTTCGTGAAATCCGGGATGTCATCGGCCATCCAGGTGCCCATCTTGGGCTGGCCGGGGATGTCGGAGCCGTCGTAGTGGTGCTTGGTGTCGGCGTTGATCACCGGCATGACCAGGATGAACGGCAGGCTGGTGCCGTTCTTGACCCCGTCGATCACGGCCTGCTGGAGGCCGAGCCCGGGGCCCGTGCCCCAGTAGTTCTTCGGGTAGCCGCGGCCGCCGGGCAGGGAGATCAGCACCGGGAAGCCGCTCTTGGCGTACCTCGGCTCGTCGTACTCCTTCGGGACCCAGACCCACACGTCACCCGTGAAACCGGACTTCTTGCCGGTCAGGGTGGTCATCGCGATCTGCGTGCCGTCCGGGAGGCGGCTGGTGCGCACGAAGTCGGACTTGGGGCCGGTGGGCATCAGCACCCCCGGGCGGATGTCCTCGGCGGTCGCCGACTCCTGGATCTTCCCGAAGGAGACGGGATCCCCCAGGTCGGAGAAGAGGCCGGCCTCGTACGCCGCGCCGCCCCCGGCGGCGAGGACGAGGGCCAGGCCGCCGGCGATCAGGATCCGGCGCTTGCGCGGGCGGCGGGCGGGACGACGGCCGCCCCCGGTGGTGGGGCCGCCGTCGTCGCCTTGCTGGTCATACTGCACGGATTCGTTCCCGTTCCTTCTCCGGCGCCCCGGTTGGGCGCGGGTCGGACCGATAGGTCCCCCTTATCGCTTCTACAGAGGTTTCAACGACCGTAGGGGTTGCCTGGGACCGGGGCGACGTGGCGAGGGCCACGTGGCGGACGCCTGTACGGACGCCTCGTGCGGCGGCGTCCGGGCGGGAACGGGGGGCCGGGTCAGCCGGCCTCGGGCCTGGGGCCCTTCAGCACCTTGCTGACCCACTCCAGCGAGCCCTCCTTCATGCCGCGCACGTAGTGCCAGCCGTTGTGCTCGCCGTTCTGGATGTCCCGGATGGTCGTCTTCACGGGACCCTGGCCGTACTGCTGGACGAACTTCGTCATCCGGTCCTTGCCGGACTCCCTGGTCCCGATCTGGAAGTTGATGTAGACGTCCGGGCCGCCCGCCTTGATCAGCCGGTCGGCGAGCTTCTCGGGGTTGTTCGCGTCCATCTCCGCCTGGTGGCCCTTCCACAGCGGGGAGTCCGGCACGATCTCGCCACCGCTGGCGATCACCGCCTTGAAGCGGTCCGGGTACTGCAGGAGCGTCTTCATGCCGACGAAGGCGCCGGAGGAGGAGCCCATGAAGGCCCAGCCGTCGCGGGACTTGTACGTGCGGAAGTTGGCGCGGGCGAAGTCCGGGACGTCCTCGGCGATCCAGGTGCCCATCCTGGGCTGGCCGGGTATGTCGGAGCCGTCGTAGTAGTACTTGTTGTCCGGGTTGAGCACCGGCATGATCACGACGAAGGGCAGGCTGGTCCCGGCCTGGACCCCCTCGCTGATGGCCTTCTGGAGGCCGAGGCTCCGGTCGGACCAGTAGTTGGCCGGGAAACCGTTGCCGCCCGGGAGGGCGATGAGGACCGGGAAGGCGCTCTTGGCGTACTTCGGGTCGTCGTACTCCTTGGGGGCCCACACCCAGACGTCCCCCTCGAAGCCGGACTTCGGCCCCGCGAGGCGGGTCTTGGCGATGATCGTGCCGTCGTCGAGCTTGGTGGTCTGCTTGAACTCGGACCGCGGGCCGGCGGGCAGCTGCACGTCCGGGTCGCCGGCGGGCGTGGGCGGGGCGGCGGGGGTGGGACCCTTCTTCGCCGGGCCGCCGTCCGTGCCGGTGGCGGCGGGCGCGTGGTTCTTGCCGAAGCTGACGGCCTGGCCGTTGCCGTCGAACCACTCGTTCTCGTACGCGGCGAAGCCCCCGCCGCCGAGCAGCAGCGCGCCGACGACGCCCGCGCCGATCCATCTCGCGCGCCGTGACGTCCTGCGACCCCCGGCCCGCTCGGGCTCGCGGTCGGACGGCTGCTGAGGGTACTGGTGCACGAACTCGCTCCGAACGGTCTCGGCCGCCCGGGCACGGGCGGCGCGGGCGGACATCCCCTTGGTTAGTCCTGATGAGCGAATTCTGCGGATAGTTCCAAATCCCGGCAAAAACGTGGCGGGAACTTCGGATGGCGACCCGCTCACTTCAACGCGTCGAGCACCTCCGCGCACCGCCCCAGCAGGGCGATGAGCTGGTCGCGCTCCTCGGACGTAAGGGCGTCGGCGAGCGCCCTCTCCACGCGGACGGCGCCCTCGTCCGCGAGCTCCATCGCGGCGCGCCCCTCCGCGGTGAGCCTGGTCTCCAGCACGTTGCGGTGCCACTCGTGCGGGGTCCGTTCGACGAGGCCGCGCTCGTGGAGGTTCTTCAGCACGGTGTTCATCGTCGGCGCCGTGACCCCGCAGAGCCGGGCGAGGGCCGCGGCGGAGATGCCCGGCTTCTCGGCGAGCCAGAGCAGGGCCGCGTACTGCGGAACCGTTACTGCGGCCGGCTTGCAGGCGGTGGTCTTCGCCGCGAGGAGGGCCTGCTCGGCGCGCTTGAGGTGCGCCCCGATGCGCTCCTGGGCGGGCATGGAGGTCATGGCGCCATCTTATGGCCCTTGCCAAGTATTAGAACCCTAATTACTCTACGAACCCACTCAGACAGAAGGACACACCTATGCGCAAGCTGTCGTACGCCCTGCCCGCCGCCGCCCTCCTGGCCCTGACCACCGCCCTGACCACCGGTGCCGCCGCCCCGGCCCAGGCCCGCGTGTCCACGGCGTTCACCCTGCCCGGCGCGAAGGTCTACCCCGAG
The DNA here is from genome assembly GCF_044129415.1 of Streptomyces racemochromogenes. Taxonomy (GTDB): domain Bacteria; phylum Actinomycetota; class Actinomycetes; order Streptomycetales; family Streptomycetaceae; genus Streptomyces; species Streptomyces racemochromogenes_A. Next base: position 24,486 of record NZ_JBBDHD010000080.1, read on the forward strand.
GGCATAGCGGCCGACGCCCGTACCGGCACGGTGTACGTGGGCTCGTACGCGGACGGCACCGTCTACCGCGCCCGCCCCGGCGCCCGCAGCGCCGAGGTGTTCCTGCCCTCCGGCACCGACGGCCGGCACACCGCCAACGGCCTGCGCGTCGACGCCCGGGGCCGCCTGTGGGTCATCGACTCCACGGTCGGCGTCGCGGTCTACGACACCGCGACCGGCACCCGCCTGGCCCACTTCGAGGTGGATCCCGCCACCCCGCACTTCATCAACGACCTGACCATCACCCCGGACGGCACCGCCTACCTGACCGACAGCGTCCGCGCGGTGATCTACCGCGTCACCCCCGACCGGCTGCGGGCCGGCTCGGGCGCCCTGACGGCGGCCTACGACCTGAGCGGGCAGGTCACCCCGCCGCCGCCCGGCAAGCTCACCCTCAACGGCATCACCTCCGACGCGGCGGGCCGCTACCTGCTGGCGGTGGACATGACCGCCGGGGAGCTCCACCGGGTGGACCTCGCCACGGGCGCCTTCAGCCGGGTCACCCTCACCGGCGGCGACCTGAAGGCCGCCGACGGCCTCGACCTCTCCCCCGGCGGCACCCTCCGGGCGGCCCACAACGTCACCAACACCCTGACCCGCTGGCAGCTCACCCCGGACGGCACCCGCGCCCGCCTGCTCCACACCCTCACGGACCCGTCCCTCCAGATCCCCACCACCCTGGCCCACACCCCGGCCCGCACCCTGGTGGTCCGGTCCCAGTTCGACAAGGGCGGCCCGATGACCCCCTCGACGGGCACCCCGACGACGTTCACGGTCGCCTCGGTCCGGGGCCTGTAGCCGGCTCCTCACCGACCGGCGGGGTGGCCCGCGGCGGCCTAAGATGGCTTCAAGAGTCAGCAAGGCACGTCCGGCGGCTCCACGGCGCCCCCGCGGGCCGCCCGGCCGGCCCGGGAGGCACGATGACCGCATCCCCCGGCGCGTCACCGCAGTACGCGCACACCGACCCCGAGGACACCCTCAAGGTGCTCGGGGGCTCATGGCACTGGGCACTGGGCCTCGCGCTCGCCACCCTGATCCCAGGCATCCTGATCCTCGTCTGGCCCGACGAGACCCTGCACGTCCTGGCCGTGATCCTGGGACTCCAGCTCCTGGTGGCGGGCGGCTTCCGCTTCGTCACGGCCTTCTCGCACGGCAGGGAGTCGGGCGGCAGCAGGCTGGCGGGCGTCCTGATCGCCCTGCTGGCCCTGCTGGCGGGCGTCCTGGTGCTGCGGCACCCCATGCAGACGGTCGGCCTGCTCGCCCTGGTCGTCGGCGTCTCCTGGCTGCTGACCGGAGTCCTCGCGGCCTACGTCGCGATCGCCGACCGCACCCTGGCCCACCGCGGCCTGCGCTTCGGCCTGGGCGCCCTCATCGCCGTCGCCGGAATCGTGGTGCTCTGCTTCCCGGTGGACTCCGCCGTCGCCCTGACCCGGCTGCTGGGCCTGTGGCTGGTCCTGATCGGCGTGCTCGAACTGGTCATGGCCTTCGCCCTCCGCTCCACCACCCGCAGACTCACCCGGGCCGCCCAGACACCCGAACCGTTCTGACCTGCGCGCACACAGCGGTGACGCGGAAGGGGCCTGGACTCGAAGGAGCCCGCCCCCTTCCGGCGAGCGGCCCCTCCCCGCACCATCCCAGCGCGGACGGTCAGTAGCGGTACCGAGCCGCAAGGACGATGATCTCCTTCTCCGTCACCAGGTAGACGAGGCGATGCTCGTCGTCGATCCGCCGCGACCACGACGACCACTCGGTGCCCTGGCGGTCGCTGCCCACCTTCTGGCGCCGGGACCAGTTGGCGTCATGACCTCCCACATCGAGACACTCGCCCAGTAGCTCGAAGGCAAGGCCGAACCTGTAGCACGCATTTGATGGCTCGCGACAGGGGGCTGTCAGTGGCTCCCTGCATGCTGGAGGGCGAGCCGAGGACAAGGGGGATGCACCACATGGGTGGAGTCGACACGGCACGGGGCATGGGGTTCCAGACGGCGTGCGCAATTCTCCAGCTGATCCGCACCCCGGACCAGTATCCGGAGGCGGAGACCTTCCGGGTGGAGGGCGCCGACGAGGCCATCGACTTCGAGGTGAGGGACGCGCGGGGGCGACCGCTGCTGCTCGCCCAGGCGAAGACCCGGGTGGAGCCACGCACCTGGTCGGGACCGGAACTGGTGCGGCTCGCCCGTCGCTGGGGCGAGGCCGATCCCGACGGTACGGCCGTGCTGCGGTTCCTCTCCGACGGACCGGTGCAGGCGTCGGGGCAGGCCGTCCGGGACGCGGCGGATCGCGCCCGCGCTCTTCCCGATCCCGAGCAGTGGCTGGCTGGGTGCGAAGGCCTGGGAACCTCGATCGCGCTCACCGCCGAGGACCACGCGCTGATGCGCCGGCTAGAGATCAACACCCGTATCGGCCCGTGGGATCAGATCCTCGATGAAGTCAGAGTCGAACTGCTACGGCTCTCCCCCACCGCCATGGCGTCGACCGAGATCGACGCCACCGTAGACGCGTTGTTCGTGAAGTTGTTCCAGTGGTCCGGGGAACGGCGGATCGACCGGCGCACGGTCCGGCTGGATGAGCTCCCGGGACTCCTGCACGGGCGCCGTACCACGCCAGGGCACGGGTTGGACGCTTCTACGGGTCCCCGCCGCCGCACCCTGTTCCGGGGCGTCCCCTCAGCTACCGGTCTGCACGGGCGGACGGAAGAACTGAACGCGCTGAGAAAGCTGTTCGACGAGGAGCCCGGCACCGGGACGGCACGGGTCGTGGTGTCCGGGCTCGGCGGCATCGGCAAGTCGAGCGTCGCCCGCCTGTACGCCCACCGGAACCGGGAGGCGTACGAATTCGCCTGGTGGATCCCGTCCGACACCCGGGAGGACGTGATTGCCGCGTACCGGCAGTTGGTGGCCGAGGAGCAGCAGGAGGCCGAGCCCGCCACCGAGGCAGAGATCATCGAGCGTGTCAGCCGCCGTCTCGCGCATCTGGGCACCAGGACCCTGCTGGTCTACGACAACGTCGCGAATCGTGAGCAGCTCCAGGGACTCCTGCCAGCCGAGGGCGCCCACGTGCTGGTCACCACCCGCGACTCGGCCTGGGCCACGGCGGAAGGCGGGCTGGTCGTGGGCCGGATGGCCAGGGAGGAGGCCACCCGCTGGGCAGCGGAACGGCTGCCCCAAGTGTCCAAGCCCGAAGTGTCCGCACTGGTCGACGCGGTGGAACGCATCCCGCTCGGGATCGCCCAGGCCACCGGTTACATCGCCGCGACCGCATGCCCGGTGGACGTCTATCTGGCGGAGCTCTCGGAGTGCCGGGCCCGGCTGCTGGACAACCCCGGTTTCGTCCCCTTCGACTACCTCGCGGGAGTGACGCTGACGGCGGCGGTGACCCTCAGCGTGGGACGAGTGCTGTCCCACGCGCTGCGCTCGCCCGAAGGGTCCGAACAGCAGCTCGCCGCCGAACTGCTCGCCCGTTGCGCCCTGCTCGCCCCGGACTTCATCCCGCTGCACCTCGCGGCACTCGACATGCCGATCGGTACCGCCGTCTACGGTGCCGTGGCGGAGCTGCGCAGATTCTCCCTGGTCGCTCCCCAAGACGGCATGTTGGCGATCCACCGGATCGTGCAGGCGGTCGTCCGGGCCCTGATGGACGGCGAAGCCGTCGAGTCGATGTACGGACGTTTCCAGTACGAGTTGGTGACACGGCTGGTCGCCTGCCAGAGGCAGAACCGGTGGGCCGAGGCTGCGACGCTGGTCGAACACGCGGTGCATGTGGCACACCACGTGCGCGAGGGCGCCCGCGTGGACGGCAATACCGTCGCGTTGCTGGCCAACACCGCAGGGGCTATCGCCAATGTGCACGGTGACCTAGCGCGCAGTGAGAGCCTGTTACGCGAGGCGTTGGCCGTCGTGGACGAATTCGACGACGCCGTGATGGACGACGCTGTGTACCGGAGGGCGGCGACGACCACCACGCTGGCCCAGTGCCTGCAGAACCAGCAGAGGTTCGACGAGGCGGCAGAGGCGGCACAGACCGCCTGGTCCCTGTTTGAAGGCTTGGACACCCTCAGCCCCGACGGAGTGGAGCACCTGCTTCTGGCCCACGCCACCGACATGCGCGCGGCCGTGGCGACGGACCGCTTCGCCGATGTGGCCCGCGCGGCCTTGAGGTTGGAGGCGGTACTGAGGCGCGAGGATGTGGCCGCACCGGTCGAGTTGAAGGTCCGACTGGAACAGGCACAGGCACTCGTATGGATCAAGAACTGGGACACTGCGGCAATTACGGTCGACGTGGCCAAGGGGCTCATCGGCCCCGACGACGAGCCGAACGCGGAGCTGCTGTTCCTGGACGCCATGGTGAAGGCGTCCAGGGGACGCCTGGAGGAGGCCCTGGCCATCACCGCTAGCATCCCGGAGCCCACGGAACACGCAGCCGTGACGATCATGCGTCATCACGCGGACCAGATGGTGGACATGGCCCACGCCATGATGACCGGCAGCCTCCAGCGGCAAGAGGAGGGAACGCCCACCGACGTCTGGATTCTGAACGCCGCCGAGTCCCTGCTTGAAAGGGCCGAGGCCCTACTCAAGACACACACCGAAGCAGGACCGGACGTACTGGCCCACGTTCGGCAAAGGTTCGCGGTACTGGCCTGGACCCGGCACACGCTCGGGCACCCCGGCGGCGACCCGGAGCAATCGCGCGCCCTCATGCGCGAGAGCCTGGAGATGTTCGAGGCGGCCGGGCAGGGCCACGTGCCGCTCGCGGTCACCACGCGCGAGTTCCTGGCAAGGGACGGGGAGGAGGACGACCCCGTGGAACGGACGATCACGGACGGGCCTCCTCGCTGCGCCCTTGGACCATCGGGGGGCAAGGGGACGCACCCTATCTCCGCGTTCCCCTGGAAGAACGTCCTGGCCTGGGTCCGGGCGGCACCGCCGGACGCGCGTTCGCTGTACGCCCTGCTCGGAGCCACCTTCTACCACCTCGGTGAGCGAACGGCACCCTCACCCGCCTTCGTCGCCCTGGCGGTCACCGCCGCGGCGCGCACCCTGGGCCTGACATGCCGCATGATCCCCACCACGCTCCAGGTGACCCTCGACGGCGTGCCCCTCGACCTCCCGGATCAGGCGTCCGAACCGACGCTCACGCCCACCGGCGAGGTCCGCGGGCACATCACCCTCTGGTGCGAGGAGGCCGCACGCCTGGTGGACCCGGCCCTGCTACTCGCCCAGGGCCGGTTCCCCTCGGGTGCCGACGAGCGGGAGGCCTTCCTGACCCCCGTGGTCTTCCCCGCACCTGATGTGGACTCTCTGTTCGCTTTCCGTCCGACCACTCCCCGCGGGAGACACCTGCTCGTGTACGACTTCCGCCCGGACTGGGAGGAGCACCTCGTCAAGGTCCTCCCCCATCTGGACATGGCGGCGGTGGCGACCTTCGCCCAGCAGATCGCTTCCACGGCGGCCCTCGCCACGACCGCCTTCTGAGCAACTGGTGGTCTGGTCGTTCACCTGGGACACCGGTCCACTGTTTACGACACCTGATCAAATGCCGACCCTGCGTCAGAACATCCAGCGCCCACCCGACACGGCTACGCCGAAGGGGTCGGGCTCGACAGAGCCCGACCCCTTCTGACGTGCACGCTTGACTCAGCAGCTAACAGAGAGTACGCGCATGACTACACGTTGAAGCGGAACTCGACCACGTCGCCGTCCTGCATGACGTAGTCCTTGCCCTCCATGCGGGCCTTGCCCTTCGCGCGGGCCTCGGCGACCGAGCCGCAGTCGACCAGGTCCGCGAAGGAGATGACCTCGGCCTTGATGAAGCCGCGCTGGAAGTCGGTGTGGATCACGCCGGCCGCCTCGGGGGCCGTGGCGCCCTGCTTGATGGTCCAGGCGCGGGTTTCCTTCGGGCCGGCCGTCAGGTAGGTCTGGAGGCCCAGGGTGGCGAAGCCGACGCGGCCGAGGGTGGCGAGGCCCGGCTCGTCCTGGCCGACCGACTGGAGGAGCTCCAGGGCTTCCTCGTCGTCCAGCTCGGCGAGGTCCGCCTCCAGCTTGGCGTTGAGGAAGATGGCCTCGGCCGGGGCGACCAGGGCGGACTGCTCGGCCTTGAAGGCGTCGTCCGTCAGCTCGTCCTCGTCGACGTTGAAGACGTAGAGGAACGGCTTCGTGGTGAGCAGGTGCAGCTCGTGGAGGAGGTCGCCCTGCTCCGTGCCCTTGGTGATGCCCTGGGAGAAGAGGGTGTCGCCGTTCTCCAGGATCTTCTGGGCCTTCTCGGCCGCCGCCAGGACCGCGACCTTGTCCTTCTGGAGGCGGGACTCCTTCGTCAGGCGGGGGATCGCCTTCTCGATGGACTGGAGGTCCGCGAGGATCAGCTCGGTGTTGATCGTCTCGATGTCGTCCTTGGGCGAGACCTTGCCGTCGACGTGGACGACGTTCTCGTCCTTGAAGGCTCGGATGACCTGGCAGATCGCGTCGGACTCGCGGATGTTCGCGAGGAACTTGTTGCCCAGGCCCTCGCCCTCCGAGGCGCCGCGCACGATGCCGGCGATGTCGACGAAGTCGACCGTGGCCGGGAGGATGCGCTGCGAGCCGAAGATCCCGGCCAGGACCGCGAGGCGCTTGTCCGGGACGCCGACGACGCCGATGTTCGGCTCGATGGTGGCGAACGGGTAGTTGGCCGCCAGTACGTCGTTCTTGGTCAGGGCGTTGAACAGGGTCGACTTGCCGACATTCGGCAGGCCGACGATTCCGATCGTGAGCGACACGTTGGCGACTTCCCGTAGCTGAGTGGGGGCGGCGGCCCGGACTGGGCCGTCTGACAGTTTACTTTCCCGATGAGCGCACATCGTTGTACGCGTGTCCGGGCGGGCTGGGCGGGGCCTCGCGCCTAGGTTGGTGGGGTGGAGCGATACAGGATGCGTTCGGTACGTCACCCGCAGGTGCCCGCCCCGGCGGTGCGGCGCCCCCGGCCCCCCGCGCCCGCCGGCCGGCGGATGCCGCGGCCCCGGCTGACCGGGCTCGGCGGCGGGCTCTTCGCCTGCGCGGCGATGCTGCTCGTCGCCGGGATCTGCTGGCTGCTCTTCGACTCCTCGCTGTTCGCGTACGGGCTGCTGTTCCAGCCGGTGGCCGCCGCGACCGCCCTGTGGGTGCGCCCGGCCGACCTGATCACCGCGCCGGTGTGCGTGCCGATCGCCTTCGCCGCCGGAGTGTGGCCCGTGTCGGGCGGCTCCGGCGGCTTCGGCGGGGAGCTGATGGGGGTGGTGTCGGCGCTGTCCCTGCACGCCGGGTGGCTGTACGCGGGAACGCTGGTCGCCGGACTGATCTCGCTGGTGCGGCGGGCCGCGCTGAGCGGGCGCCGCCGGGGCGCCCCGGCCCGCCCGGCCGGCGGGGGGGGGGGGCTGGCTGTTATAGAAATATCCCAGCCCACGACAGCGGTTACGG
>NZ_JBBDHD010000326.1:0-496 GCF_044129415.1 Streptomyces racemochromogenes
GACGGCGCCTCCTGCGGGGTCTCGGTGTCCATCGGCGCGCAGTCCCCGGACATCGCGCAGGGCGTCGACACGGCCTACGAGTCCCGGGTGGAGGGCGAGGACGACGAGCTCGACCGCCAGGGTGCGGGCGACCAGGGGCTGATGTTCGGCTTCGCCTGCGACGAGACGCCTGAGCTGATGCCGCTGCCGATCCACCTCGCGCACCGGCTCTCCCGCCGCCTGACCCAGGTCCGCAAGGAGGGCACGGTCCCCTACCTGCGTCCGGACGGCAAGACCCAGGTCACCATCGAGTACGACGGCAACCGGGCGGTCCGCCTCGACACCGTGGTCGTCTCCACGCAGCACGCCGCGGACATCGACCTGAACGGCCTGCTCACCCCGGACGTCCGCGAGCACGTGGTGGAGCACGTCCTGAAGCAGCTGGCGGAGGACGGCATCAAGCTGGACACCGAGGGCTACCGGCTGCTGGTCAACCCGACGGGGCGTTTCGAGATCG
>NZ_JBBDHD010000081.1:0-31877 GCF_044129415.1 Streptomyces racemochromogenes
TAAAAACGCAAAAGCCGCAAGCCGAGAGGCCTTAACGGTTGTGGTGGTGTCGTATTTGTTTATAAGTGACTGGGGCTGGGGGGTGGCCGTCGCTCCGCCCTGGGCGGAGCCCCCGCCGGGCCGGGACCCCGGCGCGCCGGGCGTCGTAGAGGGGGAAGCGCTCGCGGAAGGGGCCGATCCGGCCGACGCGATCGGCCCGTACTCCACCCGCCCCCGCGGCGGTACGTTCTCTCCCGCGCCCCGCTCGGGCCCGGCGGCCGCGGCGCCCACGGCGGCGTAGCCGGTGCGGGCCGGGCCGCCGCAGCCGGCGAGGGCGGCGGCCGTGCAGCACAGGGTCAGGGCCAGGGCGGGGGTGCGCGCCGCGCGGGATCCCGTTCGCATCGCGCCAGTGTTCCTGACGCCATGTCAAATGTGAACCCCGCGCCCCTGGGCGGCCCGGGAGGCTACTCGCCGATCAGGCCCGTGCGCAGCTGCGCCAGCGTCCGCGTCAGCAGCCGGGAGACGTGCATCTGGGAGATGCCGACCTCCTCGCCGATCTGCGACTGGGTCATGTTCGCGAAGAACCGCAGCATGATGATCTGCCGCTCCCGGGGCGGGAGTTTGGCCAGCAGCGGCTTCAGCGACTCGCGGTACTCGACGCCTTCGAGGGCGGTGTCCTCGTATCCGAGCCGGTCCGCGAGCGAGCCCTCGCCGCCCTCGTCCTCCGGGGAGGGCGAGTCGAGCGAGGAGGCGGTGTAGGCGTTGCCGACGGCGAGACCGTCGACGACCTCCTCCTCGCTGACGCCGAGGACGGCCGCCAGCTCCGGCACGGTCGGGGACCGGTCCAGGCGCTGGGCGAGTTCGTCGCTGGCCTTGGTCAGCGCGAGGCGCAGTTCCTGGAGCCGGCGCGGGACGCGGACGGACCAGGAGGTGTCCCGAAAGAATCGTTTGATCTCGCCCACGACGGTCGGCATCGCGAAGGTCGGGAACTCGACCCCGCGTTCGCAGTCGAACCGGTCGATCGCCTTGATCAGGCCGATGGTGCCGACCTGGACGATGTCCTCCATCGGCTCGTTGCGGCTGCGGAACCGGGCCGCCGCGTAGCGCACCAGCGGCAGGTTCAGCTCGATCAGGGTGTCGCGTACGTACGCCCGTTCGGGGCTGTCCGGGTCCAGGGTGGCGAGTCGCTGGAAGAGGGAGCGGGAGAGGGTGCGGGTGTCGATGGCTTCCGAGCGGTCGGCCACTGCCGGCAGCTCACGCTCGACGAGCGTGAGCACCTTGGAGCTGCCCTGGTCTACGGACATGCCACCCCCTTGAGGTCGCGGACGGTCGCGTATCGGCGCGTCCCGTCGGAGGAACGCAGCCTCCACCTGAATACCGGAGGCGGGGCTGCGGCAAACGCGTTCCAGCAGAATGTCACATGTCGGCAACACGCTGTAGCGCCATGTCGACAAGTATCTCCAGCGACAGACGGCCGACCGAGCGGAATGAGCCGGTTCTGTAGGGAATCGCGGGCGGCGCTCCACCCGATCCGGTTACGCCTCGATCCTGTTTGCGGATCTCAGACGGGCGAAGCTGCGGGCGAGCAGCCGGGAGACGTGCATCTGGGAGACCCCGAGCTCGGCGCTGATCTGCGACTGCGTCAGATTGTTGTAGTAGCGCAGCAGGAGGATCCGCTGCTCCCGTTCGGGCAGCTGGACGAGCAGGTGGCGCACGAGGTCGCGGTGCTCGACGCCGGCCAGCTCGGGGTCCTCGTAGCCGAGCCGGTCGAGCAGCCCGGGCATCCCGTCGCCTTCCTGGGCGGCTTCGAGGGAGGTCGCGTGGTAGCTGCGGCCGGCCTCGATGCAGGACAGCACCTCGTCCTCGCTGATCCGCAGCCGTTCGGCGATCTCGGGGGTGGTCGGGGTGCGGCCGTGCAGGGTGGTGAGGTCCTCGGTGGCGGCGTTGACCTGAACCCACAGCTCGTGGAGGCGGCGCGGGACGTGGACGGTGCGGACGTTGTCGCGGAAGTATCGTTTGATCTCGCCCACGACCGTCGGCATGGCGAAGGTGGGGAACTGCACCCCCCGCTCGGGGTCGAACCGGTCGATCGCGTTGATCAGGCCGATGGTGCCGACCTGGACCACGTCCTCCATCGGCTCGTTGCGGCTGCGGAAGCGGGCGGCCGCGTAGCGCACCAGCGGGAGGTTGGCCTCGATCAGGGCCCCGCGTACCCGGTTGTGCTCGCTGGTGCCCGGTTCCAGCCCCTTCAGCTGGCCGAAGAGGACCTGGGTCAGGGCCCGGGTGTCGGCGCCCCTGCCCTGTGGTCGCGGCGCGGCGGCGGGTTCCTGGGGTTCGGCGGGAAGCTCGTGCGGCTGTTCCTGGCGGGGCTCTTGCTGGGGAGGCACCTGAGGCGCAGTACTGGCCGGCACGGTCACGCCACCCCTTCGGTCAACTCATCCGTCTCATCCGTCAAAAGCGGTCATAGCATCACAAGAGATGTGCACTGTGTGCAAGCACCGTATATCGCCGTGTTGAGGGCAAGTTGGGCATTTAGGGGTATTCTTTTTACCGGCAAGAACACGAAACGCGAACGCGAAAGGCCCCCCACCCGCGGAGTGAGGGGCCTGGATGTCCGGAAATCGCTTCAGCGTACGGGTTCAGGTCACCAGTTCGGTGATGAACTCGCCGATGCCGGAGGCGGCATCCGATATGCCCTGGAAGCCTATTCCGACCATCTCGGCCGCCCGCTTGGGCTGGGTGATGATCACGAAGAGGACGAACACCGTGAGGGCGCCCGTGATGAGCTTCTTGGTGTCCATGTGCGGTGTCGGCCTCCCCAACCGGTACAGCGAGTCGGGTGAGTCTAACCGGTCAGGTTTGGACCCTCACCTGTCCTTTAAGGACCAATGACCCTGCCGTACGGGCCCTTTGCCGCTGGGTGTCCGGTCGCGGGAGGCGCAGGATGGAACACGAGCCCACCGGTTCTGGCAGGAAACCGGTGGGTGAGGGACAGGACCTCACTGCGGGGTCCGAGCCGCGCTTCCCCCCTGACTGCGGCTCGGGTCGGCGGGTTCCGTCCTCATCGGGGGGAGTGGCTTGTCCCCCCGACGTCACTTCCCCCGCCCACGTGGAAGGCCCCGGCTCCGGTCGGGGCCTTCTTCGTGTCACTGGATGGCGCCGAGCAGGTCGACCAGGGGCGCCACGGGGGCGATGGCCGGCTGGAGCTGGTCCGGCAGCGTCATGAGCTGGTTGAGCTGGTTGGCTCCCTCCGCGACCTTCGCCCCGATGTCCTGGACGGAGGCCGGCGTGGCGCCCGCGGGCATGCCCGGGGCGGCCGTGGGCAGGTCCGGGAGGGTGAGCGGGGCGGGCGGCGCGGCGGAGGCGGCCGGTGCGGCGAGGCCCGCGGCGGCCCCCGCGAGGGCGAAGGCGGCGAGGATGCGCTGGGTCTTGGTCATGCCGTGTCCAACGGCGGAGTCGGCGCCCGGTCACGGCGGGCACGCACGAGAGCCCCGGTTCGTACGAACCGGGGCTCTCGTTTCCAGAGCGGTGGTGGAGGGATTTGAACCCCCGATGGGTTGCCCCATACTCGCTTTCGAGGCGAGCTCCTTCGGCCACTCGGACACACCACCGAGAGAGATCCTAGCCGATGGTGGGCAGTGCTTCGCAACTTCCGGCCGAGTGGCCCTGCTCACCCGCCGCCGCACGCCCGCCGCCGCTCACCGTTCCCGGAAGAACTCCGTCAGCTGCCGTGCGCACTCCTCCTCCAGCACCCCGCGGATCACCTCCGGCCGGTGGTTGAGCCTGCGGTCCCGTACGAGGTCCCACAGCGACCCCGCCGCTCCCGCCTTCTCGTCCCCCGCGCCGTAGACGACCCGGGCCACGCGGGACTGGACCAGCGCGCCGGCGCACATCACGCACGGCTCCAGGGTGACCACGAGGGTGCACCCGGTGAGCCGCCACTCCCCGAGCCGGGCGGCCGCCCGGCGCAGCGCCAGTACCTCGGCGTGCGCCGTGGGATCTCCGACGGCCTCCCGTTCGTTGTGGCCGGTGGCGAGGACGGCCCCGTCCGGTCCGAGGAGGACGGCCCCGACCGGTACGTCACCGGCCGGCACGGCCAGGGCCGCCTCCCGGAGCGCCAGGCGCATGGGTTCCCGCCAGGGATCCCGTACGGGGTCCCCGGCGTCCCGGTCCCCGGCGTCCCGGGCCCCGGCGGCCCGGTCGCCGGTGTCCTGCGCGTCCCGCGGGTCGTGCGTGAGGTCGTGCCCGGCGATCACTAGCGGACGGCCTCCAGTACCTCGGTGGCGCCGAGCGCGTCGGCGATCTCGGCGAGCGCGTCGCCGTCGAGGGACATCAGCTCCTTGTGGCCGACCCCGAGGTCGTCCAGCAGCCGGGGGTCTCCGAGCGGGCCGGCCGGCACCGGCTCGGAGCCGGATCCCGTCCGGTCGTCGCTGTCGTCGTCCTCGTCGGCGTAGGCGGCGACGGGCTCGTCCTCCCCGTCCTCGGTGCCGTCCAGGTCCAGTTCGTCGAGTTCGTCGTCCTCGTCGACGCCGCCCAGCAGCTCCTTGGTCAGCATCGATCCGTAGGAGCTCCGGTCGGCGGCGGAGGCGTTCGACACGAAGTACCGGGGGTCCTCCTCTCCGTCCACGCGGACGACGCCGAACCAGGCGTCCTCCTGCTCGATGAGGGCGACCACCGTGTCGTCGTCGACAGCGGCGGAACGTGCGAGTTCGATCAGATCACTGAGGGACTCGACGTCGTCGAGTTCCAGGTCGCTCGCTTCCCACCCGTCTTCGGTGCGCGCGAGCAGTGCGGCGAAATACACCGTGACTCTCCCACTGGTCATAGGCGTGCCGGTTGGAGGTCCCCCCGGCCGGAGGATGGGGTGTGAACGGTCGTGACACAAGCTGTTCGCACCCCGCCCAATCGGCATCGTGGCAGAAACAGCGGCTTTGCGAGAGGTCTTCCGCACGGCGGCCGTGTCGCGGCGCCGGGCGGAGGACCGGTCGGGGGCCGGTCGCTGCCGTGGGCATCGTGCCCGTCACCAACGGAACGTACGCATCCGCATCTGCTGGCGCATCCGTGCCGCCCGGGCACGCCGGGGCTGCACGCGGTCGCGCAGGGCCCGGGCCTCCATCAGGTCGCGCAGGAACTGCGCGCGTCGCGCCCTGCGCTGCGCCGCCGTTTCCGGCGGCTCCTCCGGCTCGCTTCCCTCGGCGTCGTTCACGGGCTGCGTCTTGGGCATCGGCACCACCCCAGGCTGGTCCGGGTCGTCCTCCTCCGCCGGCGCGAAGCAGACCCCCCGCTCCCACCTTCCCCCCGTCGGCGCGTTTGATGCCACCCCCTCCCGGATCGGCCCAGGTCAGAGCGGGGGCGGGCGGAGGGGGCCGCTCACGCCCCGTCGTCGTGCAGCGTCGGTACGACGGCCACCGGGCCGTGCGCGTGCTGGAGGACGGCGTGCGCCACCGACCCCATCAGCAGGGACCGCGGGCGCGGATGGTGGCGGCCCACCACCACCAGTGCCGCCGACCGGGACGCCTCCACCAGCCGCCCCGCCGCGTCCCCCGGTACGACGGCCTGCTCGACCGGCACGTCAGGGTGGCGGGCCCGCAGCGGGACCAGCCGCTCCGTTTGGGCCCGCAGCATCTCCCGTTCGGCCGGCACCCCGTCCGCACCGTCGGCGAGGGCCTCCGGCGGGATCACCGCGAAGGGGCTGTCGATCACCGCCATCGGCCCGGGCGGCAGGGCGTACGCCGAGACCACCTGGACGGTGGTCCCCCGGGCGGCGGCTTCCGCGAACGCGAAGGCCAGTACGTCCTCGGGCGTCTCGGCGGCGTGCAGCCCGAGCACCACCCGGCCGGCCGAAGCCCCCTCGGCGTCCCGTACGGCCCGCTCCTCGTGCGGCACCACCACCACCGGGCAGGTCGCGGTGGTGGCCACGGCGCGGCTGTTGGACCCGAGCAGCAGGGCGGCGAACCCGCCGCGCCCCCGCGAGCCCATGACCAGCATCAGGGGCTCCCGCTCGCCGCCGACGGCCCGCAGCGCCTCGGGCACGGAGCCCTCCAGGGCCTCGTAGCGGACCTCCGGGGGGAGCTCGGGGCCCGACTCCAGCAGGGCGCGGACCCGGTCGCCGACGGGGTCGGCGTACTCCGCGGGCTCGTTCGGGTGGCGCAGGGACGAGCGGCGGCCGGCGTACAGCTGGGAGGCGTCGGGCAGGACGTGCGCGACCATCAGGCCGGTGCCGTGGCGCAGGGCGGCCAGCCGGGCCCATTCCAGGGCGCGCAGGCTGGGGTCGGATCCGTCGACGGCGGCGATCACCAGGCCGCCGCCCGGTCCGCCGACCCTTCCACCGCTTCGGGGGCCGTTGCCGTTGCTCACCCGTCAAGGGTGCTGTCGCGCGCGGTGGCGCGCATCCGGAGGGGGCCGGGGGCGGGCGCGGGACGCGCCGCTCCCCTTCCACCGCGTAGCCTTTTGGCAGCAGGTCGCGAACAGGCGGCCGTTTTTCGCAGGTAGCAGGGTCGCAGGTCGCAGATCGCAGGTCGAAGCCCGGCTGAGTCTTGGAGGATGTTGTGCGTTTGCAGGTCGTCGATCACCCCTTGGTGGCGCACAAACTCACCACGCTGCGCGACAAGCGCACCGACTCCCCCACGTTCCGGCGGCTCGCCGACGAGCTGGTGACGCTCCTCGCGTACGAGGCCACCCGCGACGTGCGCACCGAGCAGTCCGACATCGAGACCCCGGTCGGCCCGACCACCGGCGTCAAGCTGTCGCACCCGCGCCCGCTGGTCGTGCCGATCCTGCGCGCCGGCCTCGGCATGCTGGACGGCATGGTCCGGCTGCTGCCGACCGCCGAGGTGGGCTTCCTGGGCATGGTCCGCAACGAGGAGACCCTGGAGGCCTCCACGTACGCGACGCGCATGCCCGAGGACCTCTCCGGGCGCCAGGTCTACGTCGTCGACCCGATGCTGGCCACCGGCGGCACGCTGGTCGCCGCGATCCAGGAACTCATCAAGCGCGGTGCCGACGACGTGACCGCCGTGGTGCTGCTGGCCGCGCCCGAGGGCGTCGAGGTCATGGAGCGCGAGCTCGCGGGCACGCCGGTGACGGTCGTGACGGCCGCCGTGGACGAGCGCCTCAACGAGCACGGCTACATCGTGCCGGGCCTCGGCGACGCGGGTGACCGCATGTACGGGTCGGCCGAGTAGCGGACGGGTCCGCCGGTCAGCACTTCTTCGGGGAGGGCGCGGGCGCGGGGTTGGCCAGGACGGCCAGCGCCTTGTCCGCGTCCTCCTTCGTGTTCAGGTCCTTGAAGGAGTCGCCCAGGATCAGGTCGATGTCCGCGCCCTCGCGCGTGTCGGTCTGCTGGGTGACGCCGGCGAGCTGGGTGCCGAGGACGGAGTACGCCGCCTTGTCGGTGCGCGGGGAGCCGAGCAGTATCCCGGGCCCGGGGACCTTCTTGTCGAAGTCGGCGGGGGCGTTGCCGACGTGGGCGACGGTGAAGCCGCGCTTCTTCAGCTCGTCGCCGACGGCCTTGGCGAGGCCCGCGCGCGGCGTGGCGTTGTAGACGTTGACGGTGATCTGGCCGGGCTGCGGCAGGACCACCGCGGGGGCGCCGGACGCGGCCGGGCCGGGGTTGGCGGCGCCGGCGGGGGAGGCGGAGGCGGGGGCCTTCGTCGGGCAGTCCTTCGCGGCCGCTGCGGTCCCCTTGCCGCCGCCCCGGAACACGTCGATGAGCTGCAGCGCCCCGTAGCCGAGCAGCGCCAGCGCGAGGACCGATCCGAGCAGGGCGAACACGAGCTTGCGGCGGCGCGGGGGCCGGCTCATGCGGGGGTAGGCGGTCCCCGTGACGCGGTACTTTCCGCCCATGCCGGGGGGAGTGAGCATGCTCATGGGCGCAGCGTAGTGCCGTACCGGAACGATGCCTACTAAATGATCTGTTGATCGGGTAAGGCAGACCCGAAAGGCGCAACCGGCGCCCCGTCCGCCCCCGGGCCGGCCCCGGTCAGTCCATTTCGAGGACGCGCGCGTGCAGGACCTGGCGCTGCTGGAGGGCCGCGCGGACGGCGCGGTGCAGCCCGTCCTCCAGGTACAGGTCGCCCTGCCACTTCACGACGTGCGCGAAGAGGTCGCCGTAGAACGTGGAGTCCTCGGCGAGAAGCGTCTCCAGGTCCAGCTGTCCCTTGGTCGTCACGAGCTGGTCCAGCCGGACCGGGCGCGGGGCGACGTCCGCCCACTGCCGGGTGGTTTCCCTGCCGTGGTCGGGGTACGGCCGTCCGCTACCGATGCGCTTGAAGATCACACGGAAAGCCTACCGGGCCGGTGCCTCCGGGCGCAGCCTCGCTCCGGCGGTGCAAAAGTGGCACACAGGGCTATTCCGGGAGTGACGCATGAGCCAGAGCACCGACCCGCCCGTGCCGGACGCCGCCGCGCCGGGACAAACGGATCCGGAGGGTCCGGCTGCCGCCATCGCCGCCGGGTACGCCTTCACGGGTCCCGCGCTGGAGCTGGGGGCCCTGCTCTGGGACGGCGTCTGCCTCCCCGGCCGGCAGATCCGCATCCCGCTGTCGGTGCTCAACCGCCACGGGCTCGTCGCGGGTGCCACCGGCACCGGCAAGACCAAGACCCTCCAGCTGATCGCCGAGCAGCTCTCCTCGAACGGCGTGCCGGTCTTCCTCGCCGACATCAAGGGCGACGTCTCCGGGATCTCCGCCCCCGGCACGCCGGGCGGGAGGACCGAGGAGCGGGCGCGGGAGGTCGGCCAGACGTGGGAGGCCGCCGGCTGCCCGGCCGAGTTCTACTCCCTCGGCGGCATCGGTACCGGGATCCCGGTCCGGGCGAGCGTGACCGCGTTCGGGCCGGTCCTGATGTCCAAGGTGCTCCAGCTCAACCAGACCCAGGAGCAGTCGCTCGGCCTGATCTTCCACTACGCCGACTCCAAGGGCCTGGAGCTGGTCGACCTCAAGGACCTGCGGGCGGTGGTCGCCTTCCTCGTGTCCGACAAGGGGAAACGGGAACTGAAGGGGATCGGCGGGCTCTCCACCGTCACCGCCGGGGTGATTCTGCGGGCGCTCACCGCATTCGAGCAGCAGGGCGCCGCGGAATTCTTCGGCGAACCGGAATTCGACACCAGTGAATTCCTGCGAACGGCTCCGGACGGGCGCGGGCTGGTTTCCGTACTGGAACTTCCGGCCGTACAGGACAAACCTCAGCTTTTCTCCACATTTCTTATGTGGCTGCTCGCCGACCTCTACGCCGACCTCCCCGAGGTCGGCGATCCGGAGCGGCCCAAACTGGTCTTCTTCTTCGACGAGGCCCACCTCCTCTTCAACGGGGCCTCGAAGGCCTTCCTGGAATCCGTCACCCAGACGGTGCGGCTGATCCGCTCCAAGGGCATCGGCGTCTTCTTCGTCACCCAGACCCCCAAGGACGTCCCCGCCGACGTCCTGGCCCAACTCGGCAACCGCGTCCAGCACGCCCTGCGCGCCTTCACCCCCGACGACGCCAAGGCCCTCCGGGCGGCCGTACGGACCTTCCCCAAATCCCCTTACGACCTGGAGGAGTTGCTCACCCGGCTCGGCACCGGCGAGGCGGTCGTCACCGTCCTCAGTGAGAAGGGCGCCCCCACCCCCGTCGCCGCGACCCGGCTGCGCGCCCCGCAGTCGCTGATGGGCCCCGTCGACGCGGCCGCCCTCGACGCGGCGGTCAAGGCCTCGCCCCTGTACCCCCGTTACGCCGAGCCCGTCGACCGCGAGTCGGCGTACGAGAAGATCACCGCCGAACAGGCGGCCGCGGAGGCCGAGGCGGAGGCGGCCGCCGCGGCGGCGGAGGCCGACAGGCGGGCCAAGGCCGAGGCGAGGGCCACGCACGGCGCCCCCAAGCCGGAACCCTCGCTGGCCCAACAGGTGGTCGGCAGCGGCCTGTTCCGCTCGCTGGCCCGCTCGATCGGCACGCAGGTGGGGCGCGAGATCTCCCGCTCCCTCTTCGGCACGGCCCGCCGGCGCCGCTGAGGGGCGCCCCTCCAGAAGGAATCGAGCGAACCGGGTGCCCGCCCCACGGCGGCCGCTGACAGACTCATGGGCATGCGGACCGAACTCACCGACACCACGTCCAGCAAGATAGACCGGGCCCTGTTGGCGGCCCGGCGGGCCGTCGGCAGCCCCACCATGGGGCTCGTGCTGACCCTCGTCGTCGTCACCGACGAGGAGAACGCCTACGACGCCGTACGCGCGGCCTCCGAGGCCTCGCGCGAGCACCCGTGCCGGATCATCGCGGTGATCAAGCGGACCCACCGCGGCCCCGAGCGGCGCCGGCGGACCCGGCTGGACGCCGAGCTGCGCGTGGGCTCGGACGCCGGATCCGGGGAGATCGTCATCCTGCGCCTGCACGGGGACCTCACCACCCAGGCCGGCTCGATCGTGCTGCCGCTGCTGGTGCCGGACGCGCCGGTGGTCGCCTGGTGGCCGGCCGACGCCCCCGCCGACGCCGCCCGCGACGACCTCGGCGCGCTGGCGCAGCGCCGGATCACCGACGCGCAGGCGGCGGTGGACCCCGTCGGCGTCCTGGCCGAACGCGCGGCCGCGTACGCCCCCGGCGACACCGACCTGGCCTGGACCCGGCTCACGCCGTGGCGCTCGCTGCTGGCCTGCGCCTTCGACCAGAAGCCCCTGCCGGTGACCGCTGCGGCGGTGGAGAGCGAGCCCGACAACGCCAGCGCCGAGCTGCTGGCGCGGTGGCTGGAGGACCGCCTGGGCGTGCCGGTGGCCCGGGTGGCCACCGACGGGCCGGTCATCACGCGGGTCCGGCTGGAGACCTCCGCCGGGGAGGTCGTGGTGGACCGGCCCACCGGCTCGCTGGCCACCCTGGTCCTGCCGGGCTGGCCCGACCGGAAGGTCGCGCTCAAGATCCGCAGCACCGCGGAGCTGATCGCGGAGGAGCTGCGGCGCCTGGACGCCGACGAGGTCTACGCCTCGGCGCTGCGCAGCAGGCGGCCGGCCCGGGCCCCGCTCCCGGCGTAAGGGGGGACGGCGGTGTCGCCGGCCCCGCCCGGCCGGACGGTCCGTCAACCCGCCCCCGGCCGGGAGGCGGAGGCGGACCGGGGCTACGCGCCGCCGGCGGCCTTGGCGGCGGCCTTCGCCGCCTGCTTGTACTCGCGGACCTTCGCCAGGGACTCCGGTCCGGTGATGTCCGCCGCCGAGCGGTGGACGTTCGCCGGCCCGTAGTCTCCGGCCGCCTCCCGCCACCCCTCGGGGCGGACCCCGTACCGCTTTCCCAGCAGTGCCAGGAAGATCTGCGCCTTCTGCTGCCCGAACCCCGGCAGCGCCTTCAGCCGTTCCAGCAGCTCCGCCCCCGTCCCCGCGTCCGACCAGACCGCCTCCGCGTCCCCCTCGTAGTGCTCCACCAGGTACGCGCACAACTGCTGGATCCGCTTCGCCATCGACCCCGGATACCGGTGCACCGCGGGCTTCTGCGACAGCAGCGCCGCGAACGCCTCCGGGTCGTAGGCGGCGATCGCGTGCGCGTCCAGGTCGTCGGCGCCCATGCGCCGCGCGATCGTCCAGGGCCCGGAGAACGCCCACTCCATCGGCACCTGCTGGTCCAGCAGCATCCCGGTGAGCGCGGCCAGCGGGCTGCGGCCGAGCAGGGCGTCGGCCTCGGGGTCCTGTGCGAGCCGGATGGTGATCTCGTCCATGCCCCCAGCCTCCCCCGGGACCGGCCGCCGCGCCCGTTCGGCGCGCGGTCGTCAGACCCCCGTCCTAGCGTGGGAGGGACGTTCGCGAGACGGCAGACGACAGCGGCAGACGACACAGGAGTCGATCGACCATGGCCGAGTTCCCGGAAGGCACCCCCTGCTGGGTGGACGCGATGTTCACCGATGTGGAGGCCGCCAAGGAGTTCTACGCCGACGTGCTGGGCTGGACCTTCGGCGAGGCCACCAGCGAGCACGGCAACTACACGCAGGCCTACTCCGGCGGAAAGGCGGTCGCGGCGGTCGTCCCGCCGATGCCGGGGGGCGACGCGCCCTCCCAGTGGTGCCTCTACTTCGCCTCGGACGACGCCGCCGCCACCGCCGAGAAGATCAAGGCGGCGGGCGGCACGCTGGTGATGGAGCCGATGCGGGTGGGCACGTTCGGCACGATGGCGATCGCCCAGGAGCCCAGCGGCGCGGTGTTCGGCGTCTGGCAGGCGGGCGAGCACAAGGGCTTCGAGAAGCTCGGCGAGCCGGGTTCGTACGCCTGGGCCGAGGTCTACACCCGCGAACCGGAGAAGTCCGACCCGTTCCTGGAGCGGGTCTTCCCGTACGGCTCCCGGCAGATGGACACCGGTGGCGCCGGGAGCGGCGACCCCGGGGCGGCGGGGATGGACTTCAAGGTCTTCAGCGTGGGCGGCGCCGAACACCCGGTGCTGGGCCGGATGAGGATGGGGGACGAGTTCCCGCCGCAGGTCCCCTCCTACGTCCAGGTCTACTTCGCCGTCCCGAACTGCGATCTGGCGGTGGAGAGGACGAAGGCGCGCGGCGGGCGGCTGTACTTCGGCCCGATGGACAGCCCCTTCGGCCGCTTCGCCGCGCTCGGCGACCCGCAGGGCGCCGTGTTCGCGGTGATCGACACGGACACCCGGGTCGGGGAGATGCCGACGTTCGTCTGAGGGGCCGGCCCGCCCCGTGCGCCCGTGCCCGCCGGACGCGTCGGCGCGCCGCCCGGCTCAGGCGCTGCGGGCGGTGATGTCGCCGTAGGCGGTGGTCGCGTGGATGTTCAGGGCCGCGGCCCCGCCGTCGGTGTTGGTGAGGGCGTTGTGGATGCGGCCGTAGGAGGTTCCGGCGTCGAGGGTGGCGCAGACTCCGGGGGCGGCGCCGACGGTGATGTCGCCGTGCTGCGTGGTGAGGGTGACCGCGCCGCGGACGGCCTCGGCGATGGTGATGTCCCCCTTCTGGGTGCTGACCTCGGCCGGCCCTCCGACGCGGCCGAGGGCGACGTCGCCGGCCTGGACGGTCAGCCGGGCGGAAGCCGTCTCGTCGAGCTTGACCTGGGCCTGCGCGCCGTCGAAGACGACGTCGCCCAGCCGTCCGACGCCCCGGAGGTCGGCGGCGGCCGCCTTCGCCTCGACGCGGGAGCCGGCCGGCAGCTGGACGGTCACCTCGACGGAGCCGGAGTTGCCGAGCAGGCGGTTCTTGGCCGGGGCGGCCGCGATCCGCAGGACGCCGTCGCGGAAGTCGACGGTGATCTGCCCGGCCGCCTTCACGTCGCGGCTCTTGGACGGGTTGGCGGGGCGGACCTCGACGGTGGCGTCGGTGCGGTCGGCGGCGATGAGCTGGATGCGTCCCGCCGGGATGTCGAGGACGGCGGAGACGGGGGCGGTGGCGGCGAACTTCTGCATGGCGGGCTCCTGCGCTCGGCGTTCGTTCGTCGGGGTGTTTCCGACATGAGAAACGCTATGTTGCGTTCATGAGCCTGGCAACGTCGAAGTTGCGCAGAAGCAGCATCTATGCAGGTAGAAGGCGGGAAATCGTTGCAGTCGGCCTGCGATTTAATGCAACGAATCCCTCTCGCGTGTTGCAATGGGCTGAAAGTGAACGCCACGCGGGGCGGCTCAGGGGCCGCAGGACTCCGCGAGATAGGCGGCGGCCAGGGCGCCCGCGCGGGTGAACCAGTCGTTCAGCACCGCCACTTCCTCCGGGTCGTAGGTCGCGAAGAGCTGCGCGAGGAGCGCGTAGTAGGGCTCGTAGACGGCGCGGACGCGCTGCGCGGCCTCGGGTACGGCGACGACGCGCACCCGGCGCTTGTCGGCGGGGTCGGGCTGCCGGGTCACGAACCCGCCGCGCTCCAGCCGGTTGACGATGCCCGTCACCGCGCCCGTGGTGACGTGCGCGCGGGCGGCGAGGTCGCCGGCGGTGACGGGGGTGTCCCCGGCCTGGAGGACGTACGCGAAGCAGATGAGGTCCGTGGGGCTCAGGCCGAGGTTCCGGGCGAACTCCTGCTGGGCCACCATGCTCGTCGCGATCAGGTCGTCCATCGCGCTGATCGCCGCCGCGGCGGAGGCCTCGGGGCGGGGGGTGACCTCGGGGCGGGGGGTGCCCTCCATTGAAAATCCCTTAGTGCCTAAGATAAATTGCTTACTGACTAAGACATCATAGGTCGGCAGGGGACAGGGGTGACGTATGAGCGCGCACGGGTACGACGAGGGCCACACGGTCGCCGGCTGGGCGGGAACCGCCGTCGCGGCCGTGGGGGCCGCGGTGATCGGCCTGGGGGTGTGCGGGTGGACGCCGGGGATGGCGGTCGGGGCGGCCGTCGTGGCCGCGGCGGGCGTGCTCACCTGGGCCCTGCACCTGGCGGGCTGGGGCAAGGGTCCCGGCTCGCGTCCGAAGGCGTACTGGCCCATGGGCGCGCGTGACCACACCGCGCGCGGGGGCCATGCCGAATGCCTCGGCTGCCGCATGGCCGGACGGCGGCCTGCCGCGACCGCCGCCGCCGTCGCCGCCACCGCGACCGCCGCGGCCGCCGCGGCCGAAGGGCCGCGGTAGCCGCGAACCGGTCTCCGCCCGTGAGACGCGCCGCGTCGGTCACGGCAGGGGCGAGGCGCACGGGTGGTCCGGGTTCGTGGATGCGAGGGGCTCCCGGCGTGATGATCAGAACGGGCCTACGGTCGGTCTCGCGCGGCTCCTCCCGGAACGCGCGAGCCGACTACGTAAGAGGTCGAAGCACCCATGAGTCTGAGCATCCGCAACCAGATCGCCGGAACCGTCACCGCCATCACCACCGGTGAGGCCATGGCGGCGGTCAAGGTCCGCCTCGAAGGCGGTCAGGACATCACCGCCGCGATCACGGCCGACGCCGCCGAGGAACTGGGCCTGGCTGTGGGTTCCTCGGTGAAGGCGCTGGTCAAGGCCACCGAGGTGGCCCTGGCGACCGGGTCCGTCGAGGGGCTGTCCATCCGCAACCGGATCGCCGGCACCGTCGTGGGCGTCGCGACCGGTCCGGCCATGGCCTCCGTCAAGGTGGACGTGGAAGGCGGCGGCCTGACCGCCGCGATCACCGCCGACGCCGTCGACGCCCTCGGGCTGGCCGCCGGCTCCTCCGTCGTCGCGCTGATCAAGGCGACCGAGGTCTCCCTCCAGTCCGCGTAGGGCACCGCCGGGGCCGCCGCCGGAACCTCACTCGATGTAGAGGCTCCGGCCGCGTCCGATCGCTGACGTGTCCGGGTCGATCTGCTGCGTCACCTGGTCGTCGCAGTCCGGGCCGGACCACACCCACGCCGTCCCGTCCGTGTGGTTGGCGATCTTGGGCGGGGCGAAGTCGCCCAGCCGGTAGCAGCCCGACGGGTCCTCGTGCTCGGTCCCGTCGATGAGCAGGACCCCCTCCGCCGCCTGCGCCGTGCCCGCCGGAGTGGCCAGCGCCAGCAGCGCGGCCGCCGCGCACGCTCCCAGGGCCCTGGCCGTGCGCCGTGCCGTTCGCCTCATCGTCTGTCTCCCTCTCGGCCCGCCCGACCTGCTGTCGTCGCTGATGGTAGCGAGTGGTGGCACAGTGTGACGGCGTGTGGGGTGGTGTGGGAGGGGCGCGTGTTTCAGACGCCGATCAGCGCCGGGACGTCCAGGGTTCCGAACCAGACGTGGGTCACCGCGCTGACGTAGCGGGCCCCGCACCGGTCGGACGGGACCACCAGCTGGCTGCCGGCGCCGTCGAGGCCGGCGCCGTCGAGGCGGGTGGCCAGCAGGACCGGGCTGCCGCAGAAGTCGTCGTCCAGCTCCGCCCAGGACAGGACGGTGTGGTGGCCGTCCCCGCCGCTCACCGCCAGGAGGTATCGGCTGCGGTCCTTGCGGCGGCGGACGTCGAAGACGGGGCCGGCGCCGGAGATGACGTCCCGCAGCAGCGCGCCCTCGAAGACGTGGTGCTGCGGGCCGTTCGTTGCGCAGTCGAAGACCACCTTCGCCCGGTGCTGCGGCCATCGCCGCAGGTCGGCGACGGTCAGCGCCGCCGGGTGGTCGAGCTCGCCGTGCAGCAGGAGTGAGGCCATGGGGCAGTCATGCCCCACCGGAGGGGCAGCGGAACCTCATCTGCAAGGTTGGGAGGGTTCTATGAGCCGCACCTGTGTGATCATTCGTCGGTTTCACCTTGCAGCTTCCGGTGTATTTCGCGCCACACCACATCACGTGTCACGGGTAGTTCCGTGAAACGGATGCCCGTGGCGTTGCGCAGCGCGTTCGCGAAGGCCGGGGCCACCGGGTTGAAGGGGCTCTCGCTCATGGACTTGGCCCCCAGCGGGCCGATCGCGTCCGAGGTCTCCATGAAGTGGACTTCCGTGCGCGGGACGTCCGCGTACTGCGGGAGCCGGTAGCGGCGGAAGGCGGCCGTGGTGACCTCCCCGCGCCCGTCCACCCGTACCGTCTCGAACAGGGTGGCGCCCAGGGCCTGGGCCACCCCGCCCTCCACCTGGCCCCGGCACTGCATGGGGTTCATGACCTTGCCGGCGTCGGCCGCGTGGACGCTGCGCAGGATCCGCATCTCGCCCGTCTCCGGGTCGACGGCGAGGCGGAACCACTGGGCGTTGAAGGCGACCGAGCGGGGCGAGCCGCCCCAGTGGCCGTCCGCGGCGGTCTCGTCCAGAGCACCCTTGTCGTACGCGGCCTCGTAGAGCTCCTTGAGGGTGACGACGCGGCCCGCGCAGTCGACGGCCTCGGCCTCCAGCCTGCACAGGTGCCGGGCCACGCCCGTGTGGCGGGCGGCGAGGGTCTTCAGGCGCTGCGCGAGCGAATCGGCCGCGAGCATGATCGCCTTGCCCGCCACCACCGTGCCGGCCGAGCCGAAGGCGCCGGTGTCGTGGCGGACCACGTCGGTGTCGGACTGGCGGACGGTGATCCGGTCGACGGTGGTGTTCAGGGCTCCGGCGGTGATCTGCTGGTGGACGGTGGTGGTGCCGTTGCCGAACTCGGCCGTGCCCACGGCGATGTCGTACGTGCCGTCGCGCAGCAGGCTGACGCGGGCGTCGGCGAAGTGCCCGCCGGGCGGTCCGGTCGCGATCATGGCGACGGCCGAGCCGGTGCCGGTGAGCCAGCCCTCGGGGACGTCCTCGTGGCTGCGGTCCTCGGCCTCCGCCCTGCGGACGACGTCCAGGCACTGCTTCATCCCGTAGGAGGCGATGAAGAGGTCCTCCTCGTGTCCGATCGGGGTCACCATGGGGTCGCCGGCGCGGATGACGTTCTTCTCGCGCAGGGCGAGGGGGTCCATGCCGAGGCGCAGGGCGAGTTCGTCCATCGCCGATTCGAGGGCGAACAGGACCTGGCCCAGGCCGTAGCCGCGGAAGGCGCCCGCGGGCACGTTGTTGGTGTAGACGGAGTACGCCTCCACCTGCTTGTTCGGCGCCTTGTACACGGCGAAGGACTCACCCGCGCTGTGGAACACGACGGCCGGGCCGTGGTTCCCGTAGGCGCCGGTGTCGGAGACGATGCGGATGCGCAGGGCGGTGAGCGTGCCGTCCTCCTTCGCCCCGATCCGGACGGTGGTCTTGAAGGGGTGCCGGGTGGTGGCCCCGTAGAACTGCTCGGCCCGGGTGAACTCCAGCTTCACCGGGCGGCGCAGCCTGAGGGCGGCGAGGACCACGACGTCCTCGGTCAGCATCTCCTGCTTGCCGCCGAAGCCGCCGCCCACGCGGCCCGCGACGACGCGGACCTCGTCCTCGTCCAGTCCGAAGAGCGCGCACAGGGCCCGGCGGGTGAGGAAGGGGGCCTGGCTGGAGGTGCGGACGGTGATCCGCTCGCCCTCGCCGTTCTCCTTGGGCTCGAACCAGGCGACGCTGCCGTGGGTCTCCAGGCTGGCGTGCTGCACGCGCTGCGTCCTGAACGTCTCCTCGTAGACGACGTCGGCCTCGGCGTAGCCCTTCTCCATGTCGCCGACCGTGCCGTGGACCTCGCCGCACACGTTGTTCCCGGCGCGGGCGATCCCCGACTCGGGGGCCTTGGGGTGCAGGACCGGCGCGCCCGGCAGCATCGCCTCCTCCGGGTCGAGGACGTACGGCAGTTCCTCGTAGGTGACGGCCACGCGGCGGCAGCCCTCCTCGGCCGCCTGCTCGCTGTCGGCGACCACGGCCGCCACGCGCTGGCCGACGAAGCGGACCACGTCGTCCAGCACCCGGCTGTCCCTCGGGTCCTCGGTGGGGTGCTCGTGGCGGGCGGAGGAGTAGAGGTGCTCCGGGGCGTCGTGATGGGTGAACACCGCGCGCACGCCCGGGACCCGGAGGGCGTCGCGGGTGTCGATGCCGACGATGCGGGCGTGGGGGTGCGGGGAGCGCAGCAGCTTCATGTGCAGCAGCCCGGGGACTTCCACGTCGAAGGTGTAGCGGGCGGTGCCGGTGACGACCTGGGGGCCGGCCGGGGCGCCGGGGCTGCGGCCGACGGTCCGGCCGGCCTCGGGCTCCTCGATGTGCCGGACCCCGCGGACGGCGTCCTCGATGGCGCGGTAGCCGGTGCAGCGGCAGATGTTGCCCTTGAAGGCGCGCGGAAGGTCGTCGAGCTTGCCGTCGTCGTGGGCGGTGCCCCGCTCGGCCTGGAGGGCGGAGGTGGTCATCAGGAAGCCGGCCGTGCAGAAGCCGCACTGGAAGCCCTGGGCCTCCAGGAACTGCTTCTGCGCCGGGTGGAGGTCGCCGCCGGGGGAGGCGAGGCCCTCGACGGTGGTGACGCAGCGGCCCCCGGCGCGGACGGCGGGGTAGAGGCAGCTGTGCACCGGTTGGCCGTCGACGTGGACGGTGCAGGCCCCGCAGTCTCCCTGGTCGCAGCCCTTCTTGACGCCGAACCAGCCGCGTTCGCGGAGATAGGTGCGCAGGCACTGGCCGGCGCGGGGCTCGTCCTCGAAGCGCTGCCGGTTGATCTCGATCTCGTAGCTCATCGGGGTCCCTCCGCAGGGGGGCAGAGTGCGCGGCGGATCTGCTCGGCCTGGAGCAGGGCCATGTGCCGCCGCCATTCGGGCAGTCCGTGGATGTCGTCGAACCACTCCTCGGGGCGGACGGCGCCGTCGATCGCAGCGCGCAGTTCCGCGGCGGTGGGCGGCAGCGCGAACCAGAAGCGGAACGGGCGGCTGGTCGCGGCGGAGACGGTGACGGCGAGGGAGCCGTCCCGTGGGTCGGCGGCGCCGATCACCAGGGAGCCGGAGCGGCCGAGCCCGTAGAGCGAGGCCTGGCGGAAGGCCGTGCGGGACTCCAGGGCGCGGGCGGGGAGGCGGACCGAGCGGAGCATCTCGCCGTCGCGCAGGTCCTTCACGCCCGCGCCGCGGATGAACTCCGTGACGGGCATCCGGCGGGTGGCGCCGTCCTGCCCCTGGAGCAGGACGGTGCCGTCGAGGGCCGCGGTCAGGGAGATGACCGGGCCGGCCGGGAGGCCGTTGCAGAGGTTTCCGCCGACGGTGGCCATGTTCCAGATCTTGAAGCTGGCCAGGAAGGCCCGGCAGCACTGCTCGAAGAGCGGGGCGGCGGTGGCGGACAGGCCCCGGCCGAAGCGGGACAGCTCGGTGATGGTGCAGGTCGCGGCGATGTCGAGGGAGCCGTCGGGCTGCCAGGCCAGGGGCGGCCAGCCCATGCGGGAGAGGTCGACGAGGCGGCGGAGGTGGGGCTGCGGTTCGGAGAAGAGGTACGTGCCCCCGCCGAGGAAGGCGTCGCCGGGGCGCCAGGGTTCGCGGCGGCGGGCATCGCGCACGTCGAGCACCGTGTTGAGGTCCATTTCGCGCCACCAGCCTCTCTGTCGTCCGGGGCGTCCGCTTCAGTGAAGCAACGGCGAAGGGGGCGAAACGACTGGTCCAGGCCACGGAATCCGGCCGGTCCGGCAAGGGGTGTCCTGGATGATCCACCAAGGGGTACACAGGGGCGTGGGCGGGAGAATCCCTTGCATTTACGATGAGCTTCCTCGTATTCGCCTGGCGAATGTGGGTGATCCCCACCGCAAGGAGACCCTGCCATGCACGTCCTCGACCTGCTCCAGTCCGACAGTCTCGGCCTCACCCTGCTCTGGGGCGAGGAAGACCTTCTCGGCCAGGAGGTCAGCGGGGTCACCGCCACGGACCTGGAGGATCCGGGCCGCTTCCTGGGCCCCGGTGAGCTCGTGCTGAGCGGACTGGTGTGGTGGGCGGACGGCGACCCGGGCAAGGCGGACCGCTTCGTCTCCGCGCTGGCCGACGCCGGGGCCACCGCCCTGCTGGCCGGGGAGGAGACCCACGGGCGCGTACCCGAGGCGCTCGTGGACGCCTGTCGGACGCACCGGGTCCCGATCGTGGCCGTCCCGGCGCGGACCAGTTTCCGTGCCGTCACCGAGGCCGTGTACCTGCGCCACTGGGGAGACCTCAGCCGCCGGCCCACCCGGACCTTCGCCCTCCCGTCCAACGTGCGCGCCGAGTTGAGCCGGCTGCTGGAGAACGGTGCCGGGCCCGGCGAACTGCTGGAGCGGGCGTGCGCGCACCTGGGCCGGGTCGACTGCTACCTGCTCAGCGCGAGCGGCCGCACCGTGGCCCGTACGCCCTCGGCACCGGTCATCCCGGCGCAGCGGGCGGCCTCCCCCTCGCGCGGCGGCCTCACGCTGCGGATCGAGGCCGACGGCTCCGTGTACGACGCCTGGCAGCTCCACGTCCCGGACGCGGACGCGGCGCCGCCCCGCGTGCTGCACGAGATCGCCGAGGTGCTGGCCCAGCACCGGGACGGGCCGGCCCACCGCGACGCCGCCGCCGCGCGGGCGGCCGGGCGCGAGCTGGTGGGGCTGCTGGCGGGGGATTGCGAACCGGCCGTGCTGGAGGAGGCCCTCGCCGCCGCCGGACTCCCCGCCCGGGGTCCGTACCGGGTGTTGGCGGCCACCTCGGCCCCCGCCCTGGCCGAGGCCCTCGCCCACCTGGACGGGTTGCCGTGGGCGCTGGGCGAGGCGCCCGGAGGGGAGGCCGTTGCCGTCCTGTACGAGGGCGCGCCCCTGTACGAGGGCACGCGCGCGGAGACCGACACGGCAGCCGGGCTGCGCGCAGTGTGGCCGCTGCTCCGGGCCTGCGGGGGCCCGGAGGCCGACCTGCGCGCCGGCGCGGGCGCGCTCGCGGTCGGACCGGAGGACCTGCGTGCCTCCCTGACCCAGGCCCGCTTCGCCCTGACCGCCGCCGACGCGGCCGCCCCCGTACGGGGCGCCGAACAGCTGGACACCCTGGGCGGGTTGCTGGCCGGGGTGCCGGAGGAGGTCAGGGCGGTGTTCGGCGAGCGGGTGCTGGGCGCGCTCGGGGACGGCATGCTGCGGGAGACCCTGGAGGTGTTCCTCGCCCACAACTGCTCGTGGGCCCGGACCGCGCAGGCGCTCCACCTGCACGTGAACACCGTCCACTACCGGATGGAGCGGGTGCAGGTCCTGACGGGCCGTGACCTGTCCCGCCTGGACCACAAGCTGGACCTGTACGCCGCCCTCCGCTGCCGCTGACGCCGGCGGCCGGCGCCCCTCCGCCACCGCTCGGGCCCGGCCCGGGACTCAGGGGGCGGCGGGCCCGCCGGGGACGTCCACGTACACCTCGGTGGACTTCACCCGGGCGGTGACGCTCACCCCGACCGCGATCCCGAGCTGCTCCACCGACTCCCGGGTGACCACGGAGACGATCCGGTGCGGCCCCGACTGGATCTCCACCAGGGCGGCCACCTCGTCCACCCGTACCGCGGTGACGATCCCGGCGAAGGAATTGCGCACGGAGGTGGCGGCGGCCCGGTCGGGTACCGGGTGCAGTCCGGCGGCGCGTTCCTTGGCGAAGGCGGCCAGCGCCGGCCCGTCGACGGCGCGCGTGCCGTCGGGCGCGCGCAGGGCGGGCAGCCGCCCGGAGTCGGCCCAGCGGCGGACGGTCTCGGGACTCACGCGCAGCAGACCGGCGGCCTGGCCGATGGAGTACGTGGGCACCGGCCCACCCTATCGGCGGGCCCCCGCGCACCGGCCGGGTCCGAAGCGCTCTCAGGGCGCCGCGGGCTCCAGATTGCGGGTCATCCGCTCCAGCACCTCCACCGCGGTCCGGTACTCCCGCGGGGATATCCCGGCCGTCGCCCGCTCCCGGAAGGCCCCCACCTGCGCCCCGGCCTCGGCCAGGCGGGCCCGGCCGCTCCCGGTGAGCGCCAGACGGCCCGGTTCCGGGCGCACCGCCCAGCCGCCGCAGAGGACCCCCTCGATGGCGGCGGTCAGCGTCGGGGCATCGGCGTGGGCGGCGAGGGCCGTCCGTACGGCGGCGTCGGTGGCCCCGGAGCCGTCCGCGAGGGTGTTGAGGACCTGCCAGGCGAGGCGGGTGAGCCCGTACTCGGCCAGCAGGGCGTCCATCGTGGTGGTCAGGGCGCGGTCGGTGCGGTTGAGCCAGTAGCCGATGGGCTTCATGGCGTTCTCCTGTGGATCAGTGCCCGGTGAAGGCGGGGGCGTTCTCGGCGGCCCACTGCGCGTAGGTGCGCGCGGGGCGGCCGAGGAGGGTCTCGGTGGTGTCGGCGACCGCGGCGGGGCCGTGGCTCGCGGCGGCCCACAGGTCGAGCAGCGAACCGGCCATCGGCGCGGGCATGAAGGCCGACATCTGCTGTTCGGCGGCCTCGCGGGATATGCGCTCGACCGGGACCTCCCGGCCGATGGCCGCCGAGAGGGCGGCGAGCTGCGCGCGGAAGGTGAGCGACTCGGGACCGCTCAGGGTGAGGGAGCGGCCCTTGAGGAAGTCGCCGGTCAGGGCC
The DNA here is from genome assembly GCF_044129415.1 of Streptomyces racemochromogenes. Classification (GTDB taxonomy): domain Bacteria; phylum Actinomycetota; class Actinomycetes; order Streptomycetales; family Streptomycetaceae; genus Streptomyces; species Streptomyces racemochromogenes_A. The sequence continues at coordinate 22,645 of NZ_JBBDHD010000081.1, forward strand.
TCGAAGGCGATGTCGGCGATGTCCTCGGGGTGGATGGGCGCTGTGTGCGCGTCGGGGTAGGCGAGCTGCACCGGCATCGCCCGGCCTATGGGGTGCGCCCAGCCGAACGAGTTGCTCGCGAAGGCGTCCGGGCGCAGGAAGGTACAGGTCAGCGACGAGGCTGCGAGGGCGTGCTCGACCTGGAGGCTGTGCCGGGCCAGCGGATCGGTCGCGGCGTCGGGGCCGAGGACCGAGGAGGAGGACAGCAGCACCACGTGCTCGACACCGGCGGCCTCGGCGGCCCTGATCAGCGCCCGGATCCCGGAGGGCTCGGGGTAGAGGAAGACCTGGCGGACGCCGTCGAGGGCGGCGGCGAAGGTCTCCGGCCGGTCGAGGGCGAGCTCGACGGCCGCGACACCGGCCGGGACGGTCAGTTCGGCCGGGCGGGCGCTGGCGGCCCGGACGCGGTGGCCGGCGGAGTGCAGGCGAGCGAGGACGCCCTGGGCGACCTTGCCGCGCGCGCCGGTGATGAGGGTGGTCATGGGAGGCCCCGTTCACGTTGTCCTCGACTGAAGACGATTGACTGAAGACATATGCATGCTGACACGCACACGTTTTCATGTCAACACATGCTTGCGGAGCGTCACGTAGATACGATGGCGGGATGAAGAATCACGAGGCGGAGACGGCCGTCGAGGCCGCCGTGGCCGAAGAGCTGCTGAACGCCGTCGGGCCCGCTTTCGGGAAGCTGCGCCGCTCCTCGCTCCTGGAGGTCGCGGACCCCATCTCCCCGAAGGACCTGAGCCGGACCCTCGTCCTCAACGTCGTCCTGGAGATCGCCCGGGAAGGCGCCCGCGAGGTCACCGTCGGCGCCGTCGGCTCCCACCTGGGCGTCGACCCCTCGGTGGCCAGCCGCATGGTCTCCGACTGCATCTCGGCCGGCTACCTGGTCCGCGCCGCCTCCCAGCGCGACGGCCGCCGTACCGTTCTCCACCTCAGCCCCGAGGGCGAGGAGCTGATGGCCCGCTTCCGCCGCCACCAGCGCTCGGCGTACGAGTACATCACCGCCGACTGGAGCGAACGCGACCGGCTGGAGCTCGCCCGCCTGATGGTGAAGTACGTCGCCTCCCAGGAAGCCCTCCGCCAGGCGTAACGCCAGGCCCCCTTGCCCCAGGCCCTATCGGGCTCCCGCCGCCCCGGCCCCCGCCTGGAGGGAGGCGACGTAGCGGGAGGTGAAGAGCATCGGCAGGACGAAGCCGGCGGCCTGCACGGCGGTGGCCGCCGTCGAGTGCCCCTGGCCGGCGTGGGCGAGCAGCGCGAGGACCCCGGCGGTGAGGGCGAAGGCGGCCGTCCAGACGCCGGTGATCACGGTGTTGGCCCGGACGAAGGGGCGCATCCCCCAGACCTCGCGCGGGGTGGTGCGCTTGGCGATGCCCAGGGTGAACGGCCTGCGGATCAGCAGGGACACGGCGGCGATCAGGGCCAGGACGGCGGACGAGAGCGCGGCCGAGTAGCCGTGCACGGCCGAGTGCGGGTCGGCGAAGGCGATGGCCACCAGGGCCGCGAAGAAGGCCGCAGACCCCATCTCGATGATCAGCGCGTCGAAGCCGGCCCCCTCGCGGCGCTGCTGGACGGCCACCGCCACGGCCGCCACCAGAGCGGCGAGCGCGCCCCACTGCCACTGGGCGGACGGGATCACCGCGAAGACGATCCACGGGAGGAAGGTGCGCACGTACGACATTTCGAAGACCCCCGGCTGCTGCTGCCCTGACATTCCTGTTCTGACAGGTCGAAGGTAGACCTTCCAAAAATGACATGTCAAGAATGGAATGTAAGGTGGGGGCATGAGCCTTCGACACGCCCTCCTCGGACTCCTCTCCGAACGCCCCGCCAGCGGTTACGACCTGCTGAAGCGTTTCGAGACCTCGCTGGCCAACGTCTGGCCCGCCACCCAGAGCCAGATGTACGGCGAACTGGCCAAACTCGCCGCCGCCGGGCTGATCGGCGTCTCGGCGGAGGGGCCGCGCGGCCGCAAGGAGTACACCCTCACCGACGAGGGCATGGCCGAACTGCGCCACTGGCTCACCGAGACCAGGCCCCAGCGCACCACCCGCAGCGACGTCCTCCTGCGGGTCTTCTTCCTCGGCGTGCTCCCGGCGGACCAGGCGGGCGCGTACCTGACCGGGCTGATGGAGGCGGCAGCGGAGGAGTACGAGGACCTGCGCGCGCTGGAGCGGTCCATCGACTGGGGCGACGACCGGCTGTCGGTGTACGGCCGCATCGCCCTGGAGTACGGCCTGCGCCTCAACGAGATGAAGCGCGAATGGGCCGCCTGGGCGGCCGGCCGGCTCGGCTAGCGGCCCGCAGGTCGGGGAACGCCGGAGGGCCGGACCGCGGCTGCGGTCCGGCCCTCTCTCGTGACGGAGGCTCCCGACGGGTCACTTCATGCCGACGGCGTACCGGTACGAGAAGTGGACGATCTTCCAGACCGTCTCCAGTTCCGCATAGCTCCGCGGCCCGTAGACGAGCGTCACCGCCTGGACCGGGTGGTGCACGCCCCAGCCGGCGTTGATCACTTCCTCCTCCGCCTCCTTCGGGAGCGTGAGGTGGAGCGAGCCGTCGTGGTGGGGGTGGATGTGGGCCCACTCCCTACCGCGCTGGAAGGCCTCCGCCGGGCCCGTGCCGACGCCCTCGGGCAGGAAGAGGGCCCGGGCGTGCGGGACCGAGACGAGCGTGGGCGCCATGTACACGTACGGCAGCGCGCGCATCCGTCCCCACAGCTCCTCCTGCAGCATGATCGGGGAGATCTGGGAGCCCTGGCCGTGCGGGGCCGGGCCGAAGACCTTCGGGGCCGCCCCCTCGCGGGGAGTCAGGGTGAGCATGGCGGTGTTCCTTTCCGGCCGGTGACCCGGCTACAGCGTGACGGTCCTACGGAGCTGCGGCGCCGGTTCGTCAGGCGTTCGCCTTGGTGGCCAGCTGCTCCAGGACCTCCAGGACCGCGGTGGCGATCTCGGCGTCGTCGGCGGGGTGGGTGGTGGCGAAACGGGTCACGGATTCGGCGACGGACAGGCGGGCCTCCTCCAGGACGGCACCACCGGCCACACCGGCGGACTTGCGGGCCTCGTCCTGCGCCCACACGCCGCCGTAGCTGCCGAAGGCGGTGCCGATGACGGCGACCGGCTTGCCGGTGATCGCGCCGGTGCCGTACGGGCGGGACAGCCAGTCGATCGCGTTCTTCAGCACGGCGGGGATGGTGCCGTTGTACTCGGGGGAAACGAGCAGGAGCGCGTCCGCACCGGACACGGCCTCCCGCAGGGCCACCGCCGGAGCGGGGACGGAACCTTCGACGTCGATGTCCTCGTTGTAGAACGGGATCTCGGCGAGGCCCTCGTGGATATCGACGGAGACGTGTCCGGGGGCGTGCTTGACGGCCGCTTCGGCGAGCTGTCGGTTGTGCGAGCCGGCCCGGAGGCTGCCGACGAGGGCGAGGACGCGAACGGTCATGGTCGGACTCCTAATTGAGAGACGCCTGAGGGCGAGGGATACGGCGGACACCGCGATCCCGTCCCGACGGTAGGCGCCGGCGCCGGACTCCCCGTCGAGCGCCGCTGGAGTACGAGGCCACGGGGGTTCCGAGCGGTGGTCCCGGCCGGCGGCGCTTACGCAACCGACCTTGCCTGAAAGGGACTTGGACCTCGACCGATACCTCGACCCGGACGGCCGGCCTAGGCCGGCGCGGCGAAGCCGGCGCAGAGCAGGCGGACGCTGCGCACGAACTTCTCGTCCTGGCCCAGGTGTTGCACCGAGGCGCCCATGACCAGGGGGAACCGGGCGAGCAGGTCGGCGTACTGCTCGGCGGTGACGGCCGGCGGGGCCGCCGGCTGGTTCTGCTCCTGGAGCACGAATCCGGTGACGTGGCTGAGCAGGGTGTCGGCGGCGATGCCGCAGCGGTCGGCGGGCAGGCCGGCGTCGAGGAGGGTGCGCAGCAGGCGCTCCATCAGGGAGAGGGCGCCGGTGCTGAGCACGCCGGGGCTCTCGGCGAGGAGCTGGGCGCCGCCGGGGTGCTGTGCGATGCCCCGGCGCAGGGCGGTGGCCTGGGCCTCGACGCGGTCCTGCCAGGTGGCGGCGGGCGGGAGGGCGGCGAGGGCTTCGGTGCCGGCGTCGTGGGCCTGGCGGCAGACCCGGTCGGCCATCAGGGCGAGCAGCTCCTCCTTGCCGCGCACGTGGTAGTAGAGGCTGCCCGCGTGGGTGTCCAGGCGGTCGGCGACCTGGCGCATGGACAGGTTCTGGTAGCCGACCTCCGCGAAGACGGCCATGCCCGCGGCGACGATGCGCTCCTTGGTGAGCTTCATGCGTGCCACCGTACAGGTTTTCCAACACCGTTGGAAAACTGTGCTAGCTTGACGTCGTCGCAGTTTCCAACGGTGTTGGAATCGCAGAGGGGGGAGTGCCGGACATGGAAGCGATCGTCTTCAACACGACCACGGCCGCGCTGATGGTCATGATGGTCAACTGCGGTCTCGGCGTGGTCGGCCGCGACACCCTGCGCGGACGGAGCCTCCCGTGGGCGGCCCTCGTCCTGACCGGGCTCGCCGTCGGCGGCGTCCTGCTCCAGCTGGTGTGGTCCGGCGCCATGGACGCGCTGGACGCCGACCCGGCCAAGTCCGGCTGGTGGCGCGAGTTCACCTCGGTGTTCATGCAGAACGGCGGCCTGTTCGGCGCCCTGTGGAACCTGGCCACCCTCGCCGTCGTCGCCGCGCTCGCCCACTGGTACTGGGGCGGTGGCCTCACCCTCGGCTTCTTCCTCGCGGGCATCCTGCTGCCCGGCCGGATCGACGCCCTGCTCGGCCTCGGCGACGGCCCCGCCACCGACCCCCGCAACTTCGCCGGCAGCTCCGGCGCCACCTACTTCCTCGGCGCCACCCTCGCCCTGGCGTTCCTCACCAGGGCCCGCCGGCCGAAGGAGATCGCCCTCGCGGCCGGCGTCCCGGTGCTCGGCCTCGCGATGTGGCTCGCCCAGGACAACGGCCACGGCCTGGTGTCCGTCTACGGCTTCGCCCTCGCGGCGGCAGCCTGGTCGACCCGCCGCCCGACCCGCTCCCTCTCCCACCGCCCGTCCTGACACCGGCCCCCTGTCCGCGAGGCCGGTCCGGCGACTGGTGGAGATTTCAGCCGACTTGGTGCGTCAGTTGGTCGAACACATCGTCTGGCAGCGTCTTGATGTACTCGATGCGTGCACGGATGTCTGCTTCGAGATTGGCCAACGACAAGCTCACCGATGGCTCGGTGAAGTGGTCGCTGCCTGCCTCGGCGGTGAGCAGAGCGACAGCGTCGTAGTTGCCTTCTTTGACCATGCGTTCGAAGAAGATCTTGTAGCGCTCTATGTACGACGCTCCTTCGAAGATCGGGTCCGCCGGGAACGGCATGTTTTTGGGCACCTTGACCGCGTTCAACGATCCCGGCGCGCGTTCCACGAGCATGATGAAGCCGAACCAGGGCTTCAGCCGGCCGAACAGGCCGCGTTCCACGGCCATCTGGGAGTCCGCCGCGAGCCCGAGGGCTTCCTCCGTCCGGTTGTTGAAGTTGTTGCCGAACGAGGGGCCCCGCTGGGACTTGAACTCCATCGCCGCGATCAGGGAGCCGCGGTAGAGCACCAGGAGGTCCCAGTTCTTCACCGGGCGAAAGTACGCCGGCAGATTGTTGTGACCCGTCGTGCGCACCTCCAGCTTGATGCCCGGAGCGTCACGCCATAGTTTCGCCACGACTTCCTGCATCGCGTCCATCTGCTTGCCGCCGGTGACGGCTGCGCGGTTGCCGGTGTCCCTGACCCCGGTGGCCTGCCCCTGCTTCGCGGCCTGTAGGTCCAGGCCCTCCCAGTAGCCGAGAACAGCGGCGCGCCAGGTCTCGACAGGTGTCAGGTCGCTCATGACCCCTCTTCTGCTCTTCGGGTACTCAGATGCTGCCGACAGGCAGCCCGTACGCTTCTTCGGCCGCACGCGTCGCAGCCCCCCTGTCGCCAGAGCGGAACGCATCACGGAGTCTGGAGGCGATGTCGTGGGGGATCGCGTCGGGGCGCGGAACGGCGATCTTCCGCAGGTACTGCGCCTGGAATCGCAGAGTGCCGCCGCGCATCTTCACGCCGTAGGCACTCACGAAGGCTTCTGCGATCCGGGACAGTAGCAACCCGCCGAGCACTTCCAGGTCCCACGACGACGAGACGATGTAATACAGGTTGTGGTGCGGGTAGTAGCGACCCGGCTCCAGCACCGGCGTGATCTGGGCTTTCATGTCCTGGAGAAGCAGCTTCGGCTGTTCGGCGAGGCCCGGGTGAACCTTGTCGATCGTGCGGTGCCAGGTGTTCGGGTTCTTCCTCGCGACGAAGCGCTTTTTGACGTTCGGGTGCGACGCGAGCGCGTCCGCGAACTTCGGGTAGTCCGCGAGATCCACGAGCGTCCCTTCGGCGTTCCACGGGTTCAGCAGCATCTTCGAAGGAGTTGTGAGACGACCTGCGCGGATGTCGTCGGCCATGACGAGGGGCGTCAGCCGGTCTTCCTCGACGTCGATGCCGGCGTCCGCGTTGACGATGTAGGCCTTGTCGGCTCCCGTCGCGACCCCAATGCTGATTTTCGTCGTACCGTCGGCTTCCAGTGTCGGGAAAGTCTCCTGCAGGTGCTCCAGCAGCTTGATGGTGTGAGGGGATCCTGCGGGCCAGAAGTCGTCGGTCTCGAACCAGCTGGGCAGGCGTGCACCCTCCCATCCCTGACCTGCAGCTTCCTCCGCCGTGCCCTGCACGAACGCCAGGGCCTCGCTTGCGGAGGCCGCTCCGAACGCGGCAGTGGTGTCGATGAACGTGGAGCTGCCCTGCTCGGAGTTGGCCAGCACCGTGATCGCCGGATAGGCCGAGACATCTGCTTCAAATGCGTCTACGTCGTGCATCTGCCACACCGACTCGACCGCGTAGCGTGAGATCACCTGACCCCGCAGGTGTTTCCCGTAGGCGTTCCGCATCCAACGGTCCGCGCAGATGAACCCGACCTTCCCGCCCCTTGCGAGCATGGACAGCGAACGCTCGTAGAAGCCGACGTAGATGTCCGCCCGTCCACGCATCGTCCGCCATGTCTTGCGGTAGGCGGCCTCGGTCTCGTCATCGAGGTCCTCGGTGCGGATGTACGGCGGGTTACCGATCACGAAATCGACGTCCGTCGGTACCTCGTCCAGAAGGAAGTCGCCGTGACGCAGCCAGCCCGCAGCCAGGGCTCGGGCCTCTGTGGGACTGGCCCCAGCGGCTTGGAGCATGTCCGTCGCTTTCTTCCGGCAGGTCGTGACGTGCTCATGCTGGAGATCGAGGCCGTACAGACAGTCAGCCAGCGCCGACAGCTCCGTGCCATGGACCTTTGCGGACTCGAGCAGGCGCTCCAGTGCGGGGACGAAAAACGCTCCGGATCCGATGGACGGCTCAACGAGCCTCATCCGGGTGAGGTCCTGGTTCGCCGTGTAGCCGACCAGATCAAGGATCGTCTCGACGACCCATCGACGGGTGAAGACCTCGCCGTACTCGACCTCATCGGGGGCAGCTGCAGCCATGGATTCCTTTCGTCATGGCTCACTGCACGAGCCCACACCTCAAGGCTATCGGCGGGCACGGCAGCCAGAGGCTTTCCGCAATTGCTCGGAGTCGTGGCTGCACGGCGGCTCGCCGAAGCTCTCCTCCATGATCAGCTGAGTCCGGCGCGACCGTCCGCGCGCCGACTGAGACCGAGGCTGAGACCACGAAGCAACGAAGGGTCCGGCCGCTGAGCGGTCGGACCCTTCGTTTGCCCTGTCGGGCGGCTGCGGAGGATACGAGATTCGAACTCGTGAGGGGTTGCCCCCAACACGCTTTCCAAGCGTGCGCCCTAGGCCTCTAGGCGAATCCTCCGCCGCAAACAATACAAGACGTTGAGGGGTGCTCGCGAACACGATCCGGATCGGGGGGCGGGGCGGGGGAGTGCGGTCGGGGCGGGCTCGATTCCGGGGGGTTCCATCCGCTAGGGTGGGGCCCAGCCCCTCACGTGGCGCTATCTCACCCAACTCCCCCAGGGCCGGAAGGCAGCAAGGGTAAGTGGGCTCTGGCGGGTGCGTGGGGGGCGCTTTGCGTTCCGGGGCGGCTGCGGGCGGCTGTTGTCGGTGGGCCCGGATAACCTCGTAGACGTGTCGTCCCTTGCGCTGTACCGCCGCTATCGCCCCGAGTCGTTCGCCGAGGTCATCGGGCAGGAGCATGTCACTGTCCCGCTGATGCAGGCCCTGCGGAACAACCGGGTCAACCACGCGTACCTGTTCAGCGGGCCGCGCGGGTGTGGAAAGACGACCAGCGCGCGCATCCTGGCCCGCTGCCTCAACTGTGAGCAGGGTCCCACTCCCGACCCCTGCGGCGCTTGCCAGTCCTGCCGCGACCTGGCGCGCAACGGCCCCGGGTCCATCGACGTGATCGAGATCGACGCCGCCTCGCACGGTGGTGTCGACGACGCGCGCGACCTGCGCGAGAAGGCCTTCTTCGGGCCCGCGTCCAGCCGGTACAAGATCTACATCATCGACGAGGCCCACATGGTCACCTCGGCGGGCTTCAACGCCCTGCTGAAGGTGGTCGAGGAGCCGCCGGAGCACCTCAAGTTCATCTTCGCGACCACGGAGCCCGAGAAGGTCATCGGGACGATCCGGTCGCGCACGCACCACTACCCCTTCCGGCTCGTGCCGCCGGGGACGCTGCGGGACTACCTCGGCGAGGTGTGCGGGCGCGAGGGCGCCCGGGTGGAGGACGGGGTGCTGCCGCTCGTCGTGCGGGCCGGCGCCGGGTCCGTGCGCGACTCCATGTCCGTCATGGACCAGCTCCTCGCCGGTGCAGGTGAGGAGGGTGTGACGTATGCCATGGCCACCTCCCTGCTCGGGTACACCGAGGGCTCGCTCCTCGACTCCGTCGTCGACGCCTTCGCCGCCGGGGACGGGGCTGCCGCCTTCGAGGTCGTCGACCGGGTCGTCGAGGGCGGGAACGACCCCCGCCGCTTCGTCGCCGACCTGCTGGAGCGGCTGCGCGACCTGGTGATCCTGGCCGCCGTCCCCGACGCCGCGGAGAAGGGGCTCATCGACGCCCCCGCCGACGTGGTGGAGCGGATGCAGGCCCAGGCGTCGGTGTTCGGCGCCGCCGAACTCAGCCGAGCCGCCGACCTGGTCAACGCCGGGCTGACGGAGATGCGCGGCGCCACCTCGCCGCGCCTCCA
>NZ_JBBDHD010000327.1:0-494 GCF_044129415.1 Streptomyces racemochromogenes
ACGCTGCTGCGCTTCGCCACCGCGGGTTCCGTCGACGACGGCAAGTCCACCCTGGTGGGCCGGCTGCTGCACGACTCCAAGTCGGTCCTGGAGGACCAGCTGGAGGCCGTGGAGCGGGTCTCCGCCGACCGCGGCCAGGACGCCCCGGACCTGGCACTGCTCACCGACGGCCTGCGGGCCGAGCGGGAACAGGGCATCACCATCGACGTGGCCTACCGCTACTTCGCCACCGCCCGCCGCCGGTTCATCCTCGCCGACACCCCCGGCCACGTGCAGTACACCCGCAACATGGTCACCGGCGCCTCCACCGCCGACCTCGCCGTGGTCCTCGTCGACGCCCGCAACGGCGTCATCGAACAGACCCGCCGCCACGCCGCCGTCGCCGCCCTCCTGCGCGTCCCCCACGTCGTCCTCGCCGTCAACAAGATGGACCTCGTCGACTACCGGGAGAGCGTCTTCGCGACGATCGCCGAGGAGTTCACCGCCTACGCCTC
>NZ_JBBDHD010000082.1:0-31442 GCF_044129415.1 Streptomyces racemochromogenes
CGCGGCGCGCGCCGCCCCCCCCCCCCGCGCCGCCGCGCCGCCCCCCCCCCCGCCCCGGGCGGCCCCCCCCCCCCCCCCCCCCCCCCCCGCCCCCGGCGGGGGCGTCGATGGCGGAGAGCCCGGGCACGGAGGCGGCGGGCACGTACAGCAGTTCGGCGGCGACGGCCTGGCCCTGCGTGACGCGGGTCCGGCGCACCGTGTGGACCGGCTGGTCGGCGGCGGTGCCCAGCAGCGCCAGGACCGCTGCAGCCGGGACGGTCTCGACGGAGTCCACGGCCTCCCAGCCGTCGGCGCTGTCGCCGGGCCAGCCGTCTCCCGTGCTGCCCACGGCGACGCCCACCCGCGGCGGGGCGACGGTCGTGCCGACCCCGCGGCGGCGCTGCAGGCGCCCTTCGAGTTCGAGCTGTTCCAGGGCTTGGCGCAGGGTGGCGCGGGCGACACCGAAGCGCGCGGCGAGTTCACGCTCGTTCGGCAGGACCTCGCCCACCGCGAAGTCCCGGTCCAGCGCCTCGCTGAGGACGGTCTTGAGGTGCCAGTACTTCGGCTCCGGTACCGATTCGAGCTGCGTGGTCCCCACCCTGACTCCTCCTGCGATCGCCGCCGGCGCCCTGTCCGGCGGCGGTTTCCAGCGGCAGTCCGCGCCGCAGTTCCGCGCCTTTGTTTATTAAAGGTTCCTGCACTATCCCTGCGACGATAGGACGGCACACCCCCTTGGTCAAGACCAATCCTCGCCAATCGGCCGGGCAGATCGGGCATATGTAGCAAGACGTTCACAGGATGTTCGTGCTCGCCTCGTCTTTCCCCAAGGCCCTGACCCGACGGCTACCGGGCGGTAATGATGGGGCGGCGGTCCCCGCGACGGCCCGCATCCCATCGTGTCCACCCGACGAGGAGCAGCATGACCGCCACGGTCTCCTTCACGATCGATTCGCCGCTGGGCCCCGGTACCGCCACCGTCGCCTACGAGCGCAAGGGCGCGGGCGAGCCCCTGCTCCTGCTGCACGGCATCGGCCACCACCTCCAGGCCTGGCACCCGGTCTCCGCGGTCCTGGCGGCCGAGTACGACGTCATCGCCGTCGACCTGCCCGGGTTCGGCGCCTCCGAGCCCCTGCCGCCGGGCGTCCCCTACGGCCTGGAAACCGTCGCCCCGGCCCTCGGTGCGCTCTGCGCCGCCGTGGGCGCCGAGCGCCCGCACGTCGCGGGGAACTCCCTCGGCGGCCTGCTCGCGCTGGAGATGGGGCGCCTCGGCCTCGCCCGCTCCGTCACCGCCCTCTCCCCCGGCGGGTTCTGGTCGGAGCCCGAGCGGGTCTACGCCTTCACCGCCCTGCGGGCGATGCGCGCCGGCGCCCGGGCCCTGCCCCGCCCGGCGCTGGAACGGCTCGCGCGCAGCGTCCCGGGCCGGGCCGCGCTCACCGGCACCATCTACTCCCGGCCGGGCCGGCGCGCCCCGCAGGCCGTCGTCGCCGAGACCCTGGCCCTGCGGGACGCCACCGGGTTCGAGCAGACCCTGGCCGCGGGTGCCTCCGTACGGTTCGGCCACGACCTGCCCGGACTGCCCGTGACCATCGCCTGGGGCTCCCGTGACCGGCTGCTCCTGCCGCGCCAGGGCGTGCGCGCCAAGCGGACCATACCCGGGGCCCGCCTGGTGCGGCTGCGGGACTGCGGGCACGTGCCGATGAACGACGACCCGGCGCTCGTCGCCCGGGTCGTCCGCGAGACGGCCCTCGGCGCCGCGCACGCCGGGGCGTGACCGCAGCGCCCCGCGGCGTCCCGCGGCGACGTTCGGCGGCGGCCCCGACGGCGCGCGGCATGATCGGCTGACGGCTGTTCATCCACGGTTCGCATGGGCGACTCGGCCGGTCCGGTGTGCGAGGGCACACTGGTCCGGCCCTCCCCCCTGCCGTCCCTGGAGACGCACCCATGGCCTCGATGCCGCACACCCGACGGTCCCTGCTCGGCGGTTCGCTCGCCGTCCCGGTGGGCCTGGCCCTGTCCACGGCGCTCGCCGCGCCCGCGCTGGCCGCCTCACCCCGGGTCCCCGCCTTCACCCGCTCCGGCCGCCCGGCCGCCCTCTGGGGCGTCCAGTCCGGCGAGATCACCGCCCACTCGGCCACCGTCTGGACGCGCTCCGACCGGCCGGCGCGGATGTGCGTCGAGACCTCCCCGAGCGAGTCGTTCCGTTACGGCGTCCGCCGCCACGGCGGCCCCTTCCTCGGCCCGGCCACCGACTTCACCGGCACCGCCACCCTGCGGGACCTGCCGCCCGGCCGGCAGATCCACTACCGGGTCGTCCTCACCGACCCCGACGACCCCCGCCGGTGCAGCGAGCCGGTGCGCGGCAGCTTCCGCACCACGCCCGTCTCCCGCCGGCAGGACGTGCGCTTCCTGTGGTCCGGGGACCTGGCGGGACAGGGCTGGGGCATCAACCCCGAACTGGGCGGATACCGGGTCTTCGACGAGATGCGGCTGCGCGACCCCGACTTCTTCCTCTTCAGCGGCGACACGATCTACGCCGACGGGCCGCTCAAGGCCGCCGTGCCGCTGCCCGACGGCCGTGTCTGGCACAACGTCACCACCGAGGAGAAGGCCAAGGTCGCCGAGACCCTCGCCGAGTTCCGCGGCAACTTCCGCTACAACCTGCTCGACCACAACCTGCGCGAGTTCTACGCCCAGGTCCCGGTCCTCGCCCAGTGGGACGACCACGAGGTGCGCAACAACTGGTACCCGGGCCAGCTGCTCGACGACCCGCGCTACACCGTCAAGGACGTGGACACCCTCGCGGCCCGCGCCCGCCAGGCCTTCGGCGAGTACTTCCCCGTGACCGACCTGCGGGGCGGGCGCGCCGAGGGCCGGATGTACCGGGTGCTGCGGCACGGCCCGCTGCTGGACGTGTTCGTGCTCGACATGCGCACCTACCGCGACGCCAACTCCCCCGGCCGCCAGACCGACGACCCGGTCGGCATCCTCGGCACCGAGCAGCTGGCCTGGCTCAAGCGGGAGCTCTCGCGCTCCCGGGCGACCTGGAAGGTGATCGCCGCCGACATGCCCCTGGGCATCGTCGTCCCGGACGGGGCGGTGGACTTCGAGGCGGTGGCCCAGGGCGACCCGGGGGCCCCGCTCGGGCGCGAACTCCAGATCGCCGACCTCCTGCGCCACATCAAGCACCAGCACATCACGGGCACCCTCTGGCTCACCGCCGACGTCCACTACACCGCCGCCAACCACTACGCCCCCGAGCGTGCGGCGTTCGACGACTTCGCGCCGTTCTGGGAGTTCATCTCCGGACCCATCGGAGCGGGCGGCTTCCCCGCCGGGAAGCTGGACGCGACGTTCGGGCCGCGGACCGAGTTCGTCCGGTCGGCGCCGGTCGCCAACATGTCCCCCGCGGAGAACCCCCCGTACTACGGCGAGGTCGAGATCGACGGCGACAGCGGGGAGCTCACCGTGCGGCTCCGCCGGCAGGGAGGTGGCGTACTCTTCACCCGGGTGCTCCGGCCGGGCCGCGTCGGACAGGCGTGAGCGCACCGGCCCGACGGGCGGGACGGCAGCCGAAACCGCCCGGAAAAACGGGAGAAACCGGCCAGAGCGACGCTTAACCAGTCGGTCACAGATCGTTCGTGATCACGCAACACCCGGCCGCCAGAGTGTGGTGCATGACTGATCGCAACCCCGCTGCGCGCGCCTCCCGTCCCCACCGCCACCACTGGCGCCGGGACCTCGTCGAACTCGCCGCCCTGTTCTGCGCCGTGGCCGTCGCCGACGGCATCGCCAACCTCGTCGCGCACGGCCCCCGCGGGCCGCTCCTGCTGGTCGCCTCGGCCGTCGCACTCCTGGTGACGGCGGGCTTCCACACCTGGTGGGCCCGCCGGCACAGCCATGCGCCGCCGCCGGAGACCGCCGCGCCCTCCGGTCCGCCCCACCCGGCGCCGGAGGAGACCCCGTCGGACACCGCGCGGGTGACCGGGGCCCTGTGGCGGATGCGGACGACCGTGCGTGACGAGCCCGGCAGCCTCGCCGCGCTGTGCACGGCCCTGGCCCGGGCCAACGTGGACATCCTGACCCTCCAGACCCACCCCCTCCCCGAGGGCGGCACGGTCGACGAGTTCCTGCTGCGCGCCCCCCGGCACCTCGCCACCGCCGACCTGACCCGCGCCGTCTCCCGGGCCGGCGGCCGCGGCACCTGGATCGAACGCGCCGACGCCCACGACCTGGTGGACACCCCCACCCGGGTCCTGGGGCTGGCCACCCGCACCGCCCTGGACGCCGCCGAGCTCCCCCTCGCCCTGCGCCAGCTCCTCGGCCGCTGCACCATCCAGTCGATCCCCGCCACCACCCTCTCCGGCCGGCCCAACACCGGCGCCGACGCCCCCGTCGAGGGCGTCTTGGAGGCCACCGTCATGCGGCTGCGCGACCCCTCGGGCGGGGCGATCACCGTGGAGCGCCCCTACCTGCCCTTCACACCCACCGAGTTCGCCCGCGCCCGTGCCCTCGTCGAGCTCGACGCCCGCCTCGGCCCCCGCGTCCCGCGGAGCCAGGACGTGCTGACCCTGCCCGAGGGCAACGAGATCACCGTGCGCCGCGCCGACGGCTCGGACCTGGCGGCCGCCCGCGCCATGCACGACCGGTGCAGCGACCGCACCCTCGCCCTGCGCTACCACGGCCCCGTCGCCGACGCCGACCGCTACCTCGGCCACCTGCTCAGCCCCCGCTTCGGCCGCACCCTGGCCGCCACCACCGCCTCCGGCCGGCTCGTCGCCCTCGGCCACCTGCTGTGGGACGGGGACGAGACCGAGGTCGCGCTCCTCATCGAGGACGAATGGCAGCGCCGCGGCATCGGTTCCGAACTGCTGCGCCGGCTGCTCGCGCTGGCGGTCGAGGCCGGTTCCGACAGCGTGTACGCCGTCACCCAGGCCTCCAACACGGGCATGGTCGCGGCCATGCGCGGCCTCGGCCTGCCCCTGGACTACCAGATCGAGGAGGGCACCCTGGTGATCACGGCCCGGCTGGAGCCGGCCGGGGCCGTCAGGCGCCCGGAATCCGGACTCCGACAGGAGAACAAGCCCGTATGGTGATGACGTAGGGGTGCCGCTCATACGAAGATGTCCGCATGTCAGACACCCTCCACAGTGACAGCGCGGCTCTTCTGCCCCGTCAGGTCGCCGACGCCTACGTCGACGAACTCATCGCCATCAACCCGATCGTGGGCACCTACCTCGGTGTCGCCGCGAGCAGCGGAAAGCTCCCCGACTTCTCGCCGGCCGGCCGCGCCGAGGCCGCCCGGCTGTCGCGCGGCACGCTCGCGCGCCTCGACGAGGCCGAGCGGCTGCCCGGCGCCGACAGCGATGTCGAGCGCCGCTGCGCCCGCCTGCTGCGCGAGCGTCTGAACGCCGAACTCGCGGTCCACGAGGCCGACGAGGACCTGCGCGCCGTCAGCAACATCCACTCCCCGGCGCACGAGGTCCGCGAGGTCTTCACCCTCACCCCGGCCGACACCGAGGAGGACTGGGCCGCCATCGCCGAGCGGCTGCGCGCCGTCCCGGCCGCCTTCGCCGGCTACCGCGAGTGCCTGGCCCTCGGCCTGGAGCGCGGCCTCCTCGGGGGGCCGCGCGCCACCGCCACCTTCATCGGCCAGCTCACCACCTGGGCCGGCCAGGACGGCGACGGCGAGCGGGACTTCTTCGGGGAGTTCGCCTCCGCCGGCCCCGACTCCCTGCGCGCGGACCTGGACGCCGCGGCCGCCGCCGCGACCGCCGCCGTGGTCGAACTGCGGGACTGGATGCGGGACGTGTACGCCCCGGCCGTCGCGGACGCCCCGGACCCGGTGGGCCGCGAGCGCTACGCCCGCTGGTCGCGCTACTTCAACGGCACGGACCTGGACCTGGACGAGGCGTACGCCTACGGCTGGGCCGAGTACCACCGCCTGCTCGCCGAGATGAAGGCCGAATCGGCCAAGATCCTCCCGGACGAGGAGAACCCCTGGAACGTGCTGCGCCACCTGGACGAGCACGGCACCCACATCGAGGGCGTGGACGAGGTCCAGGCCTGGCTGCAAGGCCTGATGGACGAGGCCATCGAGAACCTCGACGGCACCCACTTCGAGCTCGCCGAGCGGGTCAAGCGGGTCGAGTCGAAGATCGCCCCGTCGGGCGGCGCCGCGGCCCCGTACTACACCAACCCCTCGGAGGACTTCTCCCGTCCCGGGCGGACCTGGCTGCCCACCATGGGCCAGACCCGCTTCCCGGTGTACGACCTGGTGTCCACCTGGTACCACGAGGGCGTTCCGGGCCACCACCTCCAGCTGGCGCAGTGGACGCACGTGGCCGACCGGCTGTCGCGCTACCAGGCGAGCGTCGGCCTGGTCAGCGCGAACGCGGAGGGCTGGGCCCTGTACGCGGAGCGCCTGATGGACGAGCTGGGCTACCTCAAGGACGCCGAGCAGCGGCTGGGCTACCTGGACTGCCAGATGATGCGCGCGGCCCGCGTGATCGTGGACATCGGCATGCACCTGGGGCTGGAGATCCCGGCGGACTCGCCGTTCCACCCGGGCGAGCGCTGGACGGTGGCCCTGGCGCAGGAGTTCTTCGGGCGGCACAGCGGCCGTCCGGCGGACTTCATCGAGAGCGAGGTGACCCGCTACCTGTCGATGCCGGGCCAGGCGATCGGCTACAAGCTGGGCGAGCGCGCCTGGCTGCTGGGCCGGGACAACGCCCGCGCGGCGCGCGGTGAGTCCTTCGACCTGAAGGCCTGGCACATGGCGGCGCTGTCGCAGGGTTCGCTGGGTCTGGACGACCTGGTGGACGAGCTCTCACGGCTCTGAGACCTCGTACGCGACCACGGTGTGCCGCCCGCTCCCTTCACCGGGGCGGGCGGCCGTCGTACGGGGGGTCAGCAGCCGCAGTCGTCCGAGTCGGTCGGGGCGGTCAGCGGGTCCGCCCCGTCGCGCCGCTGCGGGCCCTGCCAGGTCTCGACCTCGAAGCCCTCGCGGATCCAGTACTCGATGCCGCCGAGCATCTCCTTGACCTGGAAGCCGAGTTCGGCCAGGGCGAGCGCCGAGCGGGTGGCGCCGTTGCAGCCCGGGCCCCAGCAGTAGGTGACCACGGGGACGTTCTTGTCGAGGAGCTTCTCGGCCTGCTCGGGGATCAGCGCGGTGGGCAGGTGGATCGCGCCGGGCACGTGGGCCTGGTCCCAGGACGGGGTGGAGCGGGAGTCGATCAGCTGGAAGCCGAGCTCGGCCCCCTGCTCGCGGTGCGCCGTGAGGGCCGCGGCGACGTCGGACACGTCCGCGTGGAACGCAAGGCTGGCCGCGAAGTAGGCGGCGGCCGCGGCCGGGCTCGCCGGCGGAACCCGCAGGACGGGGTTGGTGGGGGTGGGGGCGGTCGCGTGGCTCGTCGTCGTCATGGCTCAAAATCTACGAACCGTTGATCGTTCCGGGAAGTGGTATTCCCCGGCCTTCGGCTTGTTCCGCCGGGGAATCCCCTGTTAGACCTGGCCCATGACCGGCTATTCCCCCGACGCCACCGACTGGCGCATCCTGGCGGCCCTCCAGCAGGACGGCCGGGCCAGTTTCACCGAGCTCGCGCGCGCCGTGTCGATGTCGGCGAGCGCCGTCACCGAGCGGGTCCGCAGAATGGAGGAGGCCGGGATCATCACCGGCTACACCGCGGTCGTCGACCACGAGAAGCTCGGCAAGGCGATCATGGCCCTGGTGCGGCTGCGCTATCCGCACGGCAACTACAAGCCGTTCCACGACTTCCTGGAGGCGACCCCGGAGATCCTGGAGGCCCACCACGTGACGGGTGACGACTGCTTCGTCCTCAAGGTGGCCACCCGGTCGATGGCGCACCTGGAGGAGGTCACCGGGCGGATCGCCGGCCTGGGTCCGGTGACCACCAGCATCGTCTACTCGTCCCCGCTGGCGCGGCGTCCGCTCAGTCCGTGACACCGGCGGTGCGGTGGCGCACCACCGAGCCGCCGCGCTGCTTGACGATCTCCAGCTGGGCCTGGACCCGGCTGCGCAGGTCACCGACGTGGCTGACGATGCCGACGCTGCGGTCGCGTTCGCGCAGGCTGTCCAGTACGTCGAGGACCTCGTCCAGGGCCTGGTCGTCGAGGCTGCCGAAGCCCTCGTCGATGAAGAGGGTGTCCAGCCGCATGCCGCCCGCCTCGTCGGTGACCACGTCGGCCAGGCCCAGGGCCAGGGCCAGTGAGGCGAAGAAGGTCTCGCCGCCGGAGAGGGTGGCGGTGTCCCGCTCGCTGCCGGTCCAGGCGTCCAGTACGTGCAGCCCCAGACCGGAGCGCCCGCGTCCGCTCGCCCGGGCGTCGGAGTGGACGAGGGTGTAGCGGCCTCCGGACATGCGCAGCAGGCGCACGCTCGCCGCGGCGGCGACCTGTTCCAGCCGGGCGGCCAGGACGTACGACTCCAGCCGCATCTTGCGCTCGTTGTCGGCGGAGGTGCCCGCGGTGAGCCCGGCGAGGCGGGCCACCCGCTCGTAGGCCTCGCGCAGCGGCCCCAGAGCGCGCAGTTCGTGTTCCGCCTGCCGGGAGAGCCGGTCCAGTTCGGCGCAGCGGACCCGGGCGGCGTCCACGGCCGAGCCGGCGGTGCGCAGCAGGGCCGCGGCCCGTTCCGCGGCGGCCTCGGCGGTGGCGGGGTCGGCCGGGGGCAGGGCGGCGGCCGCGGCGGTGTCGGCCTCGGCGCGGCGGTCGGCGAGCATGGCCTCCTCGGCCTGCCAGGCGTCGAGGCGGTGCTGGAGGGCGGTGCGCTCGTACTCGGGGAGCACGGCGTCGGCGGCCGCGTCGGTGGTCTCGAAGCCGGCTTTGAAGGCGGCGTCGGCGAGCTGGTCGTCGGCTTCCTTGAGCCGTGCGGCGGTGACCTCGGCGCGGCGCAGCGCGGCCGCGGCCGTGGTGACCATCCGGATGCGGTCCTCCAGGGTGCGGGCGCGGGCCGCGACGCTGGGCGAGTCGCCGCGGACGAGGACCAGTTCGGCTTCGAGGGCGGCCTGCTCCCGGTCGAGGGCCTCGCGCCGGGAGGCCCGGGCGGCGGCGCGGCGTTCGGCTTCGAGCCGGTCGGAGCTGCGTGCCTCGTGCTCCCGCTCGGCGCGGGCGAGGCGTTCGCGGGCGGCGTGGAGTCTGGTGGCCTCGGCCTGGGCGGCGGCGTGACGGGCGCTCAGGTCCTCGGTGAGGGCCAGGAGTTCGGCGGTGGTCGCGGCCCCGGCGGCGCCGGCCGCCTCCGCCTCCGCCTCCCGGACGGCGGCGAGCCGGCGTTCGACGGCGGCCCGGCGCTCCTCGGCCTGTTCGAAGCGGGCGTGGGCGGCGTCCTCGGCGGCCCGGTCCACGTGCCCGGGGGCGGGGCGCGCCGGTGCGGGGTGCTCGGCCGATCCGCACACCGTGCAGGGTTCCCCGGGGGTGAGGGCCCCGGCCAGCTCGGCGGCGATGCCGCGCAGCCGGTCCTCCTTGAGCTGCAGCCACCGCTCCCGGGCGGCGTACGCCTCCTCGCGTACGGAGTCCAGCTCACCGGCGGCGGCTTCGGCGTCGGCGGCCAGGGTGTCGCGGCGCCGGGCGGCGGCGAGCTGCCTGCGGGCGGGCTCCAGCCGGCCGGCGAGCTGCTCCGCGAGGGTGAGGGCCTGCTGGGCGGCGTCGACCCGCTCCTGGAGGGCGGCACGGGTGGCGTCCCAGCGGGCCAGCCAGTCGGCGGACTCCTGGTGCTGCTCGTCGGCGTCGCGGGCTTCGCGCTCCAGCGTGGCCCGCTCGCGGCCGATCTCGGCGCTGCGCTGTTCCGCCCGCCGGGCGGCGCCGGCCGCGCCGAGGTCCTCGCGCAGGCGCTGTTCGACGGCGCCGAGCTGTTCGGTGCCGGCCCCGGCGAGGGCGGGGGGCAGCTCCGCCCGGGCGAGGGTCTCGGCGTGCGCGGCGGTGAGGTGGGCGGCGGCCGCGGCCCCGCGCAGTTCCAGGGCGGGGGCGACGAGGGCGCCCCGGCGGGCCCGGTCCAGCAGCTCCCGCACCCGGGCGCGTTCCGGTCCGGCCTGCTCCAGCAGGGCGGCCCGGCGGGCGGTTTCGGCGTGGCGGTGCTGGAGCCGGCCGAGTTCCCGGGCCTCCTCGGCGGCGCGCCGGGCCGCGGCGTGCCGTCCCTCGGCGGCGGCCAGGGCGTACTCGGCGACGGTGAGCCGCTCGCGGGCGGAGCAGCGGGCGACGGCCGCCCAGGCGCGGACGGCGTCGGCGAGGCCGGGGTCGCCGGGCTGGTGGGCGGGGAGCGGCCAGGCGCGGAGGTCGGCGCTGTCGCCGGCGGCCTGGGCGAGGCGCTGGGCGGCGGCGAGGACCTTCTCGTCGCCGGCCCGCACCTTGGCCTCGGCGGCCCGGCGGCGTTCGGCGAGGAGGGTCTCGACGGCGGCGAAGCGGCGGGTGTCGAAGAGCCGGCCGAGGAGCCGGCCGCGGGCTTCGGCGCCGGCCCGCAGGAACTGGGCGAACTCGCCCTGCGGGAGGAGGACCACCTGGCAGAACTGCTCGCGGCTCATGCCGAGGAGCTGTTCGATCTCCTCGCCGATCTCCTGGTGGGAGCGGCTGAGGGCGGTCCAGCCGTCGGCCGTGTGCTCGCGGAGCCAGGACTGGGCCTTGTCCTTGGTGGTGCCGGTGCCGCGTTTCTTGGGGCGGTCCTGTTCGGGGCGCCGGGTGATCTCCAGGCGGCGGCCGCCCGCGGTGAGTTCGAGGGTGACCTCGGTCGGGGTGTCGGGGGCGGCGTGGTCGCTGCGCAGGGTGGTGCCGGGGGCCTGGCGGGAGCCGGGCACGGAGCCGTAGAGGGCGTAGCAGACGGCATCGAGGACGGAGGTCTTGCCGGCGCCGGTGGGGCCGTGCAGCAGGAAGATCCCGGCGCCGGAGAGGGCGTCGAAGTCGATCCTCTGGGGGGTGGCGAAGGGTCCGAAGGCGGTGACCTCCAGGCGGTGCAGCCTCATCGGGCGGCCTGCCGGCCGGCGTCCTCGCAGGCCGCGGCCTGGACGCGGACCTCGTCGAACGCTCCGCGCAGGACGGCCCGTTCGGCCTCGTCGGCGCTGCCTCCGCCGCGGACGTGGGCGACGAAGTCCTCGGCGATCTCCTGGTCGCTGCGGCCCCGCAGCCGCTGGGCGTAGGAGGCGGCGCCGTCGTCCCGGCGGCCCTCGGGCTCGAAGGCGAGGCTGAGGGTGTGGGGGAAGCGGGCGGTGAGCCGGGCCATGGGGTCCCGGGGGCGGACGGGGTCGGTGAGGACGGCCTCGACCCAGCTGTCCTCGCGGCCGGTGAGGGCGGGGTCGTCGAGGAGCTCCTCCAGCCGGCCGCGGAGCCGGGCGAGGGGGCGGGGGACGGGGGTGTCGAGCCGCTCGGCGGTGATCTCCCCGGCGGGGCCGAGTTCGACCAGCCACATGGTCTTGCGGTGGTCGGCCTCGGAGAAGGAGTAGGCGAGCGGGGAACCGGAGTAGCGGACCCGTTCGTTGATCGTCTGGCAGCCGTGGAGGTGGCCGAGGGCCGCGTAGTGGACACCGTCGAAGACGGATGCGGGGACGGCCTCGACCCCGCCGACGGCGATGTCGCGTTCACTGTCGCTGGCCTGTCCGCCGGTGACGAAGGCGTGCGCGAGGACGACCGAGCGGGTGCCCTCGGGCCGTCCGGCCAGGTCGGTGCGGACCCGGTCCATGGCCGCGCCGAGGACGGCCTCGTGACTGACCTTCTCCGCCGCGAACTCGTCCTTGACCAGCGCAGGTTCCAGGTACGGCAGACCGTAGAAGGCCACGTCGCCGTGGGCGTCGGCCAGCACCACGGGGTCGGCGCAGCCGGCCGGGTCGGTCCTGAGGTGGATCCCGGCGCGGCCGATCAGTCCCGCGCCCACGCCGAGCCGGCGGGCGGAGTCGTGGTTGCCGGAGATCATCACGGTGGGCACGCCGAGGTCGGCGAGGCGGTGCAGCGCCCGGTCGTAGAGCTCGACGGCGGGCAGCGGGGGCACGGCCCGGTCGTAGACGTCCCCGGCGACGAGGACGGCGTCGACCGCGTGCTCGCGCACGGTCTCGACGAGGTGGTCGACGAACGCGGCCTGGGCTCCGAGCATGTTCACGCGGTGGAAGGACCGGCCCAGGTGCCAGTCGGAGGTGTGCAGGAACTTCACTCGACCGCTCCGACCCGCACGCCGTTCTCCTCCATGACTTCCGCGCCGGCAGCGCTGCGCGCCGGCCATCCACGGTAACCCGTCCGCGCCGCCGGCCCGGCCCGCGGGGGAATCCGGGCCGCTCTGTTACGGCCCCGTGGCGGCGGTGCCAACGTTCCGTGGCCGGTACGCCGTGGCGGCTTCGTGTGCTTGTCCGCCGTCGCGGCCGCTCGCTAGCGTCGCCGCATGCCGCTCCCGCGACCTTCCCGCCCACCGGTTCCGGGCCCCGCCCGCCCGCCGGTGCCCCGTCCCTCGCGTACCCGTCCGGCGCTGCTCGCCGCCGGCTGCGCGGCGCTGCTCGCGCTGACCGCCGCCGTCCCCTCGGCTGCCGCGCCCGTCCGCCCGGACCCGGCCGGGGCCGGTCCGGTGGTGCTCGACTGGTACGACGTCACCGCGCGGACCGTGGCCGCGACGGCCGCCCCGACGCAGATCACCAACAGCCGCACCTGGGCCGTCGGCTGGATCGCCGCCGCCCGGGCCGCCCGCGAGGCCCCCGGCGGCGGCCCGTCCCGGGGCCGGTTCCAGGACGCGGCCGTGGCCTCCGCCGTCCACGACGTGCTGGCCGCCCTCGCCCCTTCCCGCAAGGACGACCTCGACACGGCACTCGCCACCACCCTCGCCCGGATCCCGGACGGCCCGGCCGAGGACCGGGGGGTGGCCGCCGGATCCCGCCAGGCCAGGGCGGTGCTGGCCGCCCGCGCCGGCGACGGCCTGGACCCGGCCTCCTCCAACGCGCCCTTCCCCGTGCCCCCGGCCGCCCCGGGCGTCTGGCAGCCGACGCCCGACGGCTACGCGCCGGCCATCCAGTACGGCAACCGGCTGGGCCGGCCCTTCCTGCTGGAGCGCGCCGGGCAGTTCCGCCCGGGCCCGCCGCCCGCCCTGGACTCCGGCCGTTACCGCGCCGACCTGGAGGAGGTGCGGGCGTACGGTGCGGCGGACAGCACGGTGCGCACACCGCGCCAGACGGAGACGGCGAACTTCTGGTACAGCGGTTCGCTGACGCTCTACACCGACGCGCTGCGGGTCGCCGTGGCCCGCTCGCACGGCTCGACCGCCGACCGGGCGGCCTTGCTCGCGCTCTTCCACGCGGCGTCGGTCGACACCCAGATCGCCACCTCCGACGCCAAGTACACCTACCTGCGCTGGCGGCCGGTGACGGCGATCCGCACGGGCGCGATCGGCACCGACCCGGCCTGGCGCCCGCTGCACAACACCCCGGCCCACCCGGACTACCCCAGCGGCCACGCCACGTACGCGGGCGCCGCGCAGGCCGTGCTGGACGCCCTCGCGGGACCGGTCACGGAGCCGTTCGACCTGACCAGTCCGACCGCGCCGGGCGTCCGCCGCGCCTACGCGGGCTGGGACCAGCTCACCCGGGACAACGTGGACGCCCGGGTGTACTCGGGGATCCACAGCCGCAGCGCCGACGAGGTGGGCGCACGGCTCGGGGAGACGGTGGGGCGGTACGCACTGCGCCACGCGGACCGGCTGCTGTCCGGCCGCCTCTGACGGCCTGCCCGGGACTCACCCTTCGCCGTAGGCCTCTCCGCCGAGTTCGAAGCCTGCGGTCCCGGCGGTGACGTCGTTCAGCCAGGCCCGGAAGGAGTCCACGTCCGCCTCGGGGAGGCCGATCTCGATCGAGACGGCCTCCCCGTAGCGCACGTCCAGGACCGCGCGGCCGGTGGAGCGCAGGTCGTTCTGCGTCTTGCCGGCCCGCTGGTGGTCGACGGTGACGGTGGCCAGCCGGTAGCGGTGGCGGGTGACGGTGCCGAGCGCGTCGAGGGCCTCGCCCACCACCCCGCCGTAGGCCCGGATCAGCCCGCCCGCGCCGAGCTTCACGCCGCCGTAGTAGCGGGTGACGACGGCCACCGCGTAGCGGATGTCGCGCCGGGTCAGCATCTGGAGCATGGGCACGCCCGCGGTGCCGCCCGGCTCGCCGTCGTCGCTGGCCTTCTGGATGGAGGCGTCGGCGCCGATCACGTAGGCGAAGCAGTTGTGCGTGGCGGTGGGGTGCTCCCGGCGGATGCGCGCGATGAAGTCCTGCGCCTCCTGCTCGGTCGCGGCGGGCGCGAGCGAGCACAGGAAGCGCGAGCGGTTGATCTCGGACTCGTGCGACCCCTCGCGGGCCACCGTCTCGTACTGGTCTGCCTTCACCGCTCCACCCTACGGGGAATCGGACAGGTGTCCTTTCCGTTGAACGGGCGGAACCACCCATCGGACCCGGCAGCAGCAGGAGGCGGCGTACGTGTACGGCGACCAGGAGACCATCCGCAGGATCCTCACCGAACTCGGCGACACCTGGGCCGTGGTCGGGCTGTCCGGCAACCAGGACCGGGCGGCCTACGGGGTCGCCAGGGTCCTCCAGCGGTTCGGCAAGCGCGTGGTGCCCGTCCACCCGAAGGCGGAGACGGTCCACGGCGAGCAGGGCTACCCCTCGCTGGAAGCTGTCCCCTTCAAGGTGGACGTGGTGGACGTGTTCGTGAACAGCGCGCTGGCCGGCGCGGTCGCGGACCAGGCGGTCGCGGCCGGGGCGGACGCCGTCTGGTTCCAGCTGGGCGTCGTCGACGAGGCGGCCTTCGCCCGGACCCGCGAGGCCGGGGTGGAGATGGTCATGGACCGGTGCCCCGCCATCGAGATCCCGGCGCTGTAACGGGTCCCGCGTCGGCGGTGGCCGTCAGCGGTGGCCGTCGGCGCGCTGGACGGGCGGGATGGACACGGCCATCGTCATCTCCATCGGCACGCCGCCCTCGTTGCGGTAGGCGTGCGGGACGTTCGCCTCGAAGGAGACGGCCCCTCCCGCCGGGACCACGTGACGGTCGTCGGCGATCTCCAGTGTCAGCTCGCCGGCCGTGACGTGCAGCATCTCGAAGGTCCCGGCCGGGTGCGGGTCGGAGGCCGTGCCGTCGCCCGGCTCCAGGCGGTAGGTCCACATCTCCACCGGGCCGCGCCGGTCGTCGCCCAGCAGCATGCGCGCCTCGCTGCCCGGGGCGCTGGACCACATCCGCACCCCCTGTCCCGGCAGCACCAGGTGCACCTGCGGGCCGCGCTCGTGGTCCAGCAGGGTGGTGATGCTCACGCCGAGGGCGTCGGCCAGTTTGACCGTGGTGCCGACGCTGGGGTTCGTACGGGCCTGCTCGATCTGGATGATCATGCCGCGGCTGACGCCCGCGCGGGCCGCGAGCGCGTCCAGGGTGAACCCGCGCTCCCCGCGCCACCGCTTGAGGTTCCGGGCGAGCGCCTGGGTGAGCTGTTCGAGATCCGACACCATTCCGTCCAATATTTTGGATGACACAGTTCAACAGACTGAACTAACCTGCGGTGTAATCGATGCTGCACTCCACCGTTCACCGCACTGTACTGCGAGGTCCTGCCATGACCGCCCTCTTCGCCCTGGCCACAGCCGTGCTGTGGGGCCTCGCCGACTTCGGCGGCGGGCTGCTGACGCGCCGCCTGCCGGCGCTCACCGTGGTCGTGGTCTCGCAGGTCGCCGCGGTCCTCGTGCTCGGCTCGGTCGTCCTCGCGACGGGCGCCTGGCAGGAGGCCGGGCCGCAGCTCTGGTTCGCGGTGGCGGCGGGGGTGGTCGGGCCGGCCGCGATGCTCAGCTTCTACAAGGCCCTGGCGCTCGGCCCGATGGGCGTGGTCTCCCCGCTGGGCTCCGTCGGGGTGGTCGTCCCGGTCGGGGTGGGACTGGCGCTGGGCGAGCGGCCCGGGCCGGGGCAGCTGGCGGGCATCGCGGTGGCCTTCGTCGGCATCGTGCTCGCGGGCGGCCCCGAGCTGCGGGGCGCGCCCGTGCAGCGGCAGGCGGTCCTCCTCACCCTGGCCGCGGCCTTCGGCTTCGGGACCGTGATGGTGCTCATCTCGCACGCCTCCACCGGCATCACCGGGCTCTTCCTCGCGCTGTTCGTCCAGCGGGTCACCAACGTCGCCGTCGGCGGGGCCGCCCTGTGGGCGCAGACCCGGCGCGGAACGCCCGCCCTGCCGGAGGGCACCGGGCCGCGTGTCCTGTTGGGCCTGCTGCCCGCCCTGGTCTTCGTCGGCCTCGCGGACGTCGCGGCCAACGGAACCTACTCGCTCGCCGCCCAGAACGGCCCGGTGACGGTCGCCGCCGTGCTCTCCTCGCTCTACCCCGTCATCACCGCCCTCGCCGCCTTCGCCGTGCTCAAGGAGCGCCTGCGCAGCGTCCAGGCGGCGGGCGCCGGCCTGGCCCTGGCGGGCACGGTCCTCCTCGCGGCGGGCTGACCCCACCCCGCGCCGCCCCGCCACAGGCCCCAACGGCCCGACGAGCCACACCCCGACGGACCGCCCCGGGCCGCCACGCGACAGACCGGCCCCGGGCCACCCCGACGGACCGACTCCGAACCGCCACGCGACAGACCGGGCCCCGGCCGCACCACGACGGACCGGCCCCGGCACCGCTACGGACCGGCCCCGAGCCGCACCCCGACGACCCGGCCCCGAGCCGCACCCCGACGACCCGGCCTCGGGCCGCCGCGCCGGGGCGGTTCCGTCCGGCGACGCGGCGGGCCCCGGGGGGCCGCCCCTACTCGGCCTCCGCCAGCCGGGCCAGACCGCGCAGCTGCTCGGAGGTCACCCCGTCGGGGATCGGCACCGGCGCCGGAGTGCGCAGCGGCGGCTGCCAGCCGGTCTCGGGCTCCCACCGGCGCACGATCCGGGCCGGGGCCCCCGCCACCACGGCGTGGTCGGGCACCTCGCCCCGTACGACGGCACCCGCCGCCACCACCACGTTGCGGCCCAGCTTCGCCCCGGGGAGGATCACCGCCCCCGTGCCCAGCCAGCATCCCGGCCCGATCTCGACGGGGGCGCTGCGGGGCCACTGCTTGCCGACGGGCTCGTGCGGGTCGTCGTAGCTGTGGTTGGTGGAGGTGATGTAGACGCCGGGCCCGCAGAAGGTGTCGTCCCCGATGCTGATGCGGGCGTCGGCGATGACGTGGCTGCCCCGGCCGAGGACCACTCCGTTGCCCAGGACCAGCACGGGATCGGGGCCGAGGTCGAGGTCGGGCATCATCCCGGCGGTCAGGGTGACCTGCTCGGCGATGATGCAGTGCCCGCCCATCCGGATCCAGGCCTCGCCGAAGACGGTGCCCTGCGGGAAGGCGAGGCGGGTGCCTTCGCCGATCGCGCCGAACCGCAGCCGGCCCGGGTTCTGCGCGGTGACCGCGCCGGCCCGCTGCATCCAGCGCCAGCCCGCATGGACGGCGCGGCTGGCGAGGCTGCGGCGCAGCGCCGCCAGGGATGAGAACGTGTTCTGGTTCTTCGGCACCCGGCCA
The DNA here is from genome assembly GCF_044129415.1 of Streptomyces racemochromogenes. Lineage (GTDB taxonomy): Bacteria > Actinomycetota > Actinomycetes > Streptomycetales > Streptomycetaceae > Streptomyces > Streptomyces racemochromogenes_A. Next base: position 17,446 of record NZ_JBBDHD010000082.1, read on the forward strand.
CGGTAGTGGGCCGCGCGCCGGACGGCCGGACCCCGTTCCTGTGATCTTCACCCCATCGCGGACCGGCGGTGGCCGGTGCCCTACGGTGCCGGTAGCGCGGCATCCGGAAACAGAGGGAAACGATCATGACGAACCACACGGGCCACCCGGGCCAGGCCGGTCAGGGAGCTCTCATCGCGGCCGTGGGCGACCGGCGGCCGTCCGTGGACCCGACGGCGTTCACCGCCCCCACCTCGGTCGTGGTCGGCGACGTCACCCTGGGCGCGGGCGCGAGCGTCTGGTACTCGGCGGTGCTGCGCGGCGACTGCGGCCCGATCACGCTCGGCGCCGACAGCAACGTCCAGGACAACTGCACGCTGCACGTGGACCCCGGCTTCCCGGTCTCGGTCGGCGAGCGGGTGTCGATCGGCCACAACGCCGTGGTGCACGGCTGCACGGTGGAGGACGACTGCCTGATCGGGATGGGCGCGACCGTGCTGAACGGGGCCGTCATCGGCGCCGGTTCGCTGGTGGCCGCGCAGGCCCTGGTCCCGCAGGGCATGGTGGTTCCGCCCGGCTCCCTGGTCGCGGGCGTGCCGGCCAAGGTGCGGCGGGAGCTCACCGCGGAGGAGCGTGAGCACATCAAGGTAAACGCCGCGATGTACACGGAACTGGCGAAGCAGCACCGCGCCTCGGTCACCCCGGAGTCCTGAGCCTCCGTCCCCGGGGCCGCGGCCCCGGGGACCGCGGGTCAGTCGGCGGCGCCCGCCGGGGCGGCGACCCGCGCGGCAGCCTCCTCGCGGGCGGCTGCCGCGGCCTTCTTCATCCGGCCGCGGACCACCAGCGTCACGACGAGCCCGAGCAGCAGGGCCGCCACCAGGGCCAGCCAGGAGAACCGCTTCAGCCACGGCTCGGCGACGACGCCGACCGTGTAGATGACCGCGGTGGTGCCGCCGGCCCACAGGACGCCGCCGAGGACGTTGGCGATCAGGAACCGCCAGTACGGCATGCGCAGCACGCCCGCGAGCGGTCCGGCGAAGATCCGCAGCAGCGCCACGAACCGGCCGAAGAAGACGGCCCACATGCCCCAGCGGTCGAACGAGCGCTCCGCCACGGCCACCTGCTCCGGCCCGAAGTGCTTCGGGAAGCGCCGGCCCAGCCTCTCCAGCAGCGGCTTGCCGCCGCGGCGGCCGATCGCGTAGCCGATGGAGTCGCCGACGATCGCGCCCGCGATCGCGCACAGGCCCAGGACCACGGGGTCGATGTGACCCTGCTGCGAGGCCAGCAGGGCCGCGCTGACGAGGATGATCTCCCCGGGCAGCGGGATGCCCAGGCTCTCCAGCCCGATGACCAGACCCACCAGGAGATAGACACTGATCGCCGGAATCGTCTCCAGCCATTCCTGGACGTGCACCGGTTCGCCCTCCCTCGTCTTGACCGGCGCGCCCCCGGGACACGCCGAACGAGCAGCCTATCCGCTCCCCGTGACGGACTCCGCCCGCAGCACGGGTTCCCGCGGCGAACGACCGGCGAACACCTGCCGCCGGCGCGGAGGCCGCGGGCTGCCGGCCCGGCGGGGTCAGGCGTTGGGGCGGAGGGTCCAGACGACGGTCATCTCCCCCGTCACGGCCTCGTCCTCGCGCTGGATGGCGATGGTGACGGGAAACTCGGGGCGGCCGCCCGCGTCGAGTTCGGCGACGACCTCGGAGGCCGGGCGGCCCAGGGTCGCGGTGGCCGTCACGACGCCCTTGGCGAGCTTCTTGTAGCCGATCTCGGCCCTGACGGCCAGCGGCACCGCGCGCGAGAGCTGGTCGCCGAAGGCGGCCAGGACGATCGCACCGCTCGCGGACTCGGCCAGGGTGAACATCGCGCCGGCGTGCGGGCCGCCGACGTGGTTGTGGAAGTCCGGCTGGTCCGGGAGCCGGACGACGGCGCGCTCCGACGTGGTCTCCAGGAACTCCAGGTTCAGGGTGCGGGCCATCGGCACGGTCTGGGCGAGCAGTTCGCCCACGTTCATCTGTTCTGCGCTCATGGCACGCGATGTTACCCGCGAGTAGATGAAGTTGGCCAGAGCTCGGGAGGGGGCGGACGTGGCTCCCGCACCCCACTCCCACTATGGTTACCGGCCATGTGGCCAGGACAGCAGCAGCCGCCCGGGGGACAGCAGGGCCCCCAGGACGCGCAACAGAACCCGTACCAGCAGCAGCCGGGACAGCCGAACCCGTACCAGCAGCAGCCCCAGCCGGGATTCGGTCAGCAGCAGCCCGGCTACGGCTACCCACAGGCGGGCGGTTACCCGACCCCGCCGCCGGTCCAGCCGTGGGGCCAGCCCACCCCGCAGCCGACCGCGCCCCGGCCGTCCGGCGGGAGCCCGTTCTCCACGAAGACGGTGGCCATCGTGGCGGCCTCGGCGGTCGTCGTGACGGCGGCCGTCACCGGAGCCTTCGTCCTCACCCGGGACGACAAGGGGAGCAACCAGGCGAGCAACAAGCCCGCCGCCCCCTCCTCCTCCGCACCCGCCACCTCCGCCGCCCCGCCCGCCCCGAGCGGCAACCCGCGCGGCGGCGGCGACGCCAAGCCCGTCATCCCGGGCTGGAAGGTGGTCATCAACCCGAAGCACGGCACCGCCTTCGACGTCCCGCCGGAGTGGAACGTGGCGAGCTCCGGGGTGATCTCCGGCTTCGAGGACGCCGAGAAGCACGACGGCTCCCCCCTCGTCACCTTCTCCGCACCCGCCTTCCTGAAGGAGGACTGGTGCAAGGTGGACTCCAACAAGGACGGCAAGGAGGAGAGCACCGGACTGGCGGGCACCGGCACCAAGGGCGGCCAGGGCGCCAAGGACACCGCCGGGGCCGCGCACAGCGAGGCGGGCACCTGGGTCTTCGCCGCCTACTCGCAGAAGCTGCCCAAGGAGCAGGTCAAGATCTCCGAGTCCAAGGAGTACACGACGCTCTCCGGCCTCAAGGGGCACTTCGCGACGGCGACCGTGAGCAACGTCCCCAAGGAGAACAAGTGCTCCTCGGACGGCAAGAGCATCGCCTTCAGCTTCCGCAACTCCAAGGGTGACTTCGCCAGCTGGGTCATGTGGGCCGCCGCCGGGGTCCCCGGCGAGGTGGACCAGGCCACCGAGGAGAAGATCATGAGTTCCGTCCGCCTCATCGACGGCAACTGACCCCGCGCCACCTCACCCCACCTCCGGGCCGATTATCCTTTTTCCGGTTATTCGTTTGGATTCTCGGCCCGGGGCGGGGGATAGTCCCCGGGTGAGCTCTCCCCCCACCGACTCCCCCGCCGCTCCACGCCGCCTCCCCTCCTGGGCGGGCCGCAACTACACCCTGCTGACCGGCGCCGCGGTCGTGACGAACCTCGGCAGCCACGGAGCGCTCATCGCCTCCGCCTTCGCCGTCATGGACGCGGGCGGCTCGGGCGGCGACGTCGGCCTCGTCGCGGCCGCCCGTACGCTGCCCCTCGTCCTCTTCCTGCTCGTGGGCGGCGCCCTCGCCGACCGGCTCCCGCGCCACCGCGTGATGGTCGCGGCCAACGCCCTCAACTGCCTCTCGCAGGCCGCCTTCGCGGTGCTGGTCCTCACCGGTGACCCCCAGCTGTGGCAGATGATGCTGCTCACCGCCCTCTGCGGTACCGGCACCGCCTTCTTCAACCCGGCGGCCGAGGGCATGCTGCTCTCCAGCGTCTCGGGCGAGCACTCCAACCGGGCGTTCGCGCTCTTCCGGATGGCGATGAACGGCGCGGGCATCGGCGGGGCGGCCCTCGGCGGCGCCCTGATCGCCGCGATCGGCCCCGGCTGGGTCCTGGCCGTGGACGCGGCCGCCTTCGCGGTCGCCGGTGCCCTGCGCGCCTTCCTCGACGTCGGCCCCGCCACCGGGCGGGCTCCCGGCGGCGGCCTGCTGGCCGACCTCCGCGAGGGATGGGTGGAGTTCCGCACCCGGTCCTGGCTGTGGAGCATCGTGCTCCAGTTCTCCGTCGTCGTCGCCGTCGTCGGAGCGGCCGAGGCGGTGTACGGGCCCCTCGTCGCCCGCGACCGGCTGGGCGGGCCCGCCCCCTGGGGGCTGGCCCTGGCCTTCTTCGGCGTCGGCACCATCGCCGGCGCCGTCCTGATGATGCTGTGGAAACCCCGCCGTCTGCTGCTGGTCGGCACCCTGTGCGTGTTCCCGCTGGCGCTCCCCTCCGCGGGCCTCGCGGTGCCGCTGCCCACCTGGGGGCTGTGCGCGGTGATGTTCGTCAGCGGCACCGCCGTCGAGGTGTTCGGCGTGAACTGGATGACGACCATGCACCAGGAGATCCCCGAGGAGAAGTTCTCCCGGGTCGCCGCCTACGACTGGTTCGGCTCGGTCTCCATGCTCCCGCTGGCCACCGCCCTGGCCGGCCCGGCCGAGTCGGTCCTCGGCCGCACCACGGCCCTGTGGGGCTGCGCGGCCCTGGTGATCGTCCCCACGGCCCTGGTCCTCCTGGTCCCGGAGGTCCGCCACATCACCCGCAGACCGGTCCCGCCGAAGTCCCCGGCCGGCGGCACACCCGCGCCCGCGGCCGCCGCCCCCACCGTCACCCCAGGCTGAACGCCCCCTCCGGCGGCTGCGGCGAGGCGACGGCGTCGGTGTCCGCCACCACCCGCGCCCCGCGCATGAACCGCGCGAGCCCCTCCCCCTCCTCCACCCGCGCGGGGAACGCGTCCCCGGCACACCGCCGGGCCAGCGCGGCCACCGGCAGGGGCGCGTCGGAGGCGAGCAGCACCGCGTTGCCGAAACGCCGCCCGCGCAGCACCCCGGGCTCGGCGATCAGCGCGAGCTCCGCGAACGCGGCGGCGAAGTTGGCCAGCTGGGCCTTCAGGAAGCCGAACGGCGCCCCGTCGGCCAGGTTCGCCGCGTAGAGCCCGCCGGGCCGCAGCACCCGGGCCGCCTGGCGGGCGTACTCCACCGAGGTCAGCCGGGCCGGCACCCGGGAGCCCCCGAACACGTCGGCGACCAGCACGTCGGCACTGGCCCGCGGCGCCCGCTCCACCCAGTCCCGCGCATCGGCGGCGTGCACCTCCACCCGCGCCCCGGGGGCCAGCGGGAGGTGCTCCGCCACCAGCTCCACCAGGGCCGCGTCGAACTCGACCACGGTCTGACGGGAGCCCGGCCGGGTCGCCGCCGCGTAGCGGGGCAGGGTCAGCCCGCCGCCGCCCAGGTGCAGCAGGTCCAGCGCCACCCCGGGCCCGGCCGCGCAGTCCAGGACGTGCGCGAGGCGGCGTACGTACTCGAACTCCAGGTGCGCGGGCTCGTCGAGGTCCACGTAGGACTGCGGCGCCCCGTCCACGGTGAGCAGCCAGGCCCGCTCCCGGTCCACGTCCGGCATCAGCTTGGCGGTGCCCTGGCCCACTTCCCGGATCACCGGGATCTGTTCGTCGCTCACCCCTCCATTGTCGGGCCCGCCGCCCCGCGCCCGTCCCGGTCAGCCCTCCGCCCAGACGGCCGCCGCCTCGGCCACGTGTGCGGCGGCCTGGGCCAGCCCCGCCCGCGCCGCGGGGGCCCGCCGGGCCGGGTCGAGCACGTTGCGGCCGAAGGCCTTGCGGGCCTCCGGGGACGGGGTGATCAGCACCACCCGGGCGCCCTCGGCCCGCAGCCGGGCGGCCTCCCGGGCCGGGGAGGGCAGCTTCCCCCCGCCGAGGGCCATCGGCGCGAGGACCGCCACGCGCCGGTAGCCCGCCGCCAGGTCGGCGTTGGTGGCGGAGCGGACGCCTCCGTCCACGTACCGGCGGCCGTCGATGGTGACGGGCGCCCACACCCCGGGCACGGCGCAGCTCGCTGCGACGGCGTCCACCAGCCCGGCCCCGCGCTCCCGGTCGAAGGGGGCGCTCTCGCCGGTCAGCGCGTCGACGGCGGTGACGACCAGGCGCCGCTCGGGCCACTCGTGCGAGACGAGCCGGGCCGCCAGGACCTCGCGCCGCTCCGCCTCGGGCGGGGTGTCGGCGGCGAGGGCCATGGCGCCGACCCGCCTGCGGTACTCGGCGGCGTCGCGCGAGCGGAGCAGGGCGAGGGCGTAGCGGGCGTAGAGGGCGGCGCCGAGTCTGGCCGCGATCTCCCCGGCCGGGTCGGCGAGCTGGCGCTCGTACAGCTCCCGCGGGGTGAGCAGCCCGGACGCGAGCTGGGCCCCGACCACCGAGCCGGCGGAGGTGCCGACGACGAGGTCGGCTCCGGTGAGGTCCACTCCGGCGCGGGCGAGCCCGTAGAGGATCCCGGCCTCCCAGCCGATGCCGGTGAGCCCGCCGCCGCCGAGCACCAGTGCCGTGTCACGTACCGTGCCGCCGCTCATCGCCGCCCGCCCCTCGCCCCGCCCGTAGACGCCCGTGTGGTGACGGCAGTCTGGCAAAGCCGGACCGCCGCCACCACACCCGGGTCTACCCGAGCACCTCGGTCACCGTCCCCGCGCCGACGGTGCGCCCGCCCTCGCGGATCGCGAAGCCGAGCCCCGCCTCCAGGGGCACGTCCCGGCCCAGTTCGACGGTCATGGTCACCGTCTCGCCGGGACGGGCCAACCCGGCCTCGCCCAGATCCACGTCGCCGACCACGTCGGCGGTGCGGATGTAGAACTGCGGCCGGTAGCCGGAGGACAGCGGCGTCGTCCGGCCGCCCTCGCGCCCGGAGAGGACGTACACCCGCGCGGTGAAGCGGCGGCGCGGCGCCACGCTGCCGGGCGCGGCGACCACGTGCCCGCGGCGCACGCCGTCGCGGTGCACCCCGCGCAGCAGCAGGGCGACGTTGTCACCCGCCTCGGCGGACTCCATCGGCTTGCCGAACGTCTCCAGACCCGTGACGACGGTCTCCACCGGCTCGCCCTCGCCGCCGAGGAGCGCGACGCGGTCGCCGAGCCGGACGGTGCCCCGCTCGACGGCGCCGGTCACGACGGTGCCCCGGCCGGTGATGGTCAGGACGTTCTCGACCGGCAGCAGGAACGGCGCGTCCGTGTACCGCACGGGCATCGGCACGTACGTGTCGACCGCGTCGAGCAGCGCCTCGACCGCCCCCGTCCAGCGCGGGTCGCCCTCCAGCGCCCCGAGCCCGGAGACCCGTACGACCGGCGCCTCCTCGCCGCCGTAGCCGTGGGCGGTGAGCAGCTCGCGGACCTCCAGCTCGACCAGGTCGGTCAGCTCCGGGTCCCCGGCGTCGGCCTTGTTGAGGGCCACCACGATGTGGTCCACGCCGACCTGCCGGGCGAGGAGCACGTGCTCGGCGGTCTGGGGCATGACCCCGTCGAGGGCGGAGACGACGAGGATGGCCCCGTCGAGCTGGGCCGCGCCGGTGACCATGTTCTTGATGTAGTCGGCGTGGCCGGGCATGTCGACGTGGGCGTAGTGGCGGGTGTCGGTCTCGTACTCGACGTGCGTGAGGTTGATCGTGATGCCGCGCCGGGCCTCCTCGGGCGCGCGGTCGATCCGGTCGAACGGCACGAAGGAGGCGCCCCCGCGGTCGGCGAGGACCTTGGTGATGGCGGCGGTGAGGGTGGTCTTGCCGTGGTCGACGTGACCCATGGTGCCGATGTTGAGGTGCGGCTTGGTGCGGGCGAAGGCCGTCTTGGCCATGGTGTCTTTCCCGTGTCTCGAAGCTGGAACGGGACCCCTGGAGCGAACCGACCCTCCCCCTGCGGGGTCCGCCGGACGATCCGGGAAGGGTCAGCTTCGTGCGCCGTCGAACGCGGCGGGCGCCGCTGCGGCGAAGGCCTGTGCCAGGGCGGGTGCCGAGGAGGCGGAGAGGGCAGCCTTCGGCGCGTCCGCGACTGCGGACGGCGCTGCGGGGAAGGCGTACCGGGACATGGCCCTGATCCTGCCCGAGGAGCGGGGCCGCGTCGAACGGATTACGGACGGCCCCCGGGTGTGCTTTGGTGCGTCCGGATGAGGTCCGGATTACGGCGGGGTGCCGCACCGGTCGGTTAATCTCCCCGGATGTCCCTCCTCCTCGCGCCGTGGACGCGGCTGTCGCTGCTCGTCGTACTGCTCGTGGCGGCGGGGGCCTGCGTGCTGGTCTACGAGCCGCAGCGGCTGCTCTCCCAGGGCTGGCCGGCCGGGCTCCCGGTGGGTGCGGCGGTGCTGCTGTTCGCGGGCGCGTACGGGCTGTGCACGGCGGCGTTCGTGCCGCGCCCCCTGCTGAACCTCGCCGCGGGTGCGGTCTTCGGCACCTGGCCGGGACTGGCGGCGGCCGTCGGCGGCACGGTGCTCGGGGCCGGGATCTCCTTCGGGCTGGGCCGGGTCATGGGCCAGGAGGCGCTGCGTCCGCTCCTGCGCGGGCGCTGGCTGAAGGCGGCCGACGCCCAGCTGAGCGGGCACGGCTTCCGCTCCGTCCTGGCGGTGCGGATCTTCCCCGGGGTGCCCTTCGCGGCGGCCAACTACCTGGCGGCGGTCTCCCGCTGCGGCTGGGTCCCGTTCCTGCTGGCCACGGCCCTGGGTACGGTGCCCAACACGGCCGCGTACGTGATCGCGGGAGCCAGTGCGTCCTCCCCCGGTTCACCTGCATTTCTCGTCTCGTTCGGGTTCATCGCCGTCTCCGGTGCGGTCGCCGCCGCGGTCGCCTGGCGGGGGCGGCACCGGCTCGCGGGCCCCGCCGCGCACGAGCCGTCTCCGGTACACCCCCCTGTGGTCGGGGCCGCTCCCCACGGGCCCTAGCATCGGACCCGAACTGCCCGACGATCACAAGGACGAGCACCCACCGACATGAGCTGGTTCGAATCCCTAATCCTCGGTCTCGTCCAAGGTCTCACGGAGTTCCTCCCGATCTCCTCCAGCGCGCACCTGCGGCTGACCGCGGCCTTCGCCGGCTGGCACGACCCGGGTTCGGCCTTCACGGCGATCACCCAGATCGGCACCGAGGCCGCCGTGCTGATCTACTTCCGCAAGGACATCGCACGGATCGTCTCGACCTGGTTCCGCTCGCTCTACACCAAGTCGCTGCGCTCCGAGCAGGACGCGCGGATGGGCTGGCTGGTCATCGTCGGCTCGATCCCGATCGGCGTCCTCGGCGTCGCGTTCAAGGACCAGATCACCGGCCCGGCCCGTGACCTGCGGCTGACCGCCACCACCCTGATCGTGATGGGCCTCATCCTCGGCTTCGCCGACTGGCTGGCCTCGCGGGACGAGCAGGGCGGCCGGCACCGGGTGGTCAAGCAGCGCAAGACGCTCAAGGAGCTGGGCGTCAAGGACGGTCTGATCTTCGGTGTGTGCCAGGCGATGGCGCTGATCCCGGGCGTCTCGCGCTCGGGCGCGACGATCTCGGGCGGTCTGCTGCTGGGCTTCACGCGCGAGGCGGCGGCCCGCTACTCCTTCCTGCTGGCCATCCCGGCCGTGCTGGCCTCGGGCGCGTTCGAGATCAAGGACGTGATCGAGAGCCCCGGGCACATCACCTGGGGGCCGACGATCTTCGCCACGGTGATCGCCTTCTTCGTGGGCTACGCCGTCATCGCATGGTTCATGAAGTTCATTTCGACCAAGAGCTTCATGCCCTTCGTGGTCTACCGGATCCTGCTCGGCATCGCCCTGTTCGTGCTGATCGGCATGGGCGTGCTCGAAGCGGAAGCGGGCGCGTCCGGGACCTAGGGCCATCAGGGCCGCGTGCGGGCACAACGACGCGAAGGCCCCCCCCGGCCCGGACCCGGCGGCCGCGGGGTGCGCGGGGGCCGCGGGGTGCGCGGGGGCCGCTCCCGCCCCACCGGGGTGCACCGCCGTGGCGCCCGGGGCGGGCGGTCCGGGCTGCCCCGGATACGCCCCGGCAGCCCCTCCTGCCCCGGCGGTTCCAGCAGCCCTGGCAGTTCCGGCGGTCGCTCCGGCCCCCCACGCCCCACCGGGACCCGCGACGGTGCCGGTCGCCCCGGCGGCACCGGCCGCGGCCGGCCCTGCGGCACCGGCGGCACCGGCGGCCACCGACTCCAGCATCGTCCGGGCCTGTTCGGCGGTCGGCCGGGACTCCGGGTCCTTCGCCATCAGGGCCTGGAGCACCGGTCCGAGCGGACCCGCGCGCCGGGCCTCGGGCAGGGGTTCGGCGACGATCGCCGACAGCGTCGACCAGACCGAGGTCCGGCGGAACGGCGACACGCCCTCCACCGCCGCGTACAGGGTCATCCCCAGCGACCAGATGTCCGAGGCGGGTCCGGGCTCCCGGCCCTGGGCGCGCTCCGGCGGCAGGTAGTCGAGGGAGCCGACGATCTCCCCGCTACGCGTCAGCTTCGCCAGTTCCTCGTCGTCGGGGGCCTGCATGCTGGCGATGCCGAAGTCGGTGAGGACGACCCGGCCGCCCCGCTCCAGCAGCACGTTGCCCGGCTTGACGTCCCGATGCAGGACCCCGGCCCGGTGTGCGGCGTCGAGGGCGTCCATCAGCTTCGCACCGATCGCGGCGGCCTCGTACGGGTCCAGCGCCCCGTCGCGTTCGACGACGGCGTCGAGCGAGGGGCCGTCGACGAGTTCCATGACGATCACCGGGAGCCCCTGGTCCTCGGTGACGTCGTGCACCGTGACCACGCCGGCGTGCCGGATGCGCGCGGCGGCCTGCGCCTCCCGGCGCATCCGGGTCCGCAGGTCGGCGAGTTCGGCGGGGCTGGCGTCGGTGTAGGCCCGCAGGAGCTTGACGGCGACCTCCCGGCCGAGCACCTCGTCGACCGCCCGCGCGACCACGCCCATGCCGCCGCGGCCGACCACCGCCGTCACCCGGTAGCGCCCTCCGAGTGCCCTGCCGACCAGGTCTCCGTCGTTCGCCTGTTCCGATGGCACCGGCACCGCCCGCTCCGTTCCCTCACCGGCCGTCCGTCAACGGCCTGCCGGGGCCAAGCGTAGAGGCATGATCACGCCAGGGTTCCGGCGGTCTCCTCCCGGGGCGGACGGGTGCGGGCGTCCTCGGAGGCGGCGCCGCCGTCAGCGCGGACGGTCCCCGGCGACGGGTCCGCCGGAGGCCGGCCGGCCGGGCGGCAGCAGGGCCGCCCGGGCGGTCTCGGCGACCAGCCGGGCCAGTGCCGCCAGGGCGGGCGAGTCCAGCTTCCACTGCTGCCAGTACAGCGGTACGTCCAGGGTCCGCCCCGGTGTCAGCCGTACGAGCGCCCCGGCGCGCAGCAGGGGCTCGGCCTGCTGCTCGGGCACCAGCCCCCAGCCCAGTCCGGCGGCCACCGCGTCCCGGAAGCCCTCCGAGGTCGGCACCTGGTGGCGGACGGCCGAGGCGCCCGTCGCGCCTGCGGTCAGTGAGCGGACGAAGGCGTCCTGGAGGTCGTCGCGGCGGTCGAAGACGATGGTCGGTGCGTGCCGCAGGTCATGCGCGGGCTCACCGGCGAGGTGGCGGGCGGCGAATCCGGGGCTGGCCACCGGCAGGTAGCGGGCCAGGCCCAGCGCCCGGACGGTGCATCCCGCCACGGGGTCGGGCGAGGAGGTGACGGCGGCCATCACCTGGCCCTCGCGCAGCAGCGCCGTGGTGTGGGACTCGTCCTCGCGGTACAGCTCGAAGCAGACGGGCGGGTCCTGCGGGACCCGGCTGAGGACGGGCAGGAACCAGGTCGCCAGCGAGTCCGCGTTCACCGCGACCGGCAGCCTGACGGGGCCCTGCCCGTCGGCGGTCCCCATCCCCAGCTCGGCCCGGGCGTCGCGCTCCAGCCGGGCGAGCTGGCGCGCGAAGCGGACGACCACCTCGCCGGACCCGGTGGCGCGCACCGGCTTGGTGCGCATCAGCAGGACCCGGCCGGTGCGCTGCTCCAGGGCCTTCACCCGCTGGCTGACGGCGGAGGGCGTCACGTGCAGAGCGGCGGCCGCGGCGTCGAAAGTGCCCTCGTCGACCACGGCGAGGAGGGTCCGCACCTGTTCCAGGGGAAGTTCTTCCATCACAGACGCTAAGGGTACGTAAAAATCTTTAGCTGTACTGATCGGCGCGCGGTGCCTACGGTCAAGGGCATGAACAACGGCATCACCGCAGCGCTCCTGGCCGGCTTCGGCACGGGCCTCTCCCTCATCGTCGCCATCGGCGCGCAGAACGCCTTCGTGCTCCGGCAGGGCGCGCGCCGGCACGCCGTCCTGTGGGTGGTGGCCATCTGCGCCGTGTCCGACGCGGTCCTCATCGCCCTGGGCGTGGCCGGGGTCGGCGCCTTCGTCACGGCCTGGCCGGCCGCACTGACGGCCGTCGGGATCGCCGGCGGCGGCTTCCTCGTCTGCTACGGGGTCCTCGCGGCGCGCCGGGTGCTGCGCCCCGCGCCGGGCGCGGCCCTCACCGCCGCGGGCGCCTCCGCCGGATCCGCCCGCGCGGCCGTGCTGACCTGCCTGGCGATGACCTGGCTCAACCCGCACGTCTACCTGGACACCGTCCTGCTGGTGGGGTCACTGGCCGCCGACCGGGGTGATCTGCGGTGGGCCTTCGGGATCGGGGCCGGCCTGGCGAGCCTGACCTGGTTCTCCGCCCTCGGCTACGGGGCCCGGCTGCTGAGCGGCCTGCTCGCGAAGCCGGGGGCCTGGCGGGTGCTGGACGGGCTGGTGGCCGCGACCATGGTCACGATGGGCGGCATGCTCCTGGCCCGGGCCTGAGGACCCGGCCGGGCCCGGGCCGCCCGCCGCCCCTCCCCCGCGCGGCCCGGGCCCGGCCGCGCGGGGGGCGTGGTACTGATGTCCGGTGCGCGCGGCCGCGCCGGCCGCCCTGCCGACCCCCAGGAGCCGTCACCGTGCCCGACCGACCGACGCCCGAGGCCCTGCGCGCCTACTACGCCGCCCAGCCGTCCCCGCTGGTCGCCGCGACCGGGATCGTCCTGGACCCGGGCGGGCGGGTCCTCGTCCTGACCCCTTCCTACAAGGACGGGCTGGAACTTCCGGGCGGCACGGTGGAGGACACCGAGGCCCCGGAGGAGGGGCTGGCCCGGGAGCTGAAGGAGGAACTGGACCTGGGGGTGCCGGTCGGGCGGCTGCTCGCCGTGGACTCCTGCGCGCCCGGTGCGCTCGGGCGTTCGCTGGTGGCCCTCGTGTACCTGGTGGGGCCGCTGTCCGCCGAACGGGCCGGGGCGCTCACCTTCCCGGACGGCGAGGTGTCCGAGGCCCGCTGGCTCTCCCCCGAGGAGGCGGTGCGGCAGCTGCCCGCCCGGCTCGCGCCCCGGCTGCGCGCCGCTCTGGCCGCGCTGTACTCGGGGTCCCTCGCCCACCTCGTCGACGGCGTGCCCCAGCCCGGCTCCCCGGCCGGGTTCGCCCCGGCGGACCGGGCGGCCCGCGAGCACGCGGGCGGCTACGACGCCGCCGCCCACCGGGCCGCCCGGCCGAAGGCCCTCACCGCTGCGAACGTGCTCTTCACCGACGCGGCCGGCGGGGTCCTGCTGGTCCGGCCCGGCTACGGCGAGCCCGACCGCTGGCTGCTGCCCGGGGGCGGGGTCGACAGCGACCTCGGGGAGACGCCGCGGGCCGCCGCCGCGCGGGAGGTCCGCGAGGAGATCGGTCTCGACCGGGACCCCGGCCGGCTCCTGGCCGTCAACTGGTCCCACCGGCCGGGGTACCCGGCGCGGGTGCGGTTCCTCTACGACGGCGGGGTGCTCGACGCGGCGGCACTGGCCCGGATCCGGCTGGATCCGGCCGAGCTCCTGGAGTGGCGGACGGTGCGCCGCCGGGAGCTGCGCGGCCTGGTGAAGCCGCACCTGCGCCGGCAGATCAGGGCCTGCCTCACGGCCCTCGACGAGGGCACCGGGCCCCTGGAGCTGCACCGGGGCCGGCCGGTCTGACGCCTCCTCCGCCCGCCCCTCCGCCGGGCCCCATACCCCCTACCCCTTTGGAGTACCGCCGGGCGCTGCCCTACGATGCCCGGCATGAGGACACGAGCGGGACGAGTGCGCAGGCCTGGCGGCCCCGCCGGGTTGCCGCTCCTCGTACTGGCGGTCCTCGTGGGCCTGCTGGCCATGCACGGCCTGGGCCCGGGCGGCCTCCCCCACCCGGCGGCCGCCGCCCCCGCCCACGCCGCGCACGCCGCCACCGCGCACGCCACGGCCTCCCCCGGTGCCGCCGCGCACACCGCGCCGGGCGGCGGCCACCACGGCCG
>NZ_JBBDHD010000083.1:0-31136 GCF_044129415.1 Streptomyces racemochromogenes
CCTCACCCCCGCCCCCCCCCCCCCCGGCGCCCGGCGGGGGGGGCGCCCCCCCCTCGGCCGTTGTGCGCCCGCCGGCGGACGGGCGCCCGGCGCCGTGGCCTGCTCGGCGCCGGGACCTCTGCGCCGGGGCCTTTGCGCCGTGGTGTGCTCAGCGCTTGAACTTGGCGCTCACCGCGTCGTAGATCCCCTTGGCCTCGGGCCCCAGCTTCGGGCCGGCCAGCCAGCCCGCCTTCGCCGGGCCGATCGAGGTGTTCGAGACCAGCGCCGGCTTGCCGTCGGCGCCCGTGGCGATCCAGCCGCCGCCGGAGGAGCCGCCCGTCATCGTGCAGCCGATGCGGTACATCACCGGGTCCTCCTTGTGCAGCGCCAGGCGGCCCGGCTTGTCCGTGCACTGGAAGGCCTTCTGGCCGTCGAAGGGGGCGGCCGCCGGGTAGCCCGTCGCCGTCATGCCCGCGATCTTCGGCACGGCCGGGGCGTTGAACTCCACCGGGAGCGCCGTGCCGACCGTCTCCTCCAGCGACTTGCCGTTGCCGCCCTTCTCCGGGGTCACGTGCAGCACCGCGAAGTCGTACGGCGCGCCCGCGCCGCCCGTCGGACCACCGGTCGCGATCCACTGGTCGGAGGTCTGTGCCCAGTCGCTCCACCACACGCCGTACGGGGCCACCTGCTCGCGCGGCGCGCCCTTGAGCTCGGCCGCCGGACGGCCCGCGTTGTTGTAGGACGGGACGAAGGCGATGTTGCGGTACCAGCCGCCGGCCTTGCCCGCGTGCACGCAGTGACCCGCCGTCCAGACCAGGTTGGACTTGCCGGGGTGGGCGGGGTCCTTCACCACGGTCGCCGAGCACACCATCGAGCCCTCGGGGCCGTCGAAGAAGACCTTGCCGGACGCCGGGACCGTCGAGTGGTACGGCGCGGCCACGCCCTTGGCCGTCACCGCGGCCGGGGTCGGGTCGGTGACACCCTGGTCCTTGCCGGCGTCGGGGTCGACGGCCGGGGTCTGCGGCTGTTCCGCGTCACGCATCCGGTCCGGGTCCCAGAGGCCGTCGATGATGGGGTTGACGTAGTCGCCCGCCTCGCGGAGCCAGTCCTGCTTGTTCCAGTTCTTCCACGCGCCCCCCTTCCACTTCTCCATGTCGAAGCCGTGCTGCTTGAGCTTGTCCTTGAGCTCTTGCGGGATCTTGATCGGGCCGTCCGCGGCGCCGCCGGACGGGAGGGGCGCTGCCACGGTCGGCTTGGCGTCGCCGCCGGCCTCCCCGTCGCCGGGTCCGCAGGCCGCGGCGGTCAGCGCGAGCGCGGCCGCGCAGAGGGCCGCGGTGACCGGTCGGTTCGGTCGCATGTCGTAAGTCCCCCAGGTGCTTCGAGGTGTTGGGACGGTGTCGTCCAGAGTGCTTCGTTTCGCTTGCGCAGCACCCCACTATGCCGCCGCCGTTGAAGACGGCGGGCCCCGGGTCGGCGGTTCCGGCCGCCGCCGGGGCTCTTGGCCCGCTGCGCGCACCGGGCCGGGGCGGACCGTGCGGAACCGCTGAAGGTCTTTCAGGGGCGACGGGCCCAAGGATCTTCGGCCGGCCCGTGATCCGCCGCCGTCGCCGTCGTTGGTACGTACGGGGGAACGGTGCACAGCGTGTGCGTGCGAGGCGCAATCCGGAAGAGGAACCCGTGCGGGAGGTCCCACAGTCGTGTCCCTGACCGAGCAGGCCGCAGCCGCGGCACAGATCCCGCCCCAGGGCGGCCGGGGGTCGGCCGCGGCCGAAGGCATCCTGCGCAGGCAGGCACAGAGGGAGTCCGCGGCCCGGACGTACGCGCGCTCCCTGCCCATCGTGCCGGTCCGGGCACGCGGACTGACCATCGAGGGCGCCGACGGGCGGCGCTACCTCGACTGCCTCTCCGGCGCCGGCACCCTCGCCCTCGGGCACAACCACCCCGTCGTCCTGGAGGCCATCCGCGGCGTCCTGGACTCGGGCGCCCCGCTGCACGTGCTCGACCTCGCCACGCCGGTCAAGGACGCCTTCACCACCGAGCTCTTCGCGAACCTGCCGGCCGGGCTGGCCGCCGACGCACGCGTCCAGTTCTGCGGGCCGGCCGGAACGGACGCCGTCGAGGCCGCGCTGAAGCTGGTCCGGACCGCCACCGGCCGCTCCGGCCTCCTCGCCTTCGCCGGGGCGTACCACGGCATGACGGCCGGGGCCCTGTCCGCCTCGGGCGGCGCCACCGACGTCCGGGTGACCCGGCTGCCCTATCCGCAGGACCACCGCTGCCCGTTCGGGGTCGGCGGCGCGGAGGGGGCGCGGCTCTCGGCGGCCTGGACCGAGAGCCTGCTCGACGACCCCAAGGGCGGGGTGCCGGCCCCGGCGGGCATGCTCGTGGAACCCGTCCAGGGTGAGGGCGGCGTCCACCCGGCGCCGGACGACTGGCTGCGCCGGATGCGGGAGATCACCGAGGCCCGCGGCATCCCGCTGATCGCGGACGAGGTCCAGACCGGGGTGGGCCGCACCGGGGCGTTCTGGGGCGTCGACCACGCCGGGGTGGTCCCGGACGTGATGGTCCTGTCGAAGGCGATCGGCGGCAGCCTGCCGCTCGCCGTGATCGTCTACCGCTCGGAGCTGGACGCCTGGGAGCCCGGTGCCCATGCCGGAACGTTCCGGGGCAACCAGCTCGCCATGGCCGCCGGCACAGCCACCCTCGCCTACGTCCGCCGCAACGGCCTCGCCGAGCGCGCGGCGGAGCTGGGCGGGCGGATGCTGGCGGCCCTGCGCGGCCTGGCGGCCGACCAGCCCTGCGTCGGGGACGTACGGGGCCGTGGCCTGATGCTCGGCGTCGAGATCACCGACCCCGACACGGGAGCCGCCGCCCCCGCCCTCGCCGCCGCCATCCGCCGGGCGTGCCTGGACCGCGGCCTGATCGTCGAACTCGGCGGCCGCCACGGCGCCGTGGTCCGCCTGCTGCCCCCGCTCACCCTGACCGACGAGCAGGCCACAGCGGTCCTGGACCGACTCGCCGACGCCGTCGCGGCCGCCGCCGCCCACTGACCAAGGACCGCCCATGCCCGATCCCGAACACCCCACTCCCACACCGCTCACTCCCGTTCCCCACCACCCCCTCACTCCCGAGATCACACCCACCCCTCACACGCACGGCCCCACGCCACCCGGGGCCCCCACCCCGCCCCGGCCCCCCGCCAGGACGGAGCTGCCGGGGGCGGACGGCGGGAACGGGCCGGTGCTGCCCTGGAGCGGAGGGGGATCCGGTCAGACGGGCGGGGCTCCGGAGACGGGTCCGGAGCGGGCAGCCACGACCCCCGGGGTTCCGGGGCCGTCCCCGGACGGGGCCGGATCAGCCCATGGCGTGACCGTGCCCCGGCAGAAGGCCGGCACCCTTCGGCCTCGGGTGGGCGGGGCCGGCCCCCTCGGACCCGAGCCGGCGCTGCTTCCCGACCTGCTGGACCACCCCGACCCGGCCACCGCCGCCGAGGCGGCCACCGTGGAGAACCTGCTCCGCTGCTGGGTCCGCGAGAACGGCATCGGCCGTCCCGACGGGCCCTCCGGCACCCTGCTCCGCATCCCCCTCCCCGCCTCCGGCGCCGCGCTCCTCGTCCCCGTCCGGCACTGGTCCGAGACCGGCTGGCACCGCTTCTCACCGGCCCGCCTCGAAGGCACCCCCGCCGACGCCCCCGCCGTGGACGCCGTCACCCTGGCCGCCCTCATCGCCCGCGAGGGCAACGGCCGCGGCACCGACCTCGTCGGCCGGGTCGCCGACTCGGTACGCCGCACCGCCGAGTTCATCACCGACCGGCGCCAACGCCCCACGGCCCCCGCCCCCATCGCGGGGGACCTCTTCCTCACCGCCGAACAGTCCCTCCTCCTCGGCCACCCCCTCCAGCCCGACCCCAAGAGCCGCGAAGGACTCTCCGAAGCCGAAGCACGCCGCTACTCACCCGAACTCCACGGCTCCTTCCCCCTGCACTGGATCGCCGTCGCACCGACCGCCGTCGCCACCGACTCCGCCTGGACCGAACGCGGCCGCCCTGTAACCGCCGCCCAGCTCCTCGCCCGGCTCGCCCCCGGACTCCCGCTGCCCGCCGGCGCCACCCCCCTTCCCCTGCACCCCTGGCAGGCCCGCGACCTCCTCCAGCGTCCCGCCGTCGCCGCCCTCCGCGACGCGGGACTCCTGACCGACCTGGGCCCGTACGGAGCCCCCTGGTACCCCACCTCCTCCGTCCGCACCGTGCACCGACCCGGCACACCCGCGATGCTCAAGCTCTCCCTGGGCCTGCGCATCACCAACTCCCGCCGGGAGAACCTCCGCAAGGAACTCCACCGCGGAGTCGAGGTGCACCGGCTGCTCCGCACCGGCCTCGCCGAGCAGTGGCAGACCTCCCACCCCGGCTTCGACATCGTCCGCGACCCCGCCTGGGTCGCCGTCGACGCCCCGGACGGCGCCCCCGTCCCGGGCCTCGACGCCCTGCTGCGCCACAACCCCTTCCGCTCCGACGACGACGCCGTCTGCGTCGCCGCACTCACCAGCCCCCGCCCGTGGCCCGGCCGCACCACGATGCGCTCCCGGCTCGCCGAGACCGTCTCCCGGCTCGCCGCCACCACCGGCCGCCCGCCCTCCGCCGTCGCCACCGAGTGGTTCCTGCGCTACCTCGACCAGGTCGTCCTACCGGTCCTCGCCTTCGACGCGCTCGCCGGGATCGCCCTCGAAGCCCACCAGCAGAACACCCTGGTGCTCCTCGACCGGGCCGGCTGGCCCGTCGGCGGCCGCTTCCGCGACAACCAGGGCTACTACTTCCGCGAGTCCCGCCGCGCGGAACTGGAACACCGGCTCCCCGGCATCGGCCGCGCCAGCGACACCTTCGTCCCCGACGCCGTCACCGACGAGCGCTTCGCCTACTACCTCGGCATCAACAATGTGCTCGGCCTCATCGGAGCCTTCGGCTCCCAGCGGCTCGCCGACGAACGCGTACTCCTCGCCGCCTTCCGCCGTTTCCTCGGCAAGGCCGCGGGCCTCGGCCCGCTCCCCGCGCAGCTGCTCGACTCGCCCACCCTCCGCTGCAAGGCAAACCTGCTCACCCGCCTGGGCGGCCTCGACGAGCTCGTGGGCCCCGTCGAAACGCAGTCCGTCTACGTCACCCTCACCAACCCCCTCCACGACTGACGCGCTCCCACCGACACGGAGAAGAGCCCGATGCCCCCAACCGAGACGACCACCAGCCCCGCCACCGGCCCCACCCGCCACGGGACCGTCCCTCACGAGACCGGCGAACACCGTTTCGCCGTCGGCCTGTTGCCCCTGCTCGCCGAGGCGGACCTCCTCGACTCACCCGCCGGCTGGGGCGCCCTGCCCACCCCGGCCGGAGCCTTCCGCCTCGAACCCGTGCGGCCCGGACGGGACCTCCCGCTCCTCACCCGCTGGATGAACGACCCGGACGTGGCCGCCTACTGGGACCTGGCCGGCGCATCCGCCGTCACCGCCGCCCACCTGCGGGCCCAGCTCGACGGAGACGGCCGCAGCATCCCCTGCCTCGGCGTCCTCGACGGCACCCCGATGAGCTACTGGGAGATCTACCGGGCCGACCTCGACCCGGTCTCCCGCCACTACCCGGCGCGCCCCCACGACACGGGTATCCACCTGCTGATCGGAGACGGCACGAACCGCGGCCGGGGCCTGGGGACCACGCTGCTGCGCGCCGTCACCGAGCTCGTCTTCGACAACCGGCCCCGCTGCACACGGGTCATCGCCGAACCGGACATCCGCAACACCCCCTCCGTATCAGCCTTCCTCACCGCCGGTTTCCGCTACGCCACGGAAATCGAACTCCCCGGGAAGCGTGCCGCCCTGATGATCCGGGAGCGGTCGCTGCGCAATCTCCTCTGATCGCCGCCGCCGACCGCAATCCGTCCCCAGGCTGTTCCTCACGCCTCTCCCTTCGAAAACTCCCCGCCCCGGCGAGGAGTTCCCGATCCTCGACGAGGAGTCCCGTGCAGAATTCCCCCGCCGCCCCCGACTCCGCGGAGCCCCCCGTTCCCCCGTCGCCCCAACACCCCGTCACACCAACCGAGATCAACGACCCGACCTGGGAGGCCGCGGCCCGCCGACTGCTCGCCAAGATGCTCTCCGAGTTCGCGTACGAAGAGATCGTCACCCCCGCCCCGGCTCCGACGGCCGCCGGCGACGCCTGGACCCTGACCCTCGACGACGGCAGCAGCCTCGGCTTCCGCGCCCGCCGCCGCGCCTACGGCAGCTGGCAGGTCGCGCCCGACACCATCACCCTCACCCCGCCGCCCCCCGCCACCGGGTCCCCGACCGCCTTCGGGGACCCGTACGACTTCCTCGTCCGCGCCCGAACCCTGCTCGGCCTCGACGGCCCCACCCTCGGCCACTTAGTCCGCGAGCTCAGCGCCACTCTCGCCGCCGACGCCCGCCTCGACCACCACGCCCTCACCGCCGACGTCCTCGCAGACCTGGACCACGCCGCCCTCGAAGGGCACCAGACGGGCCACCCCTGGCTCGTCCCCAACAAGGGCCGCCTCGGATGGTCCGCCGCGGACGCCGCCGCCTGGGCCCCCGAAGCCCGCACCCCGCAGCGCCTGCCCTGGCTCGCCGCGCACACCTCCCTCGCCGAGTACCGCGGCGGCGCCGGCCTGGAGGACCCCGCGCGCCTCTACGCGGCCGAACTGGACCCCGCCACCCGCGCCGCCTTCGACCAGGCCCTCCGCGACCGGGGCCTGGACCCCCTCCGCTACCTCTACCTGCCGGTCCACCCCTGGCAGTGGGATGAGGTCGTCCTCCCCCTCTTCGCCCCCGCGCTCGCCTCCGGCACCCTGGTCCCGCTCCCCGCCGACCCCGACGAACGGCTCCCGCAGCAGTCCGTCCGCACCTTCCTCAACCTCACCCGCCCCGACCGCCACAGCGTCAAACTCCCGCTGTCCGTCTTCAACACCATGGTCTGGCGGGGCCTGCCCGGCGCGCTCACCCTGGCCGCCCCGGCCGTGACCGCCTGGATCCACTCCCTGCGCGACGCCGACCCCTTCCTCCGCGACGAATGCGGGGTGATCCTGCTCGGCGAGGTCGCCTCCGTCACCGTCCGCCACCCCGTCTACGACCGGCTCCCCGAGGTCCCCTACCAGTACAAGGAACTCCTCGGGGCCATCTGGCGCGAACCCCTGACCCGCCACCTCGCCCCCGGCGAGCGCGCCCGGACCCTGGCCTCCCTCCTCCACACCGACCCGCGCGGCCGCGCCTTCACCGCCGAGCTCGTCGCCCGCTCCGGCCTGTCGCCCACCGCCTGGCTCCAGCGGCTCTTCTCCGCCCTCCTGCCCCCGCTGCTCCACTTCCTCTACCGCTACGGCACCGTGTTCTCCCCCCACGGCGAGAACACGGTGGTGGTCTTCGACGAACAGGACGTGCCCGTCCGCCTCGCGATCAAGGACTTCGTGGACGACGTGAACATCAGCCGGACCCCGCTGCCCGAGCAGCGAACCCTCCCCGACGAGGTACGGGCGGTCCTGCTCACCGAGCCGCCCGCCTTCCTCACCCAGTTCATCCACTCCGGACTGTTCATCGGGGTCTTCCGCTACCTCGCCCCCCTCTGCGAGGACCGCCTCGGCGTCCCCGAGGACGACTTCTGGTCCCTCGTACGGGCGGAGATCCTCCGCCACCAGGCACGCTTCCCCGACCTCAAGGACCGCTTCGAGCTGTTCGACCTGCTCACCGAGCGGATCGACCGGATCTGCCTCAACCGCAACCGGCTCCACGAGGACGGATACCGCGACCGCCCCCACCGCCCCCACGCCGTCATCCACGGCACCGTGCCCAACCCCCTGCACCATCCGTGAGGCCTGATCGGTACGCCACTGTCGGCGGCGCCCCGTAGGGTTGGTCCTGCTATGACGAAGCCCTCCCTCCCCGACCTGCTGCACGCCGCCGTCACCGCCGTCGGCGGTACGGAGCGCCCCGGCCAGGTGGCCATGGCCGAAGCCGTCGCCGAAGCGATCGACGACAACTCCCACCGGCTGATCCAGGCCGGCACCGGCACCGGCAAGTCCCTCGGCTACCTGGTGCCGGCCCTCGCGCACGGCGAGCGCGTCGTCGTGGCCACGGCGACGCTGGCGCTCCAGCGCCAGCTCGTCGAGCGCGACCTGCCGCGCACGGTCGAGGCGCTGCACCCGCAGCTGCGCCGGCGGCCGCAGTTCGCCATGCTCAAGGGCCGGTCGAACTACCTGTGCCTGCACCGGCTGCACGAGGGCGCCCCGCAGGACGAGGAGGAGGGCCTCTTCGACCAGTTCGAGGCGGCCGCACCGACCAGCAAGCTCGGCAAGGACCTGCTGCGCCTGCGCGACTGGGCCGACGAGACCGAGACCGGGGACCGCGACGACCTGACCCCGGGCGTCTCCGACAAGGCCTGGAGCCAGGTTTCGGTCTCCTCCCGCGAATGCCTGGGCGCCACGAAGTGCGCGTACGGCGCCGAATGCTTCGCGGAGGCGGCCCGCGAGCGCGCCAAGCTCGCGGACGTGGTCGTCACCAATCACGCACTGCTCGCCATCGACGCCATCGAGGGTGCCCCCGTCCTGCCGCAGCACGAGGTGCTGATCGTGGACGAGGCCCACGAGCTGGTGTCGCGCGTCACCGGCGTCGCCACCGGTGAGCTCACGCCGGGCCAGGTCAACCGGGCAGTGAAGCGCGCCGCCAAGCTGGTCGACGAGAAGACCGCCGACTTCCTGCAGACCGCCTCGGAGACCTTCGAGCGGGTGATGGAGCTGGCGCTCCCCGGCCGCCTGGAGCAGATCCCGGAGGACCTGGGCTACGCGCTGGCCGCCCTGCGCGACTCCGCGCGCAACGTGATCTCCGCGATCGGCGCCACCCGCGACAAGTCCGTCCACGACGAGGACGCGGTCCGCAAGCAGGCCCTGGCCGCCGTGGAGAACGTCCACGCCGTGGCCGAGCGGATCATGATCGGCTCCGAGTACGACGTCGTCTGGTACGAGCGCCACGACCGCTTCGGTGCCACCCTCCGGGTCGCGCCGCTGTCGGTGTCGGGGCTGCTGCGCGAGAAGCTGTTCGAGGACCGTTCGGTGGTCCTCACCTCCGCCACGCTCAAGCTCGGCGGGGACTTCAACGGGGTCGCGGCCTCACTCGGCCTCTCCCCGGAAGGAGTCGAGGGGGAGGGCGTACCGGTCTGGAGCGGCCTGGACGTGGGCTCCCCGTTCGACTACCCCAAGCAGGGCATCCTCTACGTCGCCAAGCACCTGGCCACCCCCGGCCGGGAAGGCACCCGCGGCGACATGATGGACGAGCTGGCGGAACTGATCGAAGCGGCGGGCGGCCGCACCCTCGGCCTCTTCTCCTCCATGCGCGGTGCCAAGGCGGCCGCCGAGGAGCTGCGCGGGCGGCTCGACAACCCGATCCTGCTCCAGGGCGAGGAGACGCTGGGCGAGCTGATCAAGTCCTTCGCCGCCGACCCGCGCACCTGCCTGTTCGGGACCCTCTCCCTCTGGCAGGGCGTGGACGTGCCCGGCCCCAGCTGCCAGCTGGTGATCATGGACCGGATCCCGTTCCCGCGGCCGGACGACCCGTTGATGAGCGCGCGACAGAAGTCCGTCGAGGAGAGCGGCGGCAACGGCTTCATGGCGGTCGCCGCCACGCACGCCGCCTTGCTGATGGCCCAGGGCGCCGGCCGGCTCGTACGGGCCTCCGGGGACCGGGGCGTGGTCGCGGTCCTCGACCCCCGACTGGCGACGGCCCGGTACGGGAGCTTCCTGCGGGCCTCACTGCCGGACTTCTGGTACACCACGGACCGCAACCAGGTCCGCCGCTCGCTGGCCGCGATCGACGCGAGCGCGCAGGCCGACGGGAAGTAGACGGCAAGTACGACCCTGGCCGCGCCGCCCGTCCGGCGCACGTCGTGCGGCGGGCATACAACAGCTCCGGGACCGGCGCAGAGGGTCCCGGAGCTGGCTGAGGGGCGAGGGGTCAGACGCGGCGCAGTACCGCTACCACCTTGCCGAGGATGGTCGCTTCGTCGCCGGGGATCGGCTGGTAGGCGGCGTTGTGCGGGAGCAGCCAGACATGGCCGTCCTCGCGCTTGAACCGCTTGACCGTGGCCTCGCCGTCCAGCATCGCGGCGACGATGTCACCGTTCTCCGCGACCGGCTGGCGACGGACGGTGACCCAGTCGCCGTCGCAGATGGCCGCCTCGATCATCGAGTCGCCGACGACCTTGAGGACGAAGAGCTCACCGTCGCCGACGAGCTGGCGGGGGAGCGGGAACACGTCCTCGACCGACTCCTCGGCGAGGATCGGGCCGCCGGCCGCGATCCGGCCGACCAGGGGAACGTAGGAGGCGGCGGGCTTGCCGGTGGTGTCCGTGGGCTGCGAGCTGGGCTGGTCCGAGCCGCGGACCTCGTAGGCGCGGGGACGGTGCGGGTCGCGGCGCAGGAAGCCCTTGCGCTCCAGGGCCATCAGCTGGTGGGCGACGGAGGAGGTGCTGGAGAGGCCGACGGCCTGGCCGATCTCGCGCATCGACGGCGGGTAGCCGCGGCGCTGCACGGAGTCCCGGATGACCTCGATGACCCTCCGCTGCCGGTCCGTGAGCCCCGAGCTGTCGGCGCGGATGCCTGGAGGCCGTCCCGGCAGCGAGCGTGCGGGGCGTACGGCGGCCTCCGCCTCCGGGTTCTGACTCGCGTCGTTCATGGCATGCACCGGCTCAAGTCGGCTCGGGCTCTGGGAGCGGTTCTGGGCAGTGATGGTGGCACTGTCTGCGGTGGTGGTCACGTCGGCCCCTCTCGAAATGTTCTCCCTAGCTGGACAACGGTAGTTGCTTTCGAAAGGTTGCGCCAAACACACGTTCGAGTGAAAAATCGGGGATCGCCCACCTGGGTCAGAGCGGTGGGTGTATGGCCGACCGGTGTGGATGGCCGGCCGGAGCGGCGGTCCCGGGGCGTGTGGCCGACCCGTCGTCCGAACGCGGATTCGGAACCGCGTCTGCTGCTTACGGTACCCTTCCCGGTTGGATCGCCACCGCCCGGGTCCGTGCCCAGTCTGGCACCGAAACCCTTGAAATCCGGCCATCGGGCGCCGCGACACGCGTAGGGATGCAAATCCTCCCCAACGCAAGATCTAGTGGTTGGATGAGCGTCACAACCCACAAGTTGTGGTCCACGGTCTGCTCGAACCTCCGGGATCGCATATGCTTGTGGCTGCTTCCCAAGCCCCCGGCAGAGACTGGCTCTCTGTCGCCGAGGGGCTCCGTGGAGTGATTCAGTCGTGCCAAGAGGAGGGTGAGGGAACCATGCACTGCCCCTTCTGCAGGCACCCCGACAGCCGCGTCGTCGACAGCCGCACCACCGACGACGGAACGTCGATCCGCCGACGCCGCCAGTGCCCCGACTGCTCCCGTCGCTTCACGACGGTGGAGACGGCCTCGCTGATGGTGATCAAGCGAAGCGGGGTCACCGAACCCTTCAGCCGCACCAAGGTCATCTCTGGCGTCCGCAAGGCGTGCCAGGGGCGGCCGGTCACCGAGGACGCCCTCGCCAAGCTCGGCCAGCGGGTCGAGGAGGCGGTGCGCGCCACCGGGAGCGCCGAGCTGACCACCCATGACGTGGGTCTGGCCATACTCGGCCCGTTGCAGGAGCTCGACCTGGTCGCGTACCTGCGGTTCGCGTCCGTGTACAAAGCTTTCGACACCCTTGAAGACTTCGAGACCGCCATCGCGGAACTTCGCGAGCCGCGGCCTCATCCCCATGAGTGCGAGCCCGGAGGGACCCCCCCGGTCGTCCCCGTGCCCGCCTCCGCTGCCGACTGACCGGACGGGGCCGCAGCGCAGTGCGGTCCGGCCGGCCGGCAGGGCGAGATTCGTAGATACAAGACACAGCATTGTGCCGCGGAATATCGCTGGCACTTTAGGGCGTTTTTGCCCGCATATGGGAGGCAGGCGGCATGACAGAGACGGCGAGCAGCTCGGCACGTGGTTCCCGCACCAAGGGGACCAAGGCCGCCAAGGGCGGCCTGCGGATCGAGCGCATCCACACCACCCCCGGCGTGCACCCGTACGACGAGGTGAACTGGGAGCTCCGTGACGTCGTCATGACGAACTGGCGCGACGGTTCGGTGAACTTCGAGCAGCGCGGCGTCGAGTTCCCCGACTTCTGGTCGGTGAACGCGGTCAACATCGTCACCAGCAAGTACTTCCGGGGCGCCGTCGGCACGCCGCAGCGCGAGACCGGCCTCAAGCAGCTCATCGACCGCATCGTGAAGACGTACACGAAGGCCGGCGAGGACTACGACTACTTCGCGTCCCCCGCCGACGCGGAGATCTTCGAGCACGAGCTGACCTACGCCCTCCTGCACCAGATCTTCAGCTTCAACTCCCCGGTGTGGTTCAACGTCGGCACGCCCCAGCCGCAGCAGGTCTCCGCCTGCTTCATCCTGTCCGTCGACGACTCCATGGAGTCGATCCTCGACTGGTACAAGGAAGAGGGCATGATCTTCAAGGGCGGCTCCGGTGCCGGCCTGAACCTCTCCCGCATCCGCTCCTCCAAGGAGCTCCTGTCCTCCGGCGGCAACGCCTCCGGCCCCGTCTCCTTCATGCGCGGCGCCGACGCGTCCGCCGGAACGATCAAGTCGGGCGGCGCCACCCGCCGCGCGGCCAAGATGGTCGTCCTGGACGTGGACCACCCGGACGTCGAGGACTTCATCGCCACCAAGGTGAAGGAGGAGGAGAAGATCCGCGCCCTGCGCGACGCGGGCTTCGACATGGACCTGGGCGGCGACGACATCACGTCCGTCCAGTACCAGAACGCCAACAACTCCGTCCGCGTGAACGACGAGTTCATGACGGCCGTCGAGAACGGCACCGAGTTCGGCCTGCGCGCCCGCATGACCGGCGAGGTCATCGAGAAGGTCGACGCCAAGGCCCTCTTCCGCAAGCTCGCCGAGGCCGCGTGGGCCTGCGCCGACCCGGGCATCCAGTACGACGGTGTGATCAACCACTGGCACACCTGCCCCGAGTCCGGCCGCATCACCGCGTCCAACCCGTGCAGCGAGTACATGCACCTGGACAACACGTCCTGCAACCTCGCCTCGCTGAACCTGATGAAGTTCCTCAACGACGACGGCAAGGGCAACCAGTCCTTCGACGCCGAGCGCTTCGCCAAGGTTGTCGAGCTCGTCATCACCGCGATGGACATCTCCATCTGCTTCGCGGACTTCCCGACGCAGAAGATCGGTGAGAACACCCGCGCCTTCCGCCAGCTGGGCATCGGCTACGCCAACCTCGGCGCCCTGCTGATGGCCACCGGCCACGCGTACGACTCGGACGGCGGCCGCACCCTCGCCGCCTCCATCACCTCGCTGATGACCGGTACCGCGTACAAGCGCTCCGCCGAGCTGGCCGCCATCGTCGGCCCGTACGACGGCTACGCCCGCAACGCCGACTCGCACAAGCGCGTCATGAAGCAGCACGCCGACGCCAACGCCGTCGCGCCGCGCACCGAGGACCTGGACAACGCGATCTGGGCCGCGGCCACCGAGGCCTGGCAGGACGTCCTGCGCCTCGGCGAGAAGAACGGCTTCCGCAACTCCCAGGCCTCCGTCCTCGCGCCGACCGGCACCATCGGTCTCGCGATGTCCTGCGACACCACCGGTGTCGAGCCGGACCTGGCCCTGGTCAAGTTCAAGAAGCTCGTCGGCGGCGGCTCGATGCAGATCGTCAACGGCACCGTCCCGCAGGCCCTGCGCCGCCTGGGCTACCAGGAGGAGCAGATCGAGGCGATCGTCTCCCACATCGCCGAGCACGGCAATGTCGTCGACGCCCCGGGTCTGAAGGCCGAGCACTACGAGGTCTTCGACTGCGCGATGGGCGAGCGCTCCATCTCCCCGATGGGCCACGTCCGCATGATGGCCGCGATCCAGCCCTGGATCTCCGGCGCGATCTCGAAGACGGTCAACATGCCGGAGACGGCGACCGTCGAGGAGATCGAGGAGATCTACTTCGAGGCGTGGAAGCTCGGCGTCAAGGCGCTCGCGATCTACCGCGACAACTGCAAGGTCGGCCAGCCCCTCTCCGCCAAGAAGAAGGAGGAGGAGAAGGCCGAGGTCACCGAGAAGGCCGAGGAGACCATCCGCACGGCGGTCGAGAAGGTCATCGAGTACCGCCCGGTCCGCAAGCGCCTGCCCAAGGGCCGCCCGGGGATCACCACCTCCTTCACGGTCGGTGGCGCCGAGGGCTACATGACGGCCAACTCCTACCCGGACGACGGCCTGGGCGAGGTCTTCCTGAAGATGTCCAAGCAGGGTTCGACCCTCGCGGGCATGATGGACGCCTTCTCGATCGCCGTCTCGGTCGGTCTGCAGTACGGCGTCCCGCTGGAGACGTACGTCGCGAAGTTCACCAACATGCGCTTCGAGCCGGCCGGTATGACGGACGACCCGGACGTGCGGATGGCGCAGTCGATCGTCGACTACATCTTCCGCCGCGTCGCGCTGGACTTCCTGCCCTTCGAGACCCGCTCGGCCCTCGGCATCCACTCCGCCGAGGAGCGCCAGCGCCACCTCGACACCGGCTCCTACGAGCCGCTCGACGACGAGGAGCTCGACACCGAGACCCTCGCCCAGTCGGCGCCCGTCGCCCCCGTGGCCAAGCCGGTGGCGGTCGTCCCGGTCCCGGCCCCGAAGACGGCGCACAGCAACGCCGAGCTGGTCGAGATGCAGATGGGCGTCTCCGCCGACGCCCCGCTCTGCTTCTCCTGCGGTACCAAGATGCAGCGCGCCGGCTCCTGCTACATCTGCGAGGGCTGCGGCTCCACCAGCGGCTGCAGCTGACAGCTGACGCCTGACGCCATCTGAAGAGGGCGCCGACCCCCCGGTCGGCGCCCTCTTCGGCGTTCGCGGTACGGCGGGTGGATGCGGGGTGGCGTGGAGGGCGGGCGGTGGTGATCATGGGGCGGGGTCTGCGGGCGTCGTGGGCCCGGGACGTCGCGGCGGGGGAGCGGATGGGCATGTGGAACGGTGACGCGCTGGATCTGGACGCGTACCTGGCCCGGATCGGAATCGGGCGGGACGCCCGGGAACTCCGGCCCGACCTGCCGACGTTGTACGAGGTGCAACGCGCCCACACCGCCGCCATCCCCTTCGAAAGCCTGGACGTCCTGCTCGGTCGCCCCGTCGAGCTGGAGATCAAGGCCCTGGAGGCCAAGCTCGTGCACGGCCGCCGCGGAGGCTACTGCTACGAGCAGAACTCGCTGCTGGCCGCCGCCCTGGAACGGATCGGCTTCGAGGTCACCGGGCGCGGCGCCCGCAACCGCACCCGCGCGGACGCCGTGACGCCGGTGACGCACGCGGTGCTCGTCGTCACCGTCGACGGCGAACCGTGGCTCTGCGACGCCGGATTCGGCTACCAGGGGCCGCGCGAACCCGTTCCGCTCGGACGGCCGGGGGCCGAGGTGCCCCAGGGGCCGTGGACGTTCGCCGTCCACGAGGAGGAGCAGGGGATCCTCGTCCTGCGCATCCGCCGCGACGACGCGTGGCGGGACCTCTACTCCTTCTCGCCGCAGCGCTACCTCCCCGTCGACTACGTCGTCCTCAACCACTACAGCTCCAGCCATCCCCGCTCCGCCTTCATCGGGAAGACCGTCGTACAGCTCCCGGGCGACGCCGTCCGCACGACCCTCGTGGACCGCGAGCTGATGCGTCTGTACCCCGACGGGAGGACCGAACGGGAGCCCGTCGCCCCCGACGGGCTGATCGCCCTGCTCGACCGGGAGTTCGGCCTTCGGCTGCCCGAGCGGGATGCGGCCGAACTGGTACGGATCCACCGCTCCGAGTACTGACCGGGGCCGGGCCCGGGCCCGTACGATGGCGCGGTGCTGGTCAAGTGGATTCGCTGCACGGTGACGGACCGACGCGGGTTCGAGCGCGGGCAGCGCAAGTGGGCGGGGCTGCCCGGCGAACCCGGGTTCCGGGGGCAGGGCGGCGGCTGGAGCAGAGGCCGGCCGGGGGTCGCGCACGTCTTCGCGTTCTGGGAGAGCCGTTCCTTCTACGACTCCTTCATGGCCCGCTCCCACGACAGACTGGCTGCCGCGCAAACCGGTACCTACACCGACGCGCGGGCCACGCTCTTCGAGTACCGCTTCGACGTGAAGACCGGCTTCGAGCCGCGCTTCAGCGACGCCGACGTGGTCCGGGTCGCGCACACCCGCGTCCGGGAGGGCCGCGTGGAGCACTTCGCGCTGATGCAGGAGAAGGTCTGGAACCCCGCCATGGCCGGATCACCCGGGATGATCCGGGGGCTTTTCGGTGAGGCGCCGGGCCGGGAGTTCCTGGTGCTGTCCATGTGGCGGGCCGCCGCCGAACACGGCAAGTACCGGCAGGAACGGGTCGAGCGGCTCTCGCTGCGCGCCCAGACCGAGGCCGACGTCGAGGCCCTCACGGGGGACGTCGTGGACCTCGAACCGAGCTGGACGGTATGACCGTATGACGAACGGCTCCCGGCGCCCGGCGTGCCCGGGGCGTACGCGCCCCGGGGTCCGCATAGGGTCGGCACATGGTTCGACCACGGCGCATCGTCCTCGTCCGGCACGGGGAATCGGAGGGAAACATCGATGACACGGTGTACGAGCGCGAGCCCGACCACGCCCTGCGCCTGACCCCTGCCGGCCGCGAGCAGGCCGCCGAGGCCGGGGTCCGGCTGCGCGAGCTCTTCGGCGACGAGCACATCAGCGCGTACGTCTCCCCGTACCGCAGGACCCTCCAGACCTTCCGCGAGCTGCGCCTGAATCCCGCACGGGTGCGGATGCGCGAGGAGCCCCGGCTGCGCGAGCAGGACTGGGGGAACTGGCAGGACCGCGACGACGTCAAGCTCCAGAAGGCCTACCGAGACGCCTACGGGCACTTCTTCTACCGCTTCGCCCAGGGCGAGTCCGGCGCCGACGTCTACGACCGGGTAGGCGCCTTCCTGGAGAGCCTCTACCGCAGCTTCGAGGCACCCGACCACCCCGAGAACGTCCTGCTGGTCACGCACGGCCTGACGATGCGGTTGTTCTGCATGCGCTGGTTCCACTGGTCGGTGGCCGAGTTCGAGGCCCTGTCCAACCCGGGCAACGGCGAATTCCGGGTGCTGACGCCGGGGCCCGACGGCCGGTACCGGATGGACCGCCCGTTTGAGCGGTGGACCACACCCGAGCCTTATGACCTGGACGGCTAAAGTGGCGCGCGATGACCGCTGATTCCGCTTCCGAACGGCGCTATGCACGCGCCCTGTCCAGCCTCCGCGGGCTGGCCCTGGGGGACGCCCTGGGCTCCCAGTACTTCGTCCCCGTGAACTACCCGCTGCTCAAGCGGCGCGAGCTGCCGGCCGGCAGCGGGCCGTGGCAGTGGACCGACGACACCGAGATGGCCTGTTCGGTGGTGGCCGTGCTCGCCGCGCACGGGCGCATCGACCAGGACGCGCTGGCGGCCTCGTTCGCCGAGCACCACGACTTCGACCGGGGCTACGGCCCCGCCGTGAACCGGATGCTGCGCCTGGTCCGCGAGGGGGAGGACTGGCGCACCCTGGCCGCCGAGCTCTTCAACGGGCAGGGCTCCTGGGGCAACGGCGCAGCGATGCGGATCGCACCGCTGGGCGCCTGGTACGCGGAGGACCCCGAGCAGGCCACCCACCAGGCGGAGATCTCCGCCTACACCACCCACCAGCACCGGGAGGCGGTGTGCGGGGCGATGGCCGTCGCCGCCGCGGCCGCGCTGGCGGCGGCCCCCGCCGGCGTGCCGAGCGCCGAGGAACTGCTGGACGGGGTGATCGCCCTGGTGCCGCGCAGCGCCGTGGGCGCAGGTGTCCGCCGGGCGCGGGACATGCTGGACTACGGCGACGCCAACACCGTCGCGGCCGTCCTCGGCTGCGGCCGGCGTACGAGTGCCCACGACACGGTGCCCTTCGCCCTGTGGTCGGCGGCGCGGGCGCTGGACGACTTCGAGCGGGCCTTCTGGACCACCGCGCAGGTCGGCGGGGACGTGGACACCACCTGCGCGATCGTCGGCGGGATCCTGGGCGCGCGCGGGGACGCCGCGCTGCCGCAGGCCTGGCTGGGCCGCACCGAGGCCCTCCCGGCCTGGCTGCCGGAGACGCCCGCCTAGGCGAGCGCCGGTCGGAGAACCCGGTCCGGTGCCGTGCGTGGTGCTTCACGAATGCGACCACG
This sequence comes from Streptomyces racemochromogenes, assembly GCF_044129415.1. Taxonomy (GTDB): domain Bacteria; phylum Actinomycetota; class Actinomycetes; order Streptomycetales; family Streptomycetaceae; genus Streptomyces; species Streptomyces racemochromogenes_A. The sequence continues at coordinate 18,189 of NZ_JBBDHD010000083.1, forward strand.
CGTGGGGCGGCCCCTGCCGTGAGGTCGCACGGGAGGGGGCGCGCCGGCCGGTGAGCCGGACGTTCCCGATGTCGTTACCGAGGGGAACCGCTGGTGCGGTATTGATCCGGACGTCACGAATCCGCTGATCCTGCGAATGCCCCCGCCCGGTTGTCGCCCGCCGTCGAGGTGTGCGGTAGCGAAGGGATGGGGTGGGTGGTGGTCGGTGCGCGCCCTTGCCGCGGGCCGGGGTGTGCAGGCGGCCCGGGGCGGCGTAACCTTGCTGGCGCCATGCCGTACGAAGCACCCACCCACACCGTCGAGCGCTCCCTCCGTGCAACCACCGGCGCCAAGGTCATCGCCGGGGTCGACGAGGTCGGACGAGGGGCCTGGGCCGGTCCCGTCACCGTGTGCGCGGCGATCACCGGCTTGCGCCGGCCGCCCGAGGGGCTCACCGACTCCAAACTGCTCACGCCCAGGCGGCGCGACGAACTGTTCGACGTCCTCCAGGGCTGGGTCACCGCCCACGCCCTCGGGCACGCCTCCCCGGAGGAGATCGACGAACTGGGGATGACGGCCGCACTGCGGCTCGCGGCGGTGCGCGCGCTGGACGCCCTGCCGGTGCGCCCCGACGCCGTGATCCTCGACGGCAAGCACGACTACCTCGGACGGCCCTGGCAGGTCCGCACGGTGATCAAGGGCGACCAGTCGTGCATCGCCGTCGCCGCCGCCTCGGTGATCGCCAAGGTCCAGCGCGACCGGATGATGGCCGCGCTGGGCGAACCGGGCGACGGGACGGCGGACTTCGCCTTCGCCGCCAACGCCGGTTACCCCTCGCCCGTGCACCGCGCGGCGCTGGAGGAGCGCGGGCCGACCATGTACCACCGGCTCTCGTGGTCGTACCTCGACGCGCTGCCCCAGTGGCGGCACTTGAAGAAGGTGCGCCGCAGCGAGGAAGCCATGGAGCTGGAAAACGGAGGCCAACTCGGCTTCGATTTCTGATCGCACCCACGTGCCACCCACCGGTACGTTTCGTACCGGTGTTTGATAGACATCAACTCATGCCTCTCACCCCCGCCATCGAGGAGCCTCAGATTCACGAGAGTGCCCAGGGTCCCCGCGTCACGCCGGCCGCGAGCCGCACCGCGCAGACCCCCCGCCCCGTACCTGGTCCGCGTCCCGTCGCCGTGCCCCGGCCCGGACGCCCCGGTCCCGTCCGCCCCGCCCCGCCCGCACAGCGTGCGGCGGAAGCCGGTTCCGGACCCGCCCCCGCAGCCCCCGCCGCACCGTCCGTCTCGGCCGCGGTGCCGCAGGTCCAGCTGATCCCGGCCTCCCCCGAGGGTGCGCTGGACGCGGCCGAGGAGGCCGTGGACCTGCTGCTCGACACCGGGCGCGCGCCCGGTGACATCCTGGTGATCACCACCGGCGACCCGCACCCGTGGGCCGCGCACGAGCTGTCCTTCGGCGAGGCCTCCTACTGGGCCCAGCACGACGCCGGGGACGACGTCTTCTACGCGGACGCGGCGCACGTGAAGCGTGCCGCCGGCCGTCCTGTCGTGGTCTTCGCGGCCAACGGCGGACCGGCCGGTACGACCGCGGACGCACTGCCGGTCGCGTTCGCGCGGGCGGGTGCGCTGCTCGTCGTCTGCGGTGATGCGAAGCAGATCAACTCCGTGCTGGGCGCGGGCGTCTGACGCCCCGTGTCCCACACGGGCGAGGGGCGGGGCGGGCCGGACGGCGGCCCCGCTGAGGTCCGAGGCCCGAGCAGCCGTACCTCCCTACCGCGGGAGTACGGCCGTGCGGGCCTGGGCCGCGTCCCGCCCGACGGGCGAGGCCGCGGGCCGGACCCCGCCTAGCGGGCGGCCGCCCGGCGCAGGGGCTCGACCGCGCCACCGGCGGTGCTCAGGGGCAGCGTCGCCATCTCGGTCAGGGAGCCGAGGCGCTCCGGCCGGGAATCCGCGCTCGGATGCCGACCGCCCCGGCCTTCACCGAGTACCTGCCAGCCCCCGCGGGTCAGAGTGATGTACGCCCCGCAGCGCAGCCCGTGCAGGGTGCAGGCGTCCCGCAGGCCCCACATCCAGGCGCCGTCCTCCTCGGTCCACCGCTCGTCGCCGTCGCGGCAGTACATCAGTACCGCCGTACGGACCGGGGTCCGCCGCCGCAGGTCGTGCGGGATGACCCGGCGCAGCCGGGAGAGCAGGGCGTTGCGGTACTCCCAGCCGTCGGCCGAGGCCGAGCGCTGCGTGAACGAGGCGCTGGCGACGAGACGTTCCTCGGGACCGAGGACGGCTATGACGGCGGTCGACGGCCCCGGGCTGTGCCGGGAGTGCAGACCGCTGACCACCTCACGCGGATTGCGCAGCAGGGGAACCCCCGCGGCGGTCCATTCGGAGGGTTCCAGCAGTCGGCCGTGCCGACTGGCGCCACCGGTGGCCGTTGTCAAGGACGCGGTCGCGGGCGGGGCGAATCCGAAGGTCACGGTCCTCCCTTCGGGTACACGCCCGCGAGCGGGCACGGCTGAGGTGTGGGCGCGCCGCAGCGCGGCCCAGGAGAGTGCCGACGAGCCGAGCGGGAGCTCCCCCGATTCTCGCGTGGCCCGCGACGGTGGGGCAATGAGCATTTGAGGACGCGGACCGGAATTCGCCGGTATGCCGTTCATATCCTTGCCCCGCCACGCCGGAGATGACTCATTCCACTACGGCTGGAGCGCGAGCACCAGCGGAAACACCCCTCTCACCCCCGCTCGCCGCAGCAGCCGGGCGGCCACGGCGAGGGTCCAGCCGCTCTCCGCGCGGTCGTCGACCAGGAACACCGGACCGGGGACCTCGGACAGGCTCGCCGCCAGGCCGGGCGGCACGGTCAAGGCCTGGTGGAGCCCCCGGACCCGCTGCGCGCTGTTGGAGGACGGCAGTCCGAACTCCGGGGCCCGGTCGGTGTACTCCAGGGTGCCGAGCAGAGGAATCCGACCGACCTCGGCGATCCGCGCGGCCAGCGAGCCGACGAGCTGCGGCCGGCTGCGCGAGGGCAGCGCGACCACACCCACGGGCCGGGCGGGGGCGTCCTCGGCGCCCGAGGCCCAGCCGCCCGGCCCCCGGGCCCAGTCGGCCAGAACGGCCACCACGGCCTGTGCCACGTCGTCCGGAACCGGCTGGTCCGGTGCCTGGGGGGCGAGGATCGGCCGCAGCCGGTTGCCCCAGCCGATGTCGGAGAGCCGGCCCAGCGCCCGGCCCGGGGCGGCCTGTTCGCCGGCCGGGATCCGGCCCTTGAGGTCGACGCCCACCGCCGCGAGGCCGGTCGGCCACATCCGGCGCGGTTCCAATTCCACCCCGGGGCGGCCCAGTTCTCCCCGGGCGGTGTCCAGCGAGGCGGAGGAGACCGCCGCGGTGAAGCGGGCGCCGGCGCAGTTGTCGCAGCGGCCGCAGGGCGCTGCCTCCTCGTCGTCGAGCTGGCGGCGAAGGAACTCCATCCGGCATCCGTCGGAGGCCGCGTAGTCGCGCATCGCCTGCTGTTCGGCGGCCCGCTGCCGGGCCACCCACGCGTACCGCTCGGCGTCGTAGGTCCAGGGTTCGCCGGTGGCGGTCCAGCCGCCCTTGACCCGGTGGACCGCGCCGTCCACGTCGAGCACCTTGAGCATCGTCTCCAGCCGGGTGCGCCGCAGGTCGACCAGGGGCTCCAGGGCGGGCAGCGACAGCGGGCGGCCGGCCTGCGACAGGACGTCCAGCGTGCGGCGGACCTGCTCCTCCGGCGGGAAGGCGACGGAGGCGAAGTACTGCCAGATCGCCTCGTCCTCGCGGCCGGGGAGCAGCAGTACCTCGGCGTGCTCGACGCCACGGCCGGCACGGCCGACCTGCTGGTAGTAGGCGATGGGGGAGGAGGGGGAACCCAGGTGCACCACGAAGCCCAGGTCGGGCTTGTCGAAGCCCATGCCGAGGGCGGAGGTGGCCACGAGGGCCTTGACGCGGTTCGCCTGGAGGTCGTTCTCCGCCTGCTCGCGGTCGGCGTTCTCCGTCTTGCCCGTGTACGAGGAGACGGTGTGCCCCCGGTGGCGCAGGTAGGCGGTGACCTCTTCCGCGGCGGCCACCGTCAGGGTGTAGATGATCCCGGAACCGGGCAGTTCGCCGAGGTGGTCGGCGAGCCAGGCCAGGCGGTGGGCGGCGTCGGGCAGGGTCAGGACGGCCAGGCTCAGGCTCTCGCGGTCGAGGGGGCCGCGCAGCACCAGGGCGTCCGTGCCGGCTCCGGTGCCGAGCTGTTCGGCGACGTCGGCCGTCACGCGGGCGTTGGCCGTGGCGGTGGTCGCCAGGACCGGGACGCCCGGGGGGAGGTCGGCCAGCATGGTGCGCAGTCGGCGGTAGTCGGGGCGGAAGTCGTGTCCCCAGTCGGAGATGCAGTGGGCTTCGTCGACCACGAGCAGTCCGGTCGCGGCGGACAGTTTGGGCAGTACCTGGTCACGGAACTCGGGGTTGTTGAGGCGTTCGGGACTGACGAGGAGGACGTCGACCGTGCCCGCGGCGACCTCGGCCTGGATGCCCTCCCACTCCTCGGGGTTGGCGGAGTTGATGGTGCGCGCGTGGATGCCGGCGCGTGCGGCGGCCTCGACCTGGTTGCGCATCAGCGCGAGCAGCGGGGAGACGATCACCGTCGGTCCGGCGCCGGCCGCCCGCAGCAGGGAGGTGGCGACGAAGTAGACCGCGGACTTGCCCCAGCCCGTGCGCTGGACGACCAGGGCCCGCCGCTTGTGCGCGACGAGGGCCTCGATCGCCCGCCACTGGTCCTCGCGCAGCCGTGCGGTGCCCGTGGGGTCGCCCACGAGGCGGGCGAGTACGGAATCGGCGGAGGACCTCAGGTCTGCGTTCATGCCCCCATGCAACCCGATGCCTCCGACATCGCGCCAATGCGCACCCCGGCCTGTGGATGTTGAATGCGGTACGAGTTATCCACAGGGGTTTCCGGATCGGATCACGCACGGGACCTTTGAGCCATGACGACGAACCACGAATCCCGCAAGCCGTCCGGCCGGCCGTCCATCAGCCCCGCCGGAGGTCCCTCCGAACCCCAGATCACCCTGCGCAGCCCGGCCGAACTGGCCGACGCGCTGCCCTACATGCTCGGCTTCCACCCCACCGACTCCCTCGTCCTGGCCGCCGTCCACGGCGCGTGCGGCCGCTTCGGCGGCCGGCTCCGCGTGGGGATCCCCGCCTCCCCCGCCGAGTGGGAGGACACCGCCCGCCAGGTCGCCGAGTGCCTGATCAAGGGCAGCGAGCGGCGCGGGGACAAGCCCGACGGGATCGTGGTCTTCCTCTGCCAGGACCCCGTCGGCGGGGAGAGCGCCCAGCGGGTCATGACCCGGCTGCGGCCGCTCGCCCAGCGGCTGCGGACCGCATGCGGCGCCCTGGACGTACCGGTCCTGGAGGCTCTGTGCCTCTCCGGGGGCCGCTACTGGTCGTACGTCTGCCCCGAGGCCGACTGCTGCCCCGCCGAAGGGACCCCGCTTTCCCCGTCCGGCACGTCGGTGATGGCCGCGGCCGCCACCTTCGCCGGGCTCCAGGTCCGCGGCTCCCTGAAGGAGATCGAGAAGCGGATGGCACCCCTCGGCGGAGCCTGGGCCGCCGAACAGGAGGAGGCCCTGGAGCGGGCCGCCGTGGACCTGGTGCCGCGGATCCTCGACGGGGAGACCCGCGAGGAGGTCGGCGCGCAGACGCTCGGCCTGGCCCGCACCCTCATGCGGCGGCTTACCCTCGCCCCGCCCGCCGAGGGCGGCCCCCGCGCGGACGACTGGGACGACGCGCTGCTCGGCCACGACGAGGCCGCCGCCGTGATCCTCGGCCTCCAGGACCGGGAGATCCGCGACATCGCCGCCGAGTGGATGGAGGGCGACGAGGCCGCGCCGGCCCTGCGGCTGTGGCGGGCCCTGGCCCGGCGCTGCGTCGGAGCCTACGGGGAGCACGCGGCGGCCCCGCTCACCCTCGCCGGCTGGGTCTCCTGGTCCAGCGGGGACGAGCCGACCGCACGGATCGCCCTCGGCCTGGCCCTCCGGGCGGACTCCGAATACCGCTTCGCCCAGTTGCTCCACCACGCCTGCAACGAGGGCATCGACCCCGAAGGGCTGCGGCAGTGCCTGCGGGAGGAACGCAGGCGCCGCGAACCCCGCCGAAAGCGGACCGCCGCCACCACCCGCCCGCCCGGCCGCCGGAGCGCACAGCGCCGCCGCCCCGCCCGCCGCACCGAGGGGAGGGGGCAGTGAACGCCCGTCAGGCATCCTCACCGGGCGGCTTCCCGAGGCGGCTGCGGAACGCGGTGGGCGCGGCCGTGCGCCGTCCGCGGGCCGCGCGCTGCGGGCCACCGCCCCCGGGGCCCGTGACCAGAGCGGGGGCGGGGGCGTTCAGCCGGTGGGCGGTGGAGGTCCGGCCGCGCCGCCGCCCAGCCGCACCGGCCGGAGCGCAGACAAGGCGACCCATGGCTCCCCACGCACCCGACACCGGCCCGCCCGGAACCCTTCCGCCCTCCCGCCCCACGTCGGACCCCCCACCCGGGACCGGAGGCGTTCCCGGCGCGCGTCCGCCGGGATATCCGGCGGGGAGCCCGCAGGAGCGGCCGGAGGAAGCCGGACGAGCCCCCGGGGCCGGTCCGGCGACGGCCGCCCCCGGGCCCACGAGCGCCGGACCGGCCCCAAGAAGGGCGGCCGAGGGAGCGGTGGGGAGACCGCCGCTGGGACCCGGCGGGCCCGGAGGCCCGCCGCCAGCGGCAGGTGGCGGACGGCGGGCGGAGCTGCCGCCGGTGCACGGGGCCCTCATCTGCGTCTCCGCGCCCGGCCTGGTCATCTCACCCGAGCACGGCCAGCTGACCGGACAGGGCATCGAGGGGATCTACCGGTCCGGTCGGCGGCTGCTGTCCCGCTGCGTGCTGCGCGTCGCGGGGCGGGACCCGGTCTCCGTCCAGGGGCGCAGCCTCGGCGCGGACCGCGCCGCCTTCACCGCCACCGTCCGTACCGGAGTCGAGCCGGGCCCCGACCCCGACCTCGGTGTCGAGCGGATCCGGCACGCGGACGGCACCGAGCGCATCACCGTGCGCAGCTTCGCCGCCCGGCCGCTGCGCCTGCCCGTGGAGGTGTCGCTGGGCACGGACCTGGCGGAGCTGGCCGCGGTGGCGGCCGGCCGTGCCGGGCCCGAGCTCGCCGCCGGGGTGCACGCCGCGGGGCTGCGCTGGAGCACGGAGGAGGCCCTGGCCGTCACCACCGCCGAACCGGCCCCCGACGACGCCCTCGCCACCGCAGGGCTGCTGCGCTGGGAGTTCGAACTCGGCCCGGGGGAGTCCCGCACCATCGAGCTGAGGACCAGCCGGGACCGCATCGCGCGGGCCCCCGCGGGGCAGGTCGCGAACCCGCTCGCCGGGGCCCGCGCCGAGGGCGACGACCCCAGGGCCGAGGCCTGGCTGCGGACCAGCATCGACGATCTGGGCGCACTGCTCCTGCGGGACCCCGCCGAGCCCGGTGACGCCTTCGCCGCGGCGGGAGTGCCCTGGCGGCTCGGACTGGCCCCGGCGGAGTCGCTCTGGGCCGCACGGATGGCACTGCCCCTCGGCACCGGGCTCGCCGCCGCCACGCTGTGGACCCTGGCCCGCTCCCAGACCGCCGGGCGGGGCCCCGGGGGCGGAAAGATCCCCGGACCGCTGCGCGCCGCCGGACCGCAGCTGCCGCCCGGCTGCACCGGTACCGAGGCCACCCTCGGCTTCCCGGCGGTGCTCGCCGAGGCCCGCCGGTGGGGTCTGCCCGAGGAGGAGGTGGCCCGGCTCCTGCCGGCCGCCGAGCGTTGCCTCGACTGGCTGCGGGGGGCGCTCGGGGAAGACGGGTTCCTCGCCGACCCCGATCCGGGACCGCGGCGCTGCGAGACCCAGGCCCACGCTCACCGGGCCGCGCTGCTCGGCGCCGACCTGCTCGACGGGTGCGGGCGGGCCGGAGCCGCGGAGTGGCGGGAATGGGCGGCCGCCCTGCGCGAGAGGTTCCGGGACCGGTTCTGGATCGACGGGCCGGACGGGGGCCGCCCCGCCGCGGCCCTGCATCCCGACGGCCGCCCGCTGGCCCGGCTCACGGGGGCGGCGGCGCACCTGCTGGACACCGGCCTGCTGGGCGGCGGGCGTCTCGCCCCCGGCCTGCTGGACCGCGTCCGCACCGAACAGCTCGCCCGGCTGCTCGGCGCCCCCTCGATGGATTCCGGATGGGGGCTGCGGAGCATGGCGGCCCGGGAACCGGGACACAACCCCTTCGGCCACCGCTCGGGCGCCGTCCGGGCCCACGAGAGCGCCGTCGCGGTGGCCGGACTGGCCCAGGCAGGCCACGACAAGGAGGCCGCGGGGCTGCTGCGGGGCCTGCTGGACGCGGCGGAGGCCTTCGGCTATCGGCTGCCGGAGATGTACGCCGCCGAGCAGCGCACCGCGGGCAGCGCCCCGCTCCCGCACCCGGCGGCCTGCCGCCCGGCGGCGGTGGCCGCCGCCGCGGGGATCCACGCCCTGACCGCCCTCGCGGGCATCCGCCCGGATGCCCCGGCCTCGACGGTCGCCGTGACCCCCCGCGCGGGCGCCCCCCTCGGAGCCCTGCGCCTGGCGGGGCTGCGCGTGGCGGGAGAGCCGTTCACCGTCCGGATCAGCCGTCTCGGCGTCGGCATGGTGGAGGAGGCCGCCGATGGGCTCCAACTGGGAGGGTGAGGGACGTCCCGGACGGCGGGCCCGCCTGGGCGCGAGGGTGCGGACTGGGTTCCAGATCACCGTCCTCGGGATCACGAAAGCGCTGTTTATCGTCAGGCAGACGACTATGATCGCGGCATGTCTCCCTACGACCCGTCGGCCTTCCCGCCCTTCGCCGTCACCGTCGACCTGGTCGTGCTCACCGTGCGACGCCACGCGCTCTGCGCGCTGGTCGTACGACGGGGAGAGCAGCCGTTCCAGGGGCGCTGGGCGCTGCCCGGCGGCTTCGTCCGCGGGGACGAGGACCTCGGCGCGGCCGCGGCCAGGGAGCTCGCCGAGGAGACCGGGCTGTGCGCGCACGACCCGTCCGCTCCCGGCGTGGACAACGGCGCCCACCTCGAACAGCTCGCCACCTACGGGGATCCGCAGCGCGATCCCCGGATGCGGGTGGTCAGCGTGGCACACCTGGTGCTCGCCCCCGACCTCCCCGCACCACGCGCGGGCGGCGACGCGAACAGCGCCCGCTGGGCCCCCGTCGACGAACTCCTGGAGGGTTCCGACCGGAGCGCCACGGTTCTGGCCTTCGACCACGCGCGGATCCTGGCCGACGGCGTCGAGCGGGCCCGCTCGAAGATCGAGTACTCCTCGCTGGCCACCGCCTTCTGTCCGCCCGAGTTCACCGTCGGCGAGCTGCGCCGGGTGTACGAGGCCGTGTGGGGCGTGGCGCTCGACCCGCGCAACTTCCACCGCAAGGTCACCGGGACCCCCGGGTTCCTGGTGCCCGCCGGCGGGACGACCACCCGTCAGGGCGGCAGGCCCGCACAGCTGTTCAGGGCCGGCGGGGCGACCCTGCTCAACCCGCCGATGCTGCGACCGGAGGTCTGACCCGCCGTCGCAGACGCCGTCCCCGCCGGGGGCCCGAACCCGAGCGGCGGGGCCGGTCACGCGGCCGCGGGCCGTGACGCCCCGGACGGCGGCAAGAGCCGCCGCGTCCCGGAGCGGCTGCAAAGAAAATCGGACATATCGCGTTATCTTGCATGCGGTACCCACCCTGCCGCCGAGCGGTCCCACACCCTGCGAGAGAAGCGATGCTCCAGGCCATCGGACTCACCAGCACACCCCGCCGAGATCTGCCGCCCCTCGTGGAGGACCTCACCTTCGAGGCCCGCCCCGGGGCCGTGACCGCCCTGCTCGGAGAGCCGGGTTCGGGCAAGACCACCGCCCTGCGGCTGATGCTCGAACTCGAACCGGGCCGCGGCATCACGTACTTCCGCGGCCGCCCGCTGCACCGGATTCCCCATCCCGGCCGTGAGGTCGGCGTGCTGCTCGGCGATGTCCCCGGGCATCCTGCGAGGACGGTCCGGGGCCAGCTGCGCATGCTGTGTGCCGCCGCCGGCGTCCCGGCCTCCCGGGCGGACACCATGATGGAGGTCGTCGGCATCGCCGGCCTGCGCGACCAGCGGCTCGGCTCGCTCTCGGCCGGCATGGACCGCCGCGTCGGGCTCGCCGCAGCCCTGCTCGCCGACCCCTGCACCCTTCTCCTCGACGAGCCGGCCGCGGGTCTCCAGCCCCGCGAGCGCGCCTGGCTGCACGGCCTCCTGCGCGGCCACGCCTCCCTCGGCGGGGCCGTGCTGTTCACCACCGCCGACGCGAAGGAGGCCGCCCGCAGCGCGGACCGGGTCGTCTCCATCGCCTCCGGCCGCCTCGTCGCCGACCAGGAAGCCGCGGATTTCGCCCGCACCCGGCTGCGCCCGCGCGTCGCCGTGCGCACCCCGCACGCCGCCCGGCTCGCCGACGTACTGGGCCGCGAGGCCCGGGCCGCGCAGCGCACCGTGGAGATCGTCGAGGAGAGCGGCAGCCGGCTCTCGGTGTACGGCAGCAACTGCGCCGAAGTCGGCGAGGCGGCGTTCCGGCACGGCGTCCTGGTCCACCAGCTCGCCGACGAGACCGGTGACTCCGGAGCCCCCGTCCCTCCCGTACCGCAGGCCCGCACCGGGGCCGGCGGCACGGTCAAGGCAGAGGTCCGGATCGAGGCCGCGGCCCCGGTCCGGGCCGGGGCGGGCGCCGCCGGCGGCCCCGACACCGCCGTCCCCGTGCCCTCCGACCACCGCCAGGACCCGCGCTCCGCCCCCGCCGCCGGTGCGGGACTCCGCGCCGAGCCGTCCTCCCCGGCCGTGTCCTGGCCCGCCCCCGGTGCCGGCCCGCAGGCCGAGGGCCGTCCCGGGCCCGGTGCGCGCCCCCCGCACGCCCGCTCCGTGCCCCCCGTCTCGGAGGTGCGCCGTGTGGGCGGGCCGCTGCGTCCCCTGCGCTACGAACTGCGCCGCGTCTTCGGCACGGCCACGCCCTTCCTCACCGCCGCCCTTGTTGTCGCCGTCTCCGTGCTCACCGCGCTGGTCCTCGCCCGGGCCGGCCACACCCCCCGCGACCGGGTGCTCGCGGCCTGGCCGGATCTGGTCCCGCTGCCCCCCGCCGCCCTCGGGGCGGGACTGCTCGGCGCCCTCGCCTTCGGTGAGGAGTACCGCTACCCCGCCCTCGCCGCCGACCGGGGCACCGTCCCGCGCCGCCTCGGCCTGCTCACCGCCAAGCTCGGCGTCTGCGGCGCCCTGGCCCTGCTGCTCGGTGCCCTCGCCGCCGCCGCGGACGCCGCCGCCCTCCGGCTCGTCTTCGGCCGCGCCCCGCTGGGCACCTGGGCGGAGTGGGCCGCGCCCGCCGCGAGTTGGGTGGGGTTGCTGGCCGGCTGCGCCTGGGCCGGGGTGCTCGCCTCCGCGGTGTTCCGTTTCGCCTCGGCCGGACTGGCCGCCGTGCTCGCCGTCCCGGTGATGGTGGTACCGCTGGTGCGCAAGGTGCTGGAGGGGCCCTCCGCGTATCCGGCGACCGGGTTCGCCGGCCGGCTGCGCGGCCTGGCCTCGGCGCCGTGGCCGGCGGGCGTCGACCCCTACGTGCTGGGGGCCTTCCGGGTGATGGCCCAACCCGTCGGGGCCGCGCTGGCGTTGTCGTTGATGGTCCTGTTGTGCGCCTATGGGTTCACAGGACTGCGCGGTCGGGTCCGTTGGTGATCGTTCCGGTGCGGTAGGCGTCCCCGGCGAGACCGGAGAAGTCCGCTTCGCGCCCCATCAGGCGAAGCAGACCGCAACTCCCCGCAAAACGCCCGGTTCTTTACGATAAGTCGTCAATTGCGTAGGTGGCACCGATCACCCTTTCGTGTGCTTTTCACCAAAGACCTCAAGGGTGGTGGAGGCACGGCCGACAAAGGATTCGTGAGTACCCTTGCGCACACCATGATGACCGCCGCCCGCCATGCCGACACCGGCCTCGCCGGCCCGGGCGAACTCGACCGCTACCCCTATGCGGAGGCCTCCGGCACCGACCGGGTCGGCCCGCCGCACTGGGACGGCGCCGACGTCGAGTTGAGCCGCGTCGGCCGCCGCGCGGCCGGCAGCCGCGGCCGCGGGCTGCACGGCCAACTCGTCCAGCAGCTCGGCCAGATGATCGTCTCCGGCGATCTCGGCGCGGACCGGCCGCTGGTCCCCGAGGAGATCGGCCAGCGCTTCGAGGTCTCCCGCACCGTCGTCCGCGAGTCACTGCGGGTCCTGGAGGCCAAGGGCCTCGTCAGCGCCCGCCCCAACGTGGGCACCCGGGTCCGTCCGGTCGCCGACTGGAACCTCCTCGACCCCGACATCATCGAATGGCGCGCCTTCGGGCCCCAGCGCGACGATCAGCGCCGCGAGCTCAACGAGCTCCGCTGGACCATCGAGCCCCTGGCCGCCCGCCTCGCAGCCGGTCACGGCCGCCCGGACGTCCAGCAGCGCCTCTCCGACATGGTCGAGATCATGGGCCACGCCCTCGGGCAGGGTGACGCGATCACCTTCGCCCGCGCCGACAACGAGTTCCACGCCCTGCTGATCCAGGTCGCCGGCAACCGCATGCTGGAGCACCTGTCGGGGATCGTCTCGGCCGCCCTCCAGGTCTCGGGCAGCCCCGTCACCTCCTGCGACCGCCCCAGCGAGACGTGCGTGGCGCACCACGCGCGGATGGTCGAGGCCCTCGCCGCCGGTGACGCTACGGCCGCCGAGAGCGCCATGCGCCAACTCCTGACGGTGCAGCCGGAGGTCGAGCGCGTGGTGCCCGCCCCGCGCGAGCACTGACCCCCGGGCGCACGGGGGCGCGGGGGTGCAGCACCGGGGGGGGGGGGGGGGGGGGGGGGGGGGGGGGGGGGCCCGGGGGGGGGGGGGGGGGGGGGGGGGGGGGGGGGGGGGGGGGGGGGGGGGGGGGGGGGGGGGGGGGGGGGGGGGG